>JBGSYC010000178.1:0-13294 GCA_041751095.1 Flavihumibacter sp.
TGTGGAAACAGCATGGGATGCAGTTAACACGTGGTAAAAAAACATCCACCCGTCACATAGCGGATGGATGGATGTTTTACCCTATGTGTTTGACCTTTAATCCGGTCAATTATCGGGAATATTGCACACCGGAAAACTTTAGCTGGTAGCTCGCAACTGAATTATAATCAAACGATCAGTACACAATCCCACATTGCTCTCTTACAGTATCCATTATTTTTGCCATTGACAAACTGAAGGCATGGGGCATCAATGCGCACTCGGTATCACCTTTGTCAAGGCATTCCATCAACTGCCTGATTTCGTACTCAAAGCCGTTATGCTCATGGGGAAAAGTGAATTCCTTACCGGCGCCGTTATGGAGCTCAAGCCTGAGGCTGGTTGCCTTGTAAAAGGGCGGCTGTAAATAAATAATACCTTTTGTACCGGTAATGGAAGCACCCAAAGTGCTTTTGAAAGTGATCCCGGAGAAGATACTGGCTGTCTGGCCACCAGGATACTGAAACTGCATACTGCAGTACTCATCCGCTCCGGTAGCTGCAAGTTTCGCCAGCGATTGAATTACCGATGGCTCGCCCAAAAGGAGAGTAGTGAGAAAAAGAGGGTAAATACCAACGTCGAGGAGGGAGCCTCCTCCTAATTTTATATCATACAGCCTGCCCTGGGGGTTAAACGGAGCCTCAAAGCTGAAATCAGCTCTTACATGCTTCACATCGCCAATGATTCCCTCTTTTATTAATTCAAGCACCTTATTTATGGAAGGCATGAATCTCGACCACATACCTTCCATAAGAAAAGTATTATGGCTCCTCGCAGTATTTACCATCAGGTTAACCTGGTCAAAGCTCAAAGCCATCGGTTTTTCACTCAACACCGGTTTTTTGTGCTGCAGACATAAAATAGCCTGTTCGCAATGAAAAGCGTGCGGGGTTGCTATATAAATGATATCAACTTCGGGGTCTTCCACCAGTTGATGATAACCTTCGTATACACGCGTTGCACCATATTTTTGCCCAAACTGATCGCCTTTACCTCCGTCTCGTGAAGCAACAGCGTATAATTCGGCGTATTTGGTGTAATTCAAAGCGGAGGCAAATTTGCCGGCAATATTGCCAGCTCCTATGATACCCCATCGATATGTTTTTTTCATGCCATTATTTTTTGATTAAGTGTTCGTCCTGATCTAAAAACTACTTCATATTCCGGCTGGTCAATATTTCCGCCGAAAGCAAAATACTAATCATCTGCTCATTACAAATTTTTTTTTCGTTTTTGTAGAACCGGAGAAGAACTAATCAATACCTGTTCAGGTGACAGGCTGGCGACCGGAAGAGCTCAAAGTGCACAGGGATACATTGAAGGGGGCAATTCCACACTTCATACTGGAATTAATAATGTTGAGCGTAATTGCAAATGGAACTTTCCTGCCAGCGTCTGTACTCGTTCTTTCCTCCATATAATTGAATTTTAGTCCATGCTGGAAAACAATAATATATTTAGGGAAACCACCCGATTTCAAGGGTTGATTTTCTAATTTCGTCCGGGGAATAACATATGACAATTTACTTCGAATACGACAAAAAGCAGGTTCTTCAGGCCCTCCGTTATCATTTTCTGACCCGGCCGGAAGTTAAGATTCTCCTGGTGCTGGTGAATATATTTGCCATAACCTCGGCCGTTTTGTTTTATCTCAAAGAAATCCAGCCACTGGCATTCCTGCTTTTTTCCCTGCTATGGTTTTTGCTGATGTTGACCTTCTGGAAGATACTGCCCGGCAGTATATATAAAAAAGCCCAGACGTTTCAGGACGATTTTTCAATGACCATCCAGGATGATGAAGTGGTTTTACAAAACAAATTAGGGTCACAGTCATGGCCATACAAAGCTTTCAGCGCTTTTCTGGAAAGTCCATATTTCTTTCATTTATACTTCAACAGCCGTTCATTTTTCCTTGTGCCAAAGGATGCATTTAAAGATATTGCCGATCTTCAGCAAACCAGAAAGATGTTTAAAGAAAAAATACGCCGGTAGCACATTCACAACTTTAGATCGTAATGCTGTGGGAAGTAGCTGAAAATAGGCAGCATGCTGATATCCAATTTAATGAATCAACGCAGTAGTACCCGCAGCAGGTATAAGAACGTAAGCCTGATACTTCAGAGTGCGGTATATATAGGCGCAGGAATAAATCATTTTGTACACCCGGAGTTTTACCTGCGTGTGATACCCTTGTTTATATCAGGCTATTCTTCCCAGGTGATCGTTTTAAGCGGCATTGCTGAAATTATATCAGGCGTATTGATTATTTTTCCGGTGACCCGCAAAACCGGGCTTTACGCTATAATTGGTATGCTGATAGCATTTATCCCCGCCCACATTTACCTGATACAAACAGTTACCTGCACTGATGATGCTTTTTGTGGAAAGGCGATATTAGCATGGCTCCGGCTTTTCCCGGGCCAGATTCTACTGATATACTGGGCCCGGCTTCACAAAGATTGAGCCTTATCAGTACCTTATTCAAAATAGTCGGATATATATATTAGCGTTAGTAACATTGGGGAAATAATTTCACGGTGACAGATATGCTTATTTTCCCATATGCATCATCAATGGCTAAAGCCGCAATTCAATTTCTATATGTGACGCCTTATATTGGCTTAAAGAGTTATATGAGCGTGTATTCGTTTAAGTGTTTGTTATAGTTTTGCCATATTTGCCTCTTTTAAATTCAAACGAAAAATTTAAGCGGCGAAAATACGCTTATCTTCAATCCCCGCTTAGAATTTGCAGGTATACAATATCCTTATAAATTTCCATAATGGTTTCTGATTAAAATAGTCACATGTCTAAGATAACTTTTAACAAGAAGAGTGTTTTTTTTAACACACTAAAGTCCAATGTTGATGAATATTTCACAACAAATAATATAAAGAAGACTGGTAATTGGAAATTATATTCTAAAGCGATTATCCTTATCCCGTCAGCGATAATCATTTACATAGCATTACTGAGTACCACATTTGATGTGGTTGTCGCATTATCGTTGTGTTCTCTCCTTGGATTGATCATAGCAAGTATTGGTTTCAATGTTATGCACGATGCCTGTCACGGCAGTTACTCAAGTAAAAAGTGGGTAAACGACGTGGTAGGGCTCAGCCTTAACGCTTTGGGTGGTAACGCTTTCATATGGAAATTCAAGCACAATATCATTCATCATACATACACCAATGTGGACGGAATTGACGATGATATAGCAAAGAGCCCGATCATTCGTCAATGCTCTACACAAAAATGGGTTCCGGCCCATCGTTTTCAGCACCTCTATGTAATTTTTGTCTATGCAATTTCGTATGCTGCCTGGGTGTTTTTGATGGATTTCACTAAATATTTTAAACAAAAGATCAATTCTACGCCATTACAAAAAATGAGTAGAAAGGAGCATATTGTATTTTGGGTAAGTAAGGCCCTGTACGCGCTTTTTTATGTTGCCATTCCCATTTATTTTGTTGGTGCAAAGCAATGGGCAATAGGATATGCGGTCATGGAAGTTACTGTGGGCGTTGTTCTGGCGCTTGTTTTTCAGTTGGCACATGTGGTGGAACATGCGGAGTTTGAAATAGCCGGAATCAATCCAAAACAATTGGAAAATGAATGGGCTGCACACCAGGTGAAAACCACCTCAAATTTTGCTCCCGAAAACAGTGCTATAAACTGGTATGTCGGCGGTTTGAACTTTCAGGTAGAACATCATCTTTTCCCCCGCATAAGCCATGTTCATTATCCCGCAATCAGCAAGATTGTTAAACAAACCTGTGAAGAATTTAATCTTCCCTATAACACATACCCTACAATGTCGGAATCGATTGCCTCTCATTTCAGAATGATGAAAAAGCTCGGGGAAAAACCACCTGAATTGATTGCGGCATAGCACAAAGACTCGTTATTTACCGCGGTTTGTATCTGGCATCTGTAAACAATTTAACAGGGTCTGTGCTTAATATGTCTTTCAAAGTCATTTTGGGATGCTTTGAAGCGAACGTTTGTACAATATTTAAGCCTATCCACTGACCGATATTCCCTGGCGAAGACCCGGGCATTCCAAGCGTATTGGGTGCTTCACCAATATAGTTTTTAATGAGTGCAGGCTCAGTAGTGTAAATATCACTTCCCTGAAGGATAAAATTCCAGATCAATCCTTCATTGTCTTTACACCACTGTAACTGTTTTTGCGTGTACCCGGTCTTCAGGCTATCCGGTTCTCCGGGAAGAAACAGGTCCAGCATATACCATTGCTTGCCTTTTTCAATCATCTGTTCAATTAATGACCTCCCCCGGCTTTTATCAGGGTACAGGTCTTCTGCTACTGCTTTCATACAATCTGCAGGGATATACTGAGGTTCAAACCTGCGCGATATATACATTGGGTAGAGCTCCTGTCCCTGCATGCTGGTGTAGAACGAAAAATCTTTTCCTGCATACAACTGGAGGCCGATGGCAAGAGATTCAGTGGTAATCGCAATCGCAGGAGCATCGAAAGGGCCTATATAGGTTAGTATGGATGGAACTGTATACGCGGGAAAATAATATTTTACATAGGTAAAGGCCTGCGTCAGCTCTTTTTGAAGATCACTGATATCTGAAAATTTGCGGGACAGTGAATCGTAGATTGGCTTTGTTAATCTGATGAACCGCGTTATTTCCGATAACGTAAATGCTTTTGCCGAATCAGATAACCCCGGGTTCACACCGGGAAGTCCTAAAATGTTGGTTACAAAATCATTTGTAAAATGAGGAAAGGCGGATTGGAGCTGTGCAATGCCCTGCTCTATATTATTGGTGTCTAATCTTTCAAAGAGGAATTTTTCAAAGCGCCCAATCTTTATGCTGACGTTGATGTGTGACACATCGGGAGAATCTCCGTTATTGCAACTATAGATAACAGCAGCCGTCAGTATTATACATACAGGTCGTACAAACCTTCTGAAATTCATTTCCATAAATCTATTAAATAACATCATGACCTTTTAGCGGGACAATGCCGGGATATTCCGGTTTTTCTTTTAAACGTAAAGTTCAAGCTTTATCTTTTGTACTTTTATAAAGGGCTGGTTATATGCTTTCATTTAAGAAAATTATAGCACATGAAGATAGCATTAGCACAACAGAATTATCACATCGGCAACTTTGAAAGAAATATAGATAAGATTGTTGAAGCGATCGGCCAGGCAAAAAAAGCAGGAGCAGACCTTATCATATTTTCTGAATTGTGCATCTGTGGCTACCCGCCAAGAGACTTTGTAGAATTCAATGATTTCATTAACAAGTGCAGGGAAAGCATAGACCTGCTAAAAGCCCATGCCGGCAGCATAGGCGTCATCGTTGGTTCACCGGAGAGAAACCCGTCTAAATACGGTAAAGACCTGTACAATTCCGCTTTCCTTTTATATGAAAATGAAATCAAAGGAGTGGCTCATAAGACCTTGTTGCCTACGTATGATGTGTTTGATGAATACCGTTATTTTGAGCCGGGAACCAGTTGGAATGTTATCCCCTTTAAAGGAAAAAAAATAGCGCTAACGATATGTGAAGACCTTTGGAACATCGGCGATAACCCGTTGTACGTAGTCTGCCCGATGGATAAATTAATGGAACAGCAACCCGATATTATGGTAAACATTTCTGCATCGCCATTTGATTATGATCATGACGATGATCGCAAAGAAGTTGTTCGTGCCAATGTACTTAAATATAAGCTGCCCATGTTTTATTGTAATGCAGTTGGCTCACAGACAGAAATTGTTTTTGACGGAGGCAGCCTTGTCATTGATGCATCCGGAACCGTAAGATATGAAATGAAATATTTTGAAGAAGACTTTCAGGTAGTTGAGCTCACAGACTATAATGCAGTGCTAACACCGGCAGGTAATTTTTTGCCGGAAATTTCACCTCGGCCGGCAGGCAAAAGAGAAGAGATGGAAAATGAGGGAACGAAAAAGATAACGGAAGAACGCAGTCGTTTTGCCGGTGAATCACATCTAACGGATACACCAGAGGTACAGTTAGAAACTGAAAAACTTCCATACACCAATAATGGCATGCAACCCGTTGCACCCGGCCAGGAGCATCCGGTTGAGTATTCTTTTAATAAAGATATGAGGGTATCGAAACTCAAAGACCCCGAGAAGATCATCGAATACCTGATAGATGAAAACAACATCGGGCAGATTCACCGGGCGATAGTTCTTGGGATAAGGGACTATTTCTATAAAATGGATTTTACAAAAGCTATTCTTGGAAGCAGCGGCGGAGTAGACAGCGCTGTGACTTTGGTGCTGGCTTGCGAGGCGCTTGGAGAGGAAAATGTAAGAGCGGTTCTGATGCCTTCACAATACTCCACAACGCATTCGGTAAGTGATGCCGAACAGCTTAGCAAAAGCCTGGGGAATCCATATGATATCATCCCGATCGCAAACGTTTATGACACATTTCTTACTTCCCTGAAACCAGTATTCAGGGATCTTCCCTTTGGCCTTGCGGAAGAAAACCTCCAAAGCCGAACGCGTGGAAACCTGCTGATGGCTATTGCAAATAAATTCGGCTACATCCTACTGAATACTTCCAACAAAAGTGAACTCGCAACCGGTTACGGAACATTGTACGGCGATATGGCGGGTGGTTTAAGCGTACTCGGAGATGTTTATAAAATGCAGGTGTATGCCCTGGGAAAATACCTCAATCGCCGATACCCGGTGATTCCGGAAAATATACTAAGCAAAGCTCCATCCGCGGAACTCAGGCCCGACCAAAAAGATAGCGACAGCTTACCCGATTACAGTGTGCTCGACAAAGTATTATATCAATATATTGAAAAAAGACAAGGTCCAAAGGAGATCATTGCTTTGGGTATAGACGAAGCATTGGTGTATCGCATCCTGAAACTGGTAAACACAAACGAATATAAACGGAACCAGTTCTGCCCGATTATCCGTGTCAGCAGCAAAGCCTTTGGCGTAGGACGCAGGGTGCCAATCGTTGGGAAATACCTGTCATGATAAATCCGGGGATTACCATCGGGTAATCCCGTCGGCATCAATGTACCAATGTAGCAATGATAGTTACCGGGAAAGGAATCCCCTGCATGGTAATTTGCTTTGACAGGGTAAATTTTGAATCTGTTAGTTCGAGGATTTTAGCGTCGCCGCCAATGCCCGCGAATACAGATGTTGAAATATTAAGATCTGTATCATTATTTTTCAGGCTCCATGTAAAGGGGTTTGTCTGCGGAAGGGAAGCTGAACATTTTGTGGCGCCTTCATCGACAACACCAGTGTTGTCTGATTTAAAAGTAATCACGTTGTCTGTATCGCAAGTAGCGAGCGTTCCTGTGGGAAGCGGCAAATCCACAGTCCCATTAGCATCCTGATCTACTCCGGCTGTACTGTACTTCCACGAAGAAGCTGTGATCAATTCAACTTTAGATTTTGCAGGATTGCTCTTCCCGCAGGAAATAAGCAGCGAGAGAGACGGGAGAGCAATAAAGAGAACTGATTTTAAGGTGCTTAACTTCATAATATTGTAGGGTAGATTAAAACTTTGGCAGCGCAGACCTTCCGGAAAAACTATTTTTTATTTGAAATAGACATATTTCTAAAACCGGCGGTGTGTTGAACCAGGATGTAAGATACTCAGAAAAAGTTAAAAGCAAAATACCCCCTCAGCCCTCAGCCTTCTTTATTAGCTTGTTAAGGTTAAGCTCGTCAACAGTTGTTTGTGAAACAGGTATAATGGCCTGATTTATCAATGAACCAATACTGCAACGATGGGCAAAGGGAAGGGGAATTCCTTAACGCTGACAGTTTTTGATAAGGTAAATTTTGTTTCGCTTAATTCGACAATTTTTGCGGTGCCGCCGATTCCCGCAATAATAGGAGTGGAAAAATCGATCTCAGTTTCGTTATTCAGGAACTTCCACATAAAGGGAGACATCTGGGGTGAAGTTGCGCTGCATTTAGTCGGGCCTTCGTCAATAACACCCGAAAGGTCTTCTTTAAACAAAAAGAGATTATCAGTTGCACACGCCAGGAGGATTCCAGGTGGCAAAGAGATATCAATTACACCGTCGTTATTCTGGTCGATTCCTGCCTGGCTGAATTTCCAGGGAGCCTGGGTGATCAATTGTGTTTTTGATTTGGTGGAAGGCGGATCTTTCTTTTGGCAGCCTGAAAAAAAACAAACGCTCACAACGCATAGAACAATGATGACGTTTTTGAAAGTGCTTTGCATAAACTCGTTTTAGATTTCAAATGTAACATATTTACGTATTTCTCAGACAAAACTGTTAGGCTTAATTAAATGTTTCGGTTTAGGCTAACCTTGGCAAAGGAATTGCCACCAGATGTGCGTATTTTGCAAATTCTTTTTTTAAGTTCAGTATAATCATAACCAGTTATTTATGTTGCAGACCGCAGAGGATATCCGCCAGATCAATGAAAGAATACAATACAGCGGAGCTTTTATTGACCGGCTTCGGGATGAGGTCAGCAGGGTGATTGTGGGGCAGCAATATATGGTAGACAGGTTGCTGATCGGTTTGTTAAGCAATGGCCACGTTTTACTTGAAGGTGTTCCCGGACTGGCTAAAACGTTAACCATTAAATCGCTGGCCCAGGCCATTCATGCAAAATTCAGCCGGATACAGTTTACCCCGGATCTGCTCCCGGCAGATGTAATCGGTACCATGATCTATAACCAGCAGAAAAGCGAATTTATCGTTCGCAGGGGGCCCATCTTTGCAAATTTTATTCTTGCTGATGAAATCAACAGGGCACCCGCGAAAGTGCAAAGCGCTTTACTTGAAGCCATGCAGGAAAGACAGGTGACCATTGGAGAACAGACCTACAAACTTGATGAGCCATTTCTTGTACTTGCCACCCAAAATCCGTTGGAACAGGAAGGCACCTATCCTCTCCCTGAAGCGCAGGTTGACCGGTTTATAATGAAAGTGATTGTAGGCTACCCATCCAAACAGGAGGAACAAATGATCATCAGGCAGAATACGCAGGGAATCAGGGTTCCTGCAATAGAACAGGTGGTATCCGTACAGGAAATACTGCAGGCACGGGATCTTACCAGGGAGATTTATATGGATGAAAAGGTGGAAAGTTATATTCTTGACATTGTTTTTGCGACACGGAACCCGGAGAAGTACAGGTTAGAGAAACTAAAGCCTTTAATCGCTTACGGTGGTTCACCCCGCGCAAGTATTAATCTGGCGCTGGCATCCAAATCCAATGCGTTCCTGAGTAAACGCGGATATGTTATTCCTGAAGATGTAAGAACCATTTCCCGAGACGTGCTTCGGCACAGGCTCGGACTTACATACGAAGCCGAAGCCGAGAACGTGACCGTTGAAAATGTTATTGAAGAGATTTTACGGGCTATACCGGTACCTTAGGTTTTGTTCGGGGAAGCGGGATAAGTACAGGAGAGGCTGCATACAGGATTAATCAAATGGGATGTCAAGGGGCCATCTTTCATCATCAGCGTTTTTAAAATGTTAACGACAGCGGAAATACTAAAAAAGGTAAAAGAGCTTGAAATAAAAAGCAAGAAGATTACGCAGCACCTTTTTACGGGCGAATATCATTCTGCCTTCAAAGGCCGGGGTATGAGCTTCCGCGAAGTAAGGGAGTATGATCCGGGAGACGATATCCGTTTTATTGACTGGAACGTAAGTGCCCGCTTTTCACACCCTTTTACCAAGTTGTTTGAAGAAGAGCGGGAATTGTCTGTGATGCTGATGGTTGATGTAAGCGCCAGTTCTTTGTTTGGAACCGTTCACGCACGAAAAAGAGATATCGTGACAGAAATAGGTGCAGTGCTTACTTTTTCTGCAATCAGTAATAATGACAAGGTGGGGGTGGTTTTTTTCAGCGATAAGGTGGAAAAATATATTCCTCCCAAAAAAGGCAAACAGCATGCGCTTTACATAGTACGCGAATTGCTGACTGCCGAGCCAAAACGAAAAGGAACGAGGGTAAGCGAGGCGATTCGTTTCTTTAATAATTCCAGCAGGCAAAAAAGCATTTCATTTGTATTGAGTGATTTTCTTGATGAGGATTTTGGCGACGCACTTAAAGTAGCCGGGAAAAAGCATGATGTAATTGGTATTAAAGTGTACGATAAAATGGAGATGGAATTACCTGAAGCGGGACTGGTTCAGGTCAGAGATGCGGAAACGGGGGCTTCACGATGGGTGGATACCGATGATTACCTGGTACGTCAGCACTATCAGCAAAAGTTCTTCTATCACACTGAATGGTGCAAAAATATTTTTCTGCGTGCCGGCAGTGACTTATTACATGTACGTACAGACGAAGATTATGTAAAGGTGCTACAAAAATTTTTCAAAGGAAGAAGTTAATGATCGCAACAGGGAAGAAAGTGTTGGACAGAAGCTCTCATAAGGCTGCACATTGCCTGATACAAATCATGCTTAAAAAAAGAAAGGAGGTGAAAGGTTCAGCTATGGTGGCTCGTACAATGACAAGAGCAACCCGTGATTTTGCCTGCCTGTTATTGCTAACCTGCACTGCCATTTTTTCAATGGCCCAATCAGTAAGGGTAAAAGCTTCAATCGATAGAAATGAAATATTGATAGGAGAACCGATCCGTTTACAGCTTGAAGCTTCCATACCCATGGGAACGGATGCCAAATGGTTTCCTATCGACACAATTCCGCATTTTGAATTCATCGAATCGGCAAAAATAGACTCCGCTAAAAGCATGGAAAGTAAGTCATATAAACAGACCCTTACCATCACAAGTTTCGATTCGGGCCGCTGGGTAATTCCTACTCTTGCCCTCGAAGTTAATGGCACGTCTTACCTCACCGATTCGTTACCCGTTTCGGTGGCATACTCAGATTTTGATCCCAGCCAGGAATACCATGACATAAAGGATATCCTTGATGTTACCAATCCGTATGCGAAATATGCGAACTGGGCCCTTGCTGCATTAACCCTTTTGTCTCTGCTTGGAGTGATCTATTTTTTACGCAAAAAGGCAGTTAGTTATAAACAGCCGGTTCCTTCGGGGAAACCTTTTCTTTCCCCGATTGAAGAAGCGATGCATTTGCTGGATGAATTGCGAAAAGAACGATTGCCGCAGCAGGGCCAGGTGAAATTATATTACACGCGTTTGAATGACATTCTCAGGTCTTATATGTCGCGGGTAATGTCATCTGCCACAGCTCAGAAAACCAGCGAGGAACTAATTTTTTCTGTAAAGGAATCGGGAATGTTAAATGACGATGTCATTTCATTGGTTCAAACACTAAGGATGGCCGATGCTGTTAAATTTGCCAGGTATATTCCCGATGAAGCGTATAATGATGAAAACATGCAAACGATTAAAAATTCTATCGAAGCGCTTAACCACCTGCCCTCCCGTAGCTGACGATAGTCAATCCTGCTGATCGCTTCAAAAGATTGCGAAATAGCGAAATAACCGCGGCTAATGTTTATTTTGCATGCGATGGAAGCATTGGTGTATAAATCTACCGGAAGCTGGTACATTGTAAAAGACCGGGAAGGCAAAATCTTCCAGGCCAGGATCAAAGGTATCTTCAAGATCGGAGGGATCACTTCCACTAATCCTATTGCTGTGGGTGACCGCGTTAAAGCCGTTTTGGAGAATGAACTTGAGAATACCGTTACCATTGATGGCATTGAAGACAGAAAAAATTACATTGTCCGTGTTTCCCCGCACAATAAAAATCAGCACCATATTGTTGCATCAAATCTTGATCAGTGTTTGCTTTTTGCAACCCTGAAAGAGCCAAAAACTTCACAAGGGTTCATCGACCGTTTCCTGGTTACAGCCGAAGCATATCATATTCCGGCTGTTATTGTTTTTAATAAAGAGGATCTGTATAAAAAGAAAGAGCAGGAAAAGCTTGCTGACATGAAAGCAATGTACGAACGGATCGGGTACAAGGTATTGTCTATGAGCATAGAAAAAAATACCGGGCTCGGGAACGTAAACGAGCAGTTGAAAGATAAGGTGACTTTGTTAAGCGGGCATTCAGGAGTGGGGAAATCATCTTTTATAAACAAGCTGTTTCCGGAACTACGCCTTAAAACGCAGGATGTCAGCGGATGGAGCGGAAAAGGGTTGCACACCACTACTTTCGCTGAAATGTTTGACCTTCCCTTTGAGGGAAAGGTGATCGATACGCCCGGTATCAGGGAACTTGGACTGGTAGATATACCAAAGCATGAATTGTCTCATTACTTTCCTGAGATGCGCGGACTGATTGAGGACTGCCAGTTCAACAACTGCCTGCACATGAATGAACCCGGCTGTGCGGTAAAAGAAGGCGTGAATACAGGGCTGGTACATATGGACAGGTATGTCAGTTATTGCACTATTCTCGATAAGATTGAGGAAAAAAGTTATTGATCCCGGGGTGCCGGGCAATACACAATGGTGTAAAAGCAATCTGCTTCTCGGGATGCTAATCCCAATAACAGATTGCTTCACTTTGGCTAAGCGATTAGAAATTCAGGAAAAGTATTTTTTTGCTGTGTTCACCATGAGCTTTGTTTCGAGAAAACCGGCAACTTCAACTACCGCCTGGTTTTCATTTTCCCGGGCTTCGCGAAATCTTTTAGGAAAAATAGAGATACCGGTATATATATTATAATGCAAGGTTAAACTCTGCTTGTTATAATTAAATTCCCACATCAGGGAATCAAAATCATCTGATTTATGAAGAAATAATATTTGAAGGTCTTCCGAAAGAATGTGGGCTACTTCATAGAATCTTTTCAGACCACAATCATCATCGATAACGGCTTCAGTGCAGCCAAAATCTGTACGTAAAGTTAAGCTCATAAAATAGGGATTAATTTATAGGGGTGATGTTAATTCATGTAAACGTTGGCTTTATTGCTGCGCCCTCACAGTTCGGCTCATTCCATATAACGGCTTTCACGTTCATTTCTAAACGCAATCAGATCATCAATTAACCGCGATCGGGTATCGTTATAAATTATTTTTCCATGAGCAACATCTCAGTGCTTAAACGCTGATTGTTAAAGATTATTATATGGACTGGCATGATCATGCCTGAGTTCCTTTTTGTAGGGAAGGTGGTGGTGCGCCACTGTTAAAAAGGTGGATGGGAATGATTACAATGAGCTTTTATTTGAACCCGGGGGTTTAAACCAGCCGGAGTACCTGACATAATTATTTGCAATCCTGTTAATTTCTCCGCTGATCAGTTCAG
>JBGSYC010000179.1:0-29435 GCA_041751095.1 Flavihumibacter sp.
TTCGCATGCCAACTTTTAATACCTTACTTATCTGCTCATTGGTTACCTTCTGAGAATACTTTCCTTCATCACAATTTAATAGAATGTAAGCAACCCGGAAAGTCTGTGATGTATGTGACCCTTTATTAATTATAGCCATCAGTGCTTCTACTTCCGCTTTGGTTAACTTAACAGTATAACGTATCATTTGTAAAGTGTTTTACAAATATACTATTAATACGTCATAATATAGTTAACTTAACACTAGGTATAAGGTTACGCTTACTTCCATAGAATGTATTACTAAACATGATGATGGCCCAACTGAAGAATTATTTGGATCTATTGGCATCAGGGGCTTTTCGTACACCCCTGATAGGCCATGGAATAATGCGGCTGTGCAAGCTACAAAAAATGGGAATTTTACCGCCAGATGTCAGGATGATGAAGGGAAATTTTGGTGTTATGAATGTTCAAGCCCTGTTATGCTAAAATTAGCCCAAGGTGAAAGTAGGGCTATCAATAGAAGTTTTACAATGCCTTTTCAATGGCTTAGGTTGTATTGAGGTGGATGGTAACATTGATGAATTAGACGGCAATTGCGGAGAAATCGATTATTTAGGCGACCCTCAGAAAAAAGTTATTCTTACAGATGAAATTACTAATAGTCCATACTATTTTAAACAATTCTTTTCCAGCGGCGGCACTGTAATCAGAGCTAACTTCAAAATTGAAAAACAATCACCAACATTAAGTCAAAGCCATAATTAGTTATCAGGTCCCGAAGTTAATCATATTGGTATTTATCCACACGACCGGATAAACGAAACGTATATAACATAAAACATTGAATATCAGAACTGCCGGCTTGAAAGTAAAATGACTAATAAAGACACCGAACTTTCATCCAATTTTTTAAAAATGGCGAGACTCGCACAAATGTTCGCTTAAATTGAGTTAGCTTAAATTCTTAATAAAATTCATCTTGACTATCACAATCTTATAGGACACTATCATCTCTTTGCTGATATACCCCAAAGCCGTTCCGGAGCTTGTATAGGTCCCAAATTTCTATCTAACCACTTTAGAGATGGGTAACGTAATGCAACAGCTTCATTGGCTGTGCGATTGTAAGGCGTTTGATACGAAAACTTTTTCTAACGAACTTAAAAGAAATAGTTACGATTTTCAAACAAGCAGAAAACTACTTAAAATAGACCTTCTGATTGAACAGCAAGAAGCTTTATCAACTCCTAATACTCTAACTTCTCATTCTTTAATTTTAATTTCATCTCTGTTTTTCCATATTTCTTTAATTCTTTGACCTGCTTGTTCAGGTGCTATCTTAATATACTTATAAAAATCCTTTAAACTTTTATGCCCTGAAATTCTCATAATTAATTCTACCGGGGTTCCTGCTAAAAATTCATTTGTACAGAAAGACCTTCTGCATGTATGCGAAGTAATCCATTCGTATTTCGGCTTCGTCTCAATATAATTTCTGCTTCCTTTGAAATAGGAATGTTTAACAGGGTGAAGAAGACCTGCAACTCTCCCGACTTCTTTTATATAATAATTAAAATCATGTCTTTTTCAACACCTCCATAGCAGCCTTTACCGTTTCCACGGCGCGCTGATACAATTCTTTTATTTCCCTTTGTCATTTTCGACAGTAGCTGCCTGGCTTCGGCCAGACATAGCTCTGAGATATTTAGTCAACAGGGGGACCACTACATCCGCAGCCAGAGCGGTTGAACGGGACGGTCTCGAAAACCGTTATGCGGGCAACTGTATCGAGGGTTTGAATCGCTCTCTCCGCAAGCGTTGACAGTCAATATCATCGGCAGTTTTTTTGTTTTTTGATTCAGCGGCTCTACATAGTTAGAAGACTATCTTCGGCTTTTCCTATGAAAACGCGATAACTACGGCAAGATAGATTCAACGCCTCCAAAATCCACTCGAGTTTCTTTTATAGAGGTTGAAAGCCTGGTCCATCGAATTGCAAGTAATCTCATCTCTCACCCTATCGTGGTATGGTCAAAAGTTCCACAGCTGTCTAACTTTGATAGAATCAGGAACGATCAACCGCAAATTGCGAAGATTACTACTGACACATCTTTCGTTCTTAACAGCCTGCAGGCGAGAACCCGTACTTCCTTTCAATTTACCCTGATGATCATTTTGGTTTTCACCTTTAAAGCTTCTTATCATGACAAAAGCATTTATCAAAATTGCATTCTTTTCGCTGGTGAGCTTTACTTCCTGTATGAAAGGACTGAACGACAAAAAAAGAACCAGCGTTTCTGAAGTCAAAATTCTGCCTTCCAACAATTGGCTTTTAGAAATTACCAGAGAACGATTTGGTGAGAAGCTTTCAGCGGTGAAAGTATCGAAACGAGGTAAATCAGTGCCGGTGCGTGAGATTACAAACAACCGCTTAGTGATTGAACTCGACGATCGTGAAGTGCCGGGTGATACAATAAAAGTTCAATTTGATATTGACGGAGGCCAGGCTAATGTAAAGCTTGTATTGATGGTTTCAACTTTTGCCGGCATACGCAAATTCTGGGGATATCAGAATGGACCAGGTTCTTCTGCTAAGTTTTCATATTCTCTTGGCCAAATGGTTTTTGATCCAAATTGAAACCTGCTGTGCCTGAAAGTAAAATTGGTACTTTTGCTTCACGACTTGCATTACTATAAGACATAAAAGATCGTGAGTAATTCATGGAGTAGCAAAATTGAGTTGTTGATAATATATTGATAATAAATTTATTGGGGATTAGGTTCGGGTCCGTCCGGTCCGCAAAAATAGACCTCAATCCCGCGCTAGTCGCGGGTTTCTTGTTTTTACTCTATCTGCGATCATTTTAGCAGGATTTCCTTACAGGTCTTCACACGACTTTCCGTATACAGGCAAGCTATCCTTATCTTAGTTTTGCTTGTAAGTAAATAGGATGGCGCAAACCCTGGAAATATTCAAATCGCTTTTTAAAGGCCGGGAGGATGTCTTCGCTATCCGCTGGGAACGGGATGGCAAAAGCGGCTATATGCCGGCGCATATTTTGGACTGGGATCAATATAAACTACACAAAGCAAAAGGAGGCACATTAAAAGATTTTAAAAATAAAGAGTATGCGCCGCTGACGGATCAAAGAATTCAGAACCACCTGGACGGAAAGGAAATTATCGGGGTTTATCCCTTATTGCAGGACAATACATCTTGGTTTATAGCGGCTGATTTTGATCAGTCTACAGCCAAATCCAAGCCGTGGATTGATGAATGCCGGGCATTCATGCTTGAATGCGAAAAATATAATTTACCTGTTTACCTGGAACGTTCAAGATCTGGCACGGGTGGTCATGTCTGGATGTTTTTTGAAGAGCCGTATCCGGCATTTAAAAGCAGGCAGTTATTTATTCATTGGCTCAAATCTTCTAGTGTCATATCTAAAGTGGATAAAACCTCAAATTTTGACAGGCTTTTTCCCAACCAGGATGGCCATTCCGGCAAAGGTTTAGGTAATCTTATCGCTTTGCCCTTACAAAAGAAGGCAATAGAGAACGGTAATGCCTGTTTTATCAACGCTGAAAATTTGAAGCCATTTCCTGACCAATGGATATTTTTAGCAGCAATACTAAAGATAAAAACTAAAACGCTGGATGAGTTATATGAGGCTATTAAAGTTAATAAGCAAACCACTTCAGTTAAGGAACCGGTTGTGGTAAATTCATTGAACGGAGCATTTCGGATCATTCTCAGTAGCCAAATTATATTGCCACGCTTTGGGTTAAATCCCTTAGTGGCAAAATATTTAAAGGATAATCTCAATTTTATGAATGTAGATTATCTTATTAAGAAACGTACCGGGAGAAGCACTTATGGTACTGATATGTACTTCAAAATAGTGAAGGAAGATGAGGATTCTATTGTTGTTCCCAGAGGTATTATTCGCAAGCTGATTAAGTATTGTAATGAACAAAAATTAGCGTATCAGCTGGAGGATAAAAGAATGAAGCTAGAGCCTGTTAATTACACATCTTCCATTTCATTGCATGATTATCAGCAAGAGGCTGTTGAAATCACTAATAAAAAAGACTTTGGCGTTATCGTTGCACCTCCCGGGGCAGGAAAAACGGTAATGGGCTTAGAAATTGTTGCACGAAAGCAGCAACCTACTTTAATTATCGTTCATCGTAGGCAATTGTTTGATCAGTGGGTGGATAGAATTCAGTCATTTCTTGGTATTCCGAAATTCCAGATAGGAAGAATTGAAGGCGGTAACTATGAAATAGGGGAGCAAATTACCGTAGCGATGATACAAAGTCTGCTAACTCCAAATCTGCCTGACACAGACAAATTATACCATGCTTTTGGAACAATTATAGTAGATGAATGCCATCATATTCCAGCTAAAACATTCCGGGAAGTGATACACCATTTTCATTCGTATTACCTGTATGGGTTTACGGCAACTCCGATAAGAAAAAACAAGGATGAGAAGCTGATATTTATCTATATAGGCGATATAATTCATGAAGTGATCATCCCTATAACCGCAAACCAGAATAAACAATTATCGGTAACCGTTCAAAACACAGAACTATCTACGCCGTTTAATACTTCAACGGATAAGATTGAAACACTTATCAATATTCTTATTCATGATACAGCAAGAAATGAAATGATCGTGGAGAATATAAAAAGTGAAGTAAGGGCTGGCAGAAAAATACTTGTATTAACGGAACGCAAAGCCCATGTTAATATATTGCAACAATATCTGAAGGGCACTTGTGAAACAATTACATTGACAGGAGAAGATATCGAACAATCTAAGAAAGCAAAACTGCAACTAATTGAAAGTGCCGATTTCCAGGTATTGATCGCCACCGGTCAATTTATTGGAGAAGGAACGGATATCGGCATTTTAGATTGCCTGATTCTGGCTTATCCATTTTCTTTTGAAGGTAAACTGGTTCAATATATTGGGCGGGTTCAGAGAAGCTTGGTTGCTCCTGTTATATATGACTACAGGGATTACAGGATTGAATACTTAAACAACCTGTTTAAGGAGCGCAATAAATATTATCGGAAGTTGATGGTCAGGGCAACTAACAAATCTCGAAGAAATAGCATTGGTTTTTCGAGGCGCTGGCTATTATATAAACACCAACGGCACTCTACAATCGATTGATTGCCTCGATTTACCATTGCCTGTTGAAGAATTTAAAGATGGCATAGTCTGGAAATTACGTATCAATAGTTATGATGAAGAGGAAGGGAAATTGGTTACAGAAATTATTGATTACGATTTTCCGTTAAGCAGGGTTACAGATGGCAGACAGGGGTCATTTTATTTTTATGGCATTGAAAGAATAAAGTTCAGAAGCCTGGACACAAATGGTTTTCTAAGATCAGTTACCCTGAAACATCAGCCCCTGATTGAAACTAAAGCTATAAAGGATGATAGAAGAAACCAGGTTCCGGCCGAGTATGTTATTTTGAAAACAATGAAAGTGCCTTTTGGAAAAATCAATTTCTTATTTGGAAGTGTTTCGTTTCCCATTTTCATTAAGGAAATCTCCCAGGAAATCGTATTCGAAATTTCGAACTCTGATATTAGGCCAGAATTTGCAGCCATACGCGATTATTTCGCAAAAGCATTGAAGAAAAAATTAGTTGCCGTAAATATAATTGTAAAATATACGGACAGTCAGATCATATCTGCAACGGCCAAGTCAGAAGAAATTGATAGCATAAACAGTCACATGATTGATAGTGTGCGATTTGAGTTTGTAAAGCGGGAAATTTTTAAAGGTAAAGGCCGGACTATCGATGATAAGACCATCCATACGATGGAGGATTTATTACCTTCATATGGCGAAGGAAAGAAATTATTTTCAGCCGAAGCCGCACTAATTGATGACATTTTAAACATTAAGAATTCCAGGCATTATTTGCAGCTAAAATATCTTTCATCAAAGCACGAGGCCTCTGTTTTGAAACTGAGATTTGTCCTACAACCATTCTCCTTTTTATTCTTACTGGCCGGTGAAAATAAATATCATATTGTATGGGAAACATTGGATAGCGAAGAGGCGACGTATATTTGGCACGCAGATAAAAAAAGGGAATCTCTGCGAATTGCACTTGGTGAAATCGAAGCCATTCTCAAGGATATAAAACAAAAAGGAAGGCAAGCTTTTCTGGAAAAGGAGAATACTAATTTTAGTCGGGTCGTTCATGATTATTCGGATCCGAAGAAAGGATTTGTTGCCTGGAAAGGTGTACTGGAAGAAAAATTGGTATAGGCGGACTCAAGGATTTTACCTTTTATATTTTATATTTTCCGAAAATGTTTATTAACTCTCGTACTGCCAAATCAAAAATGCAAGTGATCTCTACCTGTGTCATATAAAACCATTCAATTTTAATTCAACTTTTTCCATGGGCGCTGTAGAAGTATGACCATTACTCTTTGCTTTTGTCAAAAATCCGGCCATTAAATAGGGAGCTTTGAAAGAGCAAGGTAGGGTAATAAATAATCGTTTTTCATAAATACACATTTATTGTAAACATTCTTCATAAAATGTAATTGTTTTTCATAAATTAGAATAACTAAATTTCATGAAAAGAATGAAAATTAATAGTTTTTCACAACTCATAACAGTTTTTCAGGAAAGAACGGCGCCCGAAGAAGGGTATTTAGTTGGATATGGTGCAATACACAAGGCTTTCAATTTACAGGCCTCGCTTCCGGACATTCTGGCTCTGATCAGCCAAAAGCACAAGCAGTACAAAACAGAGGAATGGATTGTTTTTACTCCCAGGTATATGCCTGAAGATACCCTGATGGGACACCTGACTTTTGCATTAAAGTACGAAGGAATTGAAATGGGAGCATTAAAGAAGGTATTTGAAAAAATGAATGCAAAAGAGATAAGTAAATTAATTGCTGAAGAGCCAACAGGGCAGTATAGCAGAAAAATATGGTTTTTGTACGAATGGCTGACGGATGCTCAATTGGAAATTCCTGATCTGACAACAGGAAATTATATTGATTTGGTCGATGAGACTATTCAATATGCTTATCACGGGATAGAATCATCCAAAAGACACCGCATAAGAAATAACCTTCTTGGTGTGAAGGGTTTTTGTCCTATGATCAGAAAAACTGCTTTGCTTGGACAGTATATCGGCCATGATTTATCACAGCGTATAAACAAAATTATAGGAAAAATCCATCCTGAGGTAATGGCAAGAACAGCCGCCTTTCTGTTATTAAAAGATTCAAAGGCATCTTATGCCATTGAAGGTGAAAGACCACCGCAGAACCGGGCGCAACGTTGGGGCCGGGCAATCGGCCAGGCGGGTCAAAAACCGGTTACAAAAGAAGAATTAACCCGCTTGCAGCAGATCGTAATAGATAATCCAAGGTTTACCAAAATGGGATTCCGGGAACAAGAGGGATTTATTGGAGAACATGATAGACGACACGGGACACCGATTCCAGATCATATTTCAGCCAGATGGAAGGATTTAGAGGTGTTGATGGATGGATTAATCGCCACCGATCAAAAATTGGAAAAGGATGGCTCATTTGATGCAGTTTTAGCTGCAGCACTGATTTCTTTTGGGTTTGTCTTCATTCATCCTTTTGTAGATGGAAACGGCAGGATTCACCGTTACCTGATCCATCATGTGCTACTAAGAAAAAAGTATGTTTCAAAAGGAATTATTTTTCCGGTTTCTGCCATTATTTTGGAACGCCTTGATGAATATCGCCGGGTATTGGAGAATTTTTCAAGACCCCGTCTTGATTTAATTGAATGGAAGCCTACTAAAAATAATAACGTTGAAGTGCTGAATGATACGATTGATCTTTATCGCTATTTTGATGCAACAAAGCAGGTGGAGTTTTTATACAGTTGCGTCCAGCAAACGATCGAGCAAACTATTCCAGAAGAAGTTGAATACTTGGAAAAGTATGATCTGATGAAGGATTATCTGGATAATTTTTTTGAAATGCCGGACAAAACAGTCGCACTGCTTGTTCGCTTTCTGGAGCAAGGAAACGGAAAACTATCTGAAAGGGTCAAGACAAAGGAGTTTAAAGAATTGGCAGACGAAGAGGTTGTTGCGATTGAAAATAAATATCAGGAAATATTTCAATAATAAGATACGGATAATGAAATCCAGAAAACCAGACACCGCAGAATCATACGCCGAAGCCGATTTTCATGTTCTCTGGACAATAAGAAAAAGCCGGGAACTGCTCAATTTTTCACAGGAAGGCTTGAAGGCGGCCTTAATTGAGTATCCTTCACCAATCTCTAATGATTTCAGATGACTATGCTGCTGCCGAATAATTTAATTGCTTACCTCTGCTTAACAATAGTGTTCTTTTTTTTAATCTGACATGATAATATGTTTTAATTGTTAGTAGAATTGTGTCTTTTGTCCTAATCTCTATTAGTGGGATTAATACAGCAGGAATGATCAAAAATAATTTATTAGCAAAAGACGGTAGTTCGCGGCAGGTCTACTTACAGCAATTTCTAATTCATTTTCAAATTGCTCATTTTTTGTAACCCGAAGGACAAATTATTTACTTCAAAAACCTACTTTTGTAAAGACACGTTAACCTTTGTCAAATCATGTAAGATTTGGTCAGGATTTGCAAGTTGATCGAGTAAAAAATCGAGTAAAATAATAAGTACTTGTGATTCATTAACTTAAAGCGGTTTAACCTTTCCCGTCCGGTCCGCAAGCAAAAGAGGCTGTCTCAAAAAGTTGAGACAGCCTCTTTGTATTCGGGTAGGTGATGGAATCAACTTTCGTTTAAGCGATTCTCATCGCCTTTATTTTACTTTTGATACACCCTCTTTTGCGTTATCCAACCGGTACAACCACCGCTGGACGGAAATCGCAGCTAAGTAGCTAAGTAGCTAACACGCTGGCTTTTTCCCTCGGAGTACCATTGCTCTCTACTTCATCTGATATCCAAACAGCAAGGCAGTTGCAACGAAGGATTTATCGGACTTGGTAAACCAGAAACTGATACAAAAGGTTGGTACACCAGGAAAAGGTACAAATACATGCTTCCTTCAAAGGGTTTGCAAAGGGATTAAACGGCTTCTAAAGGGATGCAACAGGAAATAGGTAGTTAGATTCCAACAAATTAGAAATATATCCTTTATGCAAAGTGCAGACGACGGGCGGAGGAGTAGGCTCTTTGGAATGACAAACTTGCTAAACGTTTCAAATCCATCAGAAAAAGGTTCGAGATTTGTACCGTACAGCCCGCATAAGAAGAATTAGGCTGTTGATTATCAATAGCCTTCTTATTTAGTCGAATTTTTAGTAGCTTTTTAGATTTTACCTGACATCATTAGCGTTGCGTTGTTTGAACATGAAATCTTTTAAAAGCTTTATCAGTATTGGATTTCGTAAGATTTTTACACTGAAACGATTTTAAAATTTTTTCACCTATTTCAATAACTTAAAGGGCTGATAATCAATTGCTATTTTTTTTTAAAATTTTCAACAACGCAACGCTAGTGACCTGACATAACTTTACAAAGAGCAACATATCCTTACAAAGATACATTCTGAACGGTTATTTGGGAAGGTCAAAACTGCATAAGCTGTTCCACCGGACCTACAAGATTAAATGCGAAGAAGAAAACTTTTCAAGAAGATGCTTCATATTGTTGGATAAAAAAGTATAAATACCAGTTCTTGTTTCGGAGGAAGCTAATATTCTTTGAAAATTAATGAACACATTCATGAAGGATGAAAAGCTGAAAAGTCGATCTCCGATCAATTATAATCGCTATTTAACTCACCGAATTACTGAATTACTCACTGTTTTTTTGAGATTATATGAATAATTTGATATGGAGTATAAACAAAAACAACTAAGAAAATCAACTATTTGGTGGATTTTGAATAAATATAAGTAATGCAAGCGCTAAGAAAAATTACAAAATTTTTACTTACAGGCATAAGAATTAAGGGGTGCTTACCATTTGTCTCAGGGGGGATTACCATGCCCGGAATGAGGGGGTATCATCATCATCACCGGAATATACAGCTAAAACAGAATTCTCCGCTTCATTACTTTCTGGGGGTGCATACCAATTTGTCGTAAAGGATGTAAATTTATGGTAACCCAAATTAAGTTCCTATGACAAAGCAAGAATTCCTAACACTTTGCGAAACCCGGTATCCGGAAATAGCGAAACTTGAGGAGATAAAAGATTTTTATCAATACGAGAAACAGTTTGAAAAGATTATGAATGAACTGAGTCGAACGGTTCTTGAAAGTACCATTAGCAAAGTTCCCGCCGATAGGCGTAAAAAAAAACACTCTGCCTGTTCGGGAAAATAGAAATCGCCAATGCGCATGCTTTTAGCGAGCCGTTGAACGGTTTTAAAATAAGCCCTTCTATGCAAGAGTTAATGACATATGCCGGTCAAAATGGAATGTTATGGTGAGTGTAATAATGTATTATCAAAGTTTCTTAATTGAAGTAAGTGTGATGCAGGTTCACCGGGTTACTGATACCTACGGAAACTTATTAGAGCAAGCTGCGGTGAGGGAATCGCCTTCAGTGGAAGTAGAAGAGATCAAACCTAATGAGTCGGTGTATGCTATGACAGATGGATCGATGATATTAACCCGTGAAGAAGGTTGGAATGAGACAAAGCTTGGGAGGATATTTAGAGAAAGCGATTGCATGGAAATAGGTGGAGAACGAGGCCGGATAAGGCATTCGGCATATGAAGCTTATTTAGGCGATAGTAGAACTTTTACTTTCTTAGGTAAGCTTAATAGAGGGCCGGGGTTGGCAGAAATAGGTCCGAACCCAAAATCAGAATCAATATCGGGGAAGTAATCTGTTAATGCCCCATGGGCTACAAATTGATTCAGCCCTAAAAAACCTATACTTACAAACCCTGTATTTTTAAAAAATTCCTTCTTGAATTATTCATGATTTAAATTTTTTATTTCAGGCACTACTATATTATTTTCTTGATAATTGCAATGCCCAGTGAAGAAAATCTGTTGGCAACGGGTTCTGAAAACGGATCCATTTTAATCATCATCATCAATCCTCGCTAATTTCCAGGGGATAAGATTTATTACCTTTAGAATAATGCCAAAGGATCCGGTTCATCAGATCATCGTTCCCGTTATCAATGAAATCAAATTCTGGTTTTAGAGACATCTTAGCATAATGCAATTCCCTACCTTTTAAAGAAGACAGACCTGGGTTCATCTCATTAAGAGGTATTTTATTGAGAACAGCTTTATATTGAAATTTAAATGGCTTATCTGTAAAGCAATTAAACATGGGTAAAGCTGTTGCATCAATAATATTCATAGGGGGCAACCCCAATATTTGTTCTATTGACCGTATCATACAAGTCTGGTTGTAATTGGTATGCACAGTTTGTTGAAGACGGCTATAAGCACTTATTACAAAGCCGGTAGTACGATATGCGGAGACATGATCCCAACCCGCCTGAGAATCATCTTCTGTTACAAAAATGACGGTCGAATCCCAAAAACGACTTTTAGAAAGAGCCTCTACAATACGGCCTAATGCCAGATCATTATCTGCCATCATTGCATTTGGAGTTGGGTAACCTGGCCTTGTACCAACGGTATGATCATTTCCAAGAGCCATAACCATGAGATGTGGCAACTGTCCGCCGGGTTTGCTTTCAATTTCATTCAGCTCTTTGATAAATGCTTCAGCTCTGTATTGATCAGTAATCTTAACATCAACTGCAGCAGGGAAGGTTTGCGAAAGCATTGGCCTTACACGCGAAATAGTTGTAGTGTTGGTAAAAACAAAAGGCTTTTTCTTTAAATAATTATCGTAGAGTGTAAGCCAGCTTAATTTATTATCATAACTTACGTGGCATGCTTCACCGTAAATTCTAACAGTTTTTCCATGATCGGCCGCATTGTTCCAAATAAAACCATGCTCCCCATAAACCAGCGCATCCTCCTGTACATGCGGATAGCTGCGAAACCACCCGCCCACATTCTTCTCCACATAATCAGAGGCCATTGCTGCATCAGCCCATTGATGGCCATCAGCGGAAGATTTTCCTGACACATAGTAATTATCCAGCAGTAAAAAATCTCTTGCAAGCTGGTGCTGATTAGGAGTGACATTCTCACCAAAAACGCAAAGTGACTTCATGCCTTTACCCTCCGTCATATCTCCCAAAACCTGATCGTAAGTACGGTTTTCTTTGATGATGTACAACACATGCCTAAAAACGGAAGGTTCACCATTACGTTCAGGCATTGGTTTTGGTGCAACGTTTGTGCGTGGTTTTAATCTTGCAAGTTCAGTCCTGAAAGTTAAGTTACTCTTTTTAACTCTATCAGTATAGGCGGCCAGTTGCGATTCATTCGGTAAAGGAATGATGGAAACTGTAGCCCGCTGACGATGAGAATTATATGCCCCACCCTCTAACTCAGCGCGCGTATTATCTGACTTTTCGCCGGGCTTAATCATTTCAGTGCTGTTTATACGGGAACCTTCACCTTCAATATTAGTTACAACCAATTTGTTACCAACCAGTTCTATTCCTCCAGGATAAGCTTCCGTTGGTATAAAACCTTTTATATAACTTTTTCCTTTGCCACCCGCAGAACCTTTTTCCTCAAGTTTAATAACGGCGATTGCATTATCAAGTCCATTAGCAACGTACAAAGTTTTGCCGTCAGGAGATATAGCCAATGCATTTGGTGTATCACCTAAATCGCCATCACCTGCTGAATGTAATTTTACAGAAATAGTTTCTATAACTTCTAAGCTGTTACTGGTTATTACTGAAATATTATCACTGTTTCCATTAGCAACATACATAAATTGCTTATCCGGACTTGTTATAATATCATTCGGATGTAAGCCTACCTGAATCTCTTTCAGCACTTTACCACTTTGCATATCAACAACACTAACAGTTCCTTCTGATGTAGCACCGGTTTTAGGGTTAATGTATGCTGCCCCATAAGGAACCCCCGCCGTTTCTTTATTTATGGTATCGGTGGGTATTGGGCCACCCCAGTTAGTGACAAAAACTTTATTGCCAGCAAGTGTTAAGCCATAAGGAGCAACCCCAACCTGTGTTTTGTATTCTATTTTTTTTGTATTAAGATCAATTTTAGCCAATTGATTATTTCCGTTCAACACAACATATAGCTTATCCCTGCCATTTTCATTATTAATAACAAGTTCATTAGGTAATGCAAGAGGAGAGGGAGATTCCGGCTTAAATTCAAAACTATTCTTAATCCTTACATTTTCCCCATTCCAGATTGCCTGCAATACATAAGACTGCTGGGTTCTTTTATTGGCAGCGCTCCAGAATATTTGTGTTTCATTTGATTGATTTAAAACCTGTATCCCTGAATAAGTACTCATTAATCCTTTGTACAGACTGTCACTATTATACGTCCATCGGGCAATAGTTTTGTGTTTTTCTGTATCAATCAGAATGATACCATAGCGATCTTCAACAGCAACTATATCAGTACCGGGTATCGATTTTACATCCAGGCTGTGATTTTCTGAACCAGCATCGCCGAAAGCTATTACTTTACCTGCAGGATCTATGACCCTGTTATATGGCATTAATAATGGAACTATGTTTCTGCTTAGTGAACTGTCATCGTAGGAACTGTGATGCGAAAGAAATTCGCTGTTATTCCTGCTTTGTTTGTTTAGAAAAGACCTGCAGGAAAAATGGGTTAATGAAATTAAAGAAATAACTATAAACAAATATCTATTTTTATTTAACATCTTGAACCGTGATTTTGATTATGTCATATCGCCCCATGTAAGGCTAATCACATGCGATATTATATTGTATTTTTTTTCGTGTAACGTAATGTTACTTTTTATCCCACCAAACACGAGTGCTTGTTACATCGGGGCCTTGTCTTTTTATGGCGTCCTGTACTTTGGGATTAATCGCAACTTCTGTAGGCGGATAAGTAAGCCTTCTCGGCAACACACTTCCATCAGTCAGTTGCTCATATACTTTAGGATACCCGCTTCTGCGCATATTGGCAAAGGTTTCGTACCAGTTATAATGTGTTTCAATCCAATACTGAGTATTAATAATCTCTAAAGCGGCTTCAGCATTAGCAGGGTAAGGATTTTGCAACAGATAAGCGGTAGCCTGCGCACTGGTTATTACACCTTCCGAACCAAAAACTTTCAATTCATCCATAGCTGCACGCACACCATTTTCATAGTATGTTTTAGCATCACCGGTAATAATACCCCTTACAACACATTCAGCAAGTTGAAACTGTACCTGTGCGTAACTAAGGTGAATGAATGGAGCTTCATATCTTCCAAAAGTACTTTTATTAGATACTGAAAAATTATTTCTTGTTTCAGCAATATTTCCAAACATCGGATATCCCTTTTGTTTAGATGGAGTTTTATCCCCGTTTGCATACGATGAAGTTGATCCGGGCAACATGCAATAAACCCGGGTGCGGGGATCGTTCTTGTTTTTTAGGAGATCAACAAAAGGCGCAGTTAGTCTATAGTTATTAAAGTATCTTATGAAGGTATGTGGCTGACCGTTTTGTGTTGGGCCATAATAAGAATTGGGAACATAATAAACGACAAAGTTGTCGTCATTGCCTGTAGGCACTCCTCCTGCAATTGCCTTGTCTATCCATTTTCTTCCATTAACGGGGTCTACCCCCATAATTCTTAGTGCTAATCTTAACATAATACCATTCGCAAATTTTTTCCATTTTGAGATATCCCCTTTGTACACAATATCAGATACTACCGGAAGACTCTTGCCTGCATTTAAGGCAAGAGAGGCTTCCTCCAGTTCTTTAAACATATCTTCATATATCTTTTGCTGGGAATCATACTCAGGAGTAAATATCTGTGATGTATAGCCCTGATTGGCCTGAAAGTAAGGAACATCCCCATAAACATCAGTAAGTTGGTGAGCCAGATATACTTTTATTATACGCCCAATATTGAGGTAGTTTATTTTATTGGGGTCATCTTTACTATGTTCAATTAAATCCACCACGCCCTTAAGCGGGTTTTGATAAACCCAATCAAAATGATAACCATGATTGCCTCCTGGAAGTATCAAGTTATTATAAGTTCTCCCCTGAGTAACATGTCCAACGAAAGGCGCTACAAAGTCTCCCTGGGTATAATAAGTCATATCAAGCATCTTAAGCTCAATACTGGGCAGCATAAAGTCAAGATTGGGTTCGGAAACAAAGTCAACACTTTTATTTATTTCCTCAAAACCTTTACTACAGGAAGAAAACATTCCTGTTATTATAATCAAAAGGTATAAACTGTATTTTTTGATATTTCTTTTCATGATTTTAAAGACTTTAATAATTGGGAAATTAATAATGATTAAATTTTTAAAAACAAAGGCTATAATCCTAATTTCAATGTCAGGCCAATATTTCTTGTTGCGGGATAAACCATCCTTTCAAGGCCTTGTGCATTTCCACTGGCTACGCTGCTTTCCGGATCAACATTTTCTGCGTTTTTGTAAACCGTTAAAAGATTTCTTGCCACCATTGAAACAGAAGCATTATTTATGCGCATCCTGTTAAAAAAAGGCTCTGGAAATTTATATCCGAGTGATACTTCGCGTAACTTGATAAAGCTTGCATCATAAATAAATTCTTCTGCAATACGTGATAGCTGCTTATAATAGGTATTAATGTCAGCCGCTGAAACACGGACACTATTTTCTGTACCACTTTGATTAACGCCGTCTCCTATAATTCCATCTTCCCGGCCTTTCAGCGTTATCTTATGTTTACCATTGCTTACGGCAGATGCATTAGTTTCTGAATAAATATTGGCACCAAACTTTCCGTCCAGAAGAAAATAAAGGGAAAAGTCTTTGTAATTGAAAGTATTAGTAAGCCCAAATAACTTGTCGTATATTCCACTGCCCAGAAACACCTGTTTAGAATTATACATTGGCAACCCTTTGTTGTCGAAAACTTTTCTTCCGCTGGCATCTCTCATATATGTAAAGCCGTAAATTCCACCATAAGCCATACCTTCTTCTACCTTTATAGAGGCTTGAGCGCTTTTTGCGTTTGCCAGCAAAATGGGAGCGCCCGCTATACCATCTTCGGCAAGCGATATCACATTACTGTTATTCTTCGAGAAGGTGGCAGTAATATCCCATGAAAAGTTTTTCTGTCTAACCGGCGCTGCTCTAAGCAATATTTCTATTCCGCTGTTCCGCAGCCTCCCTACATTTAAAATAGCAGAAGAATAACCCGTGCTTGTAGAAACGGCTGTTTGTACAATATCATCCCTGGTAGCTCGGTTGTAGTAAGCAACATCAAAGCCAATGCGGTTACTTATAAAATCCATTTCAAGTCCATATTCAATGTCTGTAGATAAAAGTGGTTTAAGATTTCTATTAGGAATGTTGTTTGTTCCTATCACCTGCAGGCTTTGCGAATTGTATTGAACTGCTTCAAGGGAATAGCTCAAATCAAGCTGGCCAGGACCGGTATCACCGCTTACTTGTGCCCCTGAAGCCCGAAGCTTACCAAAAGAAATCCATGTGGGTAACTTTAATGCATCAGAAAATATAAACGATAAAGCAGCAGAGGGATAGAATAAATTGTTATTACTGACAGGTAATGTTGAGAACCAATCATTGCGTCCGGTAAGTGTTAAATACAGAAATTTATCATAAGACAATTCCATGCTACCAAACAATGAATTCGTTTTTTGGCTGGCTTGGCTGGTAGATGGTAATTTGTTTTTCAGGTTATTAAAAGTATAAACGCCCGGCACTACAAAGGTATTTCCGGAAGTAGTTTGCTGCCCTACGGTACGCCACAATATGTTTCCTCCGGCAAAGGCATTAATATAAAATTTACCATTACGCACAGGATTTATTCCAAGTAAAAATTCATAGTTATTTTCAACGTTCTCCCTGGAACGTTGATCCAGTTCTCCAAGCAGATTGCCGGTGTAGAGAACACCATCCGGGATTAATCTATACCTCTTAAATAAAAAATAATCCCGGGTCATCCTTCCTCTGGCATATAACCATTTTGTAAAATCGTACTTCAGACTTACTGAACCGGTCATTCTGTTTTTTGAGTCTTCTTCTTTTTCCCTGTTGATGATAAAATAGGGGTTAGATACAAAATCTGCATAGGTGAATTCAGAACCATCTGGATTATGATCTGGTTTCAGCGATTCAATATTAATGTTCGCGGGTAAATAGAGTAATGAATAAAATAAATTAGAAACATTACCCCCTGTATAAAGCCTGTTTTTAGCTTTTTCGTATATGTAATTCAACACAACATCGGCTTCCAGTTTTCCAAATTTTGATGAGGTCTTCAGATTTAAATTGGTACGTGTAAATTTAGAATTCGGAACAATATCAGTATTCCGTAAGTCTGACATTGAAATACGATAGTTATGATTATTTGAACTACCTGATAGCGCTAAAGTATTGGTTATAGTACTGCCCGTATTAAAGAAGCGTTTATAATTGTCTTTTACCGCGCTGAAAGGCCTTACTACACCGTCAAATTGTATTGTTGGTTCGCCATCTAACCTGGGTCCCCAGTTTTCTGAACCGAAAGCATCCGCCCGATTAACAGGTCGTTGATTAATACTAACACGAGATGATTGGCCATACTCATTTTGATAACTGGTAAGGTCAACAAGTCGGTCTGCCAGAAGGGAAGAGCTTATTTCAACATTCATTTTCTCTTTAGAGGACTTTCCACTTTTCGTAGTTACAAGGATAACGCCATTTGAAGCCCTTGATCCATATAATGCCGCAGCAGCATTTCCTTTTAATACGCTAATACTCTCAATGTCATCAGGATTAATTCCGGCAAGCCCGTCGCCATAATCAATGCCTCCAAAAGCGTCACCGCTGCCTAACGGAGAGGAATTGATAGTAATACCATCTATTACCCATAATGGCTGGTTATTGCCTGTTAAAGAGGACACTCCACGGATAATTACTCTTTTAGAGCCTGCTACTCCATTAGCAATATTACTTACGTCGACGCCAGCAACCTTCCCTGACAAGGCACTGGCAAGACTTGGTGTTTGTACGGTGTTGACTTTACTGCCATCTAACCGGGCAATTGAGTAGCCCAGGCTTTTTGGATTTCTTTTTATATTTAATGCGGTTACAACCACATCATTCAATACATTTTGCCCTGATTGTAATTGTACATTAATGTTCGTGTTTCCGGTAAATCGAACTTCAGTTGTTGCATATCCAGTGTAGCTGAAAACAATAACCTCTTTTGTTGTAAGAGCATTTGTGGGGGTAATACTATAACTACCATCTGCATTAGTTGATGTAAGAACAGTGGAGCCTTTAATTGCAACAGTAGCTCCCTGTAGTGGTTGCCCCCCTATGCTGTCAGAAACAACACCTTTAATAGTTTGACTGAATGACAAAAAAGGAAGGCTTAAAAAAACAATTGTAAGACAGAGTAGATTTCTTGCATAATCATTTCGCGGTTTCATGAGTACTAATTTTGGTGCAAATGTGACTTGATTATTGTGTAAGAAATACAGATGTTGAAGAATTAATGATTCGATGTTTTTTTAACAACTATTTCATAACTGTGTGTTAATATTTTGGAAAATATAATGCATAGAATAAGTTCCTTTACAACTACTAAATGCAGTAATATGAATATCGCGTTACCTCTACCTGTCTTTAATAACTTTAAAATAATCTATCATTTTTCCAACCTTATTAAACACCTCATAATTAACACATTGTCTTCTATGCTCATAATTGCATACGTGTACATCTTCTCAGAAGGAGTAAACATCATTGTAGGCAGATTGCTTCCACCTATACCCTGTAGTGATCCACCTCAGGAGCCATTGGTTATGTATACGGTTCCCGAAGGTTTGTTGTACACATGAAAGTCCGACGGCTTAAATATTTCTTACCCCTTACTGCTGCATGTCTTTCGTATACATCCCGGTGTCCTGCCAAAGAGAGATCAACTTTATACTTATCAATTAAAGGTTTTAAATGTCGCTGCCAGGTGGGAATATGGCTAAACCCGAAGAGTAAATGGGATATGAGAATACAAAATGACCCAATCAATCTTCTTATTTTTTCTTGCTTTTATTAAATCAGTCTCCAACCATTTATACTCATCAGAATTCTTATCAAATAAAACTTTACCCACTTTTTCTGCGCCTTGTGCCCATCCTGAATTGATTGATATGAAATAAGTGTTTCCGTAATCATAAGAAAAATTCAACTGGTCCTTGGGCAAATTGAACAAATCATAGTATACTGGAAAAAGGCTTTTGAAAATTTGCGGAAGAAGTATCATTCACTACATCATGGTTACCTGTTACAGACATGAAGGGATAATTTGCATTAATCGGCTGTGTTACATCAAGGAGTCTTTTCCAGCTTTTCACTATAGAACCATTTTCTCAGTAAGGTTTAGTGTTGTCCATGCTTTCTTATCTGTGTTTGGATACACAGACAGCATTACTTCATTTTTCGCAGATACATTAATCGTTGCATAACCACAAAAATCTGCATACTCAAAATGCTTTATAAAGGGCTTTTCTTTTTGCAGGTTATCTTTTCTTTCATGTAAAGAAGCCCGTGAAAAATTTGGCTCCAAATCAACGAGGTTTGTATTATAAGAATCCAATCCTTTCAAATGATCTTTAATGGGTGCATTTGGCGAAGGTATCACGCTCCCTATAGCCACCTGCACAAAATTTCCTTTAGGTGTTGACCTGGTTAATACAGATGTTTTATGAAGATGACCTGTTAATACAATAGCCTTATGTTCACCCAGCAGGTTTAATAATTCTTCACGTTGATTTTGTTGTTCTGGTTTAGCAAATACATGCCAGTTAGCACGTGCATTGTAGGGTACTACAGGCTGATGTACAGAAAAGAATAAAATACCTTCTTTATGCTCTTTCAAGACACCTTTTAACCATTCCAGACTTTCATCCGGAGTATAGCCATCGAATATTATAAAGCGGGCCTTTTTATGAATAAATGTTGCATTAGCTGTAGGCATTGATTTTTTAAGTTCATTGCGTTGCCATGGCAATACAGTTGTCTTATAAGTTTCACGTGCACCTTCACCTGTTATATCATGATTCCCTTTTACAACGAAGAAAGGACGGTTTAACTTTTGCTCCGCAACAAAGGATATGAATTCCCTTGTTTGCTTTTGCGCTAATGCTTCAGACCCGCATAAACCTTCAACAAAATCGCCCAGTTGCAGCCAAAAATCAGCATTTATCTTTTCAGCTTTCTCTTTTGCAACCTGCATCAGCATTGGAAAATTTTCTCTTGTAATACGTGAATAATTCTCAATCTGAACTATATCATTAGGATACTTTTCCTTTACATATTGTATATCATGATGCTCCAGTTTGTCAAAATGAATATCACCTAATAAAACAAAGTTGAAACCACTTCCTTTGCTTGGAACAAAGTTAAATGCAGATGCGCCTAAAGGCAATGTTGCTGACAATACACCTACAGATGTTATGAATTTCCTTCTGTTTACTTTTTGCATTTTGGTAAGTTTAAAAACTATCGCTGTTCCTTTCTATCAGTTTTCCTATTTAACTTTAAACTGCTTCTTCGTTAATTCAAGATAGCTTTCACCATATTCTATCGCCGGCTCTATAGCAGTGCCCACCTGAAAATTGTTCCATGAATTAATAACTACAAGCCTTTTATTACTTATATTACGCTTGGCTACATTACAATAATCCGTATAAAACTTATTGCTTCTTTCCAAGTCGTACATCTTGCTTGCCGGAGTCATCACCTTATCATTATAACCGGGAAACACACATGGAATGTAATCAACCGTAGTCCAGGCTGTCGTTGAGTCTTTCCAGTTTTGCCAGTTCATATCGCTATACGATGGAAAGAACACAGACCGGTCGTAATTATCAGTTGCCCAGTTATTTAAAACAACAGCATTCATTGCTTTAATTGAAGTGGCATAACGCTGGGGTGGCAACCATCCGGCAGTAATCTCTCCAATGATGTAAGGATTAACACCAACTTCTGACATAGCCTGCTTAAAAGCAGGAATAACTGTAGTATAGTTGATGCTGTTTGCTGCATTTGATGCAAGGTTAAGCGGAGTGATCAAAACTACAGGCTGTCCATCTATTTTATAATAGTAATCTTTATTAAAGTGAGCTGCAGCCAGTGTTTTAAACTCATTCATCATGGTAGTTAACTTAGCGTCCGTTAATGGTGAACTATTGGTAGCGCCTAAATGAGCTGTATTATAATTGATTACCATTTTTACATTTTCAGTTCTTCCATTTTTAAAGTTGTTTAGCAAAGGGTCTCCCGGGGATGCACCATTCCAATTAAAAATGAAGAAATTGACTCCGCCTTTATCAGCCCATGCACGGTGTTGAGCCATTACTGAAGCACTTAAGGCGTTGTACTCTCCAAGTGTTGGTGTGTCACTATATTTCCTAGACCACTCTGCTGTTGAATAATTGTAATAATAAGCTCCTACTCTCATATCTTCTGTAACAGGCACATCGGGAATTTCGTAATTAAAGTTGGGAGGCAAATGTTGGCTTTCTTTTTTACAGGAACTGAATAGTAAAAAAGTAATCAGGGCATATATGCATATCTTCATGGTATAACTTTTTAAATATTAATACGGCAGGTGAGGATTTTTTTTAATGGGAAGGGCGAACCATAATTTGGTAAACAAATCATCTGGTCCGTTCAACCATTGAATTGCTTTTTGAACTTCTCGGGGGTTTGTCTGCAATTCATCTGAGGGGTATAAAATACGATTGGGAACATATTTATAATCCCCATCATAAGTTGCAAATTGTGGCTGAAACTCTAACACTCTTGTACGTCTTATCAGTGTCCATGCATCAACCCCCTGCATAGGGATAGCCAGCCAATGCTGCATGATTATCTGCCGGAAATAATCTTTTGCCGGAATATAGCTTGATGTGATTTTTAACCAGTCCTGAAATTGCACTCCTCTTCCCGTAGTATCAGATGCCGTACCCCATTTTATACCCGGCGTATTTTATAAGCTGTTGCCTGGGCTGCTGTAAGTCCGTAACGATTGAATGAGGCATCTATGCCTTGATAATATTGTGTCTCTGCAGTGGAAGCATTTCCCCACCACCCTTTCAGCGCTGCTTCGGCTTTTAAGAAGCTTGCTTCAGCATACGATAGAAATACATATTCAGCATCGGGCTTTGTAAAACGGTCACCAATCGGAGAATAATCCACCTGCTTTAAACCGGTATGCGGATTGTTTTGTCCTGAAGCATAACTACCGCCGCCGCCATAAGAAATATTCTGACCGAAATATTTACCGACCTGCGGACCTTGTGTGGCCGGCTTAGCATATATACCAATTCGGGGGTCGCCGTAAGGAACGGTGTGATAAACCAGCGACTCGTTTAGAACCGGTATAGTTGCCTGGTTAGCGGTGAAGTTATATACCGCACGGTCGTACAATGGATTCCAGGTATCACTTGCTACGCCCCAGTTTGCAGCCGCAGTTTCTGCCTGTGTTTTGATTGTATTTTGCTCATTAAGATAAATTTCTTCCACCACCTTTTTAGCTACTTCGGGGTTACCATTAGGCGCCGGATTTGAAATACGGATAGCTAAGCGCAAACGTAGGGTGTTAGCAAACTTTTTCCATTTCAATAAGTCGCCACCATATACCTTATCGGCAATGGAAGTGTATTTATCACCTGCAAGATCTATAGAATTAGCAAGCACTTTAAGGGTATCAAGCAAAGCATAATAAATATCTTCTTCTTTATCGTACGGAACAGCCGGCTCGCCATTTAAAGACTCCTTTTGGGGAATGCTTCCCCAAATTGATACAGCATTTGAGTAAATATAACTTTGCCAGATTTGTGCAATAGCCACCCTGTTTTTATAAACAGGATTATTCTTATAATTCAGCTCAATCTGCTTTACCGGTTGCAGGCATTTGATATAAGTATTATTCCAATAAGCATTGTTCGATGCATTGCTATAGGTATATCGCTGAAACTCGCCCTGAAAGCCTGAAAAATGATGTGTATAATTAAAGAAAATAACCCTGTTCATCTCGCCCCCATATAAGTTCATCGTTTCTAATATAGAAGATGTAAACAAAAAATCAGGCTGAACTACCGAAGGATTATTTGGATTGATATTGATTTCATCGAAACTTTTGATACAGGAAGAGAATGAGTAAGCTATAACCAATATTGAGAATAGTTTTTTCATGATAAATTGATTTAGAAATTTAGTCTTACATTAAAACCATAAATAGCATTGGGCGGCAAAGAACCATTTTCAATACCCTGCCCGTTTCCCGATGTTGAAGAAGCTTCAGGGTCTATCCCTAATGGTGTTTTCCGGTGAAGGATGGCAAGGTTTCTTCCGGCTAATGAAACCCTTGCACCTTTTACAAATGTTTTTGCAAAAACCTTTGGAGAGACGTTATACCCAATTGTTACTTCTCTTAGCTTTACGAAAGAAGCATCGAACATTACAAACTCTGCATAATTTGGACGTGCATATTCATAGTTCTGTGGAGTAACAAACCTTGTATTCTTATTTCCGTTAGCATAAGAGGCATCCCAAACAGCGCCGCCACTTAATTCAGAGCCAGTTTCGCCAAAGATTACAGCATGTTTATAGTAGTCATCGCGGCCATATAAAGTTTCAGCTGCAACACCATTCACCAGCATTCTTGAATAACTGCCCGAATAAAGAACTCCGCCTTTTTTGATATCGAATAAAAAGCTAAGGTCAAAATTCTTATAAGTGAAAGTGTTACCAATACCGGCCAACCAATCAGGAGAGGAAGTGCCAAATCCTTTATCAGTGTCCTTTATTAAAAGATTACCACCATCTTCAATCAACATTCTTCCTTTATCATCTCTTGCCACACCTAGTCCGCGTAAATAACCGTAAGGCCTGCCAACTTCAGCATATACATATATAAAGCTTGAGTTGTTGTGCAATTGAAACCGCGGCACACCTTCAATTAACTCAACTACCCTTGAATTATTTTTAGAGAAATTGATGAAAGTTTCCCATTCAAAGTTTTTGTTTCGAATGATTTTACCACGGGTGGCAAGTTCATATCCCCAGTTCTTAATTTTACCAGCGTTGTATATCCTTCTTTGAAAGCCACTGGATGTAGGCAACTGCGCTGTTATAATCTGGTTTGTAGTAGTTGAGTTGTAGTAGGTCGCATCAAGTGTAATTCTATTTTTCAAAAATCTTAAGTCTGTACCTATTTCAAAAGATGATGTTTTTTCTGGTTTAAGGTCCGGGTTGTTCCTGGTGGTTGATAACGATGCCAGAGTAGCTCCGTTAAAGAACCCGTTAAATGAATATGTCTGGTCAAGATTATAAGGGTCAGTATCATTACCTACCAATGCATAAGAAGCCCGTAGCTTGGCAAAGCTTAATATAGGGCTTTTAATACCCAGCATATCTGTTAGAATTGCAGTGGCGCCGATTGATGGATAGAAGTATGAATTATTTCCTTTCGGCAACGTTGAAGACCAATCATTTCGTCCGGTAACATCAATAAAAGCATAATTATTATAGCCCAGCGAAAGAGAACCATAAACAGAGTTAAGCTTCTTTTTTCTCATGAGTTGCGAAACAGCAGGATACTCTTTTGCATTTGAAAGGTTTATTAATCCGGGCTGCAATAGGGAGTTAATACGTTGCTCTCTCCTCTCATAATCAGAACTAAAACTGTTAGCGCCAAGATTTGCAATTACCGAAAAATCATTAAACCTTCTATTTACCGAAAACAATCCTTCTACATTGAAGTTTTGTTGTTTAGTGTTGAAAGTTCTCATAAAACCATCAGGATTGTTAGCAACAACAGATCCGATATTATTGAATTCAAATCCATCCCACCAATAAATATCCGAACCAAGCCTTCCAATAAACTTCAACCAGTTATTTATTTTCACTTCTGGATTGAAAGATGCAATTACACGGTCTTTTACATCCCTGTTAGGGTTTTCGTTAATCACCCAATAAGGGTTGCTGAAATTTCGATGGGTGCCAATTTCTTTACCAGTCAACTCATCTTTATAAGGTATAAGTTCAGATAAATCTGTGGTTCTTGCCATGTGCGTATATAAATTCGTTGGATTTCGTCCATTGGCATTGGAGTATTGCCTGTTGTCAACAATATCACGGATATAATTAATTTTCGTATCGAAGGTCAATACCTTATTTACATTGTTTTGTAAACGAAGGTTTATTGAATGCTTCTTATTTTCATTAAAGCCCTGCACTACGCTTGTACCATTATAGTTTGTGTACGAAAGTCTGTAAATATTAGCGGCATTTCCACCTTCAACAGCAACGTTATTTGTTATCAGCCTTGCAGCGCTATAAAAATTTTTTACATTATCAGGTTGAGGTAAATAAGGCTTTGTTTCACCATTAATAGTAACATATGGCTGCCCAAGCATTGGAGAACCCCAGCTCCGGTAATTTTGAACAGCCCGTGGAATTCTATTAGTATTATCAATATAAAAAGAAGTACCCACCCCGTAAGCATTTTGGTATTCGGGAAACTCCGTTAACCTTTGAAACATTACACTTGAGTTTACCGAAACCTTTGTTTTAGATGAACCTTTCTTAGTAGTGATGAGGATAACTCCATTGGCAGCCCTTGAACCGTATAATGCAGACGCATTAGGACCTTTTAAAACCTGAATGCTTTCGATATCTTCGGAGTTCAAATCAGCGGCATTGTTGCCGTAGTCTATGCTTCCTGCGTCTCCGGGTTCATTATCTATAGGCAATCCATCTACTACAAATAATGGTTGGTTATTCCCTGTTAAAGAACTATTTCCCCTGATAACGACTCTCGCCGAACCGGTATTAAAGCCAGGAGGAACGACTTGCAAGCCCGCTATTTTACCAGATAACGTATTAATTATATTGGGGCTTCTTACTTCATTAATCGCATTCACATCTACACCCTGCTGACTATAACTAAGCGACTTTGTTTCCCTTCTAATACCCAAAGCAGTTACCACCACTTCATTTAAAATATTTTCCCCGGGTTGTAATTGAACATTGATGTTGGTATTTCCGTTAAAAGATACTTCTATGGTTTTATAACCTGTGAAGCTAAAAACAATGGCATCTTCAATTGAAAGTGGTTTTCTTCCAGTAATACTATACGACCCATCTGTATTAGTCGATGTACGTGTGGATGTTCCCTTAATTTCAACAGTAGCTCCCGATAGTGGTTGCCCTATACTATCAGAAACAACACCTTTAATTGTTTGGCTGAACGATAAAAAAGGAACGCTGATAAAAAGAAAAGTAAGAGAGAGTAGATTTCCTGCATAACCTAATTGCGGTTTCATCAGTTCTTAATTTTGCCGCGAAGGTGACTTGCTTATTGTGTAAGAAATACGAGTATTAGAGAATTAATGATTTGATGTTTCTAAAACAACCATCTCTTAATAATGAGATAATAATTTGGAAATATACTTCAACCGATAATTAATGAATTTTTATTTAGACCAGTAATATCATTTATTAACTTTTATTGTCACTTCACTAGCGTTGCGTTGTTTAAACATGAAATCGTTTAAAAGCTTTATCAGTATTGGATTTTGGAAGATTTTTACACTGAAACGATTTGAAAATTTTTTCACCTATTTCAATAACTTAAAGGGCTGATAACCAATTGATGATTTTTTAAAAATTTTCAACAACGCAACGCTAGTGTTGTCACTTGATATTTAGATAAGTATAAAGTTGATCTCTGCTTGGCTGCGCGTCAGCATGTACATCAAAGGCATGCAGCTCTAATAGAAAATGAAATTCATAAGCCACCTGATTTTCATGTTTACGATAATCCGAAAGGAATGATATACATAACCCATGGCTGCCGCGGTGGCTTACTGGAGAGCTTGGCTTCCTCACGAAATTATTTACTCCTAAAGGGAAGTTTGTATACTTATGCAAGCATGAGCATCGAAGACAATACCGTCAATTATGAGGTATTTAATCAAGAGATCATTAGTTAAGAAAGTTAATTTCTTGCCACTGTCTTTATCTTCATATTCAATTCTTCTAATTGCTTTTGGGTACCCCTTTGCAGCATAGAATCCAGTTATTCGAACCAGTTCGTCCTTTATAATTCCGTCTTTTAAAGAATTTTTTTTAATCTTACTTACTACATAAACCATATTTACTTTTGCTCTCGTTACGAAAAAAGCTCTTTCTAATTCAATTCTATACAACCGTTTATATGATACATAGCCCCTGTCTAGCAAATAATAAGCGCCAGCCCTGTACTTTAGCTGATCTAATACCTTTACATCATGAACACTTCCATCTGTTATGGTTATAAACTCTGGTATCGAGCCCTCTATGTTTAATAGTACGTGCAATTTCAATGCACTTTTCGTTGGTCGGAACTTTGCCCATCTGAAAAGTTCTAAAAACAAATCAATTGTTGTACTGTCAAAGGCATAAATTAATGTTTCTAATTCCTCACTTAGTTTATTTTCACCTTTATACAGCGGCAATGCCTGCTTAATTAGAATTTGAGCATAATCAGCATATATTCTCCAATCCCTATCGCGGTTCGCATCTGCCAACGTACTCTTTGACACATGGGTCTTAACACCGCAATGATATAATTTAGAACCAATACTTTCCAGGCAATATTCTATATCTCTTAGGCTTTCCCTATAGCTGAACTGCGCAAAGCTCATTACCAGAAATTGTTCCAGCAGGTAAATCTCTTGACACCTGCATTACCTTGATATCTCTTTACGCAAATATCAAAATCATACCAATAAATTATTTCAAACAACTGAGCAAAAATGTATTTACCTTGATTCATTTGCTAAACCTAATAGCAAAAAATCAACTTTAGTCTCAAATCGTCAAATAACCTCTTTCTCTAGAAAGCTTGACAGCACTGTATTTGATCATTTTTTTATAAATTGTATCGGACAGTAGTGATTCCACTTATACCTGCAATTACTTTCAGGCATCTGTTTACTTCCTGATTGCTGATGGGTGGAAATAATGTCCCTTTGTCGGCATTCCTGGGATCATCCTTATATTTTTCTATAATGGCTTTAGTGGGTTGCAGCAACGGCACAACAACAGGAACGATATTTCTTTGAGTCAGTTTGTTCTTCTGTCTTAAGGTATTTATCCATTTCGTTCCATCCTTATCTGTTTCGATATTTATAGGTCTTAGTGTGATAGCATCTGCATAAGACAGGCCCGTATAACAACCAAAAACAAATAGATCTCTGACATATTCAATCTGGTAATTTTTTAATTCCAAACCTTCCACGCGCTTCAATTCATCCATCTCAAGATATCCTCGTTCAAATGATTTAAACCGTAATTTGTAAGCATTAAAAGGATTCTCTGAAATTAGTTTTAGGTTGACGGCCCAGGAAACAGTCTTCTTTAATCTTTCGAGGTGTTTCATGACCCCATTGGTAGTACATGGATCTTCCTTTTTAATAGGATTCTTTCTAAGGTAAAATTCAAAATCAGTTATGAATTTATAGTCTAACTTACTTAAATACACATCTGCACTATTGTACCTGTCCTTCATGAAAAATTTAAGATACTTTTCTGTCGTATAATAGTTTTTTAATGTCCCTGCTTTTAGGACTTCTTTCATTTGGGTGTTGTGCATTTCGAACAAACCAGTTAATGTAGCTCTGGACTTGGAGTTCCCTTTTCCTAAAATGCATTTTTTACTCCTTCTGCTGTAATCACTTCTGCATCCTTTTCAAGCTGCAAATAATGGTTAACAAGCTTAGCCCTTGTTTCCTCCAGGTAATTGTTCAATCTCTTCAATTCCTGTGTTTTTGGCTTTACAGCTCCTTTCTGTGCATTCCAGTCTGACTTTCGGACATAAATCTTCAAGCCAATTCACACCTGGATTTATTAACAACCATCCTAACATATACAGGACTTTTTCCATCCTTCTCCCTTTGATGTCGAAGGACAAAGTGGATCCCAAAGGTATTTGTGCTTTTCATAATTCGATTTTTGATTCGTTTCTATAAAAATACGAAAGGTGAACAAAAATCTGTTCACCTCTTTGTTCACCAGGCATTCGATAATGTTTGATATAGTTTATTGGTGTAAAATAAGAAAGGTGCTGAAAATCAATCGATTTTCAGCACCTTTGAACGACTTTGATTATGATCTTGTCGTCCTCCCTGTACAATTTTCGAACTTATTTCTAATGGATTTAAAGCGATTGGCAAGCATCGTTGCTTAAAGATCAATGCTTTAGGTTCTTTTATATTAAGACTCGTACTTTAATAAAAATGATAAATATGAAAATTGA
>JBGSYC010000180.1:0-2809 GCA_041751095.1 Flavihumibacter sp.
AATATAGGAGATTAATTATGAATAATGAACCTATCATAGGCAGAGAAAAGGAGTTACAGCAGCTTATAAGTTTATTGATTAAGGGCGCAAACGGAGAAGGGAATACCATGTTTATAGAAGGTGATCCGGGAATTGGTAAAACAAAACTTCTAAATGCGCTTGAAATAAAAATGGGTAGTATTCCCTACCTGGAGAGCATGCAATGTATCTATGGGTATTGCAATTTTAACACAGGGGCAAATAGTGCCTTTCAGCCTTTTATTGAGGTTTTAAATAAACTGCCCATGGAAGGGAAATGGAAAGGTACAACTAAGAAAATACTGGAAATTATCAAGGAGACGGCTCCGGATTGGTTAGAAATCTTTCCTGTTATAGGGCCCGCAATAAAGGCCGGCGTTAAAACGAGTGCCTTGATAGGCCAGTCGCTGTTAAATGATGATAAGAACAATCAGGCTAATATTTCAGCTATTCAATATATAAATGCTTTGACGAAAATTGCTTCATCAGAGAGGCCCCTCTTATTAATAATTGAAGATGCACATTGGATTGATGATGCTTCGTGCCAATTATTGTTACGACTTTCAGAGCAAGTTGCTAAACATCCCTTGATTACTATAGTTACTTACCGGCCAAGTTTTATTCATCTACAACATCCGTTATATAAAGTGCGTCAGGAGTTAACTATGAAAGGCGTTCTGGAAACAATCAGTTTAGAGGGTTGGAATGAGGACCAATTAAGAATTTATGTCCAAAACCGTTTTGGCAGCGAGCTTCATCCGCAATTATCTACCTGGCTTTGTGATTTGTGTAATGGCAACCCACTTTTCATTAATCATTATCTAAGTTTATTAGAACAAGATCACCTTATAGTAAGCGAAAACGGTGCTTATAAATTAATGGGCAATCTAAATAAAAATTACGGTGAGTGGGAGTTGAGTAATGACAGGCTTAAAGTCAATATGCCAAACTCCATTCAGGCTGTACTCGGGCAGCGCATTGAACGCTTAGCAGAAGCAGAACAAAATATGCTCTGTATAGGAGCTGTACAAGGCGAACATTTTCAATCATTGGTGTTGTCAGAACTTTCAAAACAGCAGCCACTTGATGTGGTAAGCCGTTTAAGGAAGATAAAAGAACAGTATCATATAATCAGTGACGATCCGGTTGATAGCCCGGCAGACGATTGGTGGAAAAGACGCTCTCAACCCTTCAGCTTTGAACATATTTTGATGCAGCAAGCCTTCTATGATAAATTGACACCATTTGAGCGGCAGCAATACCATTTTGATATTGGTCAGTTTTTAGAAGGAATTTATAATGATCTGAAAAAAAACTTAAAGAAACCCGCGAGAAAGTTAGTATTAGAGATTGCGTTTCATTATGATTATGAAAGGGGAAGTAATGCTTTTTCCGCCGCACAATATTATTATGTGGCTGCTCAGGCTTCTTTTCAAGATGGTGCTTTAAAAGAAACAACGGAGCTATGTAACCGCGGAAGAGACAATATGCATCATCTTGACGAAGATATTCAGATAAATGCGATTGACCGTGCCCAGTTAAGCGCAGAACTAATTCAGCTCTTACTCGTATCCTCGGAAATGTCGTGGCGCGGAAGAAAGGATCTGCAATCTGATCTTCCCCTAACTGATTTAGTTAATGAGGCAGAAGCGGCAGCTGAAATTTTAAAAGATCATTCTATACTTGTAAAAATAAAATACATTAAAGGCAAGTTGTTAAGAGCTACAGAAGGGCTTGATGCAAGCCTGATAACTTACCAGGAAGCACTTAAAATAGCGCAGGAGTCTAATGATACAGTATGGGAGTTTATTATTCTGTCGGATTTAGGACATCGAATGGCCAGCAAAGATTTGGCAGCGGGTATGAAAATGATGTATCAGGCTGAAGATATATATAACAATAAACTTATAAAAGAGCAAACCCTTTCTGATTCCATTGACCTTAAACGATATTTCTTCCGTCTTCAGGCAACCATTGGAGTAAATGAATTTGACCAGGGAAATTTTGACGTAGCTGTTGAGCGATTAGTCAGTAGTGTGGAGGGTTTGAAAAATCTTAGGATGTTTGAAGATCTCCTGGTTGTTTTCAGTTTTCTTGGACAGGTATATATATCTATGGGGCTTTTTGAAGACGCTGAATCGGTGCTGCTTGAGGCTGTTAATTTAATTAAAGATAAAGCAGACCCTCGTCCTTTCCATGCTTATGACCTGAGCTTATTAGGTAAGCTTTATATAGAGTGGGGGCGTATTTCTGAAGCCGAAAAACCAATCGAAGATGGCTGGGAAGAAACGTTAGCTACCTGGAATGTTGACATAGCTCCCATGGTCGCAAACCATAGGGCTGAGTTTCTTATGAATTCGGATTATACCCGCCAGGATCTTAAAGAAGCGGAACGTCAGCTTATTGAAATAATTGATGAAACTCAACGCACAGGTTTTATACGCAGTACAATTGTTGCACTTATGTTACGAAGCAAATTAGCATTAATGGAGGGAAATAAACAGGAATCCTTAAACTTTTCTACGCAGGCCGTTGAACACCTTCGTAAACTGGGAATGTTAGTGCCAGCGGTTCGCTCTGAGGAAGTTTTACTTACACATTACGAAGCTTTACAAGCTTCTGCCCTTAAGGATGATTCTCAAAATTTCCTGGAGGAGGCATACTATATTGTACAACAGAAAGCCAACACAATTAAAAATTTGGAGCATAGACGTTTATTCTTAGAGCAGGTACCACTTAACCGAGCCATTCTTGCACTTGTCTCAAATCTAAAATCCTTGTCCACATACTC
>JBGSYC010000181.1:0-165529 GCA_041751095.1 Flavihumibacter sp.
CTTTGTTTTACTAAGTCATTTATCCGGATCGCAAGAGCTTTCTTTTGATCGATTTCTGGTAAATCTTCAAGTGACCCGAGATGAAGAATTGTTTGATGACGAACTGTACTATCATAGCGATAACTTTCACATAAGCGATAGCTTTTTATTCGCTCACCAGTAGTTTTGTTTGTTTTGAAAATAACTTTCAAAAACATTTACTAAAACTATACTAAAAAATAAAACACAGCTAAGGGCCAAGGGGGGACTACAAGCAACTTCGAAAAAAGTAGGCATTGATTTTCAATACATAAGGAATTTTACCTTATCCAAAAAGCCCGCATTTTAACAAATTTCAACTCCAATTTAACATTTGAAGGTTTTTCGCCTGCAATGTGGGTTAAGTGATCCAGAGCGTCTTCATAAAAATCTGGACCATCAACAACGTGTTATTAACACTCGTGATTTATTCAAATTCTTCTACGAACGAGATGAGTTAAACAAAAGTGCCACTCCTACATGGTTTTATATTTCTGCCATTACGATCAGTGAATTAAGGAAAATTCAAAGTGATGAATTAGTTGAGGAACTGATAAATATATTGAGTTGCGGCAACGTGACATTTGTTGATTATACAAAAGAAACTGCGCAGTTTTTACAAAAGAATTATACTAATTTTCTTCCCTCTAATCAATTAAAGGAGCTTTTGGTTGCACTGGAAAAAGACTTAGTACTCGGAGCCGCTACAGCCCGAAAGTGGATACAGGATGATCTAAAAATTGCAGCTACGCAAAGGTCCTTAAAAGGATAGATGCTCTTCTAACGGGAGATATCAAAACGTTCATCCCTATTGCAAAAGCAATGGATCTTAATGTTTATTACACCAAAGATTTACCAAGGGATATGTTTAATGCTCTCGATACAAAGAAAATATTCTATTATCGATGGCATAAAGTTATATAACCATGGACCAGCCCGATTACAAATCCTCTACCGAATACATTAATTCTGATGGCAAGACTACTTCCCGTTAGCTAAATTACTTCCAAAAGGAAATGACGAATAAGGGTGCAGATAGTGTACCTGAGCAGCGACAGCCTTAAAGTTATAAAAGGTTTTCGAGTAGATGTAATTGGACCCAAGTCAACAGCGGAGGCATGGTATAGGCATACTGATGGGACACCGATGTTGGAAACACAAAGGCAACGATTTTACACGAAGGATTGGTTTCCGATCGAGGCAGATTCTATTATATTTACCAAAAAATTCTAATTGGTACCTTACCTAATTGATACGGTGTACTGGAGTTTTAAAGCGATGACCTAATCGCTTTGCAATTACCGAATCAGCATACAGGATCAGCTTTTTAATATTAGCGCCCTTCCAGACTACCATGAATTCTAAATAATTTTGGACAGTGTTGCCCAGTGCCGCAGTGCCACTATTAATACCAATCAGTTTGAATTTATTGACCTGACCTTGATACTTGCCGGCATTATCTACGAAACCGTCAGTGTACGAAAAAAAGACCGGGGACCCTGATGATCCCGGCCGGCTCTGCGCTTGGATATAAATCACAGGTAGTCGAGCATCGAAGTAAATAGAATTTGTCATTGGATCCGTAGCGATAAAACCAGTCATGGTAAGCGGCAATCCATATTCCGACGTCATCATTAAGGGGAAACCCACTATAGAGACTTTATCACCTAGTGTCTCGGTAATATCCGTGTCGAATGATTCTATTTCGATAGGTCTTGATATAGCTTTGACGGGTAAATCCAGAAGTGGTAATAATATGTAATCACACAAAAATTTTTTTTCAAAGTATCCCATGATATACAGCGGAATACCAGATTGAGTGTTTAATCATATGTCGAGTCAACAAATCTCCCTAATTCCCTTGTCTGAAACCTTATTGTTAAGGATTTATTGAATACTCTTCTTTTTCGTACCGTGTTTGTTGGGCTATATCGATTTGCATTTATAACGTGGTAATTTGTAAGTAGATAGAAAGCGCCCTTGTTATTTACCATAAATGCAGTTCCGGACGAAATCGGCGTACCATTATCATTGAATGTTACTTGGATTGCAGTAAAATTTATCTCATTAAAACTTAATTGCTTCAATTGTGAAGAACCTTTTATAGAGCAGAAGAAAAGAAAGATAACAATTAGCCCATTTTTAATATTCATTTTTACTCATTTTTTCTATTGTCTTCTTTGCTCGCTGTTACTGGATGTTCCAGAATTGCGGATCTATCTTTTCAGAGAGATAATATTTTAAGCGGTACCCTGAGTACCGTATATGGGCATATATAGCTGTTTTCTTACCCACTTCCGTCCGGGTCAAAAAAAATGAGGCTTCCATTAAATTAAAATTTGAACACCTTAAAGATACAAACTATAAGCTTGCGGGAACACCTGTAGGAACAAATTGCTTTACTAAACTTTACTAAGGTTTTTCACATTTCATCCACAATTAAGACTGGATAAGCCTTTTGGCTTAGCAATTTGTAAAGATTCGAAAAGTAAGATAAGAAGTGAACTGCGCCGGGCTCGAACCGGCGACCCCTACCCTGTCAAGGTAGTGCTCTGAACCAACTGAGCTAGCAGTCCGAAATACATATCGTTTACAAAATACAAAAAAATGAAGCACTAATACGATCCCGTCAAAGATATAAAGGCAAATTTCGATCCGGGTTCAAATTACAACGGAAAGCACAACTTTCAAATTGAAAATCATTGCCGCGAAATTTATAAGCCTCTTTGATTGAGTTCTTTTTTGATGAGGGCCAGTTCCCTGCCGGTATGCCCGCTTAAAGAACTGTTTTCGTTGGCACGCCTTAATAAGTAGGGGATCACATCCCGGATAGGGCCAAACGGCAAATATTTGCTTACCGAGAATCCTGCTTTTGCGAGGTTAAAGGTTATGTTGTCGCTCATTCCATATAATTGCGAAAAGTGAACATGCGGATGATTGAAAGAAAGTTCCTTTTCTTCAAGCAACAGGGTAGCATACCGGTTGCTGGCTTCATTATGCGATGCTACGATGATGGCAATGTTTGCGAGGTCATTAATGCAGAATTTAAGCGCATCATTATAATCCCTGTCACACGCAGCTTTATCCGCATGAATTGGGGAAGGGTAATTGTTTGCGCGGGCCCGCAGCCTTTCTTTTTCCATGTATGCGCCCCGGACAAGCTTGGCGCCCAGAATAAATTCTTTACGTGCCGCTTCTGCCGCGCTATCCTTCAAAAATTGTAAACGGTCGTGGCGATACAGCTGGATGGTATTGTATACAACCGCCGACGTACCATTATATTTTGACATCATCTGCATGGTAAGGGCATCTACAGGATCTTGTATCCAGGTTTCCTCCGCGTCTACAAGCACGCCTACTTTTCGGGATGAGGCAATGCTAATGATTCTTTCCATGCGCTCAACGACCCTGTTCCATTCTGACCTTTCGTCGTTATTTAGAGCCTGCAGCATTACAGTCCCTTCTACACCGCTTTTTGATGTTGCGGCCCTATCGAGTTTCTCGAGCAAACCAAAACGGGCAAAGCCCGTTACTTTGATACTCATGAAAGGGATGTTAGGCTGCGTCGCGGCATAATTAATCACCCTTATAAATTCTTTGCACGCCTGATCAAAACTGTGTTCGCCTGTTTTTCCTTCCACCCCATAGTCCAAAATTACGTCTACGTTATAATTCTTCAGCCTGGCAGCTACTTTCGACGTTTCTTCCAGCGTCTCTCCTCCAACAAACTGTTCGAAGATCGTGTTGCGGATTATACCACTGACGGGCAATCCCATCTTTATTGCCCAGGGTGTTATCAGTGTTCCAAGCTTAACAAGCCAGCCAACATCCATAGCTGAAAATAAAATGCCAGCCTTTCTTAATGCTTTATTGCTTTTGTAAGCAAAGGCATATTCCGTATTGTCAAATGAAATAACCGGACGGATATAGGTCATACTGCAAAAATAGCAAAGCGTTCAGGTCTGTAGTGTTAAAACAGCAGCAGTAATGTAAAGTTGCACGTACGTCAGAGAAAAATCATAGAACGGCTGCTGTCAGTGCTTCAAAGCCCTCTTTTTTATCATCCCTCCCTTTGTATCTTTTACGCTGCTCATCACCACAAAAGCTAATGGGTCAATTTTTTCGATTTCCGCATATAGCCGGGATATTTCCAGACGGGTTATTACGGTATAAATGATGTCGAGATCCATCGTTGCCTCACCGCGTTTCCCAAAACCTCTCCTCCCCTTATATACGGTAACTCCTCTCCCCAGGATCTCACCCACCATTCGCCTGATCTCTTCATGCTTGGGAGAAATGATTGTTACACCGGTGTATTCCTCAATCCCTTCAATAATAAAATCAACCATTTTTGATGCAGACAGGTAAGTAAGAATGGAATACAAAGCAGTTTCTATATTTAAAATATACGCTGCTACTGAAAATATCAGAATATTGATAATAAGGATAACGTCTCCAATGGTGATGCCGATCTTCCTGCTTAATGAAATGGCCAGAACTTCTGTGCCGTCGATTACGCCTCCGCCCCTCACCGAAAGTCCTATGCCTGTACCAAGGAAGAATCCGCCAAAGATAGCGACCAGCAACTTGTCGCTGGTGATCATCTGAAAAGGTACAAAAGCCACAACCAGGGCAAGTCCGATGATGCCTAAGGCAGTTTTCAGCGCGAACGTCCGCCCAATGGTTTTTGCGCCAATGATGATGAAGGGCATATTTACGACAACAAGGAAAATAGATAACGGTATACCAGTAATTTCCGTAGCCAGCAGGGATATACCGGTTGCACCTCCGTCAATAAAGCGGTTGGGTAATAAAAACCCTTTAAGGCCGAATGCAGCGGAAAATATCCCGGCGGCAATTAAAAAAAAGTCTTTTATCCCCGTTAAGATGGTGACTCTTGCAACCCTGAACGCTTTAGCCTGCCCATACCTGGAAAGTGGCTTTATTCCTTCTTTTACTCTTTTCTTACCGGTGCCGGCGGCATTTATGACAATTTGATTAAAAAAAGGATTCATAAAAAGGTCTTTATTCAAAATAATTAAAAAAAGCAAGGCTGCCTAATTCATTATCTATACACCTGCTTATGCATGATGATTTTGTGAACAAACCGGAAAATATTTTGTTCTCAAAGTCGTCATGGAATCGGTCACGTTAGTATTTCCCCATCAGCTATTCAAAGCCCATCCCGCGCTCAGTAGAGAGAGGCCTGTGTATTTGATTGAAGAAGAATTATTTTTTAACCAGTATAGTTTCCATAAACAAAAGCTGGTGCTGCACAGGGCTTCGATGAAAATGTACGAGCAATATTTAGGGCAGAAACAATTTTCGGTGCACTATATTGAAGCGCGTGACAAAAACTCCGACATCAGGCAATTGCTTTTGCTGCTGGCGAGCCAGGGTGTTAAAGCGCTGCATTATGCCGACGTTGCAGATAACTGGCTCGAAAAAAGAATTCGCGTGAGTGCCGGCAAAGCCTTACTGAAAGTGATTCATTACACCACTCCGAATTTTCTTAATACGTTAACCGGCGTGACCAATTTCTTTTCAAAAAAGAAAACATACTTTCAAACAGACTTTTATATCTGGCAGCGCAAAGAACGTAAAATTTTAGTGGATGCGTATCTGAAACCCCAGGGCGGAAAATGGAGTTATGATGCTGAAAACAGGATTAAGTACCCTAAGCGTGAATTGCCGCCGTCTATCGCGTTACCGGCAGAAAACGTGTTTGTGAAAGAAGCAAGGGCTTATGTGCAACAGCATTTTCATGAGAATTATGGCTTGGTGGATGGTGATCTGCAGAAAGGTAACAATGGCTTTTATCCGGTTACCTTCGAGGAAGCTGAACAATGGCTTGAAAATTTTCTAAGGACGCGTTTGCATAAATTTGGCGTATACCAGGACGCGATGGTGGGCACTGAAAACTTTCTACACCATTCTGTGCTGACCCCTATCCTGAATATTGGTTTATTAGACCCGCTTGAAGTCATCACAAAAACAATGGAGGCTGCAGCGAAGTATGATGTTCCGTTAAATTCGCTCGAGGGCTTTACACGCCAGGTTATCGGATGGAGGGAATTTATCCGGATCGTTTATGAAAGAGAGGGAAGCAGTCAGCGTACCAGAAATTTCTGGGGATTTACAAGGAAGATTCCGGCGGCTTTCTGGACGGGCACTACGGGAATTGTTCCGGTAGATACGGTTATCCATAAAATTCTGAAAACGGCCTATTCTCATCATATAGAACGGCTGATGGTTATGGCTAACTTTATGTTGTTGTGTGAATTTGATCCCGATGAAGTTTACCGTTGGTTTATGGTAATGTATATTGATAGCTATGACTGGGTAATGGTTCCCAACGTTTACGGGATGACGCAGTTTGCGGATGGGGGTTTGATGGCTACGAAGCCCTATATCAGCGGAAGCAATTACCTGATGAAAATGGGTGATTTCAAAAAAGGGCCATGGCAGCAGGTATGGGATGGGCTTTTCTGGCGGTTTATGCATGTAAACAGGGACTATTTCGGGAAAAATGCGAGGTTGAGAATGCTCTTAAATACTTTCGACAAAATGCCACAAGAAAAGCGTGACAGCCATATACTGTGTGCGGAGAACTTTTTGGCAAGCCTTGACCAGCAAAACCTATAAGGTTCCCAACCTTATAGGTTCACAACCTTAAAGGTTGGCGGCCTTATAGCTCTGAGTTCTTTTCTTATTTTTATAGATGCTTATAACGCACACTGAAATTTATAAATTCAGCATACCCATGCATCCGTTTACCATCGCTACAGGTACAATGGATTATGCACAGAACACTTTTATCCGCATCCATACCGACGCAGGTTTCTACGGAGTAGGTGAATGTTCAGCTTTCCCGATGATAGCAGGTGAAACACAGGCTACATGTTTCGAAATGGCAAAAGATTTTGCCGCCTTATGGAAAGGGAAAGATGCTTTGCAAATCAGGGAACGCATGAACGAATTACATGCCTTCACGGCTTTCAACACCACCATCAAGAGCGCTTTCGATATAGCCCTTTTTGATATTGCTGCTAAAACTTCCGGTCAGCCGCTTTATCAGTTTCTGGGCGGCACCCGCAAAGAAATGGAAACAGATCTTACCATCGGGCTTGGTACGCCTGAACATATGGCGGAGACCGCGGTTGAATATGTTAACAAGGGAGTAAGAATCATAAAAATCAAGCTGGGTAAAGACGCCATACAGGATGTTCTCATCGTAAAGAAGATCAGGGAGGCAGTAGGTGAAAACATCATCCTGCGCATAGATGCCAACCAGGGATGGCAATACGACGCCGCAGTTTACGCCCTGAGCAAACTCGGGCAATATGATATCCAGTTTTGCGAACAGCCCATGCGGTATTGGGACGATGACAAATTACCTGAACTAAGGAAATTATCTCCTGTTCCGATCATGGCAGACGAAAGTGTTTTTGATCATCATGACGCAACACGTCTGATCAACACCGGTTCCTGCCAATATATAAATATAAAACTGGCCAAATCCGGCGGCATGCTTGAAGCCGGATTGATAAACACGGTAGCCGGCAAACACAACATCCCTTGTATGATGGGCGGAATGCTGGAAAGCAGGGTAGCTTTATCTGCATTCGCTCATTTCGCTACCGCGCATGATAACATCATTTTCTATGATATGGATACCTGTATGATCGGTCATACATGCGACCCCGTTACCGGGGGTGTAACCTATCGTGGTTTATTTTTAGATATCCCCGATACGCCGGGCATCGGAGCCGATGCCGATAATGATTTCCTGAAAAATTGTTTCAGCACCATTGTGTAATATCACCGGCCCGTCACACCCCATCATCTTAGCGATATACACGGTGTAGCCTATGCGTAAACGATTCCGGCCGTACTGCCCTATCTTTACCAAAACTTAACCATGGAACGGAAACAAAAAATTCCCGGAGATTCATTTGTTACCATGACAGAGATCGTGCTGCCAAACGATACCAATACGTTTACAAATCTAATGGGAGGGCGCCTGATGTACTGGATGGATATAGCAGCAGCCCTGGCAGCAATGAAACACTGCAACGCCCCTGTGGTTACCGCTTCCGTTGATAATATATCTTTTACATCGCCTATCCGGCTGGGTAATGTTGTGCATATTGAAGCTAAGGTGAGCAGGGCTTTTACATCATCCATGGAGGTTCACATAAATGTCTGGGGCGAAGATGCCATCAACCAATTCAAATATAAAAGCAACGAAGCTTATTTTACTTTTGTAGCGCTCGACCCCGTTGGAAAACCCCTTACTGTACCGGCGCTTATACCCGAAACGGTGGAAGAACAAAGGCTGTTTGAAGGTGCGCTGCGGAGAAGGCAGGTGAGGCTTATCCTGGGAGGTAAAATGAAGCCCCAGGACGCTGGGGAACTAAAGGCGCTTTTTATCAATGAATAGCGAACCGTGGAAACACGAATCCATCGTAAACACCAGGATAATCTCCATGTTATATTAGAATACCGATTAATTGACTGAGACGCCGGACGGTGTCTATTAACGCAGTCTATTGATTGGTATCTTGCTAATCTGTGATCTTTGACCTGTCCGCCGTCTTTTCCTCTTTAATCATCGTTTCCGGGTAACTTTTGAATCCTCCTGATCCCCGATCGCAGTGATGAGGCCCCTTCATCATAAATTTCCTGCTTTGCTCGATAGCGTCCATGATCTGATCGAGGATCTTTTCCGAAGGTGCATCATAATCTATTTGTAAGGGGGCTTTGAATGTTACGGACAGCAAGGTGCCTCTTTTCTTTAATTTTAAACCGGTTTTATTGAATGCCCTCCAGAACCCGTTTATCACAACCGGGATTACCACCGGCTTATTAACTTTAAGGATGTACGCGGTGCCTTTTCTGCCAGGGGCGAAAGGTTTTGTTGTTCCCTGCGGGAAAGTGATCACCCAATTATCTTCGAGGGCACGGTGAATTTTACGGGTGTCAGAAGGGTCAAGGCCCTTTCTCACTTCCCTGCCGGATTCCTTCCACGTGCGCTTTACCGTAAGGGCACCTGCCAGCGTGAACAGGCGGCTGATCCAGCTTCCGCGCATCGTTTCTTCTGCAGCAACATAATATACTCTGGTGAATGGATTAAGCAGGTAATAGGGTACGCCAAGCCTGTCCTTCTTACCCCATTTTACTGCGGCGAAAATGTGCAGGAAAGTGATGACGTCCGCGAAATATGTCTGATGATTGCTTACAAATAGTACATTTTTTTCCGGGAGATTCCGGACGTGTTCCGTGCCTTTAATCTGCAATCTGTTTATAAGTGCCAGGCAGGGATATGAGAACATTCCCACGACCGCATATACAAACTTTCTGACCAGGCGAACTTTTTTCAATCGTTCCCAAAACGAACTCATGACTGAAGAGTTTTTGCAAACATGTGATAACGAATCTACATTATTTTGTATGATAATTTATATACTTCAAAAAAACACTCATCCTTTATCTTCGCCTTTAATTTTCAAACATGCTGAATACGGTTATTTTCGATATGGATGGCCTTTTGATCGATTCTGAGCCTTTATGGCAAAAGGCGGGCATGGCAGCACTCGAAAGATTAGGAGCAAAGATCACTGTTCAGCAATATTACGGATCTACAGGGTTACGAACTCCCGAATGGATAGAATACTGGTTTGATCATTTCAGGATAGACAGGTCGCAGGCAGCTGCTGCCGTAAAAGATATCGAAGACAGATCGATTGAGGCAATTGACAGCAATGGTCTTGCGTTTCCGGGCACCATGTATATTCTTGATTTCTTTAAAGAACGGAAGTTCAGGATCGGGCTGGCAACGTCCTCGCCTTTACGACTGGTAAATGTGGTGGTAAAAAAATTAGGTATTGAAAGTTATTTTGACGCATTGTCTTCAGCGGAAGGTCTGCCGTATGGTAAGCCTCACCCGCAGGTGTATATAAACTGCGCCGGCAGGCTGAACGTTTCCCCCTTGCAATGCCTCTGTTTCGAAGATTCCTTTAACGGCCTGATCTCGGCAAAAGCGGCCCGGATGAAATGCGTAGTAGTACCTGTTCCAGGGCAACAGAAAGAGCAAAAGTGGGCCGCGGCGGATCTCCGGCTGTCATCCCTGCTGAACTTTAATGAATTATTGCTTGCCGGGTTACACGATTAAGAACTTATTTCAACCCATACTTATGTTTATACCGCTCCAACAATTGCTTGTGCTTATCGGTCAGATCTAACATTCTTCCCTGGATGAATGCCAGTGTAACCATACTGCTTTTTATATCCAGGATGTCACCTTCACTCACAATAATATTTGCATCTTTCCCGACTTCTATAGAACCTGTCCGGTCGGCTATTCCCAATATCTTCGCCGCATTTAGGGTGATTGCCGACAATGCTTCCTCTTTAGTAAGGCCATAGGCTACTGCTGTGCCTGCATTGAACATGAGGTTGCGGCCGCGCACCTGGCTGTCGTCGTCATTTAATGCAAATAAAACACCTGCTTTCTGCAAGATTGATGGTGTTTTAAAGGGCTGGTCAACATCATCATCCTGCATCACGGGCAATTGATGGAGCTGGTTAAGAACTACACTGATGTTGTTTTGCTTAAGCAGTCCTGCGATCTGCCAACTGTCAGCCGCACCCACGAGAACCACATCAAACCCGAAATCTTTTACGAAATCAATGGCTATCAGCATCTCTTTAACCAGATCGCAGTGCACAAAAAACTTTTGGCTCCGGTCAAACAAGCCGGCTGCTGCGGCGTACTTCAGATTGGTCTGATCATGACTGCCTTCCTGCAGGTATGCTTTTGCTTCCCGGAAAAAATCTTTAACCCTTTCAATTTTCTCAATTCCGGCCCGTACCGGGTCAGCCGCCTGGCCCGAAGCACCCGGCGGCCCTGGCCGCGTTAGCAGGTTGGGCATATAAAAATGAATGCCATTCTCAAGCTTGTAAGCGGCGTCTTCCCAGTTCCAGGCATCAAGCTGAACAACAGACGACGAACCGCTGATCAATCCTCCTGCCGGCACGATGTTGGCTAACAGGATGCCATTTGACTTTAAGGTATTTATCACTTTTGAATCGGTGTTATAAGCAACAATAGAACGAATAGAGGGATTGATCTCTCCAATTTCATTCTGATCCGAAGTGGCACGAACACTGTTTACTTCAACCAACCCTAAATTGGAGGATGAGGTAATCAATCCCGGGTAAACATGGCTGCCTTTGATATCGTAAATTTTTGCAGCGCCACCCGGCACGGAAATTTTCGTTCCAACCTCCTCAATCTTTCCGTTACTCACTTTAATGATTCCATTACTGATCACCTGGCCGTTTCCAATATGTATCAACGCATTTGTGATAAAAAAAACATTCTTGTTTTCCTTTGCAGGATAAACCGTTTCCTGTGAGAAACATGCGATTGCAGATAACACGAACCCGATGAATATGATTGTTCTCATTCTATTGGTTTGGCGTTTGATAGTACAGTCTTTTTGTTTTCTAAGCATCCGAATATGAATTTAGCCGCAGCCTTCATACAGATCATCGCTGAAGCTGCTCATCGGCGTCTATTGTCAGAACACCATGGTGACGGTGATGGTCTCCACAGCTATGAATAACTTCCATACTGGGCAGGGCCGCCGGCAGGGAAACACCTCCTTTTTTTTCGAGAAGCATCTTTTTTACGAGGCGGCTTTTTTCTTCTGCGATTCTCTTCCGCAGGTACATATCCCGTTCCCGGTCGAAATAAATGATCCCGTCAACAATTGTCTTTTCGGCTTTTGCATACATGCTCAGCGGATGGTCGGTCCAGATTACCAGGTCGGCATCTTTACCGGGCGTAATGCTTCCCACACGATCCTGCACATGCAACATTATTGCCGGGTTTAAGGTAACCATCTTCAAAGCGTCTTCTTCACTCATTCCTCCATATTTCACACTCTTGGCGGCTTCCTGGTTAAGCCGGCGGGCCATTTCCGGATCATCGGAATTGATGGCCACGTTCATACCGGCACGTTGCATGATCGTAGCGTTGTACGGAATCGCATCTGTTACTTCCATTTTATAGTTCCACCAGTCGGAAAATGTGGATGCACCTGAACCATGCGCTTTCATTTTATCGGCCACCTTGTAACCTTCAAGGATGTGGGTAAATGTATTGAAGGCGAACCCAAGACGATCTGCAACCCTTAAAGCAGCGGTGATCTCGCTCTGTATATAAGAATGGCAGGTGATGAATCTTTTCCTGTCGAGGATTTCGACCAGTGCCTCCAGTTCCAGGTCTCTGCGTACAGGCTTTGCCGTTAACCCTTTCTTCTTACCGGCGGCTTCCGACTCCTTCCGGGCGCGCTGGTAATCTTTCGCCCGCTGGAAAGCATCCTCCAGTACTTGTTCAACTCCCATCCGCGTATCGGGGAAACGGGTGTTGCCCTGGCTGTAAGAAGACCTTTTTACGTTCTCCCCCAAAGCAAACTTTATAAATCCATCCGAACCGGCAAACATGAGGTCGTTATCGTTACCGCCCCAGCGCAGCTTTATTAATTGCGTCTGTCCACCGATAGTATTGGCCGACCCGTGCAGGATATGGGAAGATGTAACACCTCCGCTCAGTTGCCTGTATATATTTATATCTTCGGGGTTCAGGTTATCTTTAATTCTTACTTCAGAAGTTACTGACTGGCCACCCTCGTTAATGGAGGCGGCTGCAATATGTGAGTGCTCATCGATGATGCCGGGAGTCACGTGCTTTCCGGTTCCGGTAATTACTTTTGAAGAAGCATCTGAGAGATTCTTCCCTACCTGAACAATCTTACCATTTTTAATGAGCACATCTGCATGCTCGATTTTCCCCTGTTTATCATTAGTCCAGACGGTGGCATCCCTGATCAGAAGATTTTCCTGTTTCGGCATTTCTTCCCATCCGTACCCGTTGAAGGGATAGGTGACCACCCCGATTTCAGGTGGTGCTTTCTTTTTGGCGGTATCGGCAGCGGGTTTGGATGGTTTAAGAAGGTCTGCGGTCCAGGTAAATCTATGTCCGGCAGAATCTATCCCTGTCCCATTCCATTTGTTGTCGTTTACTATACCCGAGAGCCTTATGGTATGCGGCGATTTACTGTTTTCGGAAAAACTGATCTTTACCGATTTGCCATCGTTGCTGTACCGGGAAGAAACAGTGTCATTACCGATGACGTCCGCGGCATTTGCAGACTTCACTTCAAGGATATACCGCTTTGGAGCACCCGCGTCTGTAACGGTTAATTGATACGTACCGGTGGTCTCGATCCAGGCGCTTTCATCGACAGCATATTTCTCTCCCTGCACCCAGTTCTGAAAAATGGTTGTTTTTGCGTTGAACATGGGGCCGGAGGTAATGAGAAAGCTGGCAAGCTTTCCGGGATCAAGGCTGCCTACTTTATCAAATATGCCCAGCACCGTAGCCGGTGTTCTGGTAAGGGCCTCAAGGGCCTTGGTTTCGCTTAATCCAAATTCAATCGCTTTGCGCAGGTTCACGGGAAACTGCTTTACGCTGGTCAAATCCGATGCCGTGAGGCAAAATGGGATATTTGATCTTTCAAATGCCGCGGGGTTTGAAGGCGCCATCTCCCAACTTTTCATATCGCTTAAAGAAACAAAGCGGGCATCTCCCGGATCTTCCACATCCATTGCGCCGGGGTAATTTAGGGGCAAAATAAAAATCGCCTTCGTAGCAGCCATTTCCCTGATCCTTTGGTATTCATTGCCTCCCCCTTTAATAATATATTGAATGCCAAACTCATCACCTATCCTGTCTGCACGTACGGCATTCCATTTGTCATTGGCATCAAATATCTGTGGCAAACTCTGGTTATCGATCCAGCCCTGCAGACTTTGGTTCACGCCTTCCTGAACGGGTTTGTTTTTGTACCATTGGGCATCGAGGTACGTCTGTCGTAAAAGAGCTATAGCTCCCATCAGCGAAGCAGGATAACTCAGCGTTGAGCTTCCTTTATTAAAAGAGTAATGGGCTGACGCCCTTTCCTTCACGATGGCAGCGTTTTCGTTTTGCTCTGATAATGTAACTACCGCCCCGGTTCCCCGGGATATGCCATCTTTCTGATGGGTTAAAACGGTTCCGAATCCGGCGTCACGGTATAAGCGTGCCTTACTTTTGTCCGTCGTAAAAAGCCTGTAAGCCTCAACTTCTGCGCGTATGGCGGGGTTCCACCCGGAAGCACCCCTCGAAGCTGCCTGAACCGGCGATTGGGAATTAGGTGCCTGGTTCCTGGCCGCGGGCGTTTGGCCATAGTCGCTGAAGATGTCAATAAACGACGGATAAATGTATTTGCCTGTGCAATCAATAATAACTGCATTCCTCGGTATACCTACTTTAGGGCCGGCCGCAACGATCTTCCCTTTATGAATTAAAAGCGTGGCATCAGCCATTGTGGTTTGAGCATCTCTTACAATTGTTGCATGGATAAATGCATAACTCCCTTCCTTTGGTTCTGCGATCCCATTTACCGGAAACGTTTCCTGCGCAGATAATATCTGCAGGCAAAATATCGCCGGTAGAACGGTAAGCACATTTCTTTGCCACATAGAAAGTGTAAATCTTATCATCAGCCTTGTCTGTTTTAGTGTTTAATAAATGCAATTTAAATGAACTAATTTCGATCACATCATCTTAAGAAAAAAAATTCGTATTGAAGATATCCCGCTACATTGATCATACCCTTTTGAAACCACTTACATCGTTGCCTGAAATTGAACAGCTATGTATAGAGGCAGTAGAATATGGTTTTGCCGCGGTGTGCGTACCACCGCCATTTGTGAAAAGGGTGAAGGCCATTCTGGCACCTTCCGATGTAAAGATCGCTACAGTTGTTGGTTTTCCTTTTGGTTATGCTGCTACTGAAGCAAAAGTAGCTGAAACCGTACTGGCGCTTGTTGATGGCACAGATGAGGTGGATATGGTAATAAACCTGATTGCGCTGCGTATGGACGACTGGAAGTATCTTAGTAAAGAGATCAGGCTTATCGGTAGTGTTGTCCACAATAAGAAGAAGAAACTGAAAGTGATCGTTGAAAGTGGCATGCTTAGCGCTGAAGAAATCATAAAGTGCTGCAGCGTGATCGGATCCCTGGATATTGATTTCATGAAAACCTCTACGGGGTATGCGGAGACGGGAGCTACTATCGAGGCAGTGCGACTTATGAGAGAACATCTGCCTGTGCATGTGAAGATCAAAGCATCAGGAGGGATCCGCGATTTCGCTTTTGCACAGGCATTAGTTAAAGCCGGGGCAGAAAGACTAGGCTGCAGCGCCAGCATAGCTATTGTAAGAGGTGCGCCGGATTTTACGAACTGACCATAAATGGCAGGATACTTGATTAAACAGTAAACAAAGCAGGCTATGAAAAAATGTTTGACTTTCCTTCTGGTATGTATTTCCCTGAAAGTGTGGCCACAGTTTGATACGGGAACAGTGATCGTACACAAAGATCCACGTTTAGCCCTGCTCGTAAAAAAACAGGCCCAGATCAATGAAGAGACTACCCGCAACAACCGCCGGAGTATGCCAGGCTTTCGTATTCAGATCATCAATACTGCCGACCGCTCTAAGGCTATAGATGCAAAATCCAGGGTGTACCAGCTTTATCCGGAATTAAAAGCTTATCTCCAGTACCAGTCGCCATATTACCGTTTAAAGGTAGGTAATTTTAAAACCCGGCAGGAGGCAGAAGAATATCTTAGAAGCCTGGGAAGAGATTTTCCCAATACCGTTTTTATTGTGAGAGATGTTATTGAAGTAAAGCCTGAGTTGGAAATCATTGAATGAATGCAGTCGCTGCTTCAAAGCTTATCGTGACATAAGCCCCATATTTCTCTACATCCCTGTTGCCAGTGAATTGCATGCCGTGTGTGTATGTAAACTTTTTATCGGGAATATAACATGCTTAACGATATTATAAAACAACTGGCCAGTCAGTACTCAGCGGAATTTGTTGAAGTCCGCAGGTATCTTCACGCAAACCCTGAACTCAGTTACCAGGAATTTCATACATCCGCCTATGTTCAGCAAAAATTAGCTGATTACGGTATCCCTTATGAAATAAAGGCCACAACCGGGGTTATCGGATTGATCAAGGGCAAAAACCCCGACAAGAAAGTTATTGCGCTCCGGGCGGATATGGATGCATTACCCATTAAAGAAGAGAACGATGTTGCCTATAAATCGAAGATTGATGGTGTAATGCATGCGTGCGGTCATGATGTGCATACCAGCATTTTATTGGGCGCCGCAAAAATTCTTAATGAATTAAAAGAAACCTGGGAGGGAACGGTTAAGTTGATCTTTCAGCCTGGTGAAGAACGCAATCCGGGAGGAGCCAGTTTACTGATCAGGGAAGGGGTACTGGAAAATCCACGACCCCTGGGTATTTTTGGATTACACGTGCATCCGGGGCTGGAAACCGGGAAACTTAGCTTCAGGGGCGGCAAAGTGATGGCCAGCGCAGATGAAATATATATCTCAGTTAAAGGTAAAGGCGGGCATGCGGCTGCCCCACATACCACTATTGATACCATCCTTGTGGCATCCCACCTGGTGGTAGCTCTGCAGCAAATCATCAGCCGCAACCGGGATCCGTTTGCGCCGTCAGTTTTATCTATCACATCTTTCCAGGGAGGATACACCACAAATGTAATTCCAAGCGAAGTGAAGCTTATGGGAACTTTCAGAGCTATGGATGAAGAATGGCGGTTCAAAGCCCATGATCTTATCCGGAGGCAGGCCACAGCGCTCGTCCATAGTATGGGCGCGGAGATCAAAATTCACATTGATGTTGGATACCCTTCCGTGTATAACAACGAGGCGCTTAACCATATTGCCCGCACAAAGGCTTCTGAATATATGGGGCCTGAAAATGTACTTGAAACCGAACTAAGGATGGGAGCCGAAGATTTTGGTTATTATTCACAGGTGATACCAGGATGCTTTTACCGGTTAGGGGTGATGAATCTGGAAAGAGGCATTACTTCTGGGGTACACACGCCTACGTTTAATATAGACGAACGTGCCATCGAAACCGGGATGGGGGTTATGGCGTGGCTGGGCGCCAGCGTGTGAGGAGGTATGGGGTAGAAGATTATAGATTATTGGGTGGATACATAACTTCTTCCAAATACAGTATTCTTTCGCCCGCCATAACAAAACTACGTTACCCCCTATCTCATTACCTCATACCCCATACCCCATACCCCATAACTCATACCTACTTTAACAATTGCCAGCTATAATTGGCATCTGGTTGGGAATACAATCAAAAAAAGAATATGAAAAAGACCTTGGGTTTGATCATGCTTACCGGAATAATATCCCTCTCTTCCTTTGCCCAGCAGTCGAGAGATAAAATTGAAAACCAGGCACGAGATCCGAAGACACGTGAAAATGCCGCTAAAGCTGACAGGTATATCATGGATAAAAAAACGATCAGTGACAGTACTGAACAGGCAAAAAACTCCGCACAGGGCAAACAAAATACTTTGAAGAGCAGCCGAAAAAAGAAGAGCTCCTGTAAATCGGGGAAATAATTTTTACAATAACATCGTTATTGTCCGGCCGGGCCTGATGCTTTTCTCTGATAATTAGTTTTTAGAAGTGGGAAGAACCTTACTCCCCCGAAATCCTGGCGCGAGTATGCGGCGTAGCCAATGTGCCAATGCGTACTCGTGCCTTTTACTTTAGCAGAGATTCTGATTGTAGTGCTTTGACTTTCCTTCAATGCTTGGCACGAGAACGCCACGCTCAATCCTGCGCCGCATTCTCGCGCCAGGCCGCTTTTATATTTTAATGTAGCGATCTTTCGGGCGAAAATGAAAGATCACTGAAACTTTTGAAGGCTGTGATTGGTGATTAATCTGACTACGTTATCTTACCAGATGTTTGAATCCCCGATTCACCAATGACTCTGTGGTTCCCCTTTCCTGTATCCCGTGATGGCCTTTCCCCTGTTCCGGAAACATTCACTGATTTGTAAACCTGTCAGGCAACCATACGATGTATTATCCCGTATTAGCCGGAGTATTCGTATTACTAAACAAAACAAATTATTATGGAAATCTTCAGGTTTTTTCTCCTATCCGCAGCGATCGGCTCTACACTCTCAATCGCTTCCTGCAGCAAAGATGATGACGGCGGCAAGACAAACACCAACGAGCTAACATCTAAAAATTTAGCCATTAATACGTTACAGGAAGTTCCTATGCCGACCGGCAGTTCTGCTACCGGGACAATGGAGGTAACCTATAATAAAACCACTAAGATGCTTTCTTATAATCTTACATGGGCAGGGTTGTCTGATTCAATTACAGCCTCTCATATTCACGGCACAGCTCCCAGGGGTATTGCTGCCCCCGTAAAAATACCTTTTACCTTACCGAGAGGTTCACTCTCAGGTAGCTACTCGGGAACCACAATGGTGGATGGTGTCCTTATAAAAGAAGATAGCCTCATCAATGGATTTTATTACGTTAACATTCATACGAAAAAAAATCCTGCCGGTGAAATCAGAGGCCAGATAACATTCTGATACGCCGCCGAATACTACGATAATGCAAAAGTCAGGTCTTACCCGGCTTTTGCTTGTTCATACGGGCAGGCCGCTCAAGTATTAGCAGTTTACGTATTTGTAGTTACTTTCAAACCTGACTGTTACCATTTAAAATTTTTTGAAACAGTAAAGTTTGTATATATTCGAAATAGATTCTATATCCTGCGTTTTATCCTTCAGTTACCAGTATTTCCTCACCTTAAATATATGTTATATGACAAAGTTTAAACTCTTGTTTATTTTACTATCCGTGGGTTCATTGGTGCCGTTATCGTCCTGCAATAAAGATTGTGCCGAAGATAAAGACGTAATTTCCAAGAAGGGCCTAGCCCTGAGCGGGCTCCAGGAAGTGCCGCCAGTTATGACGCCGGCAATGGGCAAGATGGATGTTTCTTACGATAAAAAAACCCGCCTGCTAAAGTATGATATAAGCTGGTCTGAACTCACCGGAAATCCCGTCGGATCGCACATCCATGGTACTGCAAGGCGGGGTGTAAATGCACCTGTAAAGCACGATTTTACCAGTGCAATCCCTAAAGTACCAACAGGAATTTATTCCGGATCCGCTTTAGTTGATGGCGTTGCCATTAAAGAAGACAGCTTACTTGCAGGTTTTTATTACCTGAATATACACACTGCAAAATATCCTGGTGGGGAAATAAGAGGCCAGATTGAATTTAAATAAGAGCAAAATATACAGCCAGAGCCGGTGGATCGCAAGTTGCGCCGCCTCTGGTTGTTCAATACGCAAGCTACGAGCGGCGTTCAGTACATTTTCGATACCGCTAAAAGATTTCCGGCCATACAGGAAGTCCTGATGATGTTTTCCGAAGCAACCGCAATAGCTGTCGCCAGCTCAGACGGTTCATTGCCGATAGGGATCAGCACATTAAAATATTTTCCGAGGTTGTCATTGTTCTTCAATGGTACCCTTCCGGCTATACCGATTACCGGAATACCTTTTTGGCGGGCCTTATTTGCAACCCCATACGGCCCCTTTCCCTGCAGCGTTTGCTCATCGATGCTTCCTTCTCCGGTAATCAACAACTGGCACTTATCAAGGGCTGAATCAAAGCCTGTCAGCTCAAGAAAGTGATCTATCCCGTTGACAAGCTTAGCGCCGAGGAATGCATATAAACCGGCAGCGGCTCCGCCTGCGGTACCTCCATATTTGATTTCAGACATATCCTTTCCCGTTTGCCGAAAGGCAACCATTGTTAATGTTGAAAGCGTTGTGTCAAGGCTCTGAACGTCTGTTCCTGAAGCACCTTTCTGGGGGCCGAATATCGCAGCCGCACCCTGAGGGCCTAAAAGCATGTTTTCAACATCACAAAGAACAATCACTTCGCATTTGAGTATCCTGTAGTCGAGGCAACTCACATCAACAGATGCAAGTTCGGTGAGGCTATGGGGCCTGCCTGATAATGCATTGCCATTTACATCTAAAAACCGCATACCGAGGGCATGCAATATTCCACAACCCCCATCTACAGTGGCAGACCCTCCCATGCCAATAATAATTTTTTCTGCTCCCTTATCCAGTGCAATTTTAATTTGTTCACCAGTGCCCGCCGACCATGCCTGCAAAGGATTCAATTCATGTGGTTTCAGTAAGCGCAAACCCGATGCATGCGCCATCTCAATAACCGCGGTTTTGCCGTTATCAATCAAACCAAAAGGTGCGTTTATCTTTCTACCCAAAGGATCAGAAACATCGGCATGGATAAAAACACCACTGCATTTTTTTACGATCAAATCACCCGTGCCATCTCCTCCGTCACCTATCGGAAAACATTCGCAGGTGCAGTCCAGCCTGCTTTGCATCAATCCCTCCCGGATTGCCGCGGCCGTATCTTCTGCATTCAGACTGTTTTTAAAGGCATTCGGTGAAATTAAAATATGCATCATTTAATCCTTGATATACAATGAAAGTGTAATGAACGTGATATGCCCGCTCCATTGCCTTTTACCGGAAATTTTCTATGCTTTGATGTCCATATTCGAGAGCCTTTCAAGAGCAAGGTAAAGCGCCTGGTTACCTGAAGAACCTTTGCCCATAGCCTTCACCGTTAGGTACAACTGCTTCACCAATGCAAGTCCGGGTAATGACAAATTCATCATCTCAGCTTCTTCCAAAGCAATTGTCAGGTCCTTTACAAAATTATCTATTGAAAACCCCGGTGAAAAATCGCCCTTTACGATCTTTGGTGCAAGCACGTCAAGGCTCCAGCACCCGGCTGCACCTTTACTGACGGATTCCAGCATGGTGTTAAGGTCAAGCCCTGCCTTCAACCCATAAATAAGACTTTCACAAATGCCGATCAGCGTGCCTGCAATAGTGATCTGGTTACACATTTTTGTGTGCTGTCCGGCTCCTGCCACTCCCTGGTACACCATATTTTTCCCGAAGGCGCCAAACATCGGAAGCACCCTGTCGACAACTTCTTTTTTGCCTCCCATCATGATGGAAAGCGTTCCGGCGATCGCCCCTACCTGGCCGCCTGAGACCGGAGCGTCAATGAATTCGCAATTCAACTTACCAGCTTCTTCAGATATCTTTACCGCTAAGCTTGGTTTGGTGGTTGTCATGTCTATCAATATCGATCCTTCTTTTAATTTCGTGAAAATTCCTTCCGGGCCGAAATAACATTCCTCCACATCTTTGGGAAATCCAATAATCGTCACGATCACTTCTGAATTTTCCGCGAGTGCGGCCGGGGTATCGTACCAGGTACAACCGAGGTTAACCAGATCATCGGTTTTACTTTTGGTACGGTTATGAATATTTACTTTGTATCCTGCTGTTAGCAGGTGTTTTACCATAGGGCTTCCCATCAAACCCGTGCCGATCCATCCGATTACTTTGTCTTTCATGATTATTCCGTAATTTAATTTTGCATGATTCGATACCATGGTGCTTCTTTCTACCGTTTGGCTTCGGATTTAGCCATTGCAACATCCCTGGCTACATCCGGCGTTAGCCGTTGCCAGTGAAATAAAAGATTCGCGTTTTCTTTCGAGCGTTCACCATTTTGCTCACTGTAGTGCACGAGCGGCATGTCGTTATAGATAGGGCCGGTAATACCCGCCACAGTTTCCCAGAAGCGCAGTGCATTTTCGAGGTGTTTTACAGCTATTTGCTTATTTACTTCTCCCCCCTTTAAGCGATAGGTTTGCAACGCTACGGCTCCTTTTATTTTTTCAGCAAGATGCAATCCCAGGTATGCCCAGACCTTTATATCCGCAACCTCGTACAAGAGCGAAATATTACCGGATGTTTTAATGTTTTTAACAAGCTCAAGTGCTTTGCTGCAATCCTGTTCAAGCATTTTCGCCAGGATTGGAGGAGTAATTTTGCCTTTTTCGAACGGGCTATCCGCCAGGAAAGCTTTTGTATAAGCGGATACTGACAAATAATCCGGATCAGTTGGTGGCTGGTTGATAAGCCTGTTGACTGAAATATACTCCACGCGCTTCACCGCCGGATCGAGGGCCATAAAGCCTTCGCTGTAGAGCGTAAAGTCCCATGTAAAATCAAACAAAGACGCCAGCCTTAGCGGAGTTTTTCCAGCGAGCGAAGAAGCCTCTAACAATGGATCACCAGCTTTGCCATAGCGCCTTGTGAATGCTGACCGGAACTGCTGATCAGGGGTTGCAGGATTGTAAAGCAACCTTCCCCATAGTTTATAAAACAGCCATTGCCGTTCAAATGCATACTTCCAGTTTACCCGACCAGTTAGTTTTGTAAAATAATCCTTTGCGGGAATGTAACATTCTGATCCTACAAAATATCCGCCCACGTAAGAGGGGGTGTTGGCCGCAATATGCGCCCTGATAAAATCCGGCACGCCCCACCGGAGACAAAAAAAGTCTTCGTTACGTGCGGTCCATGTGACTTTGTAAGCGGAAGGTTCTGGTTTAAAATAGGTATCGTACAATTTGCCGCCATGAACCTTTACTAATTTTGGCGTAGAATGGGCATGCGACCAGTTAAATTTCAGGTCGGCCCAAATGGGGCCTTCGATAAAACCCAGTTTGGCTTCGCTTTCAATTGCTATCCGGGTCAATCTTTCGGCTTCGATGCTGGTTGAACCACCAGAGCCTACATTCGCAGACAAAGGAATCCGGTGCACAAGCTTTGATTTCCGGTTTGCCAAACCCATTCCGGCTATGATTGTTTCCTTCAGCCAGTCCTCCCGTTGCTGGGGCGTCATCCCACCCATGAACTCGCCATGCGTTAAACCGAATCCCGAAAGTTCGGGGTACTCTTCCAGTACCTGTGCGACACTCTCCCGGGTATAACGCCTGATAATTTCAGTAGTATCACCCTTCCCGAAAAAATGATGCTCCAGGTTGTCCATCGCCACATTGTGTGCTTTCGCGAAAGCCGGGCTTACAAAAATGTTGAAGGGAAATATATAGGTATCGATCGCGCGTTCCTTGGCCATGCGAAAGATACTATGGAACAACTCCTGCCACTCCTTCATTTCCTTGTCATTGAAAGGGCTTGCCTCCGGAAAATTTTTAGGCCGGATCATATAAGTATAGGGATGAAGGTTCCATAGGGAAAGGGTATTGAAACGGTTTTCTACCATCATATCAAGGAACGCTTTCCAGTAATTCACATCCCGGCAGGTTTCTACATGCAGATCAAGCGCATGGCTATGCCTGTAGGTATCCCAGGGAAGATCGAACTTGATGGCCCGGAATGGCACGTGGGGTTTTTCACTGCCAGCTTTAATTTTATTGAGCGGAATGCCGTTACGGATGTCCTCAGCAAAGGAAAGGCTGCCGTATATCACCCCCCTTTGATCACCACCAGTAATGGTGATCGTTTTCCCTGCCGGTAAAATATCGAAAGCTTCATTTTGCAGAGCGGCATTTACGACAATCCTGATAACAAAATCGGCCTTTGATTCTTTGACAAGATATTTTTTCTCTGCAAGGGCCCGGCGGATCATCCCTTCTGCATATTCAGCCTGGGGTGAATTCATTGACTGAAGTATGGAAAAACTTTGAGAAAAAATGCCCGGAATAAATAGGTTTATACAAACTACAAGACAGCAAAGTGATTTTATCATTTCACTCAATTTAAACAATCAATATTAATCTTCAAAAGATACCTGTCGGGCAGACCGCGACAACTTCCCTATCGCCATGTTTCGAATGGATTCTTCGTAGCCGCGTAAACTTTCACGTGGCTCCTATGGAGCCGTCTGTTGAGAGGTGTTGTGCTATAAACACGGGGCTCCTATCGGAGCCATTATACTTGTAACTATCTATGACAATCTTTAACCCGCTTTTTTTGCTGCAGATGTAAAATCCAAATTTTCCGTAATCCTCGTTCCTGATTCTTTAAAGCGATCTACATACATGCTGAGCCTATCCTTCGCCACTTCAGTATCGGTGTTATTCAGGTTAATGTTGAGCAAGTCAATAAACCAGGGAAGCTTTTCCCGGCTGCTGACATAGGTTATGGCAATCTCTTTTGAAATGGGCAAGGTGGAAGTTTTTGAAGATTCATACACATCCTTGTTATCCGCTTTTAATAGCTTTTCATATTCTTCATCAAGCAATGTATTAAAAAGAGACAAAGTAAAATGATCTCCCGCTTTTGTGCCGGTTTGCTGATCGTCTTCTGTGATCCGGGCTCCTTTGTGTACCCATTCCCATAGTATGCTTAGCCTGATCTCCCCTGTTGCCATGTCTTCCATCAGGTACAGAATGTCATCATTGCCAAAAAAGTCGGCCGGTTTAAGCGCAGCCGCCTGCATTCCCTGTCCGAAGGCATTACCGTATTGTAAGGCAACACTCAGCAGGTTGCGTGCGCCGCGGATAGTAGTGGGGGCAGGTTCAATTAAAATAAGCCCTTCGGCATCCTGGGGGGTATACGTCAGCCGTTGGAACTCCCGGCCTGACTGGTTTGGCTGACCCACCTTTTCCCACACGGGCCTCACAATATTTACCATTTTCCAGTGAGCGACCCATTTTCCGCTGGCGCCTTCACGCTGCTCGCGCTCTGCACCGGCGACGGCTTTTTTCATGCTTGCTGCAACGCCTTCCTCCGAGCCCACCGGAATATTCGGTTCCATACCGCCCTGCCACAACGCAAAATTTCCATTGATATCAGGCGTATTCACCGCGCATCTCACCCTGTTTTCATAATTACGCATATATCCGTACGTCATCGTAATTGCCTCTATATCCGGATTGATAAAATTTTCATCCCATGCCATGGCATCTGACACGCTGTTGATATAATCCCAGCGGCCGGTATTGTATCCGACAAAATGTTTTCCTAAAGCAGCACGAATTTCCATAAGTTGGTAAGTTGCTTCAAGTTGTTCAACAAGCACATAAACCTTAACCGTGCCAACAGGCAATCCAAGATGGCTTTCCAGCGCCGATATCATAGCATTCCACAGGGCAGCCTCACCAGCCGTCTGGATCTTTGGCAAATACAGAACAATGGACGAGCCGGCCTTTTGCAATTCGCGGTAGTTGTTTACCACGTATAAACTGATGTCCGCAATGGAGGCAGCCATAGCCACGTCACCCGCATCGAGCATATGCCGGTCATCGAGGTGAAGGCCACGGGCACGAAATATCTTCGTGGTAAAATCGAGCTGCTGTACCCAGTCAGTAACAACGCTGTAGCCAAAAAAATTCATGGACCACCTATTCATTTCTGCGGCGACCACTTCTGCTACCTGCAGAAAAACAGGATCTTTGCTGATCGCCAGCTTCAGGTTCCGCTGGTTGTCGAGCGACATAGTGGTTACCTGCCCCAAAGCATCCTCGCCATCGAACATCCAGCCATCTGCGCCTGAAAGCATGGCATAAGCAACGTTGCGGATACTGCTTTCCACAGGAGCATTTGGTTTTGTTGCCGGGCCGGTTCCCTGGATCCACTGGCGTTGAAGGTCAGCAGGTATTTCAGCGCCTTCAAATTTTCCCTCCCGGGCATCCTTTACTTTTATATTCGTACGGGGTATTTCACTATCCGGATCCGGGAAGGTGATCCTTCTTTTTTGCTGCTGAAGATCATGCCTTTTTTTTATCCTTGCTGCCATGGCGTCTTTAACGTCTTTGTTAAAGTGCGCAAGCGCAGAAAGAGCAGAAAGGGCTTCAGGAGTGTAAACATCACTGTAAAGTTCCTGAAGGTTGCCGTAGATTTTAATGTTGTTGGTCATGTATTGGTGAAGTTGCAAAATTGTTGGTAAAGCGTATTTAATAATCTGACGCTCTGTGCACAGCTTTACGATCTGGTAATAAAAACAGTCATGGTAATTGGCCCGTGCGCTCCGAGCACCAGGGCCTGTTCTATATCGGCGGTCTTCGACGGGCCTCCAATGAAACCACCAAACCCGTAAACGCCGGTCCCTATTTCCTCATAAGCCTCATGCATCGTGGGTACAATACCCGCGGCAGAAATAATTACAGCAAGGTGCTGGCAGATGTAAGGTAAAATGCGCTGACCCATTAATTGTTCCGTTAACCAAACCGCTCCGTTTTCGGCAACTCCAAAATGGGCTTTTATGATTGCCAGCTCAACATCTTCAAATGTATGCAGACCGGCCGCAGCTGGTATCAATTGAGCAACTTCGCTTAATTCAGGCAACGTGGTAACAAAGCGCCCTGATTTGTCGAAATGTTCGTTGATCAGTACTTTGACTGCCGCTAAATCATCCACCAGAAACACCGAGCCACCGATAGTCTTAAAAATATCCATGTATCGTTGTACAGCATTTGCGCGGTCACCCCCGAAGATACTCATATCGGGTAAAGGAGTTGACCCGGGTTGATTTTTTAAAACTGCTTCCAGAATTATTTCCCTGCTATTCATTCACGTTGTTATTTGAGGTTGAGATTTTACGGCTTTCTCCTTTTTGTTTTTCCTTGTTATTTTCATACCATTCCGTAAAAGATTCCCTTGGGCCATCAGGCATTTCGCGTTGATGATACCAGGGGTTAAATTTATTTTTTACCACAAAAGGGATATTATGCATAAACCACCTGCCAGCTTTACCGGCGGAGGAAAATGAACCCGGCGATGATAGGGTCCACGCCATAGCTTTCATTCCTAAAGCTTTTGTATTGGCCACATAACCTTCCTTTACGATCACCTGGCGCCATTTATATAGTTGCTCGTGGATGTTTATTTTTACGGGGCAGACATTTGAGCACGAGCCGCAAAGCGTAGATGCGAACGGCAGGTCTGCATGTTTTTTCATATCAAGGTTAGGGGCAAGGATCGCCCCGATCGGACCGGAAATTGTATTGTGATAACTAAGGCCGCCACTCTTCCTGTATACGGGGCAGGTGTTCATACAGGCGCCGCATTTAATGCATTTCAACGAATCCCTGAAATCAGGCCGGGCAAGCTGGCTTGTTCGCCCTGCGTCCACCAGGATGAGATGCATTTCCTGGCCTTCACGAGGTTTCTTATAGTGGCTTGAATAAATGGTAATGGGTTGCCCCGTTGCACTCCGGGCCAGTAGCCTTAAAAAAACAGCGAGATGCTTTTTTTGAGGAATTATTTTTTCAAGTCCCATAGAGGCGATTTGCACTTCCGACAGGTGCGCGCCCATGTCGGCGTTTCCTTCATTGGTGCAGACCACATACTCGCCTGTTTCCGCAACGGCAAAGTTCACACCAGTAAGTGCGCCGCGCCGGGTCAGGAATACATTACGCAAATGCTTACGCGCAACTCTTGTGAGTAAGGTAGGGTCAGACATACCCTTTTCGGTACCGAGGTGTTCATGGAAAAGCTCTCCTATTTCTTCCTTTCTTTTATGGATGCATGGCAATACGATATGACTCGGCGGCTCATTGTCGATCTGCTGGATGTATTCACCAAGGTCTGAATTGATCACTTCGATCCCGCGTTCTTCAAGATATTCATTCAGATGGCATTCCTCGGTAAGCATTGACTTGCTTTTTACCATCTGGCTGATCTGCTTTTCCTTAAGGATGGAATACACGATCTCATTGTGCTCTTCAGCATTTCTTGCCCAATGTACCTTTATTCCATTTTTCTGAACGTTGGCTTCAAACTCCAACAGGTATCCATGCAGGTTGGAAATCACATTGTTTTTTATCTGCGAAGCCACTTCACGCAGTTGTTCCCATTCTGGTATCTGCTTTGAGGCGATGTCACGTTTCTCCCTGATATACCACAGAGCCCCGTCATGCCAGTCCACATGCTCTTCATCTTTAATAAAAGCTTCTGCCAAAGCTGCATGATCCTTTGTTTCCGCTTGCTTCATAGGGTAGCATTTAATATTTGGGCAATGTGTACGACTTTAACCGCGCTTTTTTTTCTTTGAAGGATGCCTTCGAGGTGCATCAGGCACGAAAGGTCGGAAGATGTAATATATTCCGCGCCGTTTTTTGTATGATCAGTAATCCTGTCCTTTCCCATTTTGACGGATACGGCCTCTTCGGAAACGCAAAAAGCCCCTCCGAAGCCACAGCATTCATCCTGCCGGTCCAGGCTGATCACCTGTAAGCCTTCCACCATATCCAAAAGTTGACGGGGTTTGGAATATGGTGGTGCATTGAGTTCACTCATTTGTGCCAGATGGAGGCCGCGCAAGCCATGACAGCTGTGATGGATGCCTACCTTATGGGGAAACACGGCATTCAGTTTTTCAACCCTGATTATATCGGTTAAAAATTCCACCAACTCAAAAACCCTGCTGCGGATAACGGTGGCCTGATCCTCTTTAAGCTTTGAATGAAGGTGGTCCTTGATATGCAAAACGCAACTTGCCGAAGGCGCTACGATATATTCAAACCCTGAAAAAATTTCAATAAAATGTTCATTACAACCAGTTGCCAGGTCTTCAAACCCGGAATTTGCCATCGGCTGGCCGCAACAGGTTTGTTTGGGTGGATATACAACATCAACACCAAGCTTGCCCAATAGCTGCAATGTGGCTTTAGCGGCTTCCGGGTAAAACTGGTTTACGTAGCAGGGGATAAAAAGTCCGACGGTCATATGGGGAGTCAGATTTGTTTATTATAAGCGCGCGGTTACGAGTTTTGTTTTCGAGGCAAAATCTTCACCTGAACGCATGTTAATCAATTGTAAGGCAAAGGATCATCTCATAGTCCCAAATTGATGGAACTGTGCATTCAATCCATCCATCCGGGTGTTTAAATTTAATCATTGTCCCTGACTTCACTAGCTTAATTTGTTTCACCTCTTTTAATGGTTTAAAACGAATGGTGGTGTTATGTATAACTCCAGGCTCCATTAAGGAAGCACCTATCTGGCCGTTTTTGGATTTTATATCGGCTCGGAATATAATTTTCTAAGCATGATGCATGTGATCTCAGACTAAAAAAATCCCTCCTGCAAAGCATTCAACGGTCAATTGTCTGAATCACGGATTGAACGGATTGAAAGATAACAGGGATTTTATAAGAATGATTGTTTCTATAATCTGTGTAATCCGGTAATCCATAAAATCCGTGAAGCACCTATCTGGGCGTTTTTGGATTTTATATCGGATCGGAATATAATTTTCTAACCATGATGCATGTGATCTCAGACTGAAAAATCCCTCCTGCAAAGCATTCAACGGTCAATTGTCTGAATCACGGATTGAACGGATTAAAAGATAACACGGATTTTGTAAGAATGATTGTTTCTATAATCTGTGTAATCCGGTAATCCATAAAATCCGTGATTCAGATTAAAAGATAACACGGACAAAACCAAAAGAGGCATTTGCCCGCATAGCGTTAATTTCGAAATGGCTTCTCAGTAGTAACTTTTACCTGGTACTTGATACTTCCCGGCTTCCAGTCCCTGGCGATGGCAATATCGGCCTCAACTTTCGAGAGAAGCTCCTGGATGTTTACAAAACCCACCCTGTTGTAAAGAGCGGGTTTATATAATGAATGATACACTTTGGCATACTCAGCCCAATGTTCACGTGCTGTATTTAGGAAGCCGATTGCTTTCTGGCGATCTGTTTCGTTTGAAAACTGATCAAACAGTGCGAGGCTGCAGGCAGCTTTCATCTTGGCCGAGTAGTAATTGCCAATGTGTGCAAATGCTTCAATGTCTGCCAGCGTTTGATCGAGCTCGTTATACGAGCCTGCTTTCCTGCTTGGCAATGCTTTTAAGCCCCCAAGGGCTTCAGCTGAAAGGCGGGCAAGAGTATCTGCCACAGCCATTGGCGATAACAGGGAATCCCCTTTGCCTTCATGCTGGTTTCTGGCCCAGAGATAAATATTCCTGATCCCGCTTCCCGGCATTGGTTCACGTTCTATGTAATCCGCCACTGTATAAAAACCTTTATGCCTCGGGTGACTGATATTTGCTTCAGGGAACCATTTCAAATCAATATCGCCCCATACATACCTTGTGATCCACGGAAAGATCATTGACGCTGCAGCCCAGGGTTTGTACAAATGCTGAACAGGAGTGGACGGAAAACGTGCCTGCAGCGTTTGGTGAAATACGTTATCAGGCAGTTCCGGGTTATAGCTTAGCCTTCCCCACAGCATAAATGAATACCATTGTTTTTGCATCACAAGCTGGCGTGCTGTCCCTTTTGTCAGGTAATCGCGCCCCCAGCAGTAACCATCAGGCCCCATATAATACCCGGCGATTTTTTCAGGTTCAGGGATACTTTTGATAAACTGGCGCGCAAAATCATTATTAGCCCAGCGGAAACTGTAGATATCATCGTTGCGTACGGTCAGCCAGCTTTTTGTTTTCGATGACAACAACGGCATAGCGTCGTTTACAAAAGGCGGATCGGGGATCGAATACATATGGGCGATAGCGTATTTGAGGCTCAGGTCAAAAGGGCCCGGGTATTCATGAAAGGCTTCCTTTATTTCATTTAAGGAAGTCTGGTGAAACCGGTGGATCAGGCGGAAGTTACGGTCGGGTGTTGTTTTTAGTGCATTCCTGATCCCCTCCCCATACGTGCGCCATAGCCATTTTTCATTAGCATATTCGCCTTTCAATTTTCCATTCATAGCCTCACCGGCAGTTATGCCTATGCCCGCAAGCAGCGGGTATGTGTGAACGAGTTCCCGTACCGCTGACCGGAAGTAACGGATAGTAGTGTCGTTTTCCTGGTTGTTTGTAATGCCGTGCTTTCCTTCAGCCCCGTAAGTAAATATGTTCCAGGTGAATACATACACTTCAATACCCCTGTCGGCGGCCATTTGCATCACGTTTCGCCAGAAAGCGATCTTTTCATCGATTGATATTCTTTTAACGATCTCAACATTTTCGAGAAGATGCTGGCGAACAAAATTTACGCCGGTAAAGCTGTAACTGTCATCCAGCTTTTCTTTGGTTCGCCACACATCATTGAGGGCTACCAGGGGAAATTCCGGAATTTTAACAAGAGAAGGAAACGGATGGAGGCTCCACAAGCTCAAAACATTAAACCGGTGGCGCGACATTTCATCCAGATAAGTTACCCAGAAAGATCTGTCCCACACGTCCGGGATGTTTTGCTGCGATGCGTCACTTGGATCCGTGTAGCTGGGTGTTCGCAGGTCGAGGGGAATATTAAATTTGATCCCTCTCCTGTCAAGGTATGGCTTGTTGTCCGAATCAGTAAGATAATTTATGCGCTCTATCCTGATGGCCTCAGCTATATCCATGCCTCCATACATAGCCCCGGTTTTATCACCGGCTAATACATAGATCGTTTTTTGTTTCCCATTGGCTTTTACCCGGAGAGCATAGCACTGCCAGCCAAAGCTTTGGGGTATCTTCAAATTTTCTTCCTTAGCAATTCTCATAGAGGAAACGGAATCTGAAATGATCTTAACAATCATATCGTCTTTTACCTTATTGTTCAATGATGGCGAGAACTTTGAAGCATACTTTTTACCAGCGGCTGCTTTTTGTATCTCGCTGTTAACAAACATAAGCTGGTTGCCGGCGGAGTTCATTTGAACATGAATCGTTCCCTGTTGCGCAAATCCACCAGGCATTGCTGCTATTATCAACATCAGCGGCAGGATAATTAACTGATCAAATCTTGTTTTCATAATGACAATCTGCTTAAAGAAGTTAGAAAATAATTCGCCGAAGCATGCTGTACATCAAGATACACATATTGCCCGGCTAAACTGAATTAAGTATTCGTTCGTGCTTTACCAATCCCTGTCCGGGGGGCCACGGGACTGTACAATCACATGCTTAAAACATTAGCTTACCTGTAAGAAACATGCAACAATCGTTTTACATTTGAGAGAAGCATAACGGGAAATGCCCTGATGCAAAGCTTTCAGCATGATGTGTTTACTTTTCCCGGACAACAGGTAAAAGCTTTTTATCCGAAAACCATTCTATTTATACAGGCAAAGCAACATTTCAAAATCCTTAAGTGACGGGACAGTGCATTCAACCCATCCAGCCGACTGCTTGAAATTCAGTTTCGTTCCCTCCCTCATCAACCGCAATTCACTTATTTGTTTTGTAGGCCTGAAACGGATATTGATGTCGGAAATCGTCACAGGCTCACGTAACGAGCCACCTATCTGTCCGGAATGGTTGATCATTCCGAGCCATTCAAAAGCGCCGTTGCGATTAGTCAGGTGCGACATTTCAATCAATGGTGAAGCGTCTGTTACTACCGTTCTTTCGACCTTAAGCAGGTTCTGTAATGACGACACAAACAATACCCGGTGCATATAATGTCCTTTAAACTGGTACTGCGATCCCAGCAGCCACGGAATAAAAACTGATTTTCCTTTTCCATAATCGTTGCTGATCAAACCAGGAAAGTCTGTAATATTTTCCGGCGTGTAATACGATTTCTCCGGAGGGCCAAATCTTGTTGCCGGTACAAATTTCAGATATGAGCGCGCTTCACCTGAAGGTCTACATTTCAGAAAGTCCGAATACATCATCATAATTGAAAAATCTTTAAACTCGTTTGCCAAGTGACGCCTTATCTGCATCCGGCACCTTGAGATAAGTCGATTTTTCCTGGCTGACCAATTCATAAGCAGGCATTACCCCCAACGCCTGCAGCCTTATTGAATTCGTTGTTTTACCCATGGCATCACGCGTGGAAGTAAATCCGGTAGCCAAAATCTTCCCCCCGTTTTTGACGTATTTATCAATAGCAGCGATTAGCGGATCATCCATATTGCTTACATCGCCGAGGATAAGCGCCTCATAATCGTCGAGGTTACGGGGCATCCTGCCGGTGCCTATAACTCCCGGTTCAATGATATCATACATTATATGCTCCTCGGAAAGTAATTTTATCAGCCCCTCATATTCATCCCTCGACCCCCTTATCAAAGCTATCTTATTTACTGCCTGCAGGTTGGTAAATAATTTTTCGTTGGTTTTGTGAAAACCGTACAGGTTGTTAAGCGTGGGAATGAATATCCGGTCTTCATAATTCACCAAAGTACCCACCACTACAAACCCCAAAGGAGCGCCGTGCAACATATTTTCAAGCATCCAGACCTTAGCCATATTAGGCGAAGTACCCACGTGACGATAGCCGATGGCCTGGAAATAAATTAACAGGTTTCCCGGAGACCTGTCTTTATAAGACCCGAGAACCCGCTTAACATTATCAGATGCGGAATAATTCCATTCATACTCCGCTGTAAGCTCTGCACCTGATTCACTGGCAATCATATCTACGCCTGAGTCAGCGTAAGTATTGATCATGATCTCAGGGTTAAGGCTTTTGATGTGATTACCGATCTGTTTGAAAAGTTTATTGGCGGTAGTAGCTTTGAAGGCATTGTACTCGCGGAACACAGGATCATTCATATCGGCTTTTACAGGAAGCGTATGACCGGTAGAATCATGAAACTTTCTTTTACAGTTTTCACACTGGCAGATGCCGTAATAATTACCGCTGTAATCGGAAGTGGTGTAGCCGATCATGTTAAAAAAAATGCCATCAAGCGGGTAACGTGTGATCGCTTCTTTAAGGATATCCATCCCGTACTCCTGCTGGTATCCGCCGTTTGGGCACGTATGTACCTGCCCGTTATAATTGACGTTTTTACCCGCTGTTGAAACGTAAAGCCATTCAGGTTTTTGGGCTGCAAGTGTTTCGTTTATTTTGCTAAAGTCAAAACGGCCGATCACCTTTATTCCTTTTGAATGAAGGCCTTTGATCAGGTCGCCAACGAGGTCTCCTTTCATAAAAGGATTTTTGTAATGATAAGGAAGTCTGGTAGGGTAATTGGCAACGATTCCACCTACGTTGATCAAAACGATATTAACAGAAGCATCTACCATCGATTGTACGTAAGCATTTACATCCATGGTGGCATCTATCTCCCGGAGGTTGGTCTGCACCAGCCGGTAAGGCGCACGATTCCACCAGGTGGAGTCATATTTTCCCGGATCAATCGAGGCTAAGTCGACCGGTGCCACATTCGTGATTGAACCTGCCGGATGTTTAGCGGTATCACACGACGTGATAAGTATACCAATGCTGATAATCAGGCAGTAGCTTAATTCTTTTATCATGGATAGAAAATTAATGGTAGTGGTTTACTCCGCCGTCATTTTGACCACTACAATGTAATCGGGTTTTCTTTCGTTGTTCCTCTATGGTTTCCTTCTTTGTATTTGAGGTTGGTGGGCCGCGGGAAACCAATAGATCAGCAAGCCATGCCCGATACCAGGGGCGTCAGTTGATTTAGCTGCCTGGAAAGCCATGAATCTTCCATCTGAAGCCACAACAGGATTGGATGCCTTGCCACCTTCGTAATCATTAAAGTGCGTAAGGCGCACAAAATCCTTTCCCGTTCCGTCGAGCTTAAGCTTCCAGATGTCCAGGTTTGATGAACCCCGCTGCCCGCCAAGCCATTCACACTGCCGGTCAGCTTCAACAGTAGTGTATCTGCCATCCGGAAATATGCCTTCAGGCTCGTTGAAAGCACCGGGCGCATTGGAGAAATTTGTCACTTTCCCGGTTGCCAGATCAATTCCTTTTACTTCAAAGGCGCCATTGGGCACATAACAAAAGAAAATAAGCTTTGAATCGTTATCGTAAAAATCCTGTGCCTCAAGACTGCATACCGGATCTACGCTTGACAATACTACTTTTTCATTTACGATCTTAACGGAATCCCCGGCAACCTCAATGTCTGCGAGGATCAATTGTGAAGATTTTTGCGTTAGATGAGGCAGTATCCGTGTAAATGCTATCTTTTTACTTCTTTTGGAAATGGCCACCCCTTCATTAACCTTTTTACCCATCTTTACAGGTTTGGATCCGGGTTCTTTATTTAGTAACCATAAGTCTGCATTCAGCTTGCTGGTTTGAATATCTTCAAACCGGTCGGGGCCAATTAAAAGATAGTCGCCATCAGACAAATGCATGACCCTTAAAAACGCGGCTCCGGGTACGTGGCAGGTGAGGCATCTTATATCACGTGTCTTGACATCTATAACCATAGCGTCACCAAAAGTTTTTGACATAAAAGCGACGTGTCGGTTGTCTGGTGATATATCCGCCCGTTCACCAAAATGGGTAAGCACCGCGATATTTGCAGGCAGATGCTTTAGCGGATCACCGGATTTCCTTTTGTTCAGATGAGGTACGTTATTGACAATATTTGGCGATTGCGCGTTACCGTTATAAGCACTTATGATGAATAAAACAAATGATGACACTCCATAAACTATAAGAACTTTACATTTCATCTTCGTTTTATTTATTCACTACGTTGGCGGGGTTTCCATTGAGGTAAGAAGATAGATTGTTAACAGCCATTTCCATCAGCCGGGCTCTTGCTTCTCTGGTGGCCCAGGCAATATGCGGGGTGATGATGCAATTCTTTGCCTTGAAAAGCGGGTTGTCCGGCATCGGAGGCTCATTTGAAAGCACGTCAATGCCTGCTCCGGCTATCACATCGCTGTTAAGCGCGTCAGCAAGATCTTCATCAACGATTATAGGCCCCCTCGAGGTATTCAAAAGAAATGCAGACCTTTTCATCCTCCCTAAATTTTCCTTATTGATCAGCCCTTTCGTTTCCGGAAATAACGGGCAATGGATGCTTACTACGTCTGATTCTTCCAAAAGCTGCGGGATTTCCGCCCACCTGAAATTTGCACGGTGCGACTGATCCGGCTGGCTCCTCGACGAACCAATGACCTTCATGCCAAAAGCTGTCGCAACGTCTCCAACCATCTGGCCAATTCTTCCAAACCCGATGATGCCCATGGTTTTTCCAGCCAGCTCAACCAAAGGAAAATCCCAGTAACACCAATCAGCAGAACGGGCCCACCTTCCCTCCATCACCGTATTGCTGTGATGCTGCACATGGTGGCAAAGTTCAAGCAAAAGGGCAAAGGTCATCTGCACAACCGACGTTGTTCCGTAACCCGGAACATTCGTTACGATCACACCATTGTCTTTGGCTACTTCAGTATTGACAATGTTATAGCCCGTAGCAAGAACACCTATATATTTAAGTGACGGAAGCTTCTTTAATACGTCTTCCCCAAGGGGTGTTTTGTTGGTGAAAATGATTTCTGCGCCTTCTGAGCGTTCAGGCACTTTGTCTGCAGGCGTTCTATCGTACACTTCTACTTCTCCCATTTTTTTTAATCCGTCCCAACTTAAGTCGCCGGGATTTAGCGTATACCCATCCAGTATGACAATTTTCATTTTTTGCTTTTATGGTTTGATCACTACACCCTTGCCCATGCTTCGTTTAACGTTCGCTTTGCATTAGCGATTACGATGTCAGGGTCTTCGTCGCCGAAAGGTTTGATCTCAAAACTAACGATAGGGGGATTTTCAGTATTCAGAAATCCGATTTCCATCAGCACGCGCAGGTAATGTACCACTTCCTTAACGTCGTTTTCGCCTCCGGGAAAACCGAATCTCGGGTGCATGTCGCCGTAAGCAGGCATGTCCGCACTTTTCACCACACAGTTACCAATATGCGCATGAATGATATAATCTTTAACAGGGAGCAGTGATTCTTCGATCGTTTCATGGATCAAAGGAATATGGCTTAAGTCAACCATCAGTCCGAAATGATCATGAGCCTTCCTGATTTCTTGTGCATAACGCAGGGCAATATCCGCGGGGCCGACGAGGCTCTTTTTATCAACGTCGTAATCAAATACTTCCAAAGCAATCCTCATATTTCCTTTGCTTTTGGCGTAAGCGCAAATCTCGTTGGTAGATTCTACAAGAAGCTGGAAGGCCTGTTCTTTTTTATCTTCCTCATATCTGCCGCCTAAAAAAGCAAAGCCGGAGGCGCCGATTTCATAGGCTTCATCTATCCCCTCTTTAAGATTTAAAAGAGCCCGCTGCCTGCCCTCTTCATTGAGGTCGTTTATATTCAGCCCCGTGGTCAACAGGCGGGGCTGGGCGCCGTAAGCTATGGTCATATGGGAAGTTGCGAGCATTTTCTTTACCATACTCCGATGTTCCGGACTTTTGATCGTTGTAAGTTCAATGGCAGAAAAGTAATCATCAAGAACAATCTTCTTTATTGTTTCCAATACGGGGCCCTCTCCTTTTATTGTTTCGGGATAAGCCATAAAGTGAACCAATCCTACCTTCATGTATTTGCACAGGGGATCAATCATCTTCTCAAATTTATTTAGTTGTGATTAAATCTTTAACATCGGCCGGATTCGATTTCCTCCTGGCCAGTACAATGACCGCTGTTGCCAGGGCAACCAATACCCCTGCGAGGATAAGCAGGTAAGTATACCCTTCTGTCAGATCTGATATGATCACCGGGGCTTTACTATCCAGCATCTGATAAACAGGAATAAGCCCTTTGAATACATATGCCTGAGACAAAACGATAAAGCATATCAGGATCAGCATATAAAAACTGTGTTTAACGGTGAAGCGGAAAAGTTCCGATTCTTTTCCGATCAGCCCACCTGCTGCTGCTGCTACGGCTATAGATTGGGGAGAGATCATTTTGCCAACGACGCCTCCCGACACGTTTGCGCCGACAGTCACTACCGGATCAACTCCAATCGAAGAGGCCGTTGCCGCCTGCAATTTTCCGAACAATGCATTTGCGGATGTATCCGACCCTGTTATGAAAACACCTAGCCAGCCAAGCACCGGAGCAAAAAAAGGAAATAAAAAACCTGTATTTGCCAGTGCCTCAGCCATAGTTATGGTTATGCCTGAAGCATTTACAATGTAAGCAAAGCCCAGTACCGTTGCTACCGTTATCACCGGGTACTTCAACTGCTTTAAAGTATCAATGAATGTTTTTACGCCATCTCTGAAACTCATTCCTACAAGAGGTATGGCAATAAGGGCGGATATAAATATAGCAGTGCCCGAAGCAGAGAAGTAGTTGAGCTTAAATATATGCGGCAACAGGTTCCCTTTTGAATCACGGATAACATTATGCAGCCCCGCGATTTCAAACTGAACAAGCCCGGCAGCATTAAGAACGGACTTTATGGGTTGCAGTCCCCACGCGATGATCATGATCGTTAGCAAAATAAAGGGAGACCAGGCCCTGAGTATCTGCCCGGTAGAATAGGCAGCATGGGTATCTATTGTGGGAGGAGGTTCATTGCTAAAACGCCAGGTAGTTTTTGGTTTCCAGAATTTTAAAAAGACGATCAGGCATATGATCGATCCAAGCCCGGCAAACACATCGGGCAGCGCAGGCCCCAGGTAATTGGATGAGAACCATTGCAGGAACGCGAATGATACACCTGATACCAAAATAGCCGGTAGTATCTCAACGGATCTTTTGAGACCCGACATTAACGTGATGAGGTAAAATGGGAGGATCAGTGACAACACCGGGAGGGTTCTGCCGACCATTTGGGAAATGGCCATCTCCGGAATGCTGGTCACCTGCGATGCTACTGTGATAGGGATGCCGATGGCTCCAAAAGCCACCGGCGCCGTGTTGGCGATAAGACAGATGCCTGCGGCATACAGCGGGTTAAAGCCCAATCCCACCAGCATAGCCGCAGTGATAGCAACAGGCGCTCCGAACCCTGCTGTGCCCTCAAGGAATGAACCGAAGGAGAAAGCGATAAGTAACGCCTGGATCCTCCGGTCTGAAGTTATTGAGGCCATAAAGTGTTTGATAACCTCGAACTGCCCGCTTCTAACCGTGATGTTAAATAAAAATACCGCCGAGATGATGATCCAGCAAATGGGGAACAGACCGTATAAAGCGCCATGTGCCGTTGATAACAGCGCAAGCTTTACGGGCATTTGGTACACGATCACTGCGATCAGTATGGCAATGGCAGTAGTGATCAGACTTGCCTGGTAACCTTTCATCTTCTTTATGATCAGGGCCCAGAATATAAAAATTATAGGCAGTACAGCGACAAGGGCAGATAAAAAGATATTTTTAAAAGGGTCAATTACTTGCGTCCAGGTCATGGTTGGTTGTTTTTGCTGTTGCTGAAGAGTGCTGCAAAGTACGAAATACGAAGTACGAAACACAAATAAGAAGTCAGGAGTACGAAGTTCAAATGACTACCAAGTATGAAATAAAAAGTGGGATCATGGGCTGATAGCAGCATTACTTCCGGGTTATTTCATACTCTCCTTCCGTTCCATCAAACCCTGCTGCGCGGTATGCACATAGTGGAAAGTGAAACTTTAATCACCCTCTCTGAAGAGGTGGTGCCATTCGCACAAGTGAAAGCGACAAATAGAATCGTAGCTGATCTATTGTATTCACTCGTACATCTAACTTGTAACTTCTAACTTCTAAACACCTGCTATTTCTTCAACTTCATACCGCGTACTTTTAGCTTTGCACATCGTTTCACGCCAGATCCAGGGCAATGATCTCATGATCTGATATTTGAGGAACTGAAAGTGTTAGGCTACCATCTTTGAGCGTATACTTAGGCTTTTGCTCACTGAACAGCAAACGTACGCCGGTAACTTTTGCCTGCTGAGGAATTTTTATGCTCACATCTGCGCTTACCGGTATCAGTTCCCTGAAAGGGCCTTTCATCATCATGGGGTTAGTTAAGTTTACGAGATGCACGGTCATAGATTGTTTCTGACGCCAGACGGCTACATCAACCACCCCCGGGGCCTTTACCGAAACAATAGGCTCTTCCTGCAAAGCCCACCTGATCGTATTGCGAAGTAACCTTGAATGATCAGCGCTTAGGATTTGCCAGAAAGTCCGGTCCATATCTCCGGGAATATATGCGACCCTTCCCTTGCCGGTCTCACGCAGGTAAAGTTCGCGTATATCGGTGTCGGCTACACGCGGATAAACATCTTCCATCGGCAAATCAGGATATGTAGGCACAAGGGTTACAGGACTGGGAAAGTCTTTATCCTTTGGAGTCACTTTCACTCTGTGAATGGTATTGATTATCCGCGGCGCATCCTCAAAGCCTTCTAAAACGTGGTGAAATTTGTTGGTCTTTGAGTCTTTTTTAAACCGCAGATAACTGTTTTGCATAGGGCCTTCCACCGCGTTGTTATAAGAAACCCCGAACAAATCTGATAAGCCGAAATCCGGCCTTGCTTTACCCTCCTCGTTATACAGAGATGTCTCAAAAGTTGCCACCAGGCTGCCACCGGCTTCCACAAATTTTCTTAACTGGTCGCATTGCGCGTCGGAAAGTGCAGCAATATTTGGCAGCACCAGGAGTTTGAAAGGTTTTAAATGTTCCGCATCGAGCAGCTTATCGTTCACCATTTCAAAGGGCATACGGTCTTCCACAAGTGCATGATACATGCCAAGCGCATGTTCAGCGCTTCTTTCCTGCCATGGTTTTCCGCCGTATTTCTGGTTGGTTTGCTCGGAGTATACCATTCCTACACGCGCCATGGGAGCAGTATTGCGCAGGTAAAGCTCGTTCTTATGATATCGCTGGTACATCCCCGCCACTGCATTCATCCATCGCTTGTCGAATATATTCCCTCCGAATTTTACAAAACATGGTTTCATTCCGTTGGCCGTGCCTTCTGCTACCCATATCCTTATTTCAGCATCGTTCTGAACAGAATCCTTCCAACGGAATTCTTCCTCAACACCTACGCTGAAGATTCCTACAAGAGGTTTCATTCCAAGACCCGCCCTGAGCTCTTTAGCTCCCTTTGCATTGGACCAGGGCGGAATAACTCCTCTCCTCGCCTGCTGGTCGGCGAAGAAAAAGTCTGAATGCTTACCTGTTAATAATTTATCCGGAAAACCGTTCGGTATATATCTGGCTGTTGATTTTTCTTTGCGTATTTCAGCATCCCACAAAAACCATAGTTCTTTTAACCTGTCGGTTTGCCACTGTGTCCATTTTTGATAAACAGGATTGAGACGCTCTGTTACAGGCGGCAGTTCCAACCCTGAATAGGCCTTAAAATTTTTCTTACAGTGTTCACAGTAACAAACACCGTGACCGTGCCAGCGGTTAGAAAAGATGGCATCAGGCTGGTAACGTTGCATGATCTCCCTGTTTACCTTTGTCATGAAGTCAAAGTTGTAGGGGCCTAACGCACAGGTAACCCATAACTCCGGGTTTGCCCAATGGCGGCGCTTCTTTCCATCGGCGGTAACGGCGATGTAGTCGGGGTGCGCGTCGTACATATTTTGCCTGGTTGCATGCGGGTCGGTGCGAAGGATCACAGACATGTTCATCTTCCGGCATTCCTTTACCAGATAACCTAACGGATCTGTGTTACCCATCCATGGGCTTCTGTGATGCAACGGGATATCGGTCGGGTAAAAAGCGACAATGCCGCCTGCACTTAGCAGCACGCCATCAGCGTGTATCCGTTTAAAGTAATCGAGCCAAAAGTCAGGATCATAATTGCCCGGATCATTCTCAACAAATGCCAGTTGCGCCCAACGCATCGCCTTGTCGAACCAGGCCTCCTCAACCGCGGCATTCGTGCTTCCAAGTACTGAAGGTCCTGTTCCAAGTACTGAAGGTCCTGAAAAGGCAAGAGCCCCGCCGATTACGGCCGAGTTACTGATAAAATTTCTTCTGTCCATGTTTAGATTCTTTTGGTGATGATCGCTATCTCATGGATTTAGCCCACAAGCATTACCGTTTTTTTAAAGGGAATTTATACAACATCGGGATACCAATACCTGAAAGCCCGGGCCGTACCTTGCTTAATTATAACCCGTATTTTGCGGAAACAATGTTGGATTATTCATAACTTTTATCTGGCTTAACGGAACGGGGAATACTGTCATATAATCCTTCATGCCAGAAGGCGCCAATGTGCTTAAAGCCTTGCCCGTCCTTACCAGGTCAAACCACCGGTGACCCTCAAAGGAAAGCTCGAATCTTCTTTCCAGGGCAACATTGTCACGGGCCTGAGCCTGAGATAATCCGGAATAAGGCGTGTGACCTGCCCTCGTACGAACCCGGTTTAAAGGAACGAGAGCTGCGGCGGTTTTACCGTTTTCGTTTAAGGTCTCAGCAAGCATCAGCAGCACATCAGCATAGCGGATTACTTTCCAGTTTGCCCTGCTGTCACCAGCCATACCCACCGGTGTAACATATTTCATCGTGTACGACTGACTGGTAGTTGACTGAAAGGTTGTAACCGCCCCCGTGGTAGGGTTACGCCATGAGCCACAACATTGTACGCTCACGTCCTTTCTTTTATCACCGGCTTGCCATAGATCAACAAAAGACTTGGTAGGAGAAATAGATTCGTTGAACCCTCCTCTGATGCCGTAATAATTAAGAAGAGCTGTTACGTTCGGCATAAAATCTCTTGTAAAGATACTGCCTAAACCTCCCAGGCCTTCTTCATACTCGATGTCAAAAATATATTCGCTATGATGTTCATTTTTCGAGTAATCGAACAGGTCATTATAATTAGGCAGGAGTTGGTAAGTATATGGCGGTGCAGTCAGTTCCTGCAACACCACTTCCGCTTTTGGAAAATCCTTAATCGTTAAATAGACCTTACCCAATAAAGCCTTCGCTGCCCCACGGGTAGCTCTTCCTACCTCTGTGCCTGTATACACCAAAGGTAATTTTGTTGCGGCATCAAGAAGGTCCTTTATGATCACTTCGGCATAGATCGTTGCAACGGCCGTCCGCGGGGTGGATTTCGTTTCTTCAATAGTTGGCACATTTGTGATCATTTGAACGTCACCGAAAATCCTTACCAGGTCAAAATAGGCCAGGGCCCTGAGAAATTTTGCTTCACCCGTATAACGGTCTTTGTTTTTCACTGCCGCCACATCCGTGCTGCCGATTCTTGTTAGTACATTATTTGCCCGGTTGATAGCAATATAATAGTTAGCCCATGTATTGTGCAACAAAGGATCACTGCTGTTTATGGAGAAAACGTCAACGGCTGTTGAACTGGGTTGATTGGATACCTGTATAAATGCATCATCCCCCCGTAAATCTCCATATTGCCACATATTGGCGTATTGATTTCTGACGGCCTGGTAGGTGCCGATGACAGCATCAAGGTAATCTTTATCCGTTTTATACAACACATCGGTGGTAACAGATGATATAGGATTTTTTTCAATAAAACTCTTGCCGCATGATGACACCATAATTATGAATGCCACGGTTAATATGCTACATATATTTTTCATCGCATTTGCTGTTTTGTATTTCAATCAGAATGAAATGTTTAATCCTAAAACCAGGCTTTTTGGCAATGGATAGTTATTGACATCTAATCCGGGAGTGAGAGAATTCCCGCTGTTGCTGACATCGGGGTTAAAAGAACGATTTTTCGTAAAAATAAACGGATTGGTTGCATTGGCATATACCCTTAGCGAGCTCAGAGTGAGCAACCGGGAGACCTTCTGCGGCAACAGGTAGCTAAGCGTTATGTTGTTGACACGCAGGTATGATCCTTCGTCGAGATATCGTGTACTTGGCAAACGCAGGCCTCCCCTTGGCAAATCGTTCGGACGAGGTGTCTGGCCATCTCCGGGCTCAGCCTCCGATTTCCAGAAATTTCTCTCTGTAGCCAATGTTCTGCTGCGCGACCTGATCAGCCTGTAGATCATAAAAGCATTGCTGTATATCTTATTTCCATAGGAGCCCGCAAGGTTAAAACTTAAACTAAGGTTCTGGTAAGATAACCTGTTGGTAAGTCCAAAATAAAAATCCGGATAGGGAGAACCGATGATGGTCAGGTCTGAGTTATCGATTTTACCGTCGGGCTTCCCTCCCAGCCCGCTCACATCCTTAAACCTGATATCACCCACTCTTGTTTCGTCTGCAAGGCCCTTGTTATAAATGGGGCCTGCGGCCAGTTCTGCCGCATTGCTAAAGATACCGTCAACGATAAAACCGTAAAACATACCGATAGGCTGCCCGATACGTGTAATGTTATTCCCGGAGATGATATCGTCGCCGGAAGGGCCCAGCTTAACCACTTCATTTTTATAGGCAGAAAAATTAAAGTCGGTTGACCATTGCAGCCGGCCGTCTGAATTTATCGAGCTTACGACAAATTCCCACCCGGTATTTTTTACTTCACCGATATTCTGAAGGGCGGTACTGAAACCAGAGGCAGTCGGAATGTTTACGTTCAGCAACAGGTCTTTGTTTCTTGATATGAAATGGTCAACGGTGATATTCAACCTGCCTTTGAATATCCCGATATCCAGACCGCCGTTGAATTGCTCCTGGGTTTCCCAGGTCAGGTTTGGATTAGGGATGACGCCAGGGGCAAAACCTCCGACAGCAACGCCGCCGGTTGTGTATTTAATATAATTGATGGTTGATAAAGAAGCATAATTGCCGATATTGTTATTTCCCGTTTTACCGTAACTGGCTCTTAATTTCAGTTGGTCGATGAACGGCAGTCTCTGCATGAACTTTTCGTCAGAAATGCGCCATGCCAGGGCGGCGGAAGGGAATACACCGTATTTATTATTTGCACCGAAACGTGAGGAACCGTCTCTCCGGAATGAAGCGGTCACAAAATACTTACCTTCAAAATTATAGTTTACTCTTGCCAGCTCAGAAACAATAGACCATTCTGCTCTTGTAGCAGTACCGGTTGTAATAATTCCACTGACAGCGCTCAATGTCGGCACAAGATTATTTGGGAAAGCGTTGCTGCTTAACGAATTCTGTTCGTTGATATCTTCCTGAACGGTATAGCCGGCAAGTACGGCTACATTATGCCTTCCAAAGGTTTTGGTGTAATTCGCGGTATATTCTGCCAGCCAGTTATACCCTGCGGAGGCAAAATCACTGCCGGTAGCCGCTGTATTGAAAAAAACGGGGAGCTGTGGCGTGAATGTTGAGCCTTTCGTGTTGTCGGTGGTAGCCCCAAAGAGGAAATTGAGCTTAAGTCCTTCCATCAGCTTATATTCCGCGTTCACATTTCCAAGTAACCGTGTTCTGCTGAATACATCTGTTTTTTCCAATGCAAGTGCAAGAGGATTGTTTAGATCCGTTGAGGCATCTATAGTCTGGTAAACGAAATAACTTCCATCGGGGTTATGCAGCGGGTAATAAGGCTGCGCCGATGTGGCAGAGCCAATGATGCTGGTACTCGCTCCGGCGCCACCGCCGGCTGCTATAACGTTATTACTGGTGATATAGGATGGATTCAGGTTAAGTCGTATGGCCAATCGCTTTGACAGTTGCGCGTCGATATTTGCCCTTACCGAATACCTTTTGAAATTGTTATTTAAAATGATTCCGTCCTGGTCAAGATACTCTCCGCTGACAGCGAACTTCACGTTTTCATTGCCTCCTGCAAATGAGAGGTTAACACTTTTCTGGGGAGCTACCCTTAGCACGGAATCGAGTGCATCGACATTAGTCGTGTTCTTTCCGGACAGCACATCCAACGCGGTCTGGGGTACCCTGATCGCCCATGTAGCGGGGTTGCCGGTTACGTTGTTACCCACATCGATGTTCCTGTTCCTGATTGCATGGTAATAGTAATTGGCCTGTTCCATTACATTCAAAAACTCAGGAACCTGCGAGACTTCCTGCCAGCCGTAGTAGGTATCCAGATTTATTTTGGTCTTGCCCGTCGCACCGCGTTTTGTATTGATGATAACAACTCCATTCGACCCACGCGATCCGTAAATGGCAGTTGCTGAAGCATCTTTGAGAATGTCCAGGCTTTCAATGTCGTTGGGATTTATGGTTTGGATATTGTCCGTAGGAAATCCGTCAACAACATACAATGGATCTACCCCCGCCGAGATACTGCCAATGCCGCGGATCCTGACCTGCGGTGCAGCACCCGGTTCTCCGGACGACAGCTTAACCTGTACGCCTGCCACCCGTCCTGACAAAGCCTGTTCCACCCGCGTCAGGGGCAGGTCTTTTATTTCCTTGCCGCCAAGCGAGGCAACGGAACCAGTGAGATCTTTTCTTCGCTGAGTGCCGTAACCAACTACCACAACCTGGTCTAATGAGGCGTTTGTAGGAATCATTTTAACCTCCAGTGGCAGGGTCAGGTTTTCTCTGATATTATATCCCGCCAGCGTCTGGTTCTCAAAACCCACGTTTGAAAATGTGAAACTGTAAGGACCTCCTGCCGGTATAGTGGAAAAAGTAAAGACTCCTGAACTGTCGGTACTTGTGCCGGAGGAAAAATTCGCTTTGGGATTTCTGATGATAACGGATACGCCGGTGAGCGGCTCGCCAATGTTGCTCAGCACAACTCCCCGTACAAGGTTGGTTTTTACCTGGGCATGCAACCCTGATAATTGTAGATGTACGAAAAACATAAGGGCAGCAAAAAACGCCCTGGATTTAAGTAGATTAAATCTCATATGACATGCTTTTTTATGAAGAAAAGAAGTTTACAGTAGAGATGCTCACTTACAACTGAAAGTACAGAATAATTTATATAAATAGCTCCAATAATTATTAGTTTATGCCGGCGAGCTCTCGTAGCGCCGCTGCCGCATCACTCCCTACCATCCCAGGCGAGTCTCCGGCTCGGCGGTTTAAACTAACAGCGGCTAAACCGGGACTCGCCGTGGCCTACAGGTTGCCGGCACGAATTTACACAGGATCCCGCTATGGTTACTGTAGTTCCCGGCTGGCATCCTCCGCTCCGCCGAGTCCCGCGCAGGCAGCAAAATAGTGCCGCTGCGTACCGCGGAGACATCGGCGGGGATGGTTGTGGGGGAACCTCGCCGTGGCCCTACAGGTTGCCGGCACGAATTTACAGCGGCAAAATAGCACAAGTACGTACGGCAGAGACATCGGCGGGGGATGGCTGAAGGGGGACTTTACAGGTTTGGGGGTTGTGGAGCAGGTTTTATGGGTACGCTCACGCTTAACCCCTTCCAGCGTACAAAAAGATTTTGACTTTTTTCCATAACCACAGCATCGTCTTTCTCCGTTTTGTTGCTGCCATCAGTAATATTAAATGAAAACCCAAGCACTGCTTCATCAATAGATGTCAGGTCAATGGATTTTTCGTCGCCCGAGTAAATGACATAATCGATCCAGGAAATTTTATCGTCTCCTCCTTTTTCCCAACGGCCTTTGAACTCCGCAAAAACCGCATGATAGAGTTGAAGATTCACCTGCAGGCCGTGAATATTCATCGTGAGCGGAGCACTAATACCTGTGGGAAGAGATAAATCGCCGGGTGACACATTTCCGAATTCAAATCGCAACCTCAGGTCTTTCGCGTTAAATTTTCCGCCTTTTATTCTATCGATACTGATATGTTTGTCTCCACCATTGGTCAGAAAATTTATCGCTGCAAGAACATTGTCTTCCCGTTGCTCACTGTAAAATGCAGCGGCGCTAAAATCAAACAGGTCGTGCAGCATCCTGACCTGGAAATAAACAGGTTTTTGTTGCGTTCCCCAATAGGCGATCAACGGCCTGCGCTGATTCCAGAGGCTTGAGCGATTGGCCGATGATAATGCATACGTACCGGTAAGATATGTAGTTCCGATGATTTTGGGATCATCGATGGTGAGCATATCCTTTTGCTGGCGGGGAAATACAGGACTTATAAAGTAATGAAGCAGATGCCGGGGAATAGCATGTTGAATTTTTACGTCGGGGCGCGGTGTCGCCCCGGGCGGATTGATCTTACCTCCGGATGCCTGTGCCAGTATGCCGTTCACGGAGGGCGCCAGTAACGAACTGTATGCCCGGCTGTGCGGCCCGGCCCATTGCCCGGAAGGTTTATGATAATGCTTCGCCACAATTTCCCATGCGGTGTTGTACAACGAATCAATCATCGGTTTGGCACGCTTATCCACTATATGCCGTTTCATCCGGTAAAGTTCATCGAGGGCTACTATCGTATAGGTGGGACTGTTATACTCGGTAAATCCGCGCTTTAAGGTATAATCATAAAACTTCAGCAACCTTGCTTTTGCGTAATCTTTCATTTCGGGCAGATCAAACAGGTGGGAGGTGATAAAGGTTACGTACGTTCCCATTATCGCGATATTGGTATACCCGGGTTGCACATCCCGCTTGCGGATCGATTTTGCTGCATATATCAGCGAAGTCCTGATCAGGGATTTTAAATCGGGCGTAAGTTTTGACTGATGCCCCATGTAAACATCCAGCAGAGCCACGCTGTTAAAATCTGCCCAGTTGAAGTCAGCCGGCGACTTTTTGGTCGCCAGCGGCTCCTCCATATAATAGGGCCAGATGCCGCATGTTCTCGATGTGGTAACGGTGTCCTGCAAGGAAATCACTTTCCGTATGATATCAAAAGCCCGTTGCCTGTGCTGCTCCTGACCAAGGTCAAGCAGGGCCACTGCATAAGTAAATGACGCCCTCACTTCGTGGTAAATGCCGCTTTGCGCGTCTGTGTGGTAATTCCAGGAGTTCAGGGATTTCGTAAGCATTTTTTCTTTTGGGTCATACTTGCCGTGAACCTTTTCAAGAGATTCCTTTAGTATCTTCTTTTGCGCGGAAGAAAGGTTTACCCGTTCATAGCGGATAAATTCATCTTTGTAGTCATGCGCATACAAAAAATGATGACACCCAAAAATAAAAAAAGCGATCGCGGTGAACTTATTCATCCCAAAAGATAAGAAAATTTTCTCAACCAGAAGAACAAGCACGAAATACGAAGTGTCATGTACAATGCGATCTGATAGATCACTTCCTGAAAACCGTTGCCAGGGATGTTGTGTACTTCCATGGCGGCATTAATTATTTTGTAATAGCTGAATACTTACAGTATATCCATACAATATGAAGCTGACGCCTATCCTTGGTTTATAGAGTAAACGTCGGCGATTAATCAATATTTATTACAGTGTTATCACTGTAGAATAAAAGTATTATCTACTTTATTAATTTCAGTCAAATCAGTAAATCGGGCAAATCATGGTTCAAAAGAGGGAATGGCAGGAGTATTTGTGCCTGCAGTTGTCTGAACCATGATTAGCCTGATTTACGGATTGCCCTGATGTATAAACTTATTGTTCCCACCGGTGGAGGCGCGGTCCTTCGTATACCTGTATCATTTGCCCCAGAAGGCTGCCAGGCACCCGCATAAAGGGGAAGCAAGAATATAACCGGTGTTAATAGTGATCGGATAATTACACCCACATGGAAATTTTAAAATTTTAGACGGACGATTTTTGATTGCGAGGATCAATCTGAAATCTAAAATCGCAAGTCTAAAATACACCTTATTTACAATATTGTTTTTCCGGCGTGTTGCTGTTAAGACATGTACAATCTTGAATATAACTGTTCATGCTGCATGCAACGAATCTCGAGTGCAGGACAACAAAAGCCGAGCATATTCAAATCCGGATGCATTGTTGATGCTGCAAGTTGCGCTATGGCCGTATGCAATGAAAACAACAGCTCCTGGCCATGTTGCTGTCCGATGGGTATGAGTTTTACGCAATTGGTAACCATTGCGGCAGACGCATTGTAATAAAATCCGGTTAATGCATCGGCCTTACCGATGTGAAGCACAGAAGCGATTAAACCAAAAGCTATCGCATAATGCCCTTTGGCGGTTCCTGCATGTATCGCCATTTTATACCTGTTGATTAATGCATGATTGCAAAGCGGCTGAAATGTTTTTAACAGGCGGATACCTAACTTGTGACTGCCTTCCCGTATTTCCCTTGGCAATTTTAAGGCTGTACATTCATCATCGAGGAGCAAAACACTTTCCCACTCTTCTTTCTCCATAGCGTCGAATGCCAGCGAAACAAAAGCCGCATCGTTGTATTGCAGGTTGAGGCTGAGCATAGCGGTAATGAATTCACCGGCGGTTTGCACATCATGCACAATACCCTGGAGCACATAAGTTTCAAGGCCTGCTGAATGCGCGTAACTACCGATCGGGAGCGTTGGGTCTGTCAGTTGCAACAGGGTAAGGAGGTTACCGTTAAACATCAGCGGAAGGGGTTGTGAATTGGAGTATCCTTGAAAAGAGGCCGGTGTCTGACCGTTTATGATTATGCAGAGAAACATTCGTTTTCAACTGGTGAAGCAGCTTTCTTTGTTGTTGTACCGGCTCGAAACCTGCGGACGCGAGCAGCTTGAAAAGAGGAGCTTCAAATGGCGTTAGTACATCATGCTGTTCATAAAAAAGCGGGAGGTGCTTATTGCCGATCTCATAGCAAAGGCAGGCCATCTGGTACATCGTGCCGGGCCTGATTACAATAACGTCGCAGGGTATAATATCAACCATTACCACGATTTTACCGTCATCATATATAACATCACCTTCGGACAGGTCAGGGTCTTTGTTTAAAAACTTCATCACCACAGGTATCCCGTTCCTCGTATGTTTATGCATGATACGCTTGTTTGTTTCATACCACTCAACCGGGAGCAGGTCTATTACCCGATCCTTTATTTCATACGAATGTATATTTCCGGATTTTTGCTGAATGAGCATACTGACGATTATTGATGTAATCAGAATAATTGCCGCTGATGGAGGACATAGAATTGAAAGGATTCTTCGGGAGGGGCCATACAACAGTAAATATTAAAATCAAATTCCCTCTGCCAATCTGTGCAATCAGGTCCGGCACCTCAAAACAAAAAATACCGCTGGGCCAAAGGGACAATCGAAACCGGCTCGCAGGTAATCACTTCCCCTTCCACCTTAACTTCATAGTTTTCGGGGTTGACTTCTATAGCCGGGGTTCGGTCGTTATGAACGAGGTCTTTCTTTGAAACCGTTCTGCAATTACCAACAGGCAAAATCATTTTCTGCAACCCGTACTGCTGCACAATATTTTTCTCCAGTGACACCGCGGACACAAAAGATGCGCAGGTGGCATGCAGCGCCTTGCCGTAAGCTCCAAACATGTGCCGGTACAGTACAGGTTGGGGCGTAGGAATAGATGCGTTGGGGTCTCCCATCCTGGCCCCAATGATCATCCCTCCCTTTATGATCATTTCAGGCTTAACCCCAAACATCGCCGGTTTCCACAAAACCAGGTCTGCCATTTTTCCACTTTCCAATGAACCAACATAAGCCGAAATGCCGTGAGTGATCGCCGGATTGATTGTATACTTCGACACATATCGTTTAATACGGAAATTGTCGTTGTTGCTGCCGGCATCTTCATCAAGAAAACCTCTTTGCTTTTTCATTTTGTCGGCAGTTTGCCAGGTGCGTATGATTACTTCGGAAACCCTGCCCATCGCCTGAGAATCGGAACTCATCATGCTGAATACGCCCATATCATGCAGTATATCTTCCGCGGCAATGGTTTCGGGGCGGATGCGCGAATCAGCAAAGGCGACGTCTTCAGGTACTGATTTGTCGAGGTAATGGCAAACCATCAGCATATCAAGATGTTCATCTATTGTGTTGATGGTATAAGGCCGGGTAGGATTTGTTGAAGACGGCAGGATGTTCTGGTACATAGCGGCCTTAATGATGTCGGGAGCATGTCCCCCGCCGGCCCCTTCCGTATGATAAGTGTGGATTACCCTCCCGTTGATAGCGTTAATGGTATCTTCGAGAAACCCGGCTTCGTTTAAGGTGTCGGTATGAATAGCCACCTGTACGTCATATAAGTCGGCTACCTGTAATGATGCATCAATCACCGCAGGTGTGGCGCCCCAGTCTTCATGGATCTTCAATCCGCAGGCCCCGGCTTCAACCTGCTCAATTAAGGGGGCTGTAGTGGCGCACGAACCTTTGCCAAGAAACCCAAGATTCATGGGGAAGGCTTCTGCAGCTTCAAGCATCTTACGGATGTTCCACGCGCCGGGAGTAACGGTTGTTGCGTTGGTACCATCCGCCGGGCCGGTTCCACCACCGATCATTGTGGTTACGCCACTGAACAACGCATGATCGATCTGCTGCGGACAGATAAAATGAATATGAGAATCTATTCCGCCGGCGGTTGCTATCAAACCTGCGCCTCCATGCACTTCCGTGGAAGCGCCGATAATCATGTCCGCATCAACGCCCTCCATTGTGTCGGGATTACCGGCTTTCCCGATACCTGCTATTTTTCCATCTTTGATACCAATATCGGCTTTTACAATACCCCAGTGATCAATGATCATAACGCTGGTGATCACGAAATCGAGAACGCCTTCCTCACGGACAGCAGTAGCCGATTGCGCCATTCCGTCACGAATGGTTTTACCCCCTCCGAACTTGCTTTCATCACCATAAAAAGTATGGTCTTTTTCTATCTCCATTATAAGGTCGGTATCGCCAAGCCGCACTTTGTCACCAGTAGTAGGGCCATACATGTTTGCATACTTCGTCCTGTTTATGTATAAGCTCATTCAGCACGGTTTTTAAAGTTGAGGCCGGCCATTTTATGTAACGCAACCTGTTTACTAGCCGGTAATACAGTATTTCCATTTACCACGTTATTAAATCCGAATAAATGACGCCTGCCGCCGAATGCCACAAGCTCAACTTCCTTTTCCTCACCGGGTTCGAACCTGGTGGCCGTTCCTGCAGCGATATTCAGCCGCATGCCGAACGATTTTTCGCGGACAAATTCCATTTGCCGGTTCGCTTCAAAAAAGTGAAAATGCGATCCTACCTGTACCGGCCTGTCGCCGGTATTTACAACAATAATTTTTACCGTGCGCCGCCTTACATTGCATTCAATATAACCTGAAGCCAGCATGTATTCTCCGGGGATCATGATGTTCTCATTTTAAGTTTAGTGATATACCTTACCTGAAATCTGTGGGTCCACCTTCCTTGTTTTCAGGCTGACAAAAAACTGCGCCCGCCTTTCACCTTATCGGTTGATGCACGGTAACAAGTTTGGTTCCATCGGGGAAAGTAGCCTCGATCTGGATTTCATCGATCATTTCTGCGATCCCTTCCATTACATCTTCTCTTTGCAGGATGGTTGTTCCATATTGCATCAACTCGGCCACGCTCCTCCCATCCCGTGCAGCTTCCTGCAGGGTGCTGCTTATCAGGGCTATCGCTTCAGGATAATTAAGTTTAAGGCCCCGGGCTCTACGTTTTTCCGCCAGCTCGCCGGCAAGGAATAAAAGTAATTTTTCCGTCTCGCGCGGAGTCAAATGCATAATTTATATTTTGATCAGTTTCCAGTTTTCAAAAGACCTTTGAAACGGGCTTCACCCGCTGTTCTCTCCGCCCGTTAGTTTACATTTTTTCAGAATAAAAATAGATCAATGTCTTAATTCATTCAAACATAATTATAAATATGCCCGATGTTTATGGATTAAAAAAGATTTTTCAACCCTGTTATTCATTAGATTGCGTTGTTTGCCTGAACCGGGGTCAGCATAAAGGTGATGTCATTCTCCGAAATTGATACCGGACATACGCTTCCTGACAATAAAATTTTACACACAAACAAATTTTATATGAAAAAAGTAACTATTTTTTTGGGATTGCTTTCTATGATTTACTCCTGTTCCACATCCTCGCAGCAACCAAATAAAGAAGGGTGGGTAAACCTTTTTGATGGCAAATCGCTGAACGGATGGAAAGTTGGTCAAAATGCCAGTACATTTAACGTAGAGAACGGGGCAATTGTAGTAAATGGACCCGTGGCACACCTTTTTTATGACGGCCCGGTAATGGACCATAACTTCAAAAATTTTGAATTTAAAACCCGGGTGATGACTATGCCGGGATCAAATTCGGGTATTTACTTTCATACGCAATTTCAGGAATCTAGTTGGCCGTCAAAGGGATATGAAGTGCAGGTTAACAACAGCCATACAGACTGGAGGAGAACCGGAAGCCTCTATGCAATACAGGACGTAAAGGAAGTTTATGTAAAAGATAATGAATGGTATACAGAGTCGATCATCGTAAAAGGGAAAAACGTCGTCATCAAAATTAACGACAAAACCGTTGTTGATTATAATGAACCCGAAAGTACGGATCGTCAGAACAGTATGTCAGGCCGGGTCATTTCTTCCGGCACTTTTGCGTTACAGGGCCACGATCCCAAAAGCAAAGTTTTTTTTAAAGATATCATGGTGAGGAAGCTTCCGGATTAGCATGCCGCCATGACATTAATCAGCGTGCCATTCCATGTATCACATCCACTTTGTGGCTGTGATACATGCTTATTGAGTTGTCATATCTTCATTGAATATTCACCCGGTCATTAAGACTGGCCGCGGAATTCGTGTATACGCTAAGATTTTTTCAGGAGGTTCAATAATTTACGATCAAGCTTCTGGCCGTGCCAGTCTTCGTAAGCAATGTCGGTACGGCCTGAATTAAGCACACCAAAGTCGCCGGAAAAATTCCATAAGGCAAACCCGATCTTATTAGAAGACAGGATATCCAATACGTCGGTAAACCAGGCTATGAAAACATCATGAGGTGTTTTTTTCCAGCAGCCGCATTCGCCACAATGTACGCCAACGCCCTGCGCGGCCAGTTCTATCCAGGGTTTGTAGTAGGTTTCGAGCATTGAACGACTTAAGTATTTTTCACCTACCTGTCCGGGCCATTTTGGTTCAGGAGAACGCTCAGGATCCTTGTTTGCCCAGGGCGCTTTATAATGTGAAATAATCCCCGGGTAATAACCGCGGCAACTTTGAGCAATATTCAAATCAGTGATCTCGGGAATGACTGAATTACCAACGTTATTACCATCCGCAATGACGAGGTGCGCGTGATTTTCTTTCCGTATGGCTTCTGCAGCAGCCCTGGCTACTTTGCGGTAAACATCTCCGGGGATCGTGCTTCGCGCCGAATGTTGGTCATTCATGTCCTCACGCATGCTTGGCTCATTGACGAGGTCGAAACTTATTTTTTTGGGTGCAACATTCTTATACCGCCTGGCCCACACGGACCAATGAAAACAGAATGCATCAAGAGCTGGCTGATCCGTCCAAAGGTTATAGGGCTCATGGAAACCTGCGTTTACGCAATAGCCCGGAGCCCGGTGCAGATTCAGGCTTACGTGCAGATTATATCTATGCGCCATAGTCACAAGTTCATCAATGCGGTCTACAACCCGCTCATCGATCTTATAAACTTCTTCAGGCGTGATATTCCTGCTTCGATCAAAGGCGAGATAACGCGGATAAGCCATTGGTAACCTCACAAAATCAAATCCCCAGTCCTGCATCCATCTAAAGTGATCCTCCGTAGTAACCGACCCGGCAGAAGAAGGGTTTGGCGAAAAAAAATCAAGCAGATTAAAGCCCTTCCACTCAGGCAGGGGATTTTTTGTTTGTTGCGGTAACGCTCCTATGGCTAAAGACGGGACAGCGCTTACACCTGTAGTAACAATGCCTGCGTTCTTTATGAATGATCTCCGGTTCATTTCAATGATTTGATACAATGGCAAACGATTAATGGGTGGAATTGTAAGCCGACACCCGCTGTAATATAAGGCAAAAAGTTGTTGCGATGATGACGAATGTATGAAAGTGCCGTATCGTAATTGACGGGGATGCCAATACGTGTTAAGACTTTTTATTGTTTACTGCGTAAGGCAGGCGACAAAGCTAATGCAGTTCTATAGTAAAGATAAGCGTCTGACGGGAAGACTATATGATGCAGCTAAGAAAAATACAGGACAATAGAATTGCCTGTTGGTATCGGGGAAGCTGTTTAAGAAAGTTTCCGGTCAATTTCTTTACCCAATTCTTCAGCGATATGCTGTGTGTAACCGCCTTCCGATATCCAGTGACCAGATTCTTTTTTAAGCTTGAAAGACCTCATGTTCTTATCAGTAGGTATAGCTGAATACATTTGTTCATCTATCTTAAATACCTGGTAGAACACAGGCGTGCTGTAAAACAATATTGTAACCTGGAATAAGAACTTCATTTGGGTGCGGGGGTTTGTCCTGTAATGCCAAGATTGATGCCGCATCATAACTGACTGATTACGTGCTGCCTTTCAGTTTTCTTTTTCCACCGATGGGAACCTTTTTTCAATTTACCGGAATTCCCCGCTCACCCGGCAAAGACAGGTGTCAGGCACTCACCTGATAAGAATCATAATTGGCATCAAAATATTGTCCAGACGAAACCGTTTTATTCAAAACCCCAACAAATGAAAAACTTCCTGATCATGCACGCCATCTACCTCCTCGGGGGTATCATCGCCTTCCTTATTCAATACATAAACTCAACCAGGACGGGCAAATCGCCCTGGACTAATTATGACGCCTTCAAGGCTGCCATGACAGGCTTCTTAAGCTGGGCATATGTAACGGCTTACAGCATCATATGGTTAACTGAAAAGGTTGTGTTCAGGCTGTCTGCGTTTCAAAAGCATATGTGACCCCATAGAAGTTTAAGAGACTATGATATTAAACCAGTATAAGCCAGGCAGTGGATTATACTTTTGAAGCGATACCTCATACTTTCGTTTTCGCCATCGTTTAAATGTGTTTTACTTCATAATCAAACGCAGGAAGTTTCTCAATGGCTTCCGCTAAGTGTTTGCGATGGCATTGACAAATATTAGCTTCAAAACAAGTCAACGCTATGCGTTTATGTACTTTAAGCAAATTCAAAATTTCGGCCTGTGTGTCGGTTGTTTTGGCCAAATTGTTTTTGCGATAGACAGCAAACAATTTGTCGTAATCGGTTTGAGAATTTAGTTCCTGCCTTTTTTCGGCCTGAATGCCAACTTGTGGATAATGCGAATATTTAATACCTAAGCTCTCACAATATTTTTTCAATTGGCTTTTGCTAAAGCCATATTTCATGCTCAAAGGATTGTTGCGAACATCTACTAAAATCCTGACATCATTTTTCAGTAAGCGAACTAAAAATTCTTCAAGCGAAATGCCCTCGTAACCGATCGTAAAAAGCACTGTTTTATTGCCTTTAGGTGTGGCTTTGGTTACGTTTTCTAATTCCTGTTTCGTTAAAATGTTTTCTGCTGCTTCGCTTCGTGTGGCATAAAATGGAAAATTTAAATACGTGTGTTTCATTAAAGCGGTTGCACTCATTTTGCCGAAGTCGACTTTTATTTCCTGCAACAATCTAACGTCGGCAGGTTTCAGATGTTTCAGGTAATCGATTTTGTCTTTCTTTTCAAAGCTTTTGTCGTTTTCATTCAAAAAGCCTCTCGTCACCATGCCCTTCATGTCAGCAGTAGCCGAATAGGAGTAACACCCGAACTTGTAAGGGATAAATCCATATGCTGCTTTGGCTTGCATGTTGGTAAAAAGGAAAAGCAGCTTTTGCAGACGTATTTTGTCCAATTGCCCATCGAACAGTTGGAGTAAAACCAGTATTATTTTTCGTCTGTAAAACATAGTGTAAAGGTAGCTCTCAAATGCGATAAAGCTGTTTCGTTAACTTGCTTTGTATTGTGGTCGGTTCTTTTGCCACTCCTGCTCAATGTCAAAATCCGGCAAATCTAATTTTTATCGTAAGCCGGAAAATTATGCAATTTTTAATGCTAGCAGGCAAATGAGTTCTTTCCCAGCAGTTCGGCGCTCGCGGGACGATGCAATAATTGCTGCCTTAGGTACAAGCTACCGTTATCAGAAAAAGCGTACATTTATATGACCATGCACGGGCGTTTTACGATCAAAGACTTAACACTATGGAATATAATGAACTTACACGGGATGAAGAAAGAGTGATTATACACAAAGGCACCGAAAGGCCCTTCACCGGCGAGTATAACAGCAACAAAGAGAGCGGCACCTATGTTTGCAGGCGTTGTAACGCTCCGTTATACAGGTCTGCCGACAAGTTTGATTCACAATGCGGCTGGCCCAGCTTTGATGATGAGATCGCGGGTGCGGTAAAGCATGTTCCTGATGCAGATGGCAGGAGAACGGAGATCATATGCGCCAATTGTGAAGGGCATCTTGGCCATGTATTTATAGGTGAGCGGCTTACCAATAAAAATACCCGGCATTGCGTAAATTCCGTTTCGTTAAAATTTATAAAAGCTGATCAATGAATAACGCCGGAGAAAAAAGCAAAGCAATTTTTGCATCAGGCTGTTTCTGGGGAACTGAATACTATTTTCAAAATGCCAGGGGTGTTGTTGAAACAGCTACCGGATATACGGGCGGGCACAAGGAAAACCCCACATACCGGGATGTTTGTTCGGGAACTTCCGGACATGCAGAGGCTGTTGAAGTTATCTTTGACCCTGCTGAAACTTCGTATGAAGAACTTGCCAGGTTATTCTTCGAAACACATAACCCCGGTCATAAAAACCGGCAGGGGCCCGACATTGGCACGCAATACCGGTCAGCGATCTTTTATCTTGATGACGGCCAGAAAGCGATTTCAGAGAAGCTGATAGGGTATTTAAAAGACCTGGGTCATAATGTAGTAACGGAAGTTACGCGCGCAGGTAAGTTCTGGAAAGCAGAAGATAAACACCAGAACTATTATAATGATCATGGCGGAAATCCTTATTGCCACCGATATACAAAAAAATTTACTGACAGAGATGAGGTGACGGCTGACCCGTAAACCCGGCATGTTGCCGATGTTCAGGATGTCAAATATTCTGACGGGGCATTGAAGGTATTTTGGGGCCTATACTTTTTGTTATTTCCAACACGCTGCCACCCCGTCTTTATTACCAGGGGTCTTTCCTATATAATTTGCAGCTGTAACGAATATCAGTTTACCGGATCGGCAAATCAAATATGCCGTCGGTAACTGTTTTCTGCATGGTGCTACCGTCGAACATGTTTGTCAGCTTACCACTGAAAGTGCCACGAACCCGGGTTGAGCCTACACTCGAGACAGTGACGGTAAATGGTGGATTCGGCCCCAATAAACTGCTGCTTGTACTCCAGATGATTGCGGAGCCATCAGGGTTTACGGAATTGTAATAAACTTCGAACATATAACCTTTTGGCAGTAAAAATCCATCCACATTATACGAACCAGCTTTTACCGGTGAGTTATCAAGATTGGTAATGAAGACCTCGAAGTCAGGAACTGCACTTCCGGTAGGTGGACCAGTGTGGCCGTTAAGGTATAAATACGGAAGTCCTGAGTTGTCGATTTCGGCGTCAGCCCCATCGTAAAAAGACATCGCGACCCCATCTATTTTGCAGGTAAATACTCCGGCCGCAACAGTTCTTGTTAGAACATCAAAAGTGCAGGTGGAATTGCCTGCCTGAGGAGTGATCGTATTGGTGCCTGCCGCGAGAGGTGTGCCGGTAGCAGTAAGCGTAATCTCGATGCCTGTTCCGGTAGAATTAAATACACCCGATTTGGAAAAGCGAATGCCGTTTATCATATCCGTAGTTAGCGAATACACACCTGCAGTAGTTACATCCACTTTTACCACCGCCGTATTGCCGGTATTCATCGGCACGTTAACAACGTAAGAGCCGTTAATTACCGGGGTTGTACAATTGCCGGGAGCACCGCTCATTGTAAATGCCGCGGAGGTTGGAGAGGTCAGGAAAGATAACGGGAACGTACAAGTGTTTCCGTTTGCAGTAATACCGTAATTGTGGTTGCCTCCTGCAGTGGGAGTTCCTGAAGCAGTTAATGTTACCTGTTGGGCGCCTGTTGCTGTAAATGCTCCGGTACCCGAAAACGTTACTCCATTTATTGCTGCGGTTGAAATGTTATATGTTCCGGCAGTTGTTACGGTAACATCAATTTTGGCGGTATTTGCTGATGTCATGGCAACCCCGGGCTTGTAGCTGCCACTAAGCGTAACGCCAGTGCATGCGCCACCTGCGCTTCCCAAAGAATAAACTGCTGCCGTACTGGTTACAGCAGGCAGTACCGTAAGCTGGAAAGTGCAGCCATTACTGCCATTTGGAGCAATATTTTGTTTCCCGGAAGTAGTGGGATTTCCGGAAGCAGTGAGGACAATTACATGGTTGCCGGTTGTGCTGAGCATGCCTGAACCCGCAAAGCTGATTCCATTCGTTACAGTGGTATTGATAGAATAGGGTCCGGGTTTGGTGGCATTTACCACTATACTTACCGTATTAGATGCATCCAGTTGTTTACCGGTAGTATATGTTCCACTTACTGTTGCCCCCATGCATGTATCCCCCGTACCGCCAACATACTTAAAGACGGCAGGACTTGCCGATGCGTCCGTTACGGTTATATGAATTGTGCAGACGCTGTTAATGTACTTTATTGCGAAAGGGAAAGTCCCGGCGAGGAGCGGTGTGCCGTAAGAGCGCAGGCGAACCGAATTTATACCTGTAGCAGTAAACGTGCCCTCTGCTTTGAACCGTACGCCATTAACGGTATCTGAAACTATTTTGTACGCGCCTATTGCAGTCACCTGAATATCCACTTCCAGATAATTCGAGTCGCTTACTGCTGCACCCTGCAGGAATGAACCATTTACCTTCGAAGGCAGACAATCGCCGGAAGCCATTTTCAAAGAACCGGCCGAAGAAACTACCGGCTGTAATTCAAAAGACATTTCTCGTTGACAGGAACCTAAAAAAAGAACGGACAAAAAGCATGATAATACAATAGGTTTCATATGCAGGATCAGGGCTGGAGTTTTTGAAACACTGCAGCCTGGTGCAGAAACGTGATTTGAAATAATTTGTTGCTGAGCTCACCGGTTATTTCATCATGCCGGAAGCGGATGTAGTGTTGATTGGAATTTTGCCCGTTTGCTCCGCGTCCGACCCTGTAAATTGCTACCTTTACACTATGGCCGTTATAACACAAACCCCGCCCCGCACGTTAATGGAAGTGTACAAGATGCTTCCGGAAGGAACCCTTGCAGAACTCATTGATAACATCCTGTATATGCCCCCTTCGCCAACCAGCAAGCACCAAATGACAAGCACCGACCTGGTAACAGACATTAACTACTTTTTACGGAAAAAATGGCCTTGGCCGAGTTATTAGTGCCCCGATGGATGTTTACTTAAACGAAACCAGCAATGCAGTACAACCTGACCTGGTTATTGTGTTAAAGGAGCAATCTAACATCATCTACCCAGATGGCCACATCCACGGCGTGCCTGCCATCTTAATTGAAATTCTTTTAAAAGGAAACAACGACCACGACCTGATCCGGAAGAAAGATTTGTACGAACGCATCGGCGTGCAGGAGTATCATGCCGTTGACCCGGTCGTTTTCATTAGCTGCTGGCAGCGATGGTACCGCTCGGGAAAACATCGGAAAGCTGTGGTCGCCCCTGCTGCAAGCGGAGTTTCCTTTTTAAGGCGTTGCCGGTTTTACAGCTATTGTCGCTTACCGGGCACGGAAGATCAAAAACCGCTATGTGGAGTTTATCAGGCTGAATCACTATATCCCCAAGATTCAGGAATTGAGCAATGACCGGTCAGTGCCGAAATATGCTACTCATCTTGTTTACCTCACCAGTGCTGATAATTCGTGTGGAGTTTCGTCTGGGCTTTCGTGTTTTACCGCGTATTAACCTGATGTTCCGTAAAGTGGTTGAGGATTTGGTAAACAACAATGAAGTGAATATTACCAGCCGTTATGAGAGTTTGGAACGAGGTAATATTGTTGGCGATTTTACCTTTGTTGTAATGGAAGAATACCTGAGCCAGGATAATGAATTACCGATATGGGAGCGTATGATCATGAAATTTCATTTCTGGCTAAAAGAAGTGAGCCTTTCCGAGGAACGTGGTTTTGGATTAGACACGAGAAATGTGGTCGTGGAAAAATTTCCTTTGATCGTATCTCCTGTTACTAATTTGAAATTGCAACGAATAGAAGAGCACTCGTGAAATTGGATAGATTTTTCCTTTTAGGATTCTGGCTATCCAATAGTATGTCTATTGAATATCGGCCTGCCCCAGAATAAGCTAATGATACAGCCATACCAATCACCAGGAGAAAAAACTCCATCCCTTCCGTTTTTTGCACACCAAACCAGTTCATGAAGAAGTAATCGGTAAACGTGGTGAGAATAACTCCTGTCATGACACCAGCGATTGCAAGGCTCCAAAGTCTCACGGCAAAACCCATTACAAACGCCAGGGGTCCGAAAAATTCAATCAGATTACCAGAAATCCTACAAACCAGGGAAGGCCTACCGTATCTGTGAAATAGTGCATGGTACCATTAAAACCAAAGCCACCAAACCAGCCCAATAACTTCTGGGCGCCATGCGCAAAAAGTACAAGAGCGAGGAATAAGCGCAAAATTAGTGGTGCTGTACCGTCGTTTGTTTTAAAAAGCAGTGATTTCATTCCGATAAGGATTTTTTTCTTTTATCCTCCCTTTCCCTATTTTACATTCGCATCACTCCTGTCTAACATTTGGGGAGTATCTCATTGAGTTGTAAACCATTTCTGTCAAAGCAAATTTTAAAAGAAATTACTCAGTTAGCTTTTCTTAGCCTGTACTTTCAACATTACCATGACGTTATCAGATAACACCAAACTGCTACCTCCAACCTTAAAATCTCTCCGGTTAATTTTAAAACTGCCGCTAAATGAATAGCCTTCACTACTTGCCACAGCAGTAAAAGGAAATGAAATAGGTTTATTAGATTCCTTAACACTTAATACCCCTTCAAACACATAAGAACCCTGCACCGTACCACTTAATATTTTAGAAGAAACAAGGCTAATTTTTTTAAATGTGGCTGTATTAAAATACTCCTCCTTCTTTAAATGTCCATCCCTTGAATTATTGCCTGTATTAACTGTACCTGCATCCACCGTTACGTTAAATGAGGCTGCAGAAAGGTTGGCTGGATTGAACACAATACTGCCCTGTAATCCGGTAAAACTTCCGTTCACAGTGAACCCCAAATTTTTAATGGTAAAATTTACTGCTTGCTTTTCATCTTTAGGGGTATAAGTTTGAGCCATACTGGTGAACACAATTGTAAGGCTGTACAATAAGATTGTAATTTTTTTCATAACGCTTTTCTTTATTGAACTATTTTTATTGGTGTTATAATTGATACGATACACCAATTCCGAAGTTGTTAGATTTATTTCTAAAACGGTTAATGGAACTGCCATCGGGCAATACCTGCTTAATATTTTCGGTGGTATGTTCCGTAAATAAAAATTGATATATGCCTCTCAATGCCCACCGGTCATTAAGTTTATATTTTACAAAAAATTCAGAGTTAAGGCTGCCCCTGTCGTGGTCGCCGGTAAGTAAAACATTAAAAGGAGTAGGTTTTGCAGAGGGTTCGGTAATGGTAACCCCGTTACTTAAAAATACTGCCGGAGACTTTCGTCCAAATGAAGCACCGATAAGGTCAATATTAAAGCCACCACTCCATTTAGGGCTAAAGTTGTAACCAAAATTAGCCGTTAAATTTAGAGCATTTACAAAGGGGCGTTGAACCGTTAAGGTATCCCAGTTTTCAGGACGCTGGCCTGCAAAAACAATCAGGAAAGGTGTGGTGCTTGTACGAGTGAATTTGGCTGGCCCGGCAGTTGTATATTCCAGTTTGGTTCCAAATGAGCTGGTTAACCTTGCACCAATACCAGCCTCCCAATTTTTCTTTTTTCCAAAACCAAATTTCCAATTGTACACATAAGATGCCGCACCTGAACCTTGTGAAGTACCGATAGTTCCAGTTATATCTGCAAACTTGTTTGTAGTATTCACACTTTTTTGTTGGGCAAATCCAATTAAACTACTAATTGTAATAAATGCCACTATAAATATTTTCCTCATGGTTGCCTTTTTTATAATTGTACGGCAATACTGAAATATCCTTACAGCAGATTGGAAATTGATTTATCCTATTTATCAATGCTGAACCTTGCAATAAAAAAGCTATCCTTTTGAGACAGCCTTTTGTATTGGATATTGAAAACGGGATATATCTGAATATTTCATTTCTTCGATAAATCCTTAAATGCTTTTTCAAACTTTTCTATTTTAGGTGCTACCACTGCCTGCCAATACCCCTGTGCCTTGTTATTATTGCAATAATCCTGGCGATAATCCTCTGCTGCGTAAAATTTAGTGAGCGGCTGCACCTGTGTTACAATTGTTTTATCAAACACATTATTTTCTTGCAATGAATTATTACTTTAACAGCCACATTTTTTTGATAATCACTATTACAGAAAATAGCAGAGCGGTATTGGGTGCCTTCATCAGCACCCTGTTTGTCTAAAGTTGTTGGATTGTGTATACGAAAGAAAACTTTAAAAATATCTACCAGCTTTATTTCATTGGGATTATATACTACCTGCGCTGATTCTGTATAGCCGGTATTACCTGTGCTAACGTCTTCATAATTTGGGTTAGCCTTAGTTCCTCCTGAATAACCTACTGCAACATTGGTAACACCTTTTAATTTTTGATAGATAGCCTGGATACTCCAGAAGCAACCACCAGAATACAACCGTATCTGATTGATTAGCCAGCTTAGCTTCAGCATCGGCCTTGGAACAAAAGCCTGATGCGGCAGAATTAATGCAATAACGCATACCGGTTTTAGTTGGGCCATCTTCAAATGCATGGCCTAAATGGCCGCCACACTTTGCACACATTATCTCTGTCCGCTCCATTCCATCAGTATTATCTTTCTTAACCTTTTCCCATCTCCTTATCAAAACTTGGCCAGCCGGTTCTACTGTCGAACTTAGCATCACTGCTAAATAATTCATTGCCGCAGGCAGCACAGGTGTAGTATCCCTTTTTATCATTGTGCAGCAACTTGTAATTTACCCACCCCCTGATTACAGCTTCCATTGCGTGTTCGGGACTTGCAACCGATAGCGTAATTACCATGTCCGGCGCACATTAAAGCCTTACAAGTATTTGCAAGGCTTTAGAAGACTTTAACAGTTAATGTCTGCATCAATATTTATCTACAATATGAATGTTGTTTTTAGCATCAATTTTTAAGATACCCCAATTGTCCATAGACGATAAGGTGCCTTTAATTTTAACTGGCACACCAATATAGTTCAGCACTTCATTATTCATCTTCTCTCCATTTAACCCAACCAGTATTGCATATTTATTTTGATTATTCACTTCATACTTTAATACCGGCATGATACCGCCGCTGATGCACCTTGCAGCACAACTAAGGTGTGGCTTTCCCTGGCCGGGGTTCATGGCACCGAAGTAACATTTAGGGTCTACTATTTCACCATGCAAGGTTTGCATGCCCAGGTTTGTTATATTGATAACTGAAGCAACCGGCGCCTGTATCACTTCAAATGAATACTGTCCATTTTCAATTTCCATCACCGGATTATTGGTAGTGCCGATAATACACTGGCTGCATACTTCTACACAGTCTTTACTGCTGTCGCTGCAACCAATAATATTGCTGCTTAGATACCCGGTAAGCCTTACATACTTTACACTATCGCCTTTCAATATTCTTTTCACCACTGCATCTGCACCAAACTTAAAAGCATCCATCAGCAAAATTGTTTTAAAGGCTGGGTTGCCATAAGTGTCTTTGCCATTAATGATTTTTAAGACAGGCACAGGCTTATCAGACAACCAGCCTTCCATTTTTTCTACATTGTTGTAATCAATGGCAAATCCCGATATCTTTTCCTGTCTGCTGCTTAAAACCGCACCGATAACTAAAATAAAAAGGAATGCTGCAAGTGCTGTTAGTCTGCTTATAGTAAAAAGGCTTTTATTATTTTTTGCCCAGCCAATAAAAAATAAAGATGATTTTTTTTTCTGCATTGCCCTGGCAATTACAACAGGATCAATAAAAGTTCCTTCCGGCAATGCAGTTGTATTTACATAAATTTTATCTGCTTCCAGTCGTAATCGATAAGTAGCAATTTTTTCAGTAAAAGGTGCAGGGGCACAGCCATCTTCCGGCCTGTACTGATAACCATGCCAAGGGCAGGTGATGCAGCCATCAACTACTTTTCCCTCTCCTAACGGCCCCATCTGGTGCTTGCAAACATTGTGTACGGCGCTTAACTTTCCATTGTATTTAAAAATGGCCACCCTCTCCTTATTTACATTCACCATCTTAGCCTTATCTTCATCTATCTCATCAAGCCTGCACACATAATTCCAGTCTTTATCTAAAGTATCAGTATGTTTTTTGTCTTCCCTATTTTCTTTAACAGCAGCCCACAGATGTAAGCCGGCCACAGCAGCAAATCCTGCAATTGATAAAGCAACAAGTACGGGGCTTTTTTCAAACTGAATAATACCCAATGCAACATGAAGCATTATCAAACCATAAGCAACATACACCAGCATGTGCATCACTTTCCAAAACTTAGGGCTGAGAAAATGCAACCAAAAATCGTGGCTGGTAAAAGCCATTGCGGCCAAAATTATCAATGCAAAAAAACCAAGTGTTTGAAACGGAAAAAAGATGACTGAATCATAATGCAGATTACTTGTAAAAAGAGATAGTAACGGATTTACATTTCCATTGCCATGGAATTGGAACAAACTTAACAACGAATGTACCAATGCAATCACAAACATAGAAACCCCCAGGTGGCGGCGGTTATACAGTATGGGTAAAAATTTATCAGACAAACGGCTCAACGGTCCAATAGCCAAAATTACATGCAGCAATAAAATTGCCAATGTACCAAAAGCCCTTATTAACGTAGTATTGATATTCTGTGACGGATATTTTAAAACAGTAATGCCAATAAAAGTAACCAGGTACAAAATGATCGCAACCCAAAGGACTGCATCGTATTGCTTTTTAAATTTATTCCATAACACAGGTTGGTAACTTGCACTCATATTGTCGGTTGGTTTTTCTAATTCTTAAGGACGCAACACAATGGCAATTACCAGCAACAAAATAATCATTACAGTAACTACTATCCATGTAAAGAAATGTTGTTTCCGCAGTTTGTAATTCATTGCATATTTCTTTTAGTGGCGGCTGCCTTATATAAAACCATTGGCCAAAGTAATAGAACAGCAGGCATGATGATTAATTTAAACCAAAAAGATGACGCAACTACTGCCGCATCAATTTTAGTCACTTTAAAAAAAGAAAACCATATTGCTATGCTGATACCTGCAATGAAATACACATAAACAGAATAAATGACTATCATGCTCTTTTTTTAAAGTTCAATAATATATTCCGTTTGCACACCTTCAACTATTTTTCTTATACATAAAGCAATAAAAACAGGTTTTGTCCATGAAATAAAATCGGCATCCGGCATTACATCCCTGTTAAATGCAGTATCCAATGTGTCAGGAAGCAAAATGTATGCTGAAGTTCCTGATGTATTTTCACTTTCATTGATAAGTGTTACATAATGGTACAATGTTTTATTGGATAAAGCATACGCAATATTATTTACTGCTGTTGAAGTTTCCATGGCAGCTTTTGCCCAATAAAAATCAGTCTCAATCTCTTTTCCGGTGCCTGTTGATATTAACTAGAGGGCTTGCAATATTATGTGCCGTTGACACATTTAACCCCATCATCTTTTGAAAATCTGACGAATAGTTCTGTGTTATATCGCCACTTATATATCCACCAGTTAAAAAAAATCACAGCATCAAGGTGCTGCTGGGTTTCCATAATTTCTTCTACTAACGACGCAGCAGATACTTCATCCAGTAAATCAACACGAAAGATTTTTAAATGTCTATTGCCCTGCACTTCTTCCCGGCTTATAATATTGATATGATATTCGATTGCCTGTTCAAAAGGCCGCCACAATTGTTCTGCCTAAACTACCGGACGCTCCTGTGATTAGAATATTTTTCACTACAGTATTTTACTATTGAATAGAAACAACCTTTGCGGGTTTGTCTTCTTTTTCAGGTGCATACACCATTACAGTTTATTTCAACTTGTTCGGGCAATGTAAAACTATGAAATGTTTTACCCGCATCACCCAGTGATATTCGTTTCAAACGGTAATTGGCAAGCGTTACCCCCGGGCTCGTGTAGGCACCACTTTACTTACCCCATTTTGAATAAATCAGCAATATGGCCGTGATGCCCATTGCTGCACCAATGCCCATTCTTCTAATCATTGGCGAAGGAATTAATGTGTTTACCTGAAATGCCGGATGCTCAAATAAAATAACAAAGCTGCTGGCAGAAATGATATACGTTCCCAACGCCCATGCTCCTATCAAGTAGCTTTTCCACTGTATACTGTTTGCTGCCACCATTAGTTATCATCAATTAAACTGCAATCAAAACGGTGTATATACAGATTCAAGGCTTAGGTGTTGTGCATATTTTCGCTGCCTGTCTGTAAAAAAACTTTTGCTAAAAGAGTCTTTCCATCCAAGCCTGTTCCAATAATAACTGAGTACAATTGTATTATCATTAACTGATGGTGAGGTATCTTTGGAATGCTGCAATAAGGACGTTGAACTTTTTACAGGCATTCTGAAATTTATTTTTTGCATCATGTCTGTAGCCATCTTAGCGGAGTAGGTTAAAAACCCTGCCAGTATCAGCACATAAACGATAATGGAATATGGTACTGCCGATACTTTAGCCTTTGAGATATACATGGTTTTGAAATTAAAGATTGGAAAATATTATTTGAAGAACTTACTCCAGGAAACATCTGCCTTTAGTTTTAAATTAGCTTCGTTTTTATTCCATTTGGTCAATGTATTATTGCTCCATGAATGATAGAAAAGATATAATTTACCACCAACGATTTTAAAAGTTTCAGGGTCAATCTCTACTTTTTCGCCTGTAGCACCCATTGCATAAGCACACCATCCGCCGTACTGGGGCTCATATTTTTTGTAATCTTTTTTAAAGAGCTCTTTATCTTCTGCAGTACCAAAATAATAGGTTACTCCTTCCGCTGCTGCCGCTAATTCTTTTTTTCCCTTAATGGCTTTGTTTTGTGTGAAATATGCCACGGGGTCGTAGCCCTGTAATGCTACATTTCTTTCAATATTAAACTGTGCTGTACGGGTAGCCTGTTGTGCAAACGCAGTGCTGTTAATTAAAAGAACTGCAAATACTGTTGTAAAAATTGGTGCGAACTTTCTCATTTTTTCTCTTTTAAATGTCTTTAGATTTTATAAATACAAATAGCTTTTTTGACCGGCTATTATAAACTATGTGCTGATAAGGTTACAGTTTATTGATAAAGGTTTTTTGCTGCATCCTTCTCTCCCAAATAGTCGGAACACCTTTATTATCCTTACAAACACAAAAAAGATTTTCTCTTTAATTTAATTCCGCCCCAAAAAAGAAAGCTTTAGAGTGTAGTTTAATTTACGAAAGGCAAGTATTTAAAGTAGTGGTGAGCAGGTATGATTTTCAACTGACTAGCATTTTTAGCACTGCCGCAATTTGCAGCCTGATCAAATTACTTGTATATACAATGAAGAACATTGAGGCTGCTCTTGCTCTCAAAAAAAATTATCTTAGTATTTGAAGACGAAAGTCCGTTCAATGTCTGTGCGCAAACTGTTACCTACTGGGCAGGTTTTTATTGTCCGACTAAAATACGCTACTAACCCATACTGCCCTTATTGGACAATGGTTTGATGAATAAAGAGATTTGGTAAGATAGCAGGAAAACAATGAGGTAGATTAGCATAACAGCTTTGAAAATAGAATAGCAGCATACAAAAAAGTAAATATAATCTGCCATGTTCTTTTTCATAGAAAGAGATGATACCGAATTTAAATATGGCTATTTTAGTTTCTCTTTCATCCTGGCTTTAAAATCCTCGGATGCTTTTACCGGCGGCTGCTTCTCCATTTCTTCAAAATACCCTTTCATGGTATCATCAATCATATCAGACTGTTCGGTAAAATTCTGGCAGCATTTACAAAAGCGCAAATGAATTCTCATTTCAATTTTCTGTTTGAAAGAAAGCTTTTCCTCCTTGTTACGCAACGATAATATGCAAGTCTCGTAACAATTGTTTAAAATCCGACTAAAGTATCCCATTGTCTGTTACAATACACCTTTTTTTTCAAGGCAAGTTCGTAAAATTGTTTTTGAGCGAAATACTATCACCCAGTAATTAGACGAAGTTATATTATGCTCCTTACAAATATTCTCCGTTTTTTCATCCTCTATGTATTTTGAAACAAAAACCGCTTTTAACTTAGGTGGCATTTTTTCCAAACAAATGCTTAGAAACTTTTGAAATTCCTTGCTCATAAGATAACCATCTGCGGCTTTTGAAAAATAATTATCTACCACTTTGTCACTCCACCTGCCATAATTGGTTTGGTCAAAAAAACAGCTTTCAAAAGACTCTTCTGTCTGGTCAAGATAACTGGAAAAATTGTCGGTAACTTTTGGTTTACGATAATAATCAATTATTTTATTTTTTAAAATCGCCATCAGCCAGGTTTTTTCGGAGGCTGTGCCATTGTAAGTTTCCCGCCCTTTGTAAGCTGACAAAAAAGTTTCCTGCACCAGGTCTTCTGCCTCTTCTTTCTTTCCAACTTTATAATATGCAAAAGAAAATAAGTAGTCAGTGTAGTTATCCGCCCAGCTATTGTAATTCAGTGTGTTTACCTGCATTTTTTTGTATCTGTTTGTCGCTTCAAATATACTCGAAAACGATGGAAGAACAGTAAGACTGATTTTACTATTGTTATCAATTTCTTAAAAACTATAATTTAAACTCAGATTAAGCCCGGCACTCTGTGGCACAAACCTGCAAACGCCACCTACACAAATAAGTCCGCCACGCTGCCTGCCATAACCTAACTGCACCCGGTATGCCCCTTTGTTAAAAGAGCTTCCAAAATTATAATAGTGAATCCTGTCATTTACTGTGCTGTTTCCATAGTTATACAAGTCTATTGCAAACAGAGACCATGTGGAATTAAAACTAAATTCAACCTGTGATGCTGCCCAGTTTTTAAAGCCGCCATCTGCCCACTGGTGCTGCAATTCCAGCCGAATAGATTTTGATTTTTTTAACCGCAGTGTATTGTCAAAAACCACGGTGTTGGTATTTACTTCACCGGTTGCTTCTTCCACATACCGGGCATTGTAATATTGATTGAGATAAGTAAAAACAGAAGACCATTTCTTGTTCCACTTTTTTCTTATTTCCAAACTCGCATCACGGTAATATTTTTGACCAAATGCTACTTTATTAGCCGCATACTTCCTTAATCCAGCATCGTATCTACCTTTAAGCCCATGCCACTGGGCATAGTTTAAAGATATGTTAGTGCCATATTTTCCACCCAATGGCGTTTCTTTTTTAAATTGATAAAACAAACCAACCTGTCCGCCAATCTCACCGGCTTTATTGCGGTCAGGCTCAAAACTTAAGTTAGGCTGTGCGGCATATACGTAAATATTGGTAAGACTGTAATCGTATTGCTTTGTTAGGACAGGAACATAATTTAAAAACGCTTCGTTATACACATTACCGGCAGATTTTCTTTGAGAATAAAAACCAAAATTTTCCAACCTTCTGAAATTGGCTGTAACACCAAACCCATTTTTTGCATAACCAAGGTTCAGCAGGTAAGCATCACCATCAAACTGCAAATCCGGACGTACTGTATTAAACTCCACCAGTGCATCTTTCGATTTAAAAGCATATTCTACATCAGCAGTAAAACCAACTGTAGAAAAATCTGCTCTCAAGGACGTGAGAAAAGTATTTTTCTTTAAACCGGCATACAATTGCTTCTGTTCCTTACGGTTTACATAACTTAAACCAATACCAAATTTTACTTTTTTAATCTTTAGTAAAGAAGATAGTTCTGCATCTGCATTTACGGCAGCAATATTGCCATCTGTAAAATCAAAGCCCAAACCATTTCTTTGTTTGCCATACAAAGCCGTAAAATGTATCGATTCCACTGGCGAATATTTTACCAACCCACCAGCTATAGAATTAGCTATTCCCAGTTGCCTGTCTTCCCAGGTTCTCAACACCAAGCCACTGCCAAACTGCTCGTAAAAATGTCCGGCAGTAGCTTCCAGCCGCAATTTATCGTTTTTATATTTGATGTAGTAAGTACCCACGTTTGTGTTTTCTAAGTTGGGGGAATAATTAAGCAAGGCTTTTGGCTCATAGGCTTCAACCTGCAAACCAGCGATAAAATTTTTAAGCTTATAATCAAGCCGCAGGTAATTGTTCGAGCGGAACCGCTGCCTTGCCTCTATCTGCTCTAATTTTATTTTAGCATCATCAATGTACAAAGCGGCGTTAGATTCAAAACCACCACTCAACTGTGCTTTCACTTGTGTTGAACATAAAATGAGCAATACCATTATAAAATTTCTCAGCAGCATGTGCTATTGGTTTTCTTTGATGACCTTATACAATTCATTTTCATTACCTGCAACATAACCTGCCTGGCGGTAAATTATCTTACCATCCTTAATTACCATGGTGTAAGGGATATTCATCAGGTTGAGTTCCCTTTTCAGGTCCTGGTTTTTATCCAGTAGCACTTTGAATTTCCAGTCCTTGCCAATTACCAATGCAGGCACCCTTTTAGCGGTACGGCTGTCATCTTCAGATATAGCGTATAACTCAAATTCTAATTCTTTTTTCCAATCATCCAGGTTATCATTAATGGCAGTAAGCTCATTGAGGCAGGGAATACACCAGGTAGCCCAAAATGACAGCACCACCGGCTTTCCGGCATTTTCATTTAATTGCTGTGCCTGAAAATTAGCACCATCTATAGTGCTTAGCTTGATATTGGGAACTACTTGTGCATTTGCCCCAAACTGAAGGACTAACAAGAGCAGGGAAACTGAAATAATTTTTGTCATAAAATATATATTTATATCGAAACAGACGGGGCTTTTCTGATTTCATTACAAAAATTATTCTCTTCTTTTGTAATGATTGGCCGGCGGCTCCGTATAATTTAAAAAAGAAAAATGAAATATCTACTAAACATCTCAATTTCTATTGCAGCGATATTCTTGTTGCAATCCTGTACCAAAACCGAATCTGACTTTACTGAAGCCCGTCAGGAAACCATCACTGTAAATGCAAGTACTTTAAATGTAACAACAGGCATAGCTGTTACATTTTCGGTGTTATCGTCTGTAAACAATAATAATGTAACAGCAGACAGCAAACTTTATGTGAATGGAGCCTTAATAGCAGGGAGCAATTATACATTTCCTGCTGAAGGAAATTTTGCAGTGTATGCAACTAAAGGCACACTTACTTCTAATGTAATAACGGTAAACGTTTCCACAGTTTCATCCAGGACCGGCTATAAGCACCATGTACTGGTAGAAGAATATTCAGGTACCTGGTGTGGCAATTGCCCGCGTATTTTGTATGGGGTCGATTTATTGCACCAGCAAACAGACAAAGTAATTGTGGTAAGTACCCACTTATTTAATGGCGACCCTTTTATAACCACGGAGGGAAATAACTTAGCGGCACAGCAAGGTGTTGGCGGCGTTCCAACAGGTTATATCAACAGAACCATCAACTGGACAGGGCCACAATATGAAAACGTAGCACAGGCTATCAATACTATTCAGGCATCTGCACCTGCAGGTATTGCAATCAGTTCTTCCATTAGCAGCAATAATTTATCCATAACAGTAAAAGCTGCGTATGCTCAACCGTTGACTGGTGGCGCAAAACTTACCGTGTATTTGGTAGAAGATAAATTATTTTATACACAAAGAAATTATTCGGCTAACCTGTACGCCGGCCAGGCAAATATCCCAAACTTTGAGTACAACGGCGTAATAAGAAAAGTTATAAGTGCATTAAGTGGTGATGTAATTGGTTCATCTGGTAACACAAATAAAAAAACGTATTCATTAGCTGTTCCGGCCAATGTTTCCAATATCAGCAATACAAGGATTGTAGCTTTTATAACTAATTCAACTGGTACCGTAGTGAATGTGCAAGAAGTAAAAGCGGGTGAAGAAAAGATGTTTGACGTCTTGTAAAATATCATAGCAGTTTGTATTCCTGTTCATTAATGCTAAGCGTATTGATGAACAGGATTTTTTTATTTTCGTATATCTTCAAATTGATAAAGCTGCAATTGAATCAAACCTGTATTTCGTCAGAAGCCATAGTGGAGGAAATATAAGTACTTTACCCAATCAAAAAAAGAAGCAGGGAATAGCAACCAATGGCGATATACCCAAATCCCATTGCCCGGTTAATATGCGACAGGTTGAGGCGAAAGTATTGCAAAATTTTACTGCCAAATATCATATAAATGGCCATTGCCAGCAAAGTACCAATAGCATCAAAAATAAAAAAGCCTGCCATTGCAAATACATCCATACCAAACTTCATTAAAGGGTCTACTACCACCCCAATAATTAACCAGAAAGGGATTTGTTGCGGATGTACTATTATATTAATAATGCCCCTGCGCAAAGTGTTTTTTTGCACAGCCTGTTTGCTTTTACGGCTTTCCAGTAACATCCATATGCCCATGCCAAGTATCAAAATAAACGAACCAACCTCCAGCAATTTATACAAGAAGCTGTCCGATTTTAAACCACCCAACAACAGCAAGGTGAGGATACAATAAATACTCTCAAATACTACAATGAGAGTAAGTACCACCAAAAGAATCCCGTACTTTTTTGATACATATAAATCCAACACCATTATATTTATATTGCCGGGGAAAATATAACCGTACAAACCTATTGGTAAGCCAATAATACTCATACAACAGTTACTTTACTTCTCCAGGCTTTTTCCAAACGCAGTGTATCCTTAAAGTCTTTATAAGACATATAGGTCACGCCATTTTTATTATTTTCCCTTGCGGCTTTGTACATCATCCTGAAATGTCTGGCAATGGTAAGTTGTGCTTTGAAGAAAGAAAAACCTGGTTCATAGATATGAGCTGGTTCTGCACCAGCACCATTTACTTCAAGAATAGAAAAATTTTTGCCCATCTTTAAATCTTCAATGCTGGCACAGCGTAAATCGTACCTGCCAAAATAAAAGCCATCTATCCGCTGGCTGATTGCATCAATAGTGTCAGTAAGAGCAACATCAATGATATGATTGTAGTTAAGAAATGTAGCACCCAGCACATGATTGCCATAAGGCACCAGCACTACCTTTTCCCCAGGCTGAGGTACCTGCGTAAAATCGATTTCGTTTTGCTGTACCAATTTTTCGTATTGCAAAAAAGAGCGGTTACTGCCTTTTATAAGTTCATCAATAGTTGACTGTCCATCTCCGGTAACAGTAAGCAGTTTTTTTAAAGTAACGGATGTTACTATGCCCCTTTTTTGCGAGGGGTGGCGATAATAAAACACACTCATCTCCACCGGGTAATTGATGTAAGACTGAATAAGAAAGGAAACATTCAGCGCTGTTTTGTAAGCACACAATTCTTCTGTATTAGTAATTTTTTTTACTGCCCAGCCACGTTCACCCCTGTCAGGCTTAGCAATTACAGGAAAACGAATGCCTGCATCATACATCCTTGAAAGAACAGCATCTATATTTTCCTCGCCATTTATGAGTACGGTGGAAGGATAATATTCTTTTGGCACCAGTTGAAATATTCTCCATTTGCTTTCAAAAAACATTCCACCAGTTTCAAGGGTTGGATTGGATGCAGAGAAGAAAAAGAAAGACCTTGCCTTTATGGACAGATATAAAAAATAAAAACTTACAGGAAAATATACCACCCACACCGGCCAGTATTCCCAGCTAAAAGTTTTGATATACAACCTTCTCATACTAAAAAATATTTTATTGTTACTCATCGTTTATTTAATAACCCAAACACTTTTTTCAAGTATGACAGATAAAACAGATGCGGCGCCTACGAGCACAGCTATCCATTTGTGCAATAACTCATCTTCCATTTTCCTTACCGATATATACATTATCAGGGAAAAAAATATTAACAGTACTATCTGCTGCCGCCAGGCTTTCTCCAGCAGGAATACATTGAAGAGTATTGAAATAAAAACCGCAATACCCAAAATAAAAAAAATCACCGGATAATGGCTCCTGCAATATACTTTCATATCTGTTCCTTTATCGCTTTCATTTGATGGCAACAGCATTTTAACTGTAATAAATAAAGTAATTGGATAAAGGAGTATAAAAAATAACTCAGGCAACGTCCATACAAGTTTATCTTTTAACTGATAGGTAATAAACCAATCCTGAATATGAAGGAATAAAATAAAAAGTACCCACAGTGTATGTGGCCAGTAAAATTTTACTTCTTTGTAATGATATAGTAAATCAGAAAACGACGAAAGAATTTGCGTAATGCCCAGTCCCAATATAATGGAAACGAGTATTGAAACATATTCAAAAGCGCTTATCTGGATACTAAGCATAACTCATATTCATTTTAATAACCGGCTCCTGCAGCTTACCTGCCAAATATTTTAAATATCTACCGCTACCACTGATTCTAATTTAAGTTCACAATCTGTAATCCTTAAATCACTATCAATTAATTCTACCCTATTGGTCTCAAACCCGAAAACAATGCCACTGTTATCCTGTATTTCAGCACCACAAAATCAATTTCTTTCTCTGCATTTTGCAAAGCGCCTTCCTGTTTTTTTTCTTTTAGTTTGCGATTAGCTGCACATTTATAATCAGCTACTGCAGCCGAGATAATAATTACATCAGCATCAGTTGCCAGGCATTGGGTTACTTCCGGCATTTCATCGGCAGTAACTACATGGGTGATTTGCTCAGCAGGCAATGTTGTTTTTATATTCGCAGGGCCCGAAATATCCTGCACATTTGCACCAAGACTGTGCAAATATTCTGCAATGGCATAGCCCATTTTACCAGTAGAATGAGTAGATATAAAACGTACCGGCTCTATTGCTTCACGGGTGGGGCCAGCAGTGATAATCATCCGTTTTGATTGTATAAAGTTATGGTTAAAATATTGCATTGACTTTATGGTTAATGATGTTATTGAAAATTTACTTTTACTTAATTTCGATTCTCTATTATATAACTATCCAGATATACCAGATTATTATCCGCTTCGGATTTGCAGACAAATAAATGGACACACAAAATATTGCTAAAAAAGTAAGTGCTACCCTTAGCAGATTCTTACCGGTAAAACCTTTTTTCATAAAAGCAGCATGACCAACTACAATAGTAAAAAAATACTTATCACAATGGTTGGCATTAACGCTTTGGTTATCTTTTTTCGTGGTTAAATATTTCGTATCTGCCTAAGTTCTAAATCGCCTGGTAGTATGCAATCCTTCAATTCACTTTGCAATTCAATTTTTTCGGTACTTTAGCTGTAATTAGAAAAGTCATAGTAGCTCATTGCTGCTCTATTATTTTCAATTAATGTGATAAATGAAAAACTTAGTGTTTTTGTTGTTTCATTCCTATTCATCATAAAACCATTTTCAGCATTAGTATATGTTTTGAAAAAATTGAGCAGAGAGAGTTTTGAAACAGGCGGGTTCATCGCAATCCAGTTTTGAAATAATTCTTCCCTTTTTGCTTTTGCATCCGAATTGTATAAAGTAGATGACGACCATATATACGGGAGTGTTTCATCTAACCATATCCTGTGCCGTTCAGTACCATCCCATACCAACTGAAACAAGTTGTTATCGCTCCATACTATTAATGTAAAGGGTTCAATATCTTCCATATCAATCAGGTTCCATTCTACTACTGGCACTTCCGATACCAGCAGTTCAGATACAATTAACCCCCGGCTTTTGCGGTAGTAACTTTTTCGCTGGTGGTTTTCAAAAGCACCGTTTAATAAACTAATAACATTGCCTGCATTATTTACACCAATCCAGGTACCGCCAGCCATTGGGTCTTTTGGAGATAAGTATGATACTCCATTAGATTCACTTATAAAAGGCGTTAATGCCCTTGGCCGCTTGGGGCTTTCATCCCTTAATGAGCCAAAATAAACTTCTTTATTACCCGGTATAAAAACTACTGTACACATAAATTCTAATTTAATAAAATCCAAATCCAAATCTGGTTCCGATTAAAATGAAAATGCCTTCGGCCTGCTATCCTGCACATTTATATTTTCCGACAAGTAAGATGCATCAATGTATATTGTCTGCAATACTTTTGATTTAGTATTGTATGCAAGCCATGCACCTGCTCTTTCAAACATGCCCTGCATTCTTGCTACATGCTGGTTGATGATGCAATTGGTATTATCAACCACTAACCGTAGCTCTCCAACATTGGCATAACCGATGCCCACATAAGGCGATGCAAAAAATTTGCAGGAAGGGATTAAAGGAAAGTTTCGTCCCACATTAAAGCCTGCAAAAAAAACAGAGCTGCTTGTTTTTTGAAAAAGATAAGCGGAGCTTGCATCCTTTACCCGCTGGCTGTATTTAACAGCATAAAAATCCAGTACAAATTGCGCAACATAATGTATGCTGAACCTGAACTCAATGTTGGAATTTAATGCCAGTGAATTTTGATAAGCAATAGCAAAAGACGACACCGGATTAAGCAAACCTACAAATGTGGTAAAAAAAATCTTCATTGTATGCTGTGCTTTTACAGAACTAAAAAAACAAAACAAAAAGGAATGGCAATAGTAACCTCCACCTGTTTAATTTTTTCACTTTATGATTTTGGCTATTGAAGCGTGGTATTTAATGGTGGAATAAGCCATGCCAAAACCATTGTCAACAATATCCAATTTCATTTCAATGATGGCAACTTTTATTAATGCAAGGTGGTGTATGGTGTGTTCTGTATTATACACCACTTCCCTGTAGTAGGTAGTGGTAACATTCGTCAATTCAATGGCTCCTTCAATCTGTTCCACTACCAGGTTTAGTTGCGTGTCCGGAACTTTTATAAGGCCATCCAGTTTCTGCAGCATAGAGTGTGCAAACATCCGGTCAGTTTCCAGCAGCAGGTCTCTTTTCCGGTGAACATAATCCACTTGCCCGGTAGTGTAACCATCAATGGCACATTGCAATAGTTCAATAACATGCCTTGTATGACCGCCAATGCTTGAGTTACCCAGGTGTGCTACTTTTTTTGTGAACTGTTCATCAGTTAACTTTAGCAGTAAATTACTAAGCAATTGCAGTTGTTGTGAAAGTTGTAAAAAAATCATGAGACATTATTGTTTAAAAATAGGATTTTAGTCGACTAAATGATTCATTTGGGGTTTGCTAAACCTTCTTAGAATTGCTATTGCCTGGTGCCTGTTAATAACCATAGTAATCATACTGCAAACCCACACCACCATGGCCAGCATAAATAATTGCCCGCCATCCCCTTTAGATTCTATGCCAATTACTGTTAAATGAGAAAGCACTGCACCAGTCATTAATCCAAACCCTAAAAATGCTCCGATAAATACTGTAGCTGGAATAAACAATAAAATACTTGCAATCAATTCAATGATGCCGGTGCCAATTCTACCCCAGGGCTCTATACCCAGCTTTGTAAATAATTCGACCGATTCAGGATGGCCCGTAAATTTGAAATACAATGTTTGTAAAAGGATAATTGCCGCTACGAGCCTAATTGCAAATCCAAAGATGTTTTTTAAATTGAATGACATGATTTTTTGTATTAATTTTTTGATTTAAAAGCTGTTTATACCTGCCTTTCACTTTTTATTACTTAGCTGATGCAGTAACAGTCGGTAAAAAACTGCAACCCTTACAAAAGCTGCAGATCTTCTTCTTCCTGTCTTTTATTAAGAGCCGGCCAGTAACCATCTGCTGCTTTAATACGGCTGCTGGTATCTTTTATCCAACTGCTTTACATCCAGGTTATTATTCAAATACAATTTATTATTTACAACTCTCCATGCTTTTGGGTCGGTGGGTGACAGGTGATTTTCGCTGGTGCCATAAGCCAGAAGCCAGCATACCGTGGCGCATATTTTTCTGGTGCTACTTTAAAACTGTCTAAATTGTTTTGTGAAGCAAACTTCCATTTACTGCCACTCCAGTCGAATGTATATTTGTCATTGCCTTCCACTGCTTTTTGCTGATTGAAATAGGCAGCCGGGTCGTACCCTTTAATGGCTACACCATTTTTACTGGTAAACTTTGTTGATTGTGCATAAGCACCTGCAGAAAATAGCCGACCGGAACAAAGCATTGTCTGAAGCAAAGAAACAGCACAAGTATATTTTCTTAGATGCTTGCACGACCTGGTGTGGCCCTTGCAAACTATTAAAGAAAAATACTTTTTCAGATAAAGCTGCCGGAGCGTTTTTTAATAAAAACTTTGTAAATGTTGCCATAGATATGGAAAAAGGATTTGGGCCTACTTGCTTAAAACGTATAGTGTAAATGCTTTTCCAACTTTACTTATTATTAATGAGAATGGAGAAGCCGTACAGGTTACCCGTGAATTTATTCCGGCTGAAATACTCATTGCCTTTTGTAAAGATGCCCTGGCAAAAAAATAATCTACATTAAAGTTTTGTATAAATAAATTGTATCAGCTCAGAGAAAGTCACCTTCATTAATTCCACCAACCATCGGCTATCTGCCATTATGGAAATGCCGGATAGTAATACATCAATTGCTTATGCTTTATTTGCTCATTGCTTTACCTGCTGTAAAAATCTTACGGCAGTAAAAAATATAGGCAGGGCTTTAAACAGTAAAGGCATTGCGGTACTAAGATTTGATTTTACAGGGCTTTGGTGAAAGTGAAGGTGATTTTGATACCAACTTCTCTTCCAATATTGAAGATTTGCTGAGTGCAGCAGAATTCTTAAAAGAAAATTACGAAGCTCCCAATATTATGGTTGGGCATTCATTGGGTCGTGCGGCCGCCATATATGCGGCGGCAATATTAGAAAGTGTAAAAGTGGTTTCCACAGTGGGCATACTGAGTGACCCAAGCCATGTTACTCATTTATTTCAAAATGGCATTGAAGCATATCAATGAGCATGGCATTGCCAATGTATCAATCGGTGGAAGAAACTTTAACATCAAGAAGCTCGTTATAGAATCGAGTAGGAAGGTAGGGATTAGTTCCCTACCTGTCCTCTCACACCACCGTACGTACCGTTCGGTATACGGCGGTTCCTTAATTTAGTTTCCGAGCATTCAGATAACAGTCCGCCAGAAATAGATAACCTGCCTCTCTTAACCGCTCATTGGTAAGCGATGTAGCGAGGATCCAACTCTTGGCTGTGTGCCAATAACTTTTCCTGGTGTTCGCATACTCCCATGCCTTTTGTCTGTTTGTACCAGGTTTCATGAGGTTGGCTTGTTTGGTGCCGATTCGTTTCCATTGTTTCCACAACACCATTCTTAACCTTCTGCGGTACCATTCATCGATGGACAGGAGCAGGCTTTTCATATCTGCCATCTTAAAGTAATTCACCCAGCCAGTAATAAATTGTTTGAGTGCTACCTTCCTTCCGCATATCCCCACCCGTTGCTTCTTGAGGTGAGTTCCTTGAGTTTTGTGCACATCTTCATTACACTTTTTACATGTATGCGAAGGCGTCACTCTCCCTTCTTTGTATAAAAGGAGTATCCTAAGAATCCTTTAAGGACTCGACTTCCATCTCATCTACGCCCCCGGCACCCTTGTTCTGCTTCACCCTCTTATAGGCTGCATTCAGGTTTGCCGGTGACAGGATTTGCTCAAGCATCCCATATCCTGTTTGGTCGATTCTTGTAAGGTTGTTTTCAGTTATCCACATGAAAGTCTGCGCTCCTACATAGTCTTCGGGTTCCGCCCTATTTTTCTGTAGGTAGCTATCTTGCGATATTTTCTGCTTTCTACCTTTCATACAGTAACATTCATTTACTACTTACTTCTTAAGGTTCAGCCCTTCCAGCAGTTGTCGCCACTGCTGTACTATGGCCTCGGCTGACTTCTCACAGTAAATCTTGTTTCAACCGTGCGTCATACAGATGTTTCCACACGTCTGTGAGACCTCCCACGGTAAGACGATAAACCTTCATTCCATATACCCGCACCATTTACAGTACTGCCACCGTGTAATCTTTGGACTTTGCTTTGTTCGGAAAGCTCGTCCTCACAGCGTCTGCATGATAGTGTTCGTGTTCCTCGGGCCGGAACTTTGCCTTACGCTTCCTTCAGATTCCACCTCGCAGTGGACACCCTTGCTCTTGACTAATGGTAGGTGATTACATACCCCCATAACCGACTCACACCGTCAAGTTTATCGCCATGCATGGCGCACCAAAAAAAGGGGGAAACTTATCAGTTTCCCCCTCAGGTGGAGCTGGAGGCTCCCCGCTTCTATTACCTAACAATTTAAAAATCAGACCTTTATTATAAACACTTCTGGCAAGGTCTCTTATAGGTCTCTCTTAGTTCATTTCTTAAAACGCAGTACTTAAAGAGCTTTTACAAATATAAAGGAACTTGATTTAACCGGAAAAAGCGATGCGTGTTGTTTGTCCCTGCTTTTAGGAATTGCAACAATGTTCATTAAAAAAGGCATAATAAACCTTTATGCAAAACAGAAAAATGCAGGCTTTAAAATGTTCGATTTATAACGATTTATAACGCAACGCAAATGAACTTTGATAAGGATGCAAATAGATGTGGAGAAGATGATAGACTCTTATAGACTCTTATAGCTTTATTTAAAAGTGCAAAAAGCGAGTTTGTAGACATGTTGCCGTAAAAATTACATAAAAACGGAAGTTTTATTTTAAGAACTCAATTTGGACCAAATATAAGAGTGCTGCTCCTAGAATTCAGCGCAAATTGTCCAGGCTTTAGGGGAATGCTTAGTCATTCAGGACACGGCGTGTTGTTTGGCTATGCCGGTTGTCTCAAGAATTTTTGGCCGCCACCCTTTGTAGTTTCAACAATTCGTTGCAACTTTAGGGAAAGCAATGTTTGCAAGGTGTACAGATTCTACAAAACAACATCATATTTAAGTTCTTGGATAAAACGCTTTTTGCTGGAATACTTAATAAGTGTGAGAAATTTATCTAAGAATACACAGCTAAGCTATCGTGACACGTTCCGGTTATTGTTGCCATTTGCAGCAAAAAAGAGTAAGGAATCTATTGATAAATTACTGGTCGAAGATATAAATCCAGATATTATTAAGGCGTTTCTTGCCGAACTGGAAACTGGCCGGAATTGTTCACTGTCCACACGCAATCAGCGCTTGTCCGCTGTACACGCTATTGCAAAGTTTATTGGGCTAAGTAGCCCGGAGCATGTGGAATGGTGTCGCAAGGTTCAAGCGATCCCTTTTAAGCGGGCAAAACGAACTTTGATTACCTATCTTGAGAAATCCGAGATGGATACTTTACTAAATGCGCCGGATAAAAAAACAGATCAGGGTAAGCGGGATTATGCACTTTTACTTTTTCTTTATAACACTGGTGCGAGAGCCGATGAAGTTGCACAGTTGAAAGTAAGCGACGTGTATATCAACACTGCATCAAAAAAAGAACTGGCTACAGTGCTTATCAGAGGTAAAGGAAATAAGTCCAGGCGTTGTCCTTTATGGCATCAAACAGCATTAGAGCTAAATATTATCATTGCTGAACGATTGCCATCAGAGAATATGTTCTTAAACAGGCTTAAACAACCTTTAACTCGTTTTGGCATCCATGCAATGGTAAAACGGTATGTTGAACAAATGGCTAAACAACTCCCCTCTATAAAGAAAAAGAAAGTCAGTCCGCATACCATACGCCATACAACTGCTACGCACTTACTCCAGGCGGGGGTTGATATCAATACCATAAGAGCATGGCTCGGGCACGTATCTATTAATACAACCAACATCTATGCTGAAGTTGATCTGGAAATGAAAGCAAAAGCCTTAGCCTGCTGCGAAATTAAAGAAAGCAATACACCTACGCATTGGAAGGATAATAAGAATCTAATGGCCTTCCTGGAAAATCTATAACAGTCGAATCACAGTTATGTGTTGTTAAAGATAATGTTATCTGCTATTTTAGCATAAGTATTGAATAAACAACACATAACTGTTTACACAACATAAGAATTAAAACTCGGCAAGTTCGAAGCTAAACATAAAGGACAAATGGAACTGTATTTGAATGGCTGGATAAATATGAAAAGAAAGAAGAAGAAGAACTACCACCCGTCGGCTTAATTCTTTGTGCCGAAAGCAGCAGGGAGCAAATAGAACTGTTAGAAATGCACAAAGACGGGATAATGGTAGCCGAATACTGGACAGAATTACCACCTAAGAAGGAATTACAGCAAAAGATACACAGCATTCTGTTAGAAGCTAAAGAAAGAATCGAAAGAAAAAAAATAATGGAATAGGTTTTTGAGAACTAATATTCATGACGATGTTAAACACTGAACATCCTAAAAACAGAAAAAAGCTGTCCGGAATATGTCCGAACAGCTCATCACCGACTGATAATCAACCATAAAGTCGGGGCGGCAAGATTCGAACTTGCGACCTCCTGCTCCCAAAGCAGGCGCGATAACCGGGCTACGCTACGCCCCGAACAATTTAACCCGGGGGCAAAAGTATGTATTTGAAAAATACCAGCCAATTAAACATTCTTTCATCTCCATTGCGGCATTTTATACGACCGCATTTGCAACATGCACCCATCGCAATAGTTCATCTGCCTTATCGTCATTCTATATTCATATCACCGGCCATCAAGGCAGCGAATGCTTAAATACCGGCCCTTCTTACCTTAAAAAAAAAGCCCTGCATGGTTCTTGAGTAATCAGGTTAAGGAGAAAAATTATGAAAAAGAAAAGTGTACTGGTGGTGTCTGACCCACGGCGTGAGCAAAATTCTTTAAGCGCATGGACGCGCGCGATGCACCCCTTTCATGTAAATATTGTTGACAGCGACGAAGCAGCAATTGAAATACTTCATCTGCACCGATTCGATATGGTAGTGGTAGATGGAACCGATGGCAAAATAAATGACAGAAAATTAAATGCGGTATTGCCCATTCTACAGGAAGACGTTACCGTTTTGCGCTACGATGGTGAGACGGTAAACGAACTTGACGACAATATCAAGGCGATATTCAATGCAAAAAAATACCGGAGGATTCAGCGTATGCTGATGCTCGAGCCTTCCGTAAAGGGTTCTATGAACCTTCCGCCGTTTTCATTGAATTAACGACGTAGCTCTAACAATTAACCCCAATAGAGACGCCATGCATGGCGTCTCTACCTGTCACGGGTAAAGGGTTACACCTGTTGCAAGTACCAGCCCTTCTATGTTTTCTTTTAACTGGCGCATCCGGTAAATTCGTTCCTTTGTGTTGTCAACCCTTTGTGCTGCCGGGCAAAAAAAATCACCGGTAAATGCTTCTACCCTGTATCCCAACCGATGAGCAACACCCATCACAAACGGCCGCCAGCCCCATCCAAGGTCGGCAGGAGCTTGTGCCAGGTATGGCACTAATTGCCGGCTCATGATAAACGGACCGTACGTGTAATCAACGTCGTTGCCAATGATTTCCCTGCAGCAGTTGTTTATCGTCGTTTCTGTCATTTGCTGAAAGTCCGGGAAACTGGCGAATCCCGCAGCCGACCTGGACACCGTTATAATTCCTGTTTGATCATCCGGGGACATCCGCTTTAACATACCGGGCAGCCCATGTTCAAAAAAATCTTTTTTGTCAGGCTCGGTATATAGAATGAATGCCGAACCGCTATCGTATGCCGCTGATAAACTGTTTCCCGCCTGCGCCCACACGCCTTCCTTCTTTGCTTTGGTTATCACGAAATTCGAAAATCCATGCAGGAAATCCGTAAAGCCGTCATTTGACCCGCCGTCAGTTACATAAACTGTTATCCCGTGCTTTGCCAGTTGTTCTAATGCTTCACGAAGTAGTGTTTCCTCGGGTTCATCTCTTACCAAAGTAATGGTAGCGATTGAGAGGTCGGTTGAATACACCATGAGTAAGTACGATGTTAGATGTACGAAGTACGAAAAAATATGTCAGACACTCGAAAATCGAAAGTCTATTCTGTTCCTTCTTATGCTTCCGTTCATCTTGTTATCACCTGGAAAAGCAATCCGCCTAACAAGTTGGCATAGTTGCCGATAAGATTACTTAAGACTCCCAATAATATTCCAAGCGATACAAGCCCCGGATGAAAAGAAGAGGCCACTATTGAAGCTGAAGCAGGTCCCCCGATATTTGCTTCGCTGCCGATGGCAATATAATGCCAGGGCGCCTTCAGCCACCTTGCGCAGATCAATAAAATACTTAAGTGTATAAGTAACCAGATTATACCAATGACAAAAAATACAGGGTTGATCTGTACGTGTTCCAAATCAAGTTGCAAACCTATGCTGGCCATGATAAAAAATAACATCCCGTTTCCAAGAACCGTCCAGAAGCGGACGTCTTTCTTTAAGACATTGGTAAAAGAAAGCGCTACTCCACAGGTGGTGGAAAGCAGCACAAGCCAGAACGAAGTTTTGGATAAGAATGACCATGGATTGCTGTCATCATCGCCAACGCTTTTTGCGAAATAGCCCGAACCCATTTTAGATCCTGCAAATATTGCGGCATATATGATGGCCAGTATAATCCATCCCTTTACCGGTGGCAGCCTAAGCGCCTGACTCCTGATTTCATCTTTATCCGTCTCCTGCAAAATTATGTCGTCATCAACTTTTTCGCTACCGCAAAGCCAGCGATCCATTCGCTTATGAAACTTCACGGAATACAATAAAAAAAACAGCCACATGTTTTGCAGGATGATATCGGTTGCAAGCGAAGTGAGGAAAAGCTCTTCAGTGCTTCCATAAACCTCTCTCATGCTTAACTGCCCCGGCGTGCCATTGATCCAGCTTCCCGTAATACATACAAGGCCCCGCCATGCTGCATTGCTCCCTTCATGATGAAGCAGTTCGGGATCAAACAAACCGGCCATCTGTAATGCAAGAGGGCCTCCAATCAGAATACCAGCCGTGCCGGCAAAAAATACAAGCAGGCCTTTGCGCGTCACACGCAGTAACCCCGGCACATGAATCACGCCTGTGAGCATGATCAGGCTTAATGGCAAAATGGTATTCATAGCCAGCACACCTACGCCGTTCCCCGGCTGCACTACACCGGTATTAGTGGCCAGCGCAGGCAGCAAATACAAAAGTAAAACAGGCGGCATCCATTTATACAGCGTTGAAAAGAATCCCTTTTTATAAGTAGACCAGATAACAAAAACGGTAATGCATAAAATCAGGATAAGTGAAGGGAGCTCTTGCATCCGGTCTTTTTAATAAATAGAAGCATCGGGAATCAAATTTACCTCGTTTGTGAGTAATTCAACATCTAACCTGCCGCTTTTTTACTTCTTACTACGTACTACTTACTACTTACTTCTGGCGGCTGATTGCTGACTGCTCATTCAATGGGTCATCATTAACCTTCAGACTGGTTTGCTGAACAACAGTCCCCGCTTGCAACTTAATCGCATACAAACCTGGCACTGCTTTAACGGGTAAAAGTTTTTCAGGGATGGCTATTCCGGGATTTGCGTTTACCAGCCGTTCAACGAGTTGCCTTTGTTCGGCTGAAGCCGATGCCGACTTCAGCCGTTGCAACGCTGTGCGGGAAGCGCTTTCCACTTCAGGCATCGACATCACGAGGCTGTCTATGATCTCAATTTCTTCTTTGGAGATTAGCGGCGCATCAAAATTCAAATTCCATGTTATCCGGTGAACCCCCGGCGCAACGGTAGTATCGACAGTTCTTTTATGGCCCTTCACCGGATCACTGATGATGATTTGTACTTTGCCGGCTGAAGTATCGCCGACATAAAAAGTTATCAGGGCGGCCTGGCTTGTAGCTGCCCTCGGCTTGCTCGACGTATTGATGATACCGGGCGGATTTTCCCCTGCAAATAAAAAATGCCCTCTTTGTCCGCCGCGGCTCGTATTCTCCCAAAGCACTATGGGTTTATGATTAAACAGCCAGGCCTTACTTTTCTGAACTTCAGGTGTAAATTGTTGCAGGTAACCGATATCATCCATAATCCATAAGCTTCTGCCGTGAGTGGCAGCTATCAGATCTTTTTCCCGTGGATGGATCTTCAGGTCATACACCGATACAACCGGAAGGTTCCTGTTCAAACGGCTCCACTGCTGCCCGCGGTCGATTGAAAACCACACACCAGTCTCCGTTCCTGCAAACAATAAATTTTCATTTGAGACGTCTTCGGCAAAAGAACGTATCACTTCTGTTGATGGAATATTGTTGCTTATGGATCTCCAGCTTTGGCCTGCATCTTCGGTGACCATAATAAACGGCCGGAAAATGTTGCTGGTGTGCCCGTCTACCGTCACATACGCGCGCGCTTTCTTGTGGCTTGATGCAACAACCCTGTCAATCCATAAATCTTTCATGTCTGAGGGCCAGGTGTTATTTACGTGGCGCCAAACTTTTCCATCATCGACGGTAAGATGGAGCCCGCCATCATCTGTTCCCGCCCAGATCATCCCTGCATCAACCGGCGACTGAGATAACGTGTAAACCGTTCCATGAATTTCAGCCCCGGTATTATCAGGCGTGATGCCACCGCTGCTGCCTGTTTTAATCTTGTTGCTGTCGCCACTGCTCAGATCAGGACTGATCATTTTCCATGTTTTTCCACCGTCGATACTTTTTAAAACGTATTGCGCGCCAATGAATAACGTTTTATGATCATGGGGAGATAATAAAAATGGGGCTGACCAGTTGTACCGGAAAAGGGGCTGCGATGATCCTTTCCGGATCAATGCCCTTGCGTTAATAATGGTTGAAGATGCAGGCGAAATATTCTTTAATTGGTGCGTGGAGGGATCAAGACGGAAAACAGAGCCATTTTCGGAAGAGGTGTAAACGTCTTTGCTGTTACCCGGATTTACTGCCGCGTATTGTCCGTCGCCCCAATGTACTTTCCAGTTAACATCATTCAGTATTCCCCTGGCATCGCGGGCGAAACTTTCTGTTGCGTAAAAACCGTTATCCTGCAGGCCGCCATAAATGCGGTAAGGGGTATTCATATCATAAGCGATGCGGTAATACTGCGCGATAGGAAGGTTATCAAATAATATGAACTTCCTGCCACCGTCGTGGGTAAGAGAAAGCCCTTTGTCTGCGCCGATGTAATAACGGTCAGGTGTAACCGGGTCTATCCACATCGCGTGGAAGTCACCATGGATTTCATCATCCGGACTTCCGTTTACAAATTTTTTTCCACCATCGTTTGAAACCATAAACGGGGTTGTGAGCACATAAACTTTCTGTGCATCGGTTGGATGAATTCTAATCTGGCTGTAGTAAAACGGGCGGTTGTTGTATGTGTTTACATACTTCCAGCTTTCACCACCATCTTCCGAACGATATATACCCGAGCCCGGCCTGGCTAATATGTCGGTTTTAGGCGCTTCCACGATAGCCATAAGAATGCCCGGCTGCGTTTTGCAGACCGCTAACCCGATCCTGCCGGTCGAATCTGCAGGTAACCCGGTTGTTAATTTCTTCCATGTCTGTCCTCCGTCGGTTGTTTTGAAAATGCCTCCGTTATTACTGCCGCTGTGAAAGTGATAAGGCTTTCTCAGCCGGTAATAATAAGCAGCATATAATGTTTTGGGGTCTGATGGATGCATCACCACATCTGTACAGCCTTCTTTTCCGCTTTCCGGTAATCCGCCCTTTAGCAGCTTCCAGCTTTTACCACCATCAGTGGTCATATATAAACCCCGTTCTTCATTTATTCCCCACAAATGACCTAATGCAGCAACATAGGCAATATCAGGATTTTGGGGATGAAGTACGACTCTTCCTATATGGTGAGTATTTTGTAAACCGACGTTTGTAAAAGTCTTTCCTCCATCTGTTGAGCGATAAACGCCATTACCCCATGAAAGGCTGTTCCGGTTATTTGATTCGCCGGTACCTACCCATATGATTTTTGGGTCGGCTTGAAATACCGCAATATCCCCGATAGAAGCGGTTTCATAATGATCAAAGATGGGAGTCCATGTGGTGCCTGCATTCTCTGAGTACCACACACCCCCACTTCCGGTTGCCGCCCATACTTTCCGGTAATCATTATCCAGCGATTCGATGTCCACTATCCGTCCGCCCTGGTTCGCCGGACCGATGTTTCTCCATCGTAAAGGTTTAGCAAGGGAGTCAATGCTCAATTGCTGCTGTGCCTGTAACGAAACAACAAACAGGATTGCAACGGTTACGGATGAGATAATTCTATGCATGAAGTACCTGGTTGAGTTCTGGAATAATGCTACCGAACTGATATCACCTGACTGAATGAGAGAGAAGAAGAGGGTTTCCTTCGGAAAAGAATAAAGCATTATAACTGCGTTTTATCCCGGTAATCTAAAGCCGGTTTGCGATCACCAATAAGAGGAACATATTTAAAGTCTTTACCCCTTCTCGTGCTCCATTCTTCTTTTGCATTTTCTATAAGAGTCTTATTGGTGAAAAGGTCTATGCCCGTAAGAGACAACGTCTTCGCTGCTACGAGCATTCCTTTTATTCCTATGTCTGTTCCGCCGCATGCTACTGCCTGCCAACTGTGAGACGGCGTACCCGGAATCCAGGTGGCGGCACGGAAGCCAACCGTTGGCACCACCCAGCTTACATCAGCAACATCAGTGGAACCACCGGACCGGTTTTCATCACTCATCGCTCTATATGGCTGCACGCTTGCCGCCTGGTTGATGTCAGGTTTTATAACGTCTACAAAAGATTCCTGCAATTTTTTTCCAAAGGCAATTTCCTCAGGAGTATATTTCACGCCGCCTACCTTTTCCATATTGTTATGCATTACCCTTGCCAAAGCGTCTACCGGTAACACTTCGTATACGCCGCCTGTTATTTCATATTCCATTGTGGTACCTGTTCCCATGCTTCCCGCCTCCGCTACTTTAAGCAACCGGCTAAAGAGCTCCTTTAGCACATCGCGGCGGGGATGCCGCAGATAATAATACACTTCAGCAAAATCGGGGACAACATTCGGAGCCTTACCCCCATCGGTGATCACATAATGCATTCTTGTATCGGATGGCATGTGCTCGCGCATCATATTGGCCATAATATTCATCGCTTCTACCCCGTCCAGTGCCGAGCGGCCTTTTTCCGGGAAACCGGCTGCATGTGCCGAAATTCCTTTGAACCGGAATTTGGCATTGATGTTCGCCAAAGAAGTGTAAGGATCGGCAGCATTTTTACTGTCAGGATGCCAGTGAAGAACTACGTCTGTTCCTGTAAACAAACCGTCGCGGGCCATATACACTTTTCCTGAACCACCCTCTTCAGCCGGAGTCCCGTAAACCTTAATTGTTCCGGCAATTTTATTTTCCTGTAAGGTTTTTTTTAATTCTATACCTGCCGCTACCGAGGCAACGCCAAAGAGATGGTGTCCGCATCCATGACCTGCACTTTTTCCCGCAGGGTCTTTTTCCGGTTTTGCCTGTTGCGACAAACCCGGCAAAGCATCAAACTCCGCCAAAATGCCTATTACCGGGTTGCCCTGGCCATAGCTGGCGACAAAAGCAGTAGGCATTCCGGCTACGCCAGCCTGTACCTCAAAACCATTATCTTTTAACGTCTGCTGCAGCAGTGCAGAACTTTCAACTTCTTTATACCCTACTTCGGCAAAATTCCATATCTGTAATGCCCGTTCCTTGTAGTAGTTATATTTAGCGTCGAGACTTTTAACAGCAGCTTCTTTCAGACCTGCGTTTTTCTCAGTGGTTACGTTCTTCTTTTGAGAAGCCTTCTTTTGAGAATAGCCTGACAGGGCAGCCGATAAAATAATGAGTAAAGGAAAAGAACAAAGAATTTTTCTCATGTTATTTTTTGTTACGGCAACCTTATAAGTTGACCTGGGTCTTTACGTAAATATCCGGAATGGGATTTGGCACATTCGGATTGGCATTAATTTCATTTTGCGAGTAGATCAGTCTTTCCGGATGCCTTGTTGCCGTAGCCGTGGTAAAGGGAATCGGCACATTTACATCATTATCTCCCTTCCTTAAACGCCGGGCATCATTGAATGGCAATATGGTTCCATATAAGCTGAAATACCTTTCCTGTACGATCTCGCGAAGCAATGCCCTCAAAGGCGTTCTGTTATCAGGATTTTCCATTCCGCCGGGGTTAAAATCCGCTGCTACATAATCAGCGTATAAGATAGTCCCGCCCGTTGCCGGCGCAGTAAGCAGCCCGAGGTTAGACCTTAGTACCCCGCGCACCCTGTTCAATTGCGTTAACCCTTCTGTAAAACCGGTTACCCTTAACCCCGCTTCAGCAAGAATCAGCAGGGTTTCTTCATAAGTAACAAGAGGCATGGGAGCATTTCTCGCGGCAACACCTAACTCCGCATTTGACGATGTGCCACCTATCCTGTAATACCTTGCTCTTGCATCTTCATTCGTTTTCGCATTATTCCTGTTACCCGTAGCTCCTGCTCTCAGCAATACGTCGTGCATATATGTGCCGCTGGTGCTAAGGTATCCGCCACGCTGGTCAATAAGGGTATTGAGCAGGTTGTAATCTCCGTCGGACACCAATCCGGGGGGATAGAATTTCCAGGATAAAGCGGTAGAGTTAATGCCCTGCAGGGCTGCCGCATATGCTTTGGCATATTCTCTTGTTTCCAGGAAATACCTTGCTTTCAAAGAGTATGCGACCCTTACCCAGGTCGTACTTCTGCCCTGAAAAAAAATATCGTTTGTAACAACTACAGAAGCAGGAACGGAACCCAGCTCAGCAATAGCTTCATCAAGCAGGGTCTGTATTCCTGCATACACATCAACCTGCCGGTCGAATTTTGGCACCGCGATCTTGTCATTCGCCCTTTCTGAAAATGGTATGTCGCCATACAATGCCGTTGCTGTTCCTAAGGCATTCGCTTCAATTATTTTTGAAATCCCCGAGTAAGATTTGTTGTTGGGCAGCTTCTCTCTTATGATACTCCCCTGTTTGGAGATACCCTGGTAAACGAAATTCCAGGTATCATTCGATTCTTCGGCAGAAAGATTGTATTCTCCCAGGCTTTGATACAATAGTGTCACGCCCCTGTACTGGCTCATCCACATACCCGTGATGCGTTGAACGTGACTGACCTGTACAGCAATATTTGCTAACTGCATTCCCTTGAGCAGGGTTTCCGCATTTACGTCAACCGGATTGTTGGGGTCTATATTCATCCCCTCGTATACTTTGGTGCACGAAACCAGTGAAAGCATCGCCGTTGCTGCTATTATCAAATTTTTCATTTTGCTGTGTTTAGTCATCATCAGTTAAGTGTAATGGTAAATAAATAGGAGCGGGTGCTTGGATTGGTGAAATATTCAGTGCCGAATCCATTGTTAACCCCGGTCTGGTTCACCTCAGGATCAAAGCCCATGATATCAGTCCATAAAACAAGGTTTCTTCCGGTGACAGAAAACTTAACAGAATTGAACCTTGTGGCCTTTGTAAACTTTTGTGACCGCAGGGTGTAACCTAATGAAATTTCCCGGAGCCTTGTCCAGCTTGCATCACCTACAAAGAACTCCCGTATGGCAGAGGCGCCCAGGCCGGCTCCGCGGGATGTGTACCAGGCCTGGTCCATCAATACATCGCCACCTCCAAAATTCCCTACGTTAGCCCTCACTTTTGTTCCGGCCCTGAATACCTGGCCATTTACATTTTTCAGGTCTTTGGTGAGTGTGATTTCGTGACCAACGTCGGCATGAGTACCGAAGTTGTATAACACCGACTTTGTACCCTGAGAGATATCCCCTCCCTGAAATGTTTCAAAGAGCACATTAAGGTCAAAGCCTTTGTAGGTGGCATTTATGCCCGCCGCACCTCTCCAGTCAGGGTTTGGGTCGCCAATAACACCCTGGGCGAGATCAACAAGCGGAAAGCCATTGGCATCTAAAACATATCCTCCTTTGGCATCGCGCAATGCCCGCGGACCCCAGAGTACGCCTAACTGGTATCCTTCCACTGCCCTTGAGCTCACCGACTGTGTTGAAAGGTCAACCGAACTGGTACCGCGAAGGCTCAGGACTTTATTCCTGTTCTGGTTATAATTTCCAAACACCTGTACATCGAGCGATTTGGATTTAATTACGCCCAACCTGAAGTCTGTTTCAAAACCTTTATTTTCCATTGACGCCGCATTGGTGTACTGGCTCGTAAATCCACTCGAAGGCGGCAGTCCAACATTAAGGAGGATATCCACGATTTTATTTTGATAATAGGACATTGATAAACTCAGCCTGTCCTCAAGGAAGCGCAGATCAGCGCCCACCTCCCATTCTGTTTTTATTTCAGGTTTCAGGTTGGCGTTTCCTTTACTGTTGTCCAGCCGGAAACCACCGCCGAAATTCGTCAGCGCCAGGCCATCATCATACGCATCATACCGGGCACTTTCATATACCGTTACAAAATTGTAAGCGGTGGGCTGTACCCCAACCTTACCCCATGCCGCGCGCACTTTACCAAAACTTAGAAAGCCTGCGTTCTCAAACGGCGGCAACTTATTAAACTGCCAGGCAACATCAGCCGAGGGATAAAAAAAACTTTTGCTGATGGTTGACGACGCTTCAAGCGCACCGCCGAAATTTACAAAAAGCTGGTTTCCATAATCGAGCGAGATGGTTGAATAACCCCTGTTGGAACCTCTCTGCAAAAAATAGTTAATAATATGCGTGCCTGCGTCGGGTGTAAGGATAAAGTTCTGCAGCCTTACATCATCAAGAAAGCTTGATGATTCTCCATACAATTGTTCCCGCTGGCGGTCATTAATGTTGCCGCCTAAGATAAATGTACCGTTCAGATTTTTGGCCAGCTCTTTTGATGCGCGGGCGATCAGGTCAACATTCTTTTCCACCTCGGAAATCTTTTCTTCCCTGTAGCTTCCGGGCGACCGTTCGCCAGCCGACCCAACCGGGAAAAAGTATCTGCGGCTATCGTAGTTGGCGTCTATACCAGCCCGTAAGATCAACTCCAGCCATGACAACGGACTTGAAGATATTTCAGAAGAGACCATGAACCTGTCAACCTTAGATGGGCTTTCCTGCCTGAAAATTGTCCAGTAAGGATTGTTGTAAGTAGGCTGAACATTGTCTCCAAGGTAGCGGCGGTAACTTCTGTGACGGTTTCGGAACTCAACGCCATTCGCATCCACATATGTGCCGACATAATCAGTATTGTCAAAATCAGGAGGTGTTCTCAATAACCCCAGGTAGAGCCCCGCGGTATTGGAGTTGTTTTGGATCCGGTTTGAATTGACATTAATATAAGCCGCTTTATTGCTGAACCGGATATATTTTCCCAGGGTATGGTCGGAATTCAGGCGGATTGAGTTGCGGATATAATCGCTATTTCGCCTTATAATACCTTTCTGCGTAAGATTTTCAAGAGAGAAAAAGAAACGCGACTTATCGTTACCACCACTTAAAGAAAGTGCGTTCTGCCAGTAGTGGCCTTTGCCAAAAATTCCATCGAAATTTTCATCTGTAAAAATTTCTTTTTCGTTCTTTCTGGTAATCCTGAAATACCTTTTACCGGTGATGCCGCCAAGAAAATAGGCAGAGCCTGACACCGAATCGGGAGCGCCTGATCTGTCTTCAATTTTATCACCCCAGGAATTTGCCTGCGTTGGATTATATACACCGTTTAACCCCTGGCCATAGGTTGTCTGCATGGGGTGTCTGCGGTTTATTTCATCAATGGAATAGGTGGAAGAATAGGAAATTTTTAAAGTCCCGGCCTTGCCTCTTTTTGTTGTAATTACAATAACGCCGTTAGCTGCCCTTGAACCCCACAAAGAAGCGGCGGCGGCTCCTTTTAATATCTGCAGCGATTCAATATCGTTTGGATTGATATCGTTTAACCTGGATTGCTGCACCACGCCTGTGCCTGCTGCATCGGAGCCAAAGCCGTTCAAGGATGAATTGCTGATGGGTATGCCGTCTACGATCACAAGAGGGCCTGCAGCACCGGTTATCGTGTTAGCTCCCCTGATCTTAATATTTGATCCGGCACCGGGATCGCCGGTTGACCGCGTGATGGTAACTCCCGATGCTTTACCCGCCATGCCCTGCAGGAGCCCTGTTTCACCTGAGCTTAGCACTTCTTTTGTGCCTATCCGGGAAACAGATGACCCGAGCTTGTCACCCCTTTCCCTGAAACCAAGCACGCTTACCACTACATTTTCGAGCTCCTGCGAAGACCTTTTTAAAGTGGCATCCACAACAGCCTTACCATTCGTGGCGACTTCCAGCGTCTCATAGCCAACATAGGATATGACCAACTCGGTTGTGCCGCGGGGTACCTGCAGCCTGAACTGACCGTTTGCACCGGTGACAACCGAATTATTCGAACCCTTTGCGGTAACACTGGCCCCGGAAAGAGGTGTTCCGTCATCTGAAAGCACCGACCCTGAAATTTCATTCTGCTGTGCCGCAGTAAAAGAAACGGCAGCCAGTAATATCAGCAAAGTGATTAGCAGTTGTTTTTGTTTCATGTTAAATGTTTATAAGAGCAGGAATTCAACAAGTCATATTAAAAATAAAAATGATTCGGGATTAAATATCTCCATCAGCAATTTAAATAAGAAAATGCCATAAGATACATGGAAATATTTACCTGGCTTGAATAAAAGGATGCAAATTATGGGAAAAAATGAAATTGCCAGATACGATTTGGCGGATCAAATATTTTTTCGCGATAATTCATTGCCGCAGATTTTTAAATCTCCGTGATTGCCCCTCCTTGTCTTTTTCAAAGCAGCCGGTGTATGCTTGCCGCTTGTCCATTCAAAGCCGCCGGTGTATGCTTGCCCCCTCCGTTTGTCATTTCAAAGCCGCCGCTGTACGCTCTTTCAGCTAATGCAACTGATTGCGGCGGACTTTGAAATCTCCGGAATTCCCCCACTTTGTCATTTCAAAGCCGCCGGTGTACGCTCTTTCGCCTAAAGCAACTCATTGCGGCGGACTTTGAAATCTCCGGAATTTCAGCAAGCAGTTGTTTACTTAAGTTCATCACTATCACAGCAAGCAACAGTTTCAGTGATCTTTCATTTCGCCCGAAAGATCGTTACATAACAGAAACCAAAAAGGGGCTCATGAAAGATGACAAGAGAGTGTGGTACCCGTCCGCTTGTTATTTCAAAGCCGCCGGTGTATGCTTGCCGCTTGTCCATTCAAAGCGGCGGTGCATGCTCTTTCGCCTAAAGCAACTCATTGCGGCGGACTTTGAAATCTCCGGAATTTTAGCGAGCAGTTGTTTACTTAAGTCGGTCACTAATCACAGCCACCAAAACTTTCGGTGATCTTTCATTTCGCCCGGAAGATCGCTACATAACAAAACACCAAAAAGGGGCTCATGAAAGATGACAAGAGAGTGTGGTGTTCAGTGATCTTTCCTTTCGCCCCGGAAGATCGCTACATAACAAAACACCAAAAAGGGGCTCATGAAGATGACAAGAGCGTATAGTGTTAACCCGCATCGTTGACCAGCTCCTTTAATCTACCTGCAAGACGCATGGTGATTTCTCCCCGTTTGCCGTTGCCGATCTGCCGGCCATCCACGGAAAAAACGGGTAAAATGTCTTTGGTGGTGCTGGTTATAAAAGCTTCTTTGGCTTCGTAGACTTCACTGATGGAAATATCCCGCTCCTCAATCATAAAGGCCGCAGTAAAATGGCGTAGCAGCTGTTTGCGGATAACCCCCGTTAGCAGGTTATTTGCCGGAGTGGCTATTTTTCCTTCTTTGGTAATGATATAGAAGTTCGCCCGGGGACATTCCGTAACCTGGTTGTTATAATGATACAATACTTCATCCGCTTGTTGTTCTTTGATAAAAGGCTGTAGCCAGATGGCCATGAGGTAGTCTATGGTTTTTACCTGGGGCATCTGCCTTTGGTGCTGGTAAGTAACTAACCGGATGCCCTTTGCTTCGGCATTGTTATTTAAAGCCAACGGTTGCTGGGTAATGATCATGTTAGGCTTACCCATTGTGTATCCATCGTTAGAATAACCGCCGGTAAGCGTAATGCGAATGCCCGAAAAAAGCTGGTTATTCCTTTCCATGAGCTCAGCTAAAAGCTCCTTTAACTCCACACGGCTCCTACCTGCATCCAGCCTCATTTGACCGGCAGAATGATAAAGCCGGTCGAGGTGATCGTCCAGAAAAACAGGGCGGCCGTTTACCGTTTTAAAAAAGTCAAAAATACCATACCCTCTTTGGATAGACAGGTCATTGATGTACAGGACTGCCTTATCAGCCGGAACCAATGCACCGTTGACGACGCAATGTAAAGGCTTTGATGATGGATGATTTTCATCAAATTGCACATCGTGCTCACCTAAAGACAAACCAAACAAAGGACCGGATGTTGACATTGCTTAAACGGCTAAACAGTTTTACTAAAAACATTACCTGAAACGAGTGATCAGAACATATGCGTGAATTGTCCCGTCGTTCGAATGTTGAGGCCAGATACTCCACAATTTAGAACATATATCAATATCGCCATCGATTGATGTCTTAGTTCAGGGTGTTCCTGCGCCCCGGTTTTATACTTTTGCATGAGTGATTGATGACAAATAAATACAGGTCGCTATCAAAAAAGGAAGCCTGCGTAGAATAGCCCTGATCGGCAAGGCCATACTCCTCTGCTCTTCCGTAGTCCCCGACAACAGTAAGGAAAAAAAATAAAATTCGGAGTTTTTGCATAAGCAGTGTCTGGTAATAAAGGTTAATACAAAAGTTTTAATTATTTTCATAAGGCAGGTAAGAAAAAACGTCAAGGGCGGGAACCCCGGCCGCTATTGTCCATCTGAGATGCTTTGATGTCAATTATAAAATGGACACCATTATTCAAAAGTAGATGCACGGAATAAATGAAATTCAAAAATAAATATATCGGAGATAGGTTAAAAAAAAATTATCTTGATTTTTTATTGAAGCACAGAAAATGATATTGGCTATCAGCTATCGGCAATGAACAATCGGTTATCGGAATCTAAAATCCTCCAAAACCTTCTACTATGAAAAAGAACCGGAGAGAGTTTTTGAAATATACCGGCCTTACGGGCATAGGAGTAGCCGGGGCAGGAATGATAAAGGGACTGGCAACGGAGAACGAGCAGCCGGCAAGCCCCGGAACATTTTCCCCGGGTAACGGAAATCAATTGAGTGGTGAAAAAGATGTAAGCGTTATTGGCGCATATGGAAAATGGGCAGCAGGCCTGAACAAAGGCGAACTGCCTTCCCTCTCTTACAGGCGAAGCGAATTCAAAGACCTTGCTGCCTGGAAAGACACTGCAAGAAAACGTGTTATTGACCGGATGGCTATCCCTGACATTGGTGGTATCCCCGAAGTAAATGTAGTGAAATCCTATACCTATGACGGGTTGCAAATCGAAGAGCTGAAATGGCAATTGCCATACGGCCGCGCTACGGAAGCCGTTCTCCTGAAACCTGTTGATAAGAAAGGCAGGCTGCCGGGGATACTTGCTTTCCATGACCATGGTGGAAACAAATATTTCGGAAACCAGAAAATAATCAGGACAACGGAACTTCAGCATCCGCTAATCAGGGAACACCAGCGGGAGTACTATGAAAGCCTCGCGTGGGCAAATGAAATGGCAAAACGCGGATATGTTGTGCTGGTACCTGATGCTTTTCCGTTTGGAAGCCGGAGAGTAATGCCCGCGGACGTTCCTGCAAAGCTACGCAAGGGCCTGAATAATGACGATCCGGGGAAACCTGAAAATATCAAAGCCTATAACGACTGGGCGGGCACTCATGAACATATCATGGCTAAATCCTTGTTCAGTGCAGGAACAACATGGCCGGGTGTATTTTTTGCTGAAGACCAAAAAGCGCTTGATGTATTATGTGCCCGTCCCGATGTTGACGCGGGCCGTATAGGATGCGGAGGGCTTTCCGGGGGTGGCATGCGTACCGCCTTTCTGGGAGGGCTTGACAGCAGGATCAGTTGCGCAGTCTGCGTAGGATTTATGACAACCTGGAAGGACTTCGTTCTGAATAAATCCTTTACCCATACCTGGATGACCTACGTTCCATTGCTCCCCAATGAGCTCGATTTCCCTGAGATCCTTGCATTACGAGCACCCCTCCCTACGCTGATAGTCAATGATGAAGATGATGAACTTTTTACTTTAGCGGAAATGAAAGAGGCTGACCAGGTATTAAAAGACATCTTTTCAAAAGCAGGTGCGGGAGACCGTTACAAAGGTTCATTTTACCCCGGGCCTCATAAATTTGATGCTAAGATGCAGGCCGAAGCCTTCGGGTGGTTTGACCGCTGGCTGCAGACACCATTGAATAAATCTTAGTTCCGCAAGGTAATGCGTATCTTCTTTGTCTTTTATCAGGCTGACAATAATTATCATGAGCCGGGGCTTTGAAAGTGAACCGGATAAATTAACTTTCAACAAATAACCAAAATAATGAATCGCAGAAAGATGCTGAAAGGGTTGTCCATGCTGCCTCTATCGGCCACCGGGATCGGCAGTGGTATTCCGTTTTCTACTGCTTTTGCAGACACGACCCCGGCGAAGCGTGACCTGTTTAAAGAACTTGGCGTAACCCCTGTTATAAACGCCAGCGTAACGATGACCTTTCTTTCGGGGTCGCTGATGATGCCTGAAGTACTTGATGCCATCAATTCCACGAGCCATGATTTTGCAAATATGTTTGAATTGCAGGACAAGGTCGGCGCCAAAATTGCCGAAATGCTGCAGTGCGAGGCCGCCATGGTAACTTCAGGCGCAGCCTGTGCAATGGTGCTCGGAACGGCAGCTTCTATTACGGGTAACGATAAAGAAAAGATCAAAGCACTTCCAAACTTTCCCGGGCCGCGCCCTGAGGTTATTATGCAAAAAAGTCATCGTTATCTTTTCGATCAGGCCATCAGCACCACCGGAGCAAAAATCGTGGAGGTAGAAGGGGCTGCGGCAATGGAACAAGCCATTAATCCAAATACGGTAATGGCATTATTCTTTAACGCGGCTGAAGAGCAGGGAATAGCTCATGAAGAATTCCTGGCCATAGCAAAAAAACACAAGATACCCACCTTTGTAGACGCAGCGGCGGATGTGCCTCCTGTTGAAAATCTTTTCAGGTTCCAGAAAATGGGGTATGACCTGATTACCTTTTCAGGCGGAAAAATGATCCGCGGCCCACAGAGCGCAGGCTTGCTTTTTGGACGAAAGGATTTGATCGAGGCTGCAAAGCTGAACCACAGCCCTCATGAAGCCCCTATCGGAAGGCCAATGAAAGTAAATAAGGAAGAGATGTTTGGCATGTATGCCGCCCTTAAGTCTTACCTGGAAAGAGATCATAAAAAAGAATGGGATGATTGGATGAACCGCACGAAACGCATTGCTAAAATCCTTGATAAAATCCCATCTGTAAAAAGCGAAACCGTTATCCCGGGTGGACAGGCAAACATATTCCCCAGCCTGCATGTACAATGGGATCCAGGCCAGATCAGGATCACTCCTGAAGAGGTGCTTGCCCAATTGAAGAACGGCACTCCAAGCATTGTGGCAAATGCCAGGGGAGGAAAGTTAAGCATCGGAGTGGTGCTCTTGCGGCCAGACCAGGTTGATATTGTTGCACGTCGGGTAAAGCAGGTTCTCGAACAGCCAGTGTAGCAGTTGCTATGGTGACCAACAAACAAAAGATGTATACATTCATTCAGATCATAACCATAAAAAATCTTTGATGAAATTATTCTTCCTTGTCTTTTGGGTGCTATGCTATTCGGTTTGCCTCCGGGCGCAGCCATTTACCATTGTCATAAAAGGCGGGCATGTTATTGACCCGAAAAACAATATTGACGGGGTGATGGATGTTGCTATCAGTAATAACAAAATAGCGCAGGTAGCTAAAAATATTGATGCCAAAGGAGCTACGCAGGTGGTAGATGCGAAAGGGCTTTATGTTACCCCGGGATTGATAGACATCCATTCTCACAACTTTTTTGGAGTTGAGCCGGATCACCAGTATCAGAATGGAAACCTTGCACTTCCGCCGGATGGATTTACATTCCGCAATGGAGTAACTACTGTAGTGGATGCGGGAAGCTCAGGCTGGCGGACGTTCCCTACTTTTAAGTTGCAAACGGTAGATATGTCTCAAACCAGGGTACTCGCGTTTTTGAATATCGCAGGTGAGGGCATGAGAGCCGGGTACGAGCAGAACTCGAATGATATGGATCCTAAACTGGCTGCGCTTGTGGCACGCCGTTATAAAGATGTTATCGTCGGTTTCAAACTGGCACACTATGAAGGTCATGACTGGTCGCCGGTAGACAAGGCAGTAGAAGCAGGGAAGCAGGCCGGGGGCATTCCGGTAATGGTTGATTTTGGCGGCAGCACGCCTCCGCTTCCGATAGAAGAGTTGTTCATGAAGCACCTTCGTCCCGGCGATATCTTTACACATTGTTTCGGACAGCTGGCGAGCAGGGAATTTATTGTAGATACGCTTACAAAAAAAGTAAAACCTTTTGTGCATGAGGCAAGAAAAAGAGGGATCATTTTTGATGTGGGTTATGGAGGGATAAGTTTTGCCTATTCACAGGCTATCCCCGCTATAAAGGAGGGATTTTATCCCAATTCAATCAGTACAGATATTCATGTAGGCAGCATGAACAATGCTATGAAGGACATGCTTACGACCATGTCGAAATTTCTTGCCATGGGTATGGATCTAAAAAGTGTGATTACGGCCAGTACCTGGAATCCTGCGCAAATAATCAAAAGAGAGGAATTAGGAAACCTTTCCATGGGGTCGGACGCTGACGTTGCGATACTTAATATCCGCGAGGGCAAATTCGGGCTGTTCGATTATACCGGCTACAGGCTTGAAGCCGGAAAAAGACTGGAGTGTGAAATGACCATCAGGAACGGTAGAATTGTTTACGATTTCAACGGCATCGCCAGACCTTTAGTTGTTCCAAGATCAACCGTTAATTCGCCCGCTCCCCGGCCAGGTTCAGGTACACATTAGGGAGGCAGTGGCAGGTATGTGGAAGAACCATCGTCCGGCTGAATTAAACTTTTTCAACGCTCACTATTTCAGGCCCATACCTCATACCCCATACCTCATTAAATGTTTTCCGGAAGAAATTAACCGAAGAAAGCCTGGTTCCGGAGGGCAAGTGAGGTCGCAGACACCTTGAAAGCAGGCATAAAACGCGCTGAACTGTTTTTCGCCTGTACTTCACAGGCCACCTGCTATTCCTTTATCTCCACGATCATTTCAATTTCCACAGCGATATTGAATGGCAGGGAACCCACGCCGACGGCTGAGCGCGCATGCCTTCCGCTTTCGCCAAACACTTGTACCATCAGATCAGAAAATCCGTTAATTACCTGGGAGTGGCGTTCAAAGGATGGCACCGCATTCACCATTCCCAAAACCTTTACAATCCTCTTTACTTTATTCAGATCTTTAATCTCCCCTTTTAAGGAAGATAATAATGAGATACCCACCAGTCTGGCGGCTTGCTGGCCCTGCTCTATGGTCAGATCACCTCCCAATTTACCTGTTACCTGCCCACCTTCCGGTTTATCAGGGCCATGCCCCGAAAGGTATACAAGATTTCCTACGCGGTTTGCCTTTAAGAAATTAGCTGTAGGTGGCGTAGGAAGGATCAGCTTTATACCCAGCTCTTTTAACTTGCTTTCCACATCGGGCGTTTTCCCCTGAGCGTTAATTCCGGTCGTATGGATAAAAAAAGAAGAACCAATTAAGAGAAGTGATTTTATCATACGCGTTGATTATAGTTGAAAATTTACGGATAATGAAATTAGGCGCTTATTTCTTAGATCAACGTATTTTTTGTAAAGATACTTTTTAGAATTCTATGAAACGCTGTGCTTAACCAACCCTTTCTTACAAAAGTCCGTGTTATCTTTTTGTCTGAATCACGGATTTAGTGGATTACGGGATTACACAGATGATAGAACCAACCCTCTCTTACGAAATCAGCGTTATCTTTTTGTCTGAATCACGGATTTAATGGATTACGGGATTACACAGATTGTAGAACCAACCATTCTTCCAAAAATCCGTGTTATCCTTTAATCTGTTCAATCCGTGATTCAGACAAGAGAACGTGGTGCCCTCATACCAGCGTACGAATAAAAATAAGCTCAGGGCTTTATTTTTTTCTTAACAAACTAAATTTAATTTATTTTTAATTCTGCTCTTCTTGTTGTCTTATGTCGATTATTTTGATTTCATTATCAAAGCCGAAAAATTATCAGAAGACCTCAACCAGACAGTCGGACCCATCCCGTCAAAATAGTTACTGCATTAGTTATTCTTTAAAACCAAAACTATAAATTCACACTTATGCATTTTTACCCGTCCTTTATTTTCCATAAGCTTCTTTCTACAAAAAGGAGCTTCGAAAAAATTCCAGGGCACCTGCTTTGGCTTTCAGACGTTAAATTCATGATTAATCCTTTTCTTGTTGCTCCACAGAAAATAGCGATTGTCTTTATTTTTATATGCACTTTTTTCCACCAGCCTGCTTTCGCAACGCCCCCGGGTAACTTACCAGATAAAGTAGTCAGTGGCCAGGTGACCGGTGCAAACGGAGAAACGCTGCCGGGGGTAAGCATTATATTAAAGGGAACTTCTATTGGTGCCACCACCGACGCTACAGGGAGGTTCAGCATTAGTGTGCCAGACAATGGCACTTTGGTCTTTACTTTCGTTGGACACGATACAAAAGAGGTGCAGGTGAAAAACGAAACAGTCATCAATGTAAAAATGGATCCTGCCGGAACGAATCTGACAGATGTAGTGGTTACGGCTTTCGGCATTTCAAGAGAAAGAAAGGGACTGGTGTATTCTGTTACGACAGTAAAGGGGTCGGAGTTTACGGAAGCCAGGGAAACCAATATTGCCAACGCCCTGACGGGGAAAATTGCCGGCGTGGATGCAACTCAGGTAGCCTCGGGCCCGGGAGGATCAAGCCGGGTGGTGATCCGGGGCCACGGTTCCTTTAACAGCAACCAGCAACCTTTATACGTTGTAAACGGCCTGCCCATCAACTCCAACAACTCTGGCGCCCTCACCAATACTATTGGTCTTAACGTTGACCGCGGTGATGGAATATCCAGCATCAACCCGGATGACATAGAATCGATTACGGTATTGAAAAGTGGCGCTGCTGCTGCATTATACGGAAGCCAGGCCGCTAATGGTGTGATACTGATCACAACCAAGTCCGGGAAAGCCCAGAAAGGAATTGGCGTGGAAGTGACTTCCAACCTTGTTTATGGAACCCCGTCAACATTTCCTAATTTTCAAACGGTTTATGGATCCGGAAATGATGGCGTAAAACCCGCGACCCAGGCAGCGGCGCTTAGTGCCGGCCGTTTATCTTACGGTGCCAGAGCGGACGGATCTCCGGTGATTCAATTCGATGGCGTGGTACGGCCGTATTCCATTGTAGGCGCAAAACAGAACATTAAAAATTTCTACAGGCCAAGTAAAGACTGGGTGAACACGATAGCGTTTTCAGGCGGCACCAACGCGCTCAATTTCAGGTTATCCGTCTCTGATCTGAGATCGGATGCGCAGACGCCGAATTCCAGCTTCGAAAGAAAAACTTCCAACCTCAGCCTCAGGTCAAACCTCGGTAAGAACGATTTAATTACGCTTGAATCCACCCTTCAATACAATATTGAAAATGGGAAAAACAGGCCTGGTGTCGGTTATGCGGAATTAAATTCAAGCTGGGCCACTTACCTGATTGGCAGCACGGTAGATATCAGGAGCCTTGCCCCGGGTTATGACGCAGCGGGAAATGAGGTGCAATGGAACCCCGTTCCGGCCGCCCCGAACCCATATTTTGTGATTAATAAAACCGGCAACAGTGACGAGAGAAGGCGCTTTATAGGCTCAGGAAGCGCCAAAGTGAATATCCTCAAAAATCTCTTTATCAAGGGAGCTGTCGCTCATGATTTTTCATTTCTTTCTTTAATGGACTTTGTGCCGATGGGCACGGCGTTTACCCCGAAGGGTTATATGAATACGAGTCAGCGGCATGATACGCGGACAAACCTGAATGCTATCCTGAACTACAATACCGCGTTCTTAACCGACTTCAATGTAAACGCTTTTGTTGGCGCAAACAGGGAACGGCTTCATAACCTGTCCAACTACCTCGGCGGAATTGATTTCATTATACCAAATTTCATCAGCTATACAAATCTTGCCACTTTAAATCCGTCAACAACGGCACGTCCTTACCGGAGTGAAATTCGTTCGGGAACAAATTCCGTGTTTGGTTCTGTAGATGTGAATTACAAAGGCATCGCATATTTGTCTGTAACAGGCAGGCAGGACTGGTTCTCTACATTGAACAGGGGAAACAATTCCATCTTTTATCCTTCGGTGGGTACCGGCCTTGTTTTATCGGATGCTATCGCAATGCCTGCGGCGATCAATTACCTAAAGCTTCGGGCCTCATGGGCACAAGTTGGCAGCTCAACGGTAGATCCTGAAACAATTAACCGGATCTATACATTTACACCTGGCGGATTTAACGGGATACCGGTTCAGGTTGCTCCCAATACCTTACAGAATCCAGACATCAGGCCGCTAACGGTAACAACAACCGAGGGTGGTTTTGAAGTTCAGTTGTTTGGCAACCGCCTTAGCGTAGACGCTACGTATTACAGTCGCGTCACAACAAACGACATCCTTCAACCGGCCATTTCGCCAACCAGCGGATTTGTTGCAGGAAATCAGAATGTCGGTAAGATCACCAACAAAGGCATAGAGCTCCTGTTCAGCGGAACGCCTCTGAGGCAGGCGAATTTCAGCTGGAACGTAAGCTATAATTTCGCCTATAATCAAAGTAAAATTGTTGAGCTTGCCCCGGGTATCACAAACCTTACCATCGGTACAGGTATCTCTTCAGCAGTAAGCATCGTAAACGCTGTAGGCCTGCCCTATGGATCGGTGTTGGGCTGGAGAATGCGCAAGGATGCCAACGGCGTACAGGTGTACAACAAAACAAGCGGGTACGAAGACAGGTACCAGGATTATTTAGGTGTGGCTAACCCGCCGTACACGATGGGACTTACCAACACCTTCAGGTATAAAAACTTCTCGCTTAACGTATTGCTGGATGCTAAATTCGGCGCTGTAGCATTTAACAATATGTGGGTGTATGCCATGCGTTTCGGCCTCACAAAAAACACCCTTCCAGGCAGGGAAACAGGTGTTCAGCTCGAAGGTGTTGACCAAACGGGCGCTAAATTCAGCAGACTCTGGCCGGTAGTAGACCTGGATACATACTATAACAACAGGGGTGTAAATTATTCGGAATTGCAAACGTTTAATACGGACTTTGTAAAGCTCCGCAGCTTCATCCTGAATTACAACCTTCCGGTTAACCGGTTCAGATTTGCAAGGATTCAATCGGCTACGATCGGGTTGGTATCCCGTAACCTCGCCATCCTCTACAGAGACAAAGAAGTTAAGGAAGCTGGCCTTGATCCGGAAATGCAGCAAACAGTGGCTAATGCAACCGGTACGGCAGGTGCCGGTGAGCCAAGAACAAGAACCATTGGTGTAAACCTGAATGTTATATTTTAAAACCTGATTAAGAACATGAGAAAGAAATTATCTATAATACCAGCTGCAGTTGTTGCACTCATCGCGATATCGCTGTCGTGCAATAAAACCAGCCTTACAGATCTTAACCTTCCATTGAATTCCGTAAACTATCCAATCCCGGCTAACATCTTTACGGGTGCTCTGCTGAACACACCAAGGGATAACTATTCTGTACTTGCCCAGGGCATGCAGTATTTTTCAACCTACAAGGAAGTACCCGCGATTGGAGATAAATTTTACAGCTTCAACGGTACAGTGGCCGACTTTGGAATATATACCGGACAGCTAAATCTTCTGTATCAGCTCTGGACCGCAATACAGGCGCCCGAGCTGGTTAATCAAAGAGCCATGGTTCGTATACTGCGCGTGTATACATACCACCAGCTTACGGATGTTGCCGGCGATATACCATATTTTGATGCTGTAAAAGGTGAAGCAGGCAACGTTTCCCCGAAATACGATGCCCAAAAAGATATTTACCTGGATATGTTTAAAGAGCTGGACGAATCGGCGGCATCTTTTGACGCTTCCAAACCCACATTTGGTGCAGCTGACCTGTTTTACAGAGGCGACGTGACCAAATGGAAAAAATTTGCTTATACGCTGATGCTGCGCTTAGGGATGCGCCTGACAAAAGTTGACGCGGTGCTGGCAAGAACATGGGTTCAAAAGGCTATAGCCGGCGGAGTAATTTCCACCGATGCCGATATTGCGAAAATTTCCTATGCCAACGTAAGCGGTGGCATGAACCTGAAAGTAAGAAACTCCCTGTTGAACGGAAATTATTTAAATCCGCAGGATGTTGATAACGTGGAAGGAGGTAAATACGCGGCTACATTCATTGATTATCTTAAACGGACAAACGATCCGCGGTTACCAGTTATTTCCGTTGTTTGGGTGAGACCTCCGGGAGCAACTTCATACGTCCCTGATAATAACCCTGCCATTCAAAAAGGCATGGTAAGCGGAAGCCTGAATACAAGGCCTACGGATTTTAATATTTATTCCGAACCGTCTCCACTTGTACTGAACGTTGCAGCGCCTATCATTATAATGGGCCCTGCCGAAGCTTATCTTCTTTTGGCTGAAGCTGCGCTGCGTGGGTGGTATACCGGTACTTCGGCCAAAACAGCATATGAAAATGGCGTAAGGGCCGGGATGACGCAGTGGGCGCAATATCCGGCCGTAGCTCCCGTCTCAAATGTTATTACTACGGCTCAGATAGATGCTTATATAGCAGCAAATCCGTACCCGGCCGCGGGCACTTTCGAGCAGCAATTCCGGCAGATTTCAGAGCAGAAGTGGGTCTCTATGTTTGGCGACGACTTTGAAGTTTATGCAAATTGGAGAAGAACCGGCTATCCTATACTAACCCGTGTTAATTACCCGGGAAATGTAACAGGCGGTCAGATGTTCCGACGTTTCTCTATTCCCATTACAGAAAACCTCACTAACAAGGCCAATTACCAGGAAGCATTAAAACGCCAGGGATTTTCCGAATCAACAGCGGATAATTTATTGACCAGGGTTTGGTGGGACAGACCGTGAAGAGGTATGAGGTATGGGGTATGGGGAGGAAGCAGGAGCTTTCAGCTATGGGCTATCAGAAATCAGAGATGCAGGTAATACCAACTTTGATCAATCGCTGTTTCCGGTGATCATTCGCGAAAGCGGATTAATGCTTCACACCCCATACCTCATACCTCATACCCCATACCTCATACCTCAAAAAAACACGACAATTATGAAACGCCGAGACCTGATTAAATTTTTTTCCACTGTTCCGGTAATAGGAGCAATGCTTCCTTTTCAAGCTGTAGCTGCCAATCTTAAAAAAAGAAAACGTGACTTAATAAAGGAATTGGGGCTGCGTACCTTTATCAACGCGGCGGGCACATACACAACCATGACAGCATCTTTAATGCACGAGGAAGTTATGGATGCAATCAACAGCGCTTCTAAAGAATTCATTATGCTCGATGAGGTACAGGATAAAGTAGGGGAAAAGATCGCTGCTTTGTGTCATGCGGAAGCTGCAACCGTAACATCAGGCTGCTGGTCTGCTCTCGTACTTGGGACAGCCGGAGTGCTTACCGGTATGGACCAGAAAAAAGTAGCCATGCTGCCTAACGTGGAAAGTTTTGAGAAGAATGAGGTGATCGTACAGAAAGGGCATAATCACGGTTATATTCATGCGCTTACCAATACCGGCATTAAACCTGTTGTAGTGGAAACGCCTGAGGAGCTCGAAAAAGCGGTCAATCCAAAAACCGCCCTGATGTATTTTCTCAATGAAAGTTCGCCTCTGGGCAACATTCAGCATGCCGAATGGCTTGCAGTAGCAAAGAAGAATAATATTCCGACACTTATCGATATTGCCGCGGATGTTCCTCCGGTGGAAAACCTTTGGAAGTACAATGAAATGGGCTTCGACCTGATCTGTGTTTCAGGTGGGAAAGCGCTTCGCGGACCACAAAGCGCCGGTCTGCTCTATGGCAAAAAAGAGCTTATCGCTGCAGCGCGCCTTAGCGCGCCCCCACGCGGAGGTAATATCGGAAGGGGAATGAAAGTTAATAAAGAAGAGATTTTAGGCATGTACGCGGCGCTGGACAAGTATGTACGCCAGGACCATGATAAAGAATGGAAGATGTGGGAAGACCAGATCGCCGTTATAGAAAACGCTGCAAAGAAAATCAACGGTGTAACCACAAAGGTTACCGTTCCACCCATCGCCAACCACACACCAGCCTTACAGATTTCCTGGGATACAAACATGGTAAAAACAACACGAAAAGATGTACAGGATAAATTGCGCAATGGCAATCCCTCCATTGAGGTGATAGGCACTGCAGACAATGCAATCAACATTACTGTGTTTATGCTCAAACCCGGGCAGGAAAAAATTGTAGCGGCCAGGATCGGGGAAGAGCTGACAGGAGCATCTGTATGATCAACAAATTTAATTGTAAAAAAACTTACACCCGGATTTCGAAGGGCTCCATATATGAAATGCACACTATGAGAAACTCATCCCGTTTATTTATAATTTTTCTTCTATCCCTCGGGTTTACTAACGTTTACACTCAAACGTACACTATTGTTATCAAAGGCGGACATGTCATTGACCCGAAAAACAGCATAGACGGCATGATGGATATTGCGGTTAATGATGGCAGGATCGTTAAAATTGATAAAAGCATAGACCCGAAACAAGGGAGGCAGGTAGTTAACGCGCAGGGAATGTATGTAACGCCGGGGCTCATTGATATGCATCAACATGTTTTTGCAGGAACAGCACCCGATCATTACCTCAGCAATGGTTCAGAAGCGCTTCCCCCCGATGGCTTTAGCTTCCGTGTTGGCATTACCACCGTTGTAGATTGCGGGGGAGCCGGGTGGAAATCTTTTCCCGAGCTTAAGAAAAACATTATCGACAAGTCGAAAACCCGGGTATTGTCGTTTTTAAATATCGTGGGTGAAGGCATGAGGGGTGGCGTTTATGAGCAGGATGCAAACGATATGGATGCAAAAATGACGGCCAGTGCCGCAACAAGATACCGTGATTACGTTGTGGGATTTAAGGTAGCGCACTATGAAGCTGCTGAATGGATAGCGGTTGACAAGGCAGTCGAGGCAGGGAAGATGGCCAATTTGCCCGTGATAGTTGATTTTGGCGGTGATGATACTCATCCACCGCTCTCTATCCAGGAACTGTTCTTTCAACATCTCAGGCCGGGAGATATATATACGCACACCTTTACTGAACTATCCAGGCGCGATCCGATCGTTGATTTTAAAACGAGGCAGCTAAAGCCTTTTGTTGTGGAAGCGCAGAAAAGGGGAATCATTTTCGACGTCGGTTATGGTGGAGGAAGCTTTGATTTCAGACAGGCATTGCCTGCCACCAAAAGCGGCTTTTTCCCGAATACCATAAGCACCGATTTGCATACGGGGAGTATGAACGGGGCTATGAAAGACATGCTTAACGTGATGTCCACCTTCCTTGCTTTAGGGATGAATGTTCAGGACGTCATCAAGGCAGGTACGTGGGCCCCTGCGCAGGCGATAAAGCGCGAAGAATTGGGTCACCTTTCTGTTGGGGCGGTTGCCGATGTGGCCATTTTACAGATGCGTCAGGGTGATTTCGGGCTATGGGATCGTGCCGGGTATAAACTCAACGCCCAACAAAAATTTGAATGCCAGATGACGATCAGGGGAGGCGCTATTGTATATGACCTTAACGGGATAGCCACGCCTGTAGTAGTGTTACAATGAGCGGTTGTAAATTACCCATTGCAGAAAGCCATAGCCGGGTACACGTTTTCTAATTGTTAACCCGGGTAATTCCTTTCCTGTTTATTTTAGATTCCTTCTGCACAATGCGCATTTCCGGCAGCTCATACCTGATTGCTGATTGCTGATAGCTGATAGCTGATTGCTGATAGCTGATAGCCGATTGCTGATAGCTCACAGCCGAATCGCCCATTGCCAAATCAACGAATTACAATTAATTAACTAATTTTCCGGCAAATGAATCCTGCTAAGAAATATTTATGAAGATTGCAACACTACTGCCTGCTTTATTCGGATGTATTATCCTCGGTTATTCTTCTGCCCGGGCTCAGCCTGGAATGAACAATAACATCGTTACACAGGCTAAAAATAATGGCGCCCTTTCCCTGGTTGTGAAAAGATGCCGCGATTTTAATTTTACACGCAATGAAGAGAGCGCTGAATGGAATAAAACAGCATGGAACTTATTGTCGAAACTTGACACGGGCGGCCGGAATTATGAGAGTAAATTTAAAATTCTATATTCCGGCACAGGTATATATTTACTTTTTAGTGGAGAAGATAGTATTATAACCACAAAATTCGACAGGGATTTTGAGAACCTGTTTCTGGGTGACGTGTTTGAAGTTTTTTTCCATCCGGAACCGAAAACTCCGTTGTATCTTGAATACGAGATCAACCAGTTAAATAAGGAGCTTGTTCTGATCATTCCAAATTTAAAAGGCAACTACGGCTGGGTTCCCTGGCATTACGAAAATGAAAGGCGGATCAGGAAAAAGGTGACGCTTACCGGTGGTAAGATGGCGTTCAACAGCCGTATAAATTCGTGGACGGCAGCATTGTTTTTCCCTTTTGATATCTTTAAACCGCTGGAAAATGTTCCACCGGCGAGCGGAACCGTATGGAACGCAAACTTTTACAGGCTTGACTACGATAGCGGCAAAGCGATAAAATGGGCGTGGTCGCCAATTAGGAGGTCGTTCCATGAATTTAAAAAATTTGGGCAGATAACATTCGAATAATAATAATCTAATCCAGGATAATATGGTTACAACACTTGCCAAATCGCGTTGGTACCGGCTGATACCAGTGGCTTTTATAACATACAGCCTTGCTTACCTCGATCGTGCAAATTTTGGATTTGGTTCAGCAAGCGGAATGGCGAAAGACCTGAATATCACCCCATCAATGTCTGCCCTGCTGCCATCATTGTTTTTCCTGGGGTATTTTTTTTTCCAGATACCCGGGGCCCTTTATGCAGCCCACAAAAGTGCAAAACGACTGATCTTCTGGTCTTTGATCCTTTGGGGAGGACTCGCCACCGCAACCGGAATGGTGAGTAATGTGCAGCTGCTGATCGTCATCCGGTTTATGCTTGGAGTTGTTGAAAGTGCGGTGATGCCTGCCATGCTGATCTTTTTGAGCAGGTGGTTTACAAAAAGCGAACGGTCGCGGGCGAACACTTTTTTAATTCTCGGCAACCCGGTTACCATTCTCTGGATGTCGATCGTATCCGGATACTTAATAAATGCTGTGGGCTGGAGGTGGATGTTTATTATAGAAGGGATACCTGCAATCATCTGGGCTTTTTTCTGGTGGAACCTGGTAAATGACAAACCTAAAGATGCAAAATGGCTAACTGAGTCTGAAAAAAATGACCTGGAGGAACAGCTTCAAAGTGAACAGCAGGGCATTAAACCCGTAAAAAATTATATGGAAGCCTTTAAGTCGAGGATCGTTGTCCTCCTGTGCCTGCAATATGCATTATGGAGTATCGGTGTATACGGTTTTGTGATGTGGCTTCCTTCGATCATCAAAGCAGCCCCTGACATGAATATCGTAAAGACGGGGTGGCTCTCTTCTGTTCCATATGTCTTTGCAGTTATTGGAATGTTAACCGCCTCATATTTTTCAGACAAAACGCTAAACAGGAAAGCATTTGTCTGGCCATTCCTCCTCATCGGCGCCATTGCTTTTTATTGTTCCTATTTAATAGGGCCTGATCATTTCTGGCTTTCGTTCGTGTTGCTTGTTATAGCGGGGGCGTCCATGTACGCACCGTATGGGCCGTTCTTTGCCATTATTCCTGAAATTCTGCCGTCAAACGTTTCTGGCGGCGCGATGGCGTTGATCAACAGTCTGGGCGCGTTAGGTTCCTTTGTGGGAGCCTTCCTTGTGGGGTATTTAAATGAAAAAACGGGCGGGTTCGGAGCCTCGTATAATTTTATGGCCGGCTCTCTTTTACTTTCTGCTATATTGACGCTGATTGCAGTTAAAAGTTCAAATAAAACACGCAACCAGATGTCACTTGCAAAAGCCCCAGGCCGGGGCACGCAGGGTTATAAAGCGTCTGATGCCTGAAACTGCAAACCAGCATCCATTAATCATATATCTGGATAGCCCTAAACATTTTGTTTGGAAATCAATCGCAGACTACCAGGTAAAAGTGGAACATTTTACCAATTATATCAATACAATTAAATATGAAAACAGAAAGACGATCAGTATTAAAAAAGCTTTTTGCATCCATCGGCAGCGTTATTGGCGTAGGACTAATTGCAAGTGCAAAAACAAATCCAACCCCGGAAAAGAAAGTGGCTAACGTAACAAACTTTCAGGACGTTCCGTTATTTGCCGGTTCAACAACTTTGGGCAACCTGGTATTTATTGCTGGTAAAGGCGCCCATACAGCACCGTTTGAAATAAAAGCGCATACAGAGATTGTTCTTAAAGAACTCGAAAAGGAACTGATAAAAGCGGGTTCTTCCATGCAGAAGGTTTTAAAGGTGACCGTATTCCTTAACGACATTGCCGACTATAAAGCGATGAATGAAGTATATAAAGGCAGGTTTGGTCCTAAGCCGCCCGTGCGCACAACCATCGCCGTTGCAAAGGGCGGCGTGCCGGGAGATTCGCTGGTTGAAATGGATTGCATAGCTTACCTGTAATGCGGTTCGCGGAGACGCGTCATAGCGTCTCTGCATTTTCAATGAGGATTTATGCGATAAAAAATTCACGCCGATAGTGGTCTCTTATTTTAGCTCCGCCACATTATTTCAGTAACGTAATAAGGTGGATTTAATCGGGCTCCGATAGGAGCCACGTGTTTATAGCAATGTTATTAATTAATTCTTCGGCTCCATAGGAGCCGCGTAATCACACGTGGCTCCTATGGAGCCGAACCAAGGGGCAGGTTTTGCTATAAACACGAGGCCCCCATGGGGCCCATTCCAAACACCGATTTCATGCCCGGAATTTATGGTAAGGATTCATTGATTCGATAGAGCTTTAGCTAAAAGATATCTTACTTTAAAGCCGCCACATTTATTTCAATAACGTAATAAGGTTGACCTAATCGGCTCCGATAGGAGCCATTCCGAAATTGATTTCGATCCCGCCATTATATGGTAAGGATCGATTGATTCGATAGACCTTTGGCTAAAAAGCGAATTTTTTTTGCTCCGCAATCATTTATTTCAATAAGGTAATAAGGTAGACTTCTATGATGACAATCATTTCTACTAAGGTTTGAGATGATCTCTTTTATCGGATTTTCAACCTTAGTAGAAAGAAGGGCTCTCGAATTTTACAAACCTTATTATTTTAACTCCGCCTTCAATTATCTCAATAATAAGGGTGACTAAATTGCTCCGACAGGAGCCACGTGTTTATAGTAATGTATTAATTAATTCTTCGGCTCCATAGGAGCCGCGTAATCGTTTCTACTAAGGTTTGCGATTTGCTTTCCCATCGGGTACCAACGCAAATCATCAGAGCCAATTTCGGAAGGGGACTAATGCTCTTGTTTGGTTTATTCTTTTCAAAAATTTACCTGTCTGCTCGGGAGGTATAGTTTCTTCTCTCTGCAACGCCTATATAAGGCCACTCCAATATGTACTACCTGATTAGCTTACCTGATTATAATAATTGAAAAATCTGGATGTTGTTGCCACAAGTGTCGTTAAATATAGCAATGCTGGAAGCTCCCATTTCGGTGGGCGGCATAGAAAATTCCACACCTAAACCTGAAAGACGTTCAAATTCTTTGTCGATATCGTCTACGTTAAAAGCGGTCAAAGGTATGCCTGCCTCAAACAGCGCTTTTTGAAATATTCTGGCTGGAGCAAAACCAAGTGGTTCTAATAGCAGCTCAACCCCGTCAGGTTCTTCATCCGATACCACAGTAAGCCATTTGTGCTCGCCCATCGGAATCTCCGTTTTTTTGGTGAAGCCCAAAACTTCAGTATAAAATTTAAGCGCTTTTTCCTGGTCTTCTACCATTACACTTGTCAATTTGATTTTCATACTCTTTGCATTTATATGAATTCGAAAGTTGATATGCTGCAGTCCGTTTTTATCTAAAGCCTCCGAAGCACAGGTACTTTATTTCCATAAAATAATCCATGCCGTATTTGGAGCCTTCGCGGCCTATTCCTGATTCTTTTACGCCTCCAAACGGAGCTACCACCGTTGATATCAGGCCTTCATTGATGCCAACCATGCCACATTCAAGGGCCTCGGCAACACGCCAGCAACGATTGATATCCCTGCTATAAAAATAAGAGGCAAGTCCATATTCGGTATTATTGGCCAATTGAATCGCTTCTTGTTCGGTATTGAACCTGAAGACAGGTGCAACAGGCCCAAACACTTCTTCCCTGGCGATGATCATTTCCTGGCTAACGTCCGCAAGTACGGTGGGCTGAAAAAACAATCCTTCAATATGATTTCCACCCCTGATCACCCTTGCGCCTTTAGCAAGCGCATCGTCCACATGTTGTTTCACTTTATGTAAACCCTTTTCGTTGATCAGCGGACCGATCTGAACATTTTTGTCAAGGCCGTTCCCTACGCTCAAAGTGGCTACAGCACTGGAAAATTTTTCAACAAATTCATCATAGACCCCGTCCTGCGCAAAAACCCGGTTCACACATACGCAGGTCTGCCCGCTGTTTCGAAATTTGGCAATCATCGCTCCCTCAACGGCAGCATCTATATCGGCATCATCAAACACAATAAAAGGAGCGTTACCACCCAATTCGAGCGATAATTTTTTTAACGTTGAAGCACATTGGGCCATTAGCTTTTTGCCGACGGCGGTAGAACCTGTAAAAGAGAGCTTTCTGATTTTTTTATTTTCGCAAAGCTCAAGTCCGACCTCATCATTATGAGTGGTGGTGATGGTATTATATACGCCTGGCGGAAAGCCCGCCAGCTCTGCGAGATGTGCAATCGCCAGCCCGGTAAGTGGTGCTTCCGCAGGTGGTTTAATGATGACAGGACACCCTGCAGCAAGAGCAGGGCCGACCTTCCTTGTAATCATCGCAAGGGGGAAATTCCAAGGGGTAATTGCCGCAACGACACCAATTGATTGTTTAATGACGATTAATCTTTTGTCATTCGCCTGCGCAGGTATAACATCTCCATACACCCGTTTAGCTTCTTCAGCAAACCACTCGATAAAGGACGCGCCGTAATCAACTTCTCCAAGTGTTTCTTTTAAAACCTTACCGCATTCAAGCGTCATCAGGTTTGCCAGCTCCTCTTTGTGTTCCGTGATCAGCGTAAACCATCTTTTCATGATATCACACCTGTCTTTGGCAGTAAGGTTCCTGTAGGCTGGCCATGCAGCATAGGCGGCGTCAACGGCTTTGCGTACATCCTCCCTTTCCATGTCGGTAACACTGGCTATCCGTTCACCTGTGGCAGGATCGTTCACGTCAAAAGTTCTTCCACCCGCTGCCTCTACCCACCCTCCGTTTACATACGATCGCGTTCTGATAAGGGAATTTTCCTTCACTTGTTATGGCTTGAGCACCGGCTCATCGCCAGCACATTTAAGGGTGTTGTTTATCTATAGCCGCATTTTATTTTTGTCCGGAGCTGTTTTTACTGTTCAGAGCTGTACCCTGATCTTTGGTTAAACGCCCGATGCCAAACTGATCACCTGCCCTGGCAAGTCGTTTTCCTTCGTATTGTATCTCGATCATCTTTTCGCTCGCAACATTGTTATTGAACTCGTCCTGGAGGGTTAGTAAAACCTTTCGTGTTTTCACATCAATCACTTCACCGCTCGAAGGATAAGCATATTTGCCATCCAGGGTAAAGGTTATCCACCCGGGCATATCCTGGAGTGGGATAGTGGTCAGTTGCTGGTAAGGCGGAACGGCGCTGAAAACATGCATACGCATGTTATACCCATCGCATACCCATAATTCTTTTTCATCGGGTGTGAGGCCTATGCCATGACTTGGATTTCCATGCCGCCGGACCGGGCCTTTGGTCCAACCTTCTACAACGACAGAAGCCAGCTTTTTGCCTGTCCTGAGATCCCCGACCTCAAACCCAAGCAGGCTGTCTACCGTTACATAGGTCAGTGTCTCTTTGCCATTAATAGTAAAGGGGCGTATGTAATTTGCAAAGGGCCCAACTTTGTCAATAAGGGTATGGCTTTTCGTATCTGCGATATGTAACCATGGAGAGGCGATATCATCGAGATAAACCCGCTGTCCTGACGGACCATAAATGGTATTATGCGCCCTTTTATGAACATTGATTTTTTTAATGATATTACCGGTATTGCAATCCACTACATTCCAGAAACCCTTCTCTAACGAAGGCAGGTACATCGTGGCGCCATCAGGCGAAATTGACATCCGGTCGCATCCGCCTTCAAAGGATTTCTCCCAGATCACTTTTTCTGTTGTAAGATCAATGCGCTGAAGTGATTCAAGGGTGCTCACATAAATACTATTGAGGGGCACACTGACTGCAATGCCCTTAACGTTGGAAGGGGTGTTGTCCGGATGAAGTCCCCCGGTAGGGATGCGTTTGACAAAACGATGATTGTTGTCGATATCAAAAACAAGCAGCCCGTGGCCTCCGTATCCGAGGTAATCGCGGATGCCAGGTACCGCAACGTACAAATAACGCTTAACACCTGATTTTTGTGCGATAGCGCAGGCCGGAATTCCCCCGGCCATAAGCAATAAAATCAGTTTGTATAAAATGACAAGGCGCCAGGCATATCTTATTTTCATGGTATACAATTTAATTATTTAAAACTTTGCCATAACCATCATCCTTATGGTTTTGGAATGTTTATGGATCAGCAACCTGAAGATTTATCCGAAGTTAGCAGGTTTCTTTAAAAGTAAGTGGTCATCGTATTCAATATTATTGCCGGGGATGGTTGGCTTTCAGATTTTTTGCCGCCATCGACACCGTTTCCTCAACTCGATTCTGCCTGGTTTCGGGCCTTTTGGCATTTAATATCCATTCCAGTATGCCACGTTTTGAAGAGCGGGAAAAGTTGCTCCAGTTCTCAAAAGCCGTTTTGTTGCCGTCAAATCCCCGCTGAAGGTCAGCCGGGACAATGATATTTTCCACATCATCCAATGCATTCCATGTTCCGGTTTCCTTTGCAATTTCAATCATTTTTAATCCCGCCGGCGCAATAGCGTTTTTTTTAAGAAGCCTTTCTACGGTTGCTTTGTTTACTTTACTCCACTTGCTCTTGGGATTCCTTCGGGAAAAAAACTGATAATAGCTTTCCTCGTCTCTTTTATTGGCCTTACTGTCGATCCAGCCAAAGCATATGGCCTCTTCCACAGCATCAGGATAATACACGCTTGGCACATCGCTTTCCTTTCTGTAAATGATAAGCCACACAGATTTTTCTGACTGATGATTCTTCTGTAGCCAGTTACGCCAGTCCTTCCTTGACGGCGCATAAAATGTCTTAATATTATCTCTAAGTTCCATATTGGTGAGGCGTTTAATTTAAATTTGCATAAGATGCCGTGAGTTTCCGCCCCGGGGACTTTGAACCGGGCAACTTGCCAGGCACCAGCGGTGGCGCAAACCGGTTGCTTCCTGCCGCTCCGAACGCCAAAATTATTCGTTCACCAGGTAATCAGCGTTAAAAATGAAGACAAAAAAAGAAAGAAAATATCTCAAAAAGTATTGGAAAGGGATTTTTGCAAACATCAAATCTTTTATTAAAACTCATAACCAGGAAGACCTGCATCAGTTCCGAGTCAATGTTAAAAAGCTAAAATCGTTATTGGTATTATTTCAAAGCGGCAGGGGCACTGATAAGCTGTTACGGCGTTTTAAACCGGTTAGGAAAGTTTTTAGAAAAGCCGGAGACATCAGGAATGCGCATGTAAACCTGCAATTATGTAATCAGTACCATATAGATAATGATCAATTTGAAAAAGAGCAGATGCAAACTGCAGAACGTGGCACTTTTGGATTTTGCGGAGACGGCAGCAGGCACATAAAAAAGCTGAAAAAAGCCCGTAAAAAAATAAACAGCGGGATTCACGATCTGGAAAAGAAAAGTATCTATAAATTTTATGATAAGAACCTCAAAGAAATCTCCGGTTTTTTTGAAGCGCCTGTGTTTGATGAAAGTTTACATGAATGCAGAAAAAAAATTAAATTTTTATTACACAATCATGAACCTTCGGTAAAGGCACTAAAGAAGAAAGTAATCCTCGATATAACCTATCTCGATCAGCTTCAGGAAAGCATCGGAAAGTGGCATGATAATGCTGTGGCTATGGAACTTCTTACATCATCCGGCACGGATGACGAACTGGTTGCCGGTAAAATAAATATGCAGACAGAAGAATTACAGGCACAGATCGTGGAGAGTTCACAGGACTTTGATCGAAAGGCTATGGTTAAGTTATAAATAAGACAGCAGTTTTTGTTAACAACATCGAGTCGGTAAGTTGGCATTACAGATGTTAGATTTCAGCTTTTTTTTCACCCCTGCCGTTTCGGTAAAAAGCGGCCATCGTTTAAAAAACTTTGATGGTATGTGATTCATGAACTTCAATTCTTTTTACAAGTGAATACCGTCGCTCCGTGGATTAAATCTCACCCATACAATCGATCACTCAAAGTTTCACATCGGCGGAATTATATAACATTTTACCATAATTATGTAATATCGCTGATTGGCTATAATGTACTTTTGCCTTACACAATTTTATAATCTAATCCTGTATTCAATATAATAAATAAAGACAGCATATGAAAAAAATAACACTCTTTGCACTGGTAGTTGTTTTGTTAAACCTCACCCTGAAAGCTCAACACGATCATGCGGAGAACATTAGCACTACAAAAACCAGTATGGCAAGCCCGGCCTCCCCGTCTCAGTTACTCACCAGTTATTTTGCGCTTAAAGACGCTTTAGTAAACAGCGATGCGACACTGGCCGCAACTAAGGCCGGTGAGTTTATCACAACTGCCAATGCTATCGATATCAAATCAATGTCCGAAGCAGAGCAAAAGGCATTTCAAGCATTGCAGGAAAAGCTGGTGTCTGATGCCAAAAGTATTTCATCAACAAAAGATATCGTTAAGCAAAGAGATCATTTTGAATTATTTTCCGAACATTTTTATACACTCGCCAAAGCGGTAAAGTTATCATCAGCACCTGTTTACCAGGCATTTTGCCCGATGAAAAAAGCATCATGGTTGAGCAGTGAGAAATCTATAAAGAATCCCTACTACGGAAAGCAAATGCTAACCTGCGGTAACATTAAAGAAACACTGAATTAAAGGACGGTCTGAGTTAGGGGCTGTAAAAGAGCCATTATCTAACCCGGATTTCCTGGTTAACTGACTTCCCTTTGTTATTTTTTATCGCAGGGATGGTTACGCTGCGGATAATCCTAACAGCATCATCCAGTAAAGCGGGCTAATCTGATTCAGAAGAACTATACCAACGCCGTGACACGTACTAACAATCATTTTGCGGAAAATCTAAAGCGGATGATTATGAAAAACCACCGGGAACTACCGATTAAAACGTGAATAAACTGATCTTAACAACCATGCTGGTTTGCCTGTCTTTAGCCGTAACAGCCTGGCAGGTAGTTTATACCTGTGCGATGCATCCCGGGGTGCAGATGACTAAAACAGGAAAATGCCCGAAATGCGGCATGATGTTAACGAGGAAGCCATTAAAAAACCGTGGTGGGATAATTGCGCCGCATACTGCAAAAGAGGCCGGTAAGCCTGCGACGGCAGTGCCAGGCTCGAAAGAAGAATTGGCTCCTACAGCATTGCAAAAGGCCGGAAAAGTAAATAAAGCTTCAGCCGGTAGAACAGTGGTGTATCATTTATATGTAACCAATACAATAGTTAACTATACCGGCAAAAGTAAACATGCATTTGCCATCAACGGTTCCATCCCCGCCCCTACGCTTTATTTCACTGAAGGAGATACAGCGGAAATTTATCTTCATAACCGGTTGAAAACAGAAACCTCGCTTCACTGGCACGGTTTGATTTTACCCAATTATGCTGATGGCGTTCCTTACCTGACTACATCAAAAATACCGGGGGGAACAACTCATTTGTACAAATTTCCTATTGTGCAAAACGGCACTTACTGGTATCACTCGCATACAAAGCTGCAGGAACAGGTGGGAATGTATGGAGCATTCATCATCAGGAAAAAAGAAGAGCCGGAGATAGCGCAATATCCAATTGTTCTGAGCGAGTGGACAGACGAAAATCCGCACCAGGTGCAACGCCGCCTGCGTACGGCCAACGACTGGTACGCCATTAAAAAGGGAAGCACGCAAAGCTATGCGGAAGCCATAAAGGCGGGCCGGTTTAAGACAAAGCTTACCAACGAATGGAAGCGGATGATGGCTATGGATGTCAGTGATGTTTATTACAACAGGTTTTTAATAAACGGAAAGGTGCAAACGCTGCTCAGCAAACCGAAAGCCGGAGAGAAGGTAAAACTTAGAATTGTAAATGGTGGCGCCTCTACTTATTTCTGGTTAAAGTATGCCGGTGGTAAAATGACTGTCGTGGCCAATGACGGTGAAGATGTGCAGCCCGTAGAAGTAGACAGGCTGATCATTGCCGTTGCCGAAACCTATGATGTTATCGTAACCATACCAGGAAACATGAGCTACGAATTTCTGGCCACTTCCGAAGACCGGACGAAGTCTGCTTCGCTGTGGCTTGGCAAAGGGCATAAAATGCACGCCAAACCTTTACCGCGGCTGCAATATTTTGAAGGCATGCAAATGATGAACAGCATGATGAAGATGAACGGTGATATGACCGATATGGGGATGAACATGAGTTTGCAGCAAATGGATATGAACAGCGTGATGTATCCCGAAATAACGGGAGGCGCTACCGAAGATAATACCATGCATAACGAAGATCATACCAGGCATAAAATAGATAGCATGCCAGGGAGTGAAACCGGCATGAATGATAGTGCCAAAGAAACCAATATGCATGACATGCATGAGATGAAAACTGACAGCACCTCAGAGATGAAAGTGGATGGCCATAATCATAATGCTATGGATATAAGCACCGGCAATGCAGACATGGTAACATTAAATTATTCCATGCTGAAAGCGGTCAGAAAAACGACTCTGCCGGCGGCACCAACCCGTACCATGCACTTCAACCTTACGGGGAATATGAACCGGTACATATGGATGATTGATAACAAAGTCGTAGGTGAATGGGATAAGATTCTGATTAAGCAAGGGGAAAATATACGCATTATACTCACCAACAACTCCATGATGCGACACCCGATGCACCTGCATGGACACTTTTTCAGAGTACTTAATGGCCAGGGCGAATATGCACCATTAAAAAATGTGCTCGATATCATGCCGATGGAAACAGACACAATAGAGTTTGCAGCCGCCCACCCGGGCGACTGGTTCTTTCATTGCCATATCCTGTATCACATGATGGCAGGCATGGGAAATGTGTTCAGCTACGTAAATTCACCCCCTAATCCGGAACTGCCGGATCCGGCGAAAGCATGGCGAAAATTCGTACAGGATAACACGATGAACCACCTGATGGCGGAGGTTGGACTGGAAAGTAATGGAAGTGATGGTGAAGTCATGTTTTCCACAACTCGCTATGCCTTGCGTTCAGAATGGCGTATAGGTCTTAACTCACATCATGGATACGAAAGCGAGACATACTTTGGCCGGTTCCTGGGCAGGAATCAATGGTTGTTTCCGTATATTGGATTTGATTATCATTATAACAACAGGTTAAACAGCGTGGAGAAAAACCTTGTTGGTCAAAACAGCAATCAAAACAACCGTAAGGCTTTTGTCGCAGGTGTGCAATACACTTTGCCCATGCTGGCAGTCGCCGATGCAAGAATAGACAGCAAAGGAAAATTCCGGTTTCAGTTGAGCAGGGAGGACGTGCCCATAAGCAAACGTTTGCGGTTTAAAGTGATGGGTAACACAGATAGAGAATATATGGCAGGATTAAAATATATTCTTACCAAATGGTTTTCCCTGTCAACTCACTACGACAGCGATATGGCGTTTGGTGCAGGCGTCACCATAACCTACTAAGAAAATAACGATGCCACATTTTTCATCATTTATAAATCAAAACAAATGGCTCAGGAACATCCCACACAGTTGATTGCCGCTCTCAATAGTTGTGCAACATTATGTAACCATTGTGCAACGGCGTGTTTAGAAGAAGATAACGTTCAGATGCTTGTTAAATGCATTAAGCTCGATCTGGATTGCGCTGATGTATGCACCGTTGTTGCCGCTCTTTTAGCAAGAGGCTCCGAACATGGGAAGCACTTACTAAAGGAATGTGCAGAAATCTGCAAAGCCTGTGCAGATGAATGCGAAAAGCATGCACATCATCATGAGCATTGTAAAAGATGTGCGGAGGCATGCAGGGCGTGCGCCGATGCATGTACTTCAATGTCGTAAAGGAAAACATGCAAAGCAATGAATTGCTTTGCAGACGGCAGGTTATAAAAAATCATGCTTGCTCCGGTAGGAACGCCGTGTTTATCGCAATGAAATTAATCTCATTTTTTGCCTAATCTTCACGCGGCTCCTATGGAGCCTAGCCTTTGAGGCATGGTATACTATAAACACGAGGATGGGGGGTGTCTTGAAATATTACCTGCTGAGCTTATCCAGGGGTTTTCTTGTGTTTTCTTTTAACTGTTTGAATTTGGAAGGAGTATACCCTGTAATGGCCTTAAATTGCTGAGACAGGTGTTGAACGCTGCTGTATCCCAATTTATATGCGATCTCATTAAGATTTAATTCATTATATACCAGCAATTCTTTCGCGCGTTCAATTCTCTGAAGAATGACAAATTTTTCGAGGGTGACGCCTTCTACTGCTGAAAACTGGGTGGAGAGATAATGATAGTCCATTTGAAGGCGGTCTTTAAGGATAACAGAAAGCTTTGTATTTATTTCGACGTCTTCATGGCGATGTATCAGGTCAATGATTATATTCTTTATCTTTTCAACCAGGGCAAGCTTTTTATCATCAAGCAACTCGAACCCAAGTGCAGAAAGATTCTCTCTTAATGCTTGTAGTTGCTGTTCAGCCGGTTGCGTAGAGAGTTCCACCTCCCCTAACTGAACGTTTTTATATTGCAGCCCCACCTTTTCTAACTGCTGTTTAACCACCATTATACAGCGGTCGCATACCATATTTTTTATGTGCAGGTTCATCTGCAAATTTAATCATTAACTCGCATAGCAATGTTATGAATTAGTTCTTCGGCTCCGTAGGTGCCGCGTAAACATTTACGATGACGGTACGGATCCGAACCTTTGAAGTTTTGATTTAATTAGTCCTTCAGCTCCGTGGGTGCCGCGTAAACTTCTACCTGGCTCCTGACAAAGCCCGGGGTTTGACAGCAATGTATTAAATTACAGCTGCATTGAGCCGCAACATTGCCAATTCCTTTCGCGCCGCTGGCTTAAATGTTGCAATAATTGGTATATACCATAAACCATTCTATGTCATCACCATCTTCCTCACCGCTTCATAACAAAGTAATCGTTATTACCGGCGCCTCCAGTGGCGCAGGACGTGCCGCAGCTTTGGAATTCGCCAGGCATAAAGCCACCCTTGTACTGGCCGCACGCAATGAGCAGGCGCTGGCCGATATTGTTGAAGAATGTGAAGCGCTTGGATCGAAAGCAACCTTTATCAGAACAGACGTAACAGATGCAATGGATGTAAAGGACCTCGCTGCCGCAGCAATGGCATTCGGCGGAAAAATAGATGTGTGGATCAATAACGCAGGTGTGCTGGCCATCGGCGAACTTGCAGAAACGCCGGTAGAAATCCATGCGCAGGTAATACGTACCAACCTTATAGGTTACCTGTACGGAGCCCATGCCGTACTGCCTTATTTTAAAAAGCAGAAGGAGGGCATACTCATCAATAATATTTCTATCGGCGGATGGCTGCCCGTACCTTACGGCACAGGTTACTCGGCCAGCAAATTTGGCCTCCGCGGATTCTCACAGGCCTTGCGCGGAGAACTGAACAAATTTCCAAAAATCCATGTATGCGATCTATATCCTGCTTTTATTGATACGCCCGGAGTTCAGCATGCTGCTAACTATACCGGTGTAGCGCTCAGGCCCGCGCCTCCGGTATACGACCCGCGTTGTGTTGCCAGATCAATGGTGAAGCTGGCGCACAGGCCTAAACGAACCGTCATGATCGGAAGTGTCACACCTCTGCTCAGACTTGCCCAGTTTATATCCCCTGCACTTACCCGTAGCATTACCGGATCTGTTATATCGGCTTACGTTAAACATGCTGATCCCACTGCTGCTACGTCCGGCAATTTATTTCAACCGGTAAACTATGGCACAACCATATACGGAGGGTGGACTACGCCTACCGGCCTGACCATGCGCAGGAAGCGCACAACTGCCGCCGCGGTGATATTTGCCGGTGCCGCTGCTGCCTTCTACCTGCTTACAAAAACAAATCAAAGATCTTAAAAATAGTAAGCCTGCCTGAAGATTGCCGGCGCTGGTAAGCGAATGATCAGGTAACCCTGCCAGACCTGACTGTCTTAAAACCCCATCCATCTTCAATCATTTTCCATATACATGTGGTTGACTGGGTATTTCCGTAATGATACTTCAATTTCTGGCATTAATATAAAATCCCTTAAGAGTAAATACGTATTTTATCAATATTACCTTAATTCCGTTAATATTTAGATGCGGTAGTATACTAATTTTAAAAATAAGCGTTCTTATAAAATCAAATAATTCTGAATTATCGGTATGATAAGGAATTAAACGCAGAGATATTTTACAAAGAATTGCGTTATGTAATCTGTCCTCTGAATTTATGGTCAGGCATTTTGTTTATCCAAAAAATATTACGGGAGATGGAAGATCTTAGAAATGGAGATATTAACGTTGTAGACATCAGCAAAGACCCTGCTGAACTTTTTATCAAGTTTAACGCACTTTATCCCGGTAAAGAGCTGGTGATACATGACAGTACAGATCCGGATTACCTGTATGGCCAATTGTTAAGTGAACAAGGACATACTTTTTCCTGGAACTATGTAGAAAGCGGCCCGGAAGTCTGGGTGGTAACCATCGTCAAGCAGGAAGAGAGCGGATTACCTACCCTTGGTCAGCTTGCAGCGGCAGATTACCGCAAGGCCCAGGTATTTGAAAATCTGGGACTCGATTTTTGCTTTGGCGGAAAGACGACTTTAAAGCAGGCTTGTCTCGAAAATGATATTTCAGAAGAGATACTCCGGAAAAAACTACTCTTCGCCTGTTTGCAGCCCTGCATTGCCAATGTGAATTATAATAACTGGGAAATAGATTTCATGGCAGACCACGTTGAAAGCAGTCACCATCAATACGTAACAGAATCAATATCACGTATACAAAACCTGCATAATAAGCTACTCAAAACCCACGCCTCTTCATATCCTAACCTGCGTGGCGTCAACGAAGCATTTCAAACATTAGCTACTCATTTGCGGGATACCATGGCTATAGAAGAACAGATTCTTTTTCCTTTGATCCGGTTTCTTGTACAGGTAAAAAAGGGAAATGTGTCTGCCGCCTTCATGCCCGAAAGGATTGAACAAATTATCGCTATGCTTGAAGTTGAGCATCATGCAATTGGCCAACACAAAAAATATTTGAAAAGCATAACGGAGGAGTTTACTTTGCCGCCTGATGCACCTTCTTCCGTGACACTGTTGTATCACTGGCTTCAATTATTTGAAAACGACCTTCAGCAGCATATCCATCTGGAAAACAATATCTTATTTCCAAAAGTAATCGAACTCGACAAAGAGTACCGTGATGAATGCAGGACGCTCAAAATTCGTTCGGCAAAAATTTCAGCCTTTACTGATAATCGCCAGGGACTGCTATAGGCAATCATTTGCTTAATCTCCCGGTGTCGTTCATGACGGTACATTGTACAATGTCTGGAACATCAACGGATGATCAATACATCAGGAGTTATCCATCAATTAAAGGCGGTTGAAAACGAAGGGAAAATACAGCACAGCTATGGAGCAATAACTTTTGTCATCATTTGTTAAGCTGGTAGTAGGCTTCATTCCAGCGAAGCTCATTTTTGAGTTGAGACAAGCTTGTTTCCCTGCCGATCAAAACAAATTCGATTCCTGCAAAGGAAGCGAAGTCTTCCATATGCTCCCTAGTAAGATTTTGGCTGTAGGCGGTATGATGGGCGCCACCCGCATAAATCCATGCCGCACAACCTGTTTTCATATCAGGATAGGGCTTCCACAACACCCGTGCTACAGGAAGTTTTGGTAAGGCATGCTCAATTTCTACTGCTTCAACTTCGTTAACGATTAGCCTGAACCGGTTACCCATGTCAACAACTGATGCGTTAAGAGCCGGCCCCGATCCTGAATTAAATACCAGCCGCACCGGATCAGCTTTCCCCCCTATTCCTAAGGGATGAACCTCGCATGAAATTTCCCCTTCGGCAAGTGCTTCATCAACTTCAAGCATATGAGACCCCAGCACCACCTCATTACCCGGGTAGAAGTGATAGGTATAATCTTCCATGAAGGAGTTGGCGCCGGCAAGTCCGCTACCCATCACTTTCATGGCACGTACCAGGGCGGCCGTCTTCCAATCTCCTTCCCCTGCAAACCCGTAACCGCGTGCCATTAAACGTTGCGCCGCAATTCCCGGCAATTGGGCCATTCCGTGAAGGTCTTCGAAAGTATCGGAAAAACCTTTAAAGTTCCCTGCCTCCAAAAATGTTTGCAGCCCTGCTTCTATCCTTGCTGCTTCTATCAGCGCCTGATGCTGCTGCCCTCCTTTTTCCAAACCTTTGGCCAGCCTGTATTTGCCTTCGTATTCTTTTACCAGGTCAGCTACCGCCGAATCACTTACCTGGTTGATGACCTGCACCAGGTCACCTATGCCATGTGTGTTCACTGAGTATCCGAATGTATATTCGGCTTCTACCTTGTCGCCTTCGGTAACGGCTACATACCGCATGTTGTCACCGAAACGGACAAACTTCGCCCCCTGCCAGTCATGCCACCCTGCGGCTGCCCTTGTCCATACATTTACCTGGTGAAGCAGCTGTTCATCCTGCCAGAAACCTACAACCACTTTGCGGTTCAACCGCATTCTGGTCATCATAAACCCAAACTCACGGTCTCCGTGTGCACTTTGGTGAAGGTTCATAAAGTCCATATCAATTTCGCCCCAGGGGATATCCCTGTTGAATTGGGTATGCAAATGCAACAGGGGCTTCTTCAGAATTTTCAATCCTCCAATCCACATTTTGGCAGGAGAGAAAGTATGCATCCATGCAATAATGCCAATACAACTTTTTGCAACATTAGCCTCCTGGCAAATGCCGTAAATCTCTTCGGTACTTTTAACCACGGGTTTAAAGATCACGCTTACCGGTATTTGCGATGCATCATTTAAACCTTTTGCAATCATTTCCGAATGTTTGTCAACCTGCCTTAATGTTTCCTCTCCATATAAATGCTGACTGCCGGTTACAAACCAAACTTCCAGTTGTTTCAGGTCTATCATTGATGATTGTTTGCTGTTATGAAGAATGAGCGGGCCCAATGCTGCACATTATTGTCCATAATAGGAGCCCGGCCCGTGCTTGCGCTGATAATGCTTTTGAATAAGTGAATCTTTAACTTTAGGATTGCCCGGCCTTATCTGTTCGCTTAAGAAAGCCATTTGCGCAATAGCTTCGAGTACGCCGCTATTGTGCACTGCCTTATCGCAGGTCTTCCCCCAGGTAAAAGGCGCATGATTGCCTACAAGGATCATTTCAACATCTTCATAGCTAAGCTGTCTTTCTTCAAGGCATTGCATGATCTGGAAACCGGTCTGGTATTCGTAATCGCCCTGAATCATTTCGTCGTTCATCGGCGGGGCGCACGGAATATCAGCCGTGAGATAATCGGCATGCGTTGTTCCGTAATTAGGGATATCCCGCTGGGTTTGGGCCCAGGCAGTTGCATAGGTAGAGTGGGTATGCACGATGCCGCCGATCTTTTCCCAGTGTTTGTACAGCACCGCATGTGTTAAGGTATCAGAAGACGGCCGGAGCTTACCTTTTACGGTTACTCCATCAAAATCTACGATAACCATTTTTTCCGGCGACAGTTCCTGATATGGCACACCGCTGGGCTTGATCGCAAAAACACCTAAGTCTCTGTCGGCAGCGCTGACGTTTCCAAACGTAAACAGCACAAGCCCCAATTGAGGTAACTGCATATTTGCTTCGTAAGCAATTTCGCGGATGTGTTTGTATTTGCTCATGCCGTTTGTAATGTTTAAGTCAATGGAATTTCGAGGGTATTTTTTGCAGGTGAGTTTACCTGTTGTTCAATAAATCTTCCAAGGTTTTTGTATTGTTCATAGCGCTTTTGATAAACGGGAACAAGTTGCGGGTTGGGATGGTACTCCATATCAAATCCCTGTCCCATCGCATCCATTGCATCTTCCACACTGGCATAAAGTCCCGCTGCGGTAGCCGCAAACATGGCAGCGCCAAAGGCGCAGGTTTGTTCACTTTTATGAATGCGGATCGGCATGTTTATTACGTCGGACATCATTTGCATAATGTATGGCGATTTTTTTGCTACACCGCCCAGGCCGATCAGGCCTTTTACCGGCACACCCTGCTTAACGAAGCGTTCAACTATAGCTTTGGCCCCAAAGCAGGTTGCTTCCGCAATGGCCCTGAATATCCTAGGAGCATCGCTTCCTAAATCCAGTCCGGTAATTGCCCCCGTTAACATCTGGTCAGCATCAGGAGTACGCCGGCCGTTGAACCAGTCTACAGCTAATTCTCCGTGGTTTTCTATTGGTAATTGTGCGGCTTGTTTGCTTAATTCAAAAAGAATGTTATCTCCTGTTTCTTCAATTAGCTGCTTAAGGGTTTCGCCGTTTATTATTGTTGATTTTGATAATATGTGCTGTAACGGCCACGTCAGTACATTTTTAATCCACGCATAAGCATCTCCGAAAGCTGACTGGCCTGCCTCCATGCCCACCATAGATGGGATAACGGAACCCGGAACCTGCCCGCAAATACCACTGACCAAAGTATCTTTCACATCCCCGGGAGGGGCTACCAACATGTCGCAGGTTGACGTTCCCATCACTTTACTCAAATGATAAGGTTCGATTTGCCCGCCAACTGCTCCCATATGAGCATCGAACGCCCCAACACCGATCACCACATTATCGGGTAAGCCAAGCTTTTCACACCATTCCCTGCTTATTGTTCCGGCGGATTGATCGGAGGTGTAGGTATCCTTGAAAAGCTTTGCCGTGAAACCCTTTAACAAAGGATCAAGTGAGGAGAACCAATTATCCGGGGGAAGGCCGTTCCAGTCTGCTGACCACAATATCTTGTGCCCTGCAGCACAGACGCCTCTTTTCATGGCATGAACGTCAGTCCCCCCTGTTAACAGGAAAGGAATCCAGTCGCAGTGTTCAACAAAGGAATAAATACCGTTTCTTACCTCTTCGTCTTCACGTAAGATATGTAACAGCTTTGCCCAGAACCATTCAGAAGAATAAATTCCACCGACATACTTCAGGTAATTGACGTCGAACTTTTTTGCATGAGCGTTTATTTCCGCTGCTTCGTCGACTGATGTATGGTCTTTCCACAGCACAAACATGCCGTTTGGATTATTTTCAAAGGCTGGAAGCAGGGCAAGCGGCGTTCCTGTTTTATCCACAGCAACGGGTGTTGACCCGGTAGTGTCTATTGATATCCCCCTCACATGTGAAGCCACTGAAGGGCCGGCGTGTTGCAAACATCGCCTGATGGTATCTTCGAGTCCTTCGATGTAATCGAGTGGATGCTGCCTGAATTGATTGATGGAGGCGTTACAATACAGCTGGTTTTTCCATCTTGGATAATAAAATTCAGCCGAAGCTGTTTCCATGCCATTTGCAGCATTTACAATTATGGTTCTGACGGAATCGGAGCCATAATCAACTCCTATAACATATGCATCTGCGCCAGGTTGATTCATACGATTTATCATTCAATGGTTTCATAGCGCCAGGTTTATAGGCGTGAGATTTAGCTTCCGTGCGAACCATTTCATTCTCCGGCATAGGGTTGTTTTCGATTGTACCTGTCAACCAGGAAACGGCGCACATCGCTGTAAGATAATGCATGACGAAACAATATGCTGCAACGGTGTCCGCATTGAACTGAGAAACCAACTTATCCAGAGCGATGAACCACTTGCGGAAGTACCGATAACTACGAGAAAAGCAGGTGAATTTCTGATAGAAGGTGTTTTTTCAAATGTACGCATTTAAAACCCGCATAACTAAAGGAAATAGAAGGTTCTTGTAAAAATGCTGGTGACCCGTGGCAGGCGAGGCAAGCCGGCACGCTGAAGTGCCACTGCAAGGTTCCCGATAGAGGCTATTAAGCTTGGGCTCCTTGCTCGTCTACGCGGCGAACCTATAAGGTTCCGGAGCTAAAACTTTGAAGTTCAATGGCTTTGAACCTTATAGGTTGGCTGGGCTACATGGACGCCAGGCTTCGACTGGCATCATCTGCGGAAGTTTCTCCCGAAAATCAAAAAGCCACCTGCTCTGCATTATACATATCAGTGGTTTTATTTCTTGACTATAGCTTCGCACGCCGCGTGTAAGATCTGTTTTTTACAACATCATCCTGCGGTGGCCGGCAAGGACAGACGAGAAATAAATCCTTTTAAGCGAATTCATGCTGGTCAATATGCAACCTTTACGTATTCATCATAGTTCAGCGTCTTCATTCTCTTCCGATTCAAAACGCTCATATTGCTCTGCAAGTGTTGCATCAAAGATTTCATAATCGAACCCGAGGCCTGATTTCCCCATCGCGTATACAAAGGCATAGTTCAGATCATAGAGATCATTTTCTGTAAGCCAGTCTTCATCTGTAGCAAGCAATATCCATTCATACCTAACGCTTCCGCCAGTTAGTACTCTCTGTTCATTTAACCGGGTTAGAGGTATTACAAAGCGTTGCAGTTCGTTTCCTTTCCAGGTTATTGACTCCCCTGATATGTCCCAATTTCCAAAATGCATTTTTTGTGATTTAAAATGTAAAAACCAGATGTTTTAATATGCCGGCGAATTATGTTCTCTCAGATTTGTGGAGGTTACCTCTCAATTTATTATGAAATCGCACATCTCCTGTGGCAGTACTTCCCTATAGCATTCAATAATGTTGAATAAAAATAAAGTAATTTGTACAAATAAATCAACCCATGATCCAGGTAATTGTACGGGCATTAGATATTCTCGAGTTCATAGCACAACACGGGAAAAACCCTGTGCAACTAATTAAAATTGCAGAAAATGCCGGTTTAAGCCAGCCGACAACGGCTAATATTGTAAAAACCCTGGTAACAAAAAATTACCTTGAACATGTAGGCCGAAAAGAAGGTTACCGGCTGGGGGCCAATGCCTATCATTTAACGGGAAATCTTTCTTATAATCAAAATGTAATTCTTGCCGCAAAAGATTATATGGAAGATCTGACACACCAGTTAAATGAAACCTGCCTAATCGGGATATTAAGAAACAACAAACGTTTCGTCCTGCATGCCGTACATAGCGATCAGGATCTGCAGGTTCGTACCCGCACGGAAGCAGAAATATATCCTACCGCGAGCGGAAGGCTGCTGCTGGCATATCTTACACCAAAAGAACTTGATAATCTTGTTCAGTCTATCGGGTTGCCGCATGCATCCGTGTGGCCCGGAGCGCAAACAAGAGAAGGCCTTGAAAAGGCATTACAAAAAATAAGAAAGGAAGAACTTGCTCAAACACTAAACGACAAACATATTGCGGGCTTTGCCGTGCCGATATACAAAAACAAACAGGTGATCTCAAGCCTCAGCGTATTTCTTCCTGAAAGCAGGGTGACGCCGGCATACCGCGACAATATCATCAAACTGATGCAGCGCACAGCCAACAAGATTAAAGATCGTTTGAATAAGGGCACCACTTAGCGTGCTATCCCGGGCAAAAAACAAAAAGCCGGTCACGTCCTAAATCGTATACTCAGCCGGTTTACTAACCCTGCATAACCTGAATCACCTTATCTCTATATCGAGAGCTTCCATTATGCCTTTTATATAACCCACGCCAAACAAATTTCCTTTCATGGCATATCCGTGCTGGCTGTTGTCTTCTCCAGCCATTGTAGGAACATGATCTGAACGTATGGCACCGGTGAAGCCAACAGATCTGTAAACCCTGAACATATTAACCATATTAGTAGGACCGTTATCGTGAAACGTTTCATTGAACAAATCAGCCTTTCCTTCTACATCGCGGATATGTATGAAATGGATTCGCTGACTATTGCCGAATTCCTTAATTAAAGCTTCCACGTTTTCACCCATTGTGGTAAAAGTGCCCTGGCAAAATGTAATTCCATGAAACGGGCTGCTGCTTAATGATAAGGCCTTCCGTATTCCCTCTGCATCAATGAAAATTCTGCCGATCCCTCTTAAGGGTGAAACCGGCGGATCATCAGGATGCAAAGCCATCTTCACACCTGATTGCGCGGCCACAGGTAATACGCTATCGATAAAATACCGGTAGTTCTCCCATATTTTTTCTTGGCCCACTTCACCGAATTCCGTAAACGGTTGTCGGCTTGCAACGGCATTATCGAAACCACTGACCAATGCTCCGGCTCTTTGTTGAACATTCGTGGTTGTTCTGTACCAACCGATGCCGGCCATGAAGTTGTAGCATAACAATGTAATCCCCAGCCGCCCCATATTTACCAGCATTTGTTTGTATAATTCAATGTCCTCATCCCTGCCCTCCAATCCGAATTTGATCCTGTTCATGTCAAACTGATCGCCTTCAAGCCCGTACAACGTAAGGCCGTTTGACTCAAACATCAACTTAGAAGCTTCCAAAGACGGGTAGTGCCAGGGTGGCAATGCACCGGTTAACTCAGGAGCAAGCTTTGCAATTGCATTGGTTATACCCATTTGCCTTGCGAGCTGCCACTTTTCATCGGGCTTATTTCCAAAAAATAAAAAACTTAATCTCATTTGATTCGGGAACTAATATTTTGATGAAACGGATGGCCGCTTGTACCGTTTCAAAAAGGGGTGGTTTCTATCTCAGTATTTACCATACTTTGAATGCACCGATGGTCGCGTCCTAAAAATAGCCGCCTTTTTCAGCTATTTCGTGAACGGAATTTCCATCCTTAACCCAACCGAAAATTTTCTTTTCATTCTCCTTTATTTCTTCTGCCCTCAGCAATACATCGCAGGCTATGTCGCGTGGCACTACCAAAACACCATCGATATCACCCAATATAATATCATCCGGCTTAATCATTGTATTACCAATTTGAATGGGTATCTGGTAATGTGTGATCAGGCATCGGCCAAGGCTTCCATTGGATATGCGGTATTTGTAGAACACAGGAAACTGGGCCTCCAGTATCTGGTGGGTGTCTCTTATGCCTCCGTCTATACATGCTGCTTTTACCTTTTTACCTTTGGCAGTAGCTGTCATTACCCCGCCCCATAACGTTGCGTTTTCATCTTTGGTAGTATCCCACACTACAAAAGCATCTTCACCCAGCTCATCCAGCATCTGCGTACGGAATTCCATTTCACCACTGATTAAAACATTGGGGGCGCTCTTGACCGTGAACGCGAAACCTGCTACCGTTCTGTATTCCCTTAGCGGGATGATATGGTTTGGCAAAGCCTGGTCGAGTAAACAAAATTCCCTTAAAACATCGTTTACAGCACCCGTATATAATTGCTCGAAACGGTACAACAATTCTTTTTCATCGATGGTTAGCATAATTGTTGATTTTGCTTCCCTGGCTTCTATTAACTTTTCCAGGTTCATCATGCCAACCTCTTTTTTATACTGATCTACACTCATTTTTAATTTTTTATAGTGATATGTTATGTTAATACGTGCCATTTATATACCTGCATTGGCGAGAAAACCGCCATCTACAGGCACTACAATGCCTGTCACAAAACCTGCCGAAGCATCATCTATCAGCCAGTTTAAGCAACCGATCAGTTCGTCCGCCTGGCCAAAATGTTTCATAGGCGTTTGCCTGATGATATTTGCACCACGGTCGGTATAACCGCCATCGGCAGTCATCAACAATTTCTGGCTTCTGTCGTTGAGAAAAAAACCTGGTGCGATTGCATTCACCCGGATATTGGCGGGAGCCAGATATACGGCCAGCCATTGTGTAAAACTGGCAATACCTGCTTTAGCCATTGCGTATGCAGCAACCCTCGATAACGGCCGGTAACTGTTTAAGGAGGCTATATTCACAATACTGCCCCCACCATTTGCTGCCATATCTTTGCCAAAAATCTTACATGGTATTACGGTACCCATTGTGTTAACCTCTATAACATTTTTAAAAAGTGGTATATCAAGGTTAAAAAAACCACGGAAACCTTCTTCCGGCTCGTTAAGTTCTTTTTTGTCAAACTCGTTAATGGTGGTTACTGCCTGTGTTTGATTGCCGCCGGCTCCATTGATCAGTATGTTGCACAGCCCAAATTCCCTTTCAATGATATCACGTGCATTATTCACGGCTTCAACGCTGGTAACGTCCGCGCTTACTGAAATAGCTGAACCGCCTGCTTCCCTGATCTGGCGTTCTACCAAGTTCAGTTTTTCCTTATCCCTGCCAAGGAGGGCTACCTTCATGCCCTGCATTGCCAGGGCCCTTGCCATTTCCGAACACAGGGTTCCTCCGGCTCCGGTTACTACAGCAATTTTTTCTTTATTTGTGAAGACAGCCATAAATGCTTACTTAAATATGAAATTTAAACTGTTATGGTAACATACATTCCTGATCAGCTCGTTGATCAATGGGATATCGTCCGGAAGTTCACCATTACTTATCCAGGTACCAACAACATTGCAGAGAATCCGCCGGAAATATTCATGCCGTGAAAAAGAAAGGAGGCTTCTTGAGTCTGTTGTCATTCCCACAAAATGACTCAGCAACCCGTAAGCTGATAAGGTTACGAGGTGTTGCCTGATGCCTTCATAATGGTCATTATACCACCAGGAAGGGCCGAACTGAATTTTACCGGCTTTGCCATCTTCAGCAAACGATCCGGTTAGTGTAGCAAAAGCCTCATTGTCAGCGGGGTTCAGGGTATACAGGATGGTTCGTGGCAAATGACCGGTGCTTTCGAGGGCGTCAAGGAAATAACACAATGCCCCTATATCACAGGCGTTTCCGATGCACGCATAACCTCCGGCAGGGCCTGCCATTCTGCGCAGGCGCGAACTTGTATAGCGTTGCGCGCCTATATGAAGCTGCAGTACCCAGCCACGTTTGCAATATTCCTGACCCAGGAAAACCAGCATGTGCGATTTCAGAAGAACAGCATCTTCCCGCGTAAGAATGCCGCCGTTTTTACAGTCTGTAAACAATCCGGCTGCTATTGACTCAGCCGGCAACCGGAACGAAAATCCTGCATCTAAAGAGTGGTCCGCTAATTTGCAACCGGATGCAGCAAAATGATCCAGCCTTATCATTATTGCTTCTTTGTAATCATCCAAAGACCTTATTGTTCGAAACTGGAGGGAAAGCTTTTCCATCCAGCCCGAGCCAAAAGCGGAATCAAATGCAATGATCGAATCGCCACGCAAAGAGGGCAATACTTTTAATCCGATGCCCTTTCCGGTTGCGCTTTTATGAGGCTGCAGATCATCAGTGAGGTCATCGGAGGTACACACAACTTCTGCTTTCCACTTATGTAAGATATCCAATGCGCCAAAGCCTTCGCTTTGCAGAGAAGCATTGCAGGCATCCCATATTTCATCAGCATTCCGTTCTGTAAGCAGCACGTCTATCCCGAAAATGCGTTGCAACTCAAGGCAGCTCCAGTGAAACAATGGATTGCCAATTGTTTGGCCAAAGGTCTTTACCCAGTTATTATATTTTTCCCTGTCCGAAGCCGTTCCGGTAATGCCTTCTTCCGCAATGCCATTGATGCGCATGGCCCTGTGCTTGTAAGGGTCTTCCGTTATCCAGAGTTCAGCAACATTATGGAAGCGCTTGTTAACGGCCAGGTGATGAGGATTGATATGGTTATGATAATCTATCACCGGTAAATCCCGGGCAATAGCATGATACAGCCGTTCTGCGACTTTATTCTGCAAGAGAAAGTTTTCGTCTAAAAATGTTTTCAATTCAAATGTGCTTTAACGGGGTTATCATTCATTATCCATTTGGCTATATCAAAGGCATCATGCCTGGTGTACAATCTGTACAGTCGTCTGCCGGAATATGGCCCCGCGATTATGATTATTCATAGATATCTTTTTTTGCCAGTTCATTTATATCTATTGATACTTTGCCTGTATCTGCCACCACTTTCTTACGCCTGTTGAGATACCACATGGTTGCTGCCAAAGCTAAACATATGATACCTGCACCAAGCGAGAATCCGCCACTTGAATTTTTTATCGATGGAATGCTCATCATTATGAACAATGAACCGGTAACCAGTAGCGCTACAGCATAAAGTTTATTCATAGCCCTCTGAAAATTCCAATTTTCAACAGGTTTCTGCGCTTCTGTCAACGGGGTAGCGATCTTCTTAAAAAAAAGGTTAACGTTGTGAATATATGCCGGGTTGTTATGCTCAATTAAACCCGATGCAAGAAATACGGATATACAGATAATTATCTCTATCAACGTTCCCAGTTCCCAGCTTATCTGCGGTTGTGCATTTAGTATCAACCCTGTTACAATGCCGATCACCACGGTTGCGAGCGCACCCCAGGGTTGCGGTTTTTTAAGCACGATACCCAATATCAATGGTATTGTCATCGGAATGGCAAATAAGCCGGTGAATAATTTATTGGCTTCAAAAGCCCCGCCAAAGCCCCCCACATACAAAGCACCTGTAGTTATCATGGCGCCCAGAAATAAGGTCATTAACCTGCCTACCCACAACAGTTCAATATCCCCGGCATTTTTCTTAAAAAGCCGCTGGTAAATATCTTTGGTTAACACCCCTGCAGTAACATTGTATTCGCCACTCAGCACACTCATCGTTGCTGCAAACATAGCTGCTACCATTAATCCCATAATGCCTGGTGGAAGCAGCTTAAGGCTGACGCTTACATATGCCATTTCCGGGTTTTCCAGGTTCGGTATGATAGCCCTCGCAGCGATGGATGGGAAAAGAAATATGACCGGAAAGATAAAAAACAACACAGCGCTTAACAATGCCTGCTTTTTTCCGGCCTTCTCATCCCGAACACTATAAAATCGCTGGATAAACGTCCAGTTACCACTGTATTTTATCAGGATCATCAGATAGTATACCATAATGTACAATGGTATTCCCTTTTCGCCGTTTGTCCAGTTGAAATGACCGGGAATTGTTTGCATGAGATGCTGAATCCCTCCGGCAGCTTTTATCGTAAGCGGTACGAGAATGAGTGTAGCAACAATTAAAATTACAAACTGCACTACGTCGGTGATCACCACTGCCCATAATCCCCCGGCAATGGTATACATAGCTACGATGATGCCGCATACCAGTATCGAGGTTTCCAGACTGATACCGGTAGCTGCTTTCAGGAAGAGTCCAAGGGCATACAGCCGCACCATATTATCCAGTATTTTAAAACCCACACCCGACCATGAAAATATCTGCCGCACGGCCGGACTAAATCTTGTTTCCAGATATTCCATCGGTGTGCTGATGCCTGCCCGTCTCCATCTTTTGGCAAATACGGCAGCACCAACCAAAGCCGGTAAAACAGTGCTCCAGATCAAAGTAATGGCAATCATGCCGTCGCTATAAGCAATGCCTGCGTAGGCCACAAAAATGAATGTGCTGAACTTGGTCATGAAGTTGCTGATGGCGCCCGACACCCACGGAATGGAATTGCCTCCCTTGAAGTAATCGCCAATATTTTTTACAAACTTTCCCAGGAATAGCCCTATTCCTGCCATCAATACCATATATACTGCTATGGCGGTATAATCTAAAGGTTGTAATGATTTCATTTGACCTGGCCGTATGCTTTACAAGGTTTATTAAAGTTCTATTCTTCCGTGAGTATGCTTCCGGCTGCCACACTACTGCCATCTGTTGATACCCGTTCAATTGTACACTTACCGCAGCGCATTGCCCCTGCCTGGAAAAATGAACAGGCGGGCATTATATCGATTGATGTAAACGGGCGTTTTATATTTTTAAAGCGTGATAACTTTTTCGGCAATAGCAACGGGATAATCAGGAACCGGAATATTGCTAAACGTCGACATACCACCTGATTTCTTCCATTGGCCTTTTGGAATTTCGTAAACTATCCCTGAAATCAGATCAACAAAAACCGGCTGTTTAAACATACCCGTAACCGTTATAGTAGCAAGCCTCGGTTTATAGGTGTCTTCCGGTTTTGCGTCGCTGGACCAAAGCGTTACCAGGAATCCTTTATTGATTTTGTGCCGGTACCCGAAAACCTCAACCTTCTCCTGATCGGTAGTAGGTTTATTAGCAGTAAGTAGTTCTAACTGGTTATCAAAAAGCGAAAATACATGTTGCGCTGCTTTGTACGCAAGCTTCGGTCTTTCGATGGTTTTGTCGGGGTTGGTTTTGAGCAGGCCCTTGGTATTGATGCCGGTCATGTGGTCGCCGGCTGCATAATGCATATCACTAATGGTAAATAAATTGGTGGCAATGCCACGGCCGTGATCACCAAGCATGCGGCGCAGATCCCACTTCCCCTGCGTTAGTTCAGACCAATCATATTGTCTGAGTGCACCGATGGTTATTTCTTTAGGAGTGGAAGGCGCACCGTTTTCACCCTGCATAAAAACGATTTCAGGTTTATACTGCCAAACCATTTCTCTTAACTTTTCGATAACCGGGTAAGAATCATCAGGGTTGGCGCTGTAGCCGTGATACGTCAGGATATCAACCAGGTTCAATTTGTTTTCCGATTTCAACAGCTTGAAGAGGGGCTCAACAAATTCACGACGGTTAGGCCCCGCCAGGCCAAAAGCCATAAGCCGTGCGTGGGGCTGCAATTGCCGCACCAGCTCAGCCGTGCGGACATAGAACACAGCGTATTGCTCGCCGGTTATTTTGTCTGGCCCGGCTATATCCGGTTCGTTCCATATCTCCCACTCCGTTACCTGGCTTTTATACCGGCTTACCATTGCACGAACCCAATTGTCCCACGCCGAAATAGCCTCCCGTGAAGTCGGTAAAGCGCCGGCAAGCCTGGCTTCGCCGCCACCTTCATAGACAGGGTTGCCATAAGAAAGCTCTATCCACGGGGCAACTCCCTGCGAGAAAGCATCATTAACGATGGCATCAAGCCATGCAAAATCAAGCTGCCCTTTTACCTTCTCGCATTTGGCCCAGCCACCCTGCAAACGGATGCGTTTGGCCCCAAGTGGCCCCAGGTATTTTTTATACGAGTGGTAATCGGTATAGTCCCGGTCGAGCGTTTCGCCGCCAATGCTCCAGGTGGAGCTTTTAATTTCTTTAGCCGAACGTGTTTTTAACCGGCCTGCCTGTTTCCAGTTTATCTGGGCCGTTAAATGATCAGCATTCCAGCTAACAAGCACCAGACATAGTAACAGGCTGGTAAAGTTTTTTTTTCTCATGAGTAAACAGGTCTTTATTTGTTAATAGCCCGCGTTTTGGCCCAGGCCGGGATTTAATTCCAATTCGCGTTGGGGAACAGGGTATAAAACATGATGCGGCTTTATCGGATATCCTTTCGCGGTCATCACCTCCAGCAGGCGGCCGGTGCGAACCAGATCAAACCATCGGTGACTTTCAAAGGCGAATTCTAAACGCCGTTCTTTTTCCATTGCCAATCGGAACGCGGCAGCATTCAGGCCGGACAAATCACTCTGCTGCGGAAGCGCGGCAGTTATCGAAAAACCAAAAGCGCGGCGCCGTACCATATTCAGGTATCGTAGCGCTTCGGTAAGGTTTCCGTTTTCATGTAAAGCCTCTGCATACATCAGTATAACATCTGCGTAACGGAAAATCGGAAAATCTACATCGGAATCATTGGGGATAACCCCTGTTTGCCGGAATTTTATCGCGTAGCGTTCATTAACAGTGCTGCCCTGGGCAGTTTTATAAGAAGTAGCCACGGAAGCGGCTTTCCTCAAATCACCGTTTTCATATGCGCTCACCAGGTCCGCGGTAGGGCGGTTAATGCCACCACCAAGCCCACCCGTAATACCAAATTCGGGCACATTTACATTGAATGGCAGCCAGGAGGAATACAAACTACTGCCCTGCCCTATCTGACCGGATTTGTACTGTACAGCGATTAAAACTTCTTTGTTATTGGCGAACGAAGTAGAAGCCGCGAATACATCAGCGTAGTTCGGCATTAAACTGAATCTATTCACATCAATGATTTCTTTCAGCTTCAGCGCGGATTTGTCAAATTGCTTTAATGTGAGGTATACTTTACCTAAAAGCGCTTTCGCAGTCCATTTCGAGGCCCGCCCCGCATTGGCAGCCGAAATAACGTCGGGCAACTTTGCTTCTGCTATTTTCAAGTCACTTTCAATAAGAGCATATACCTCGGCTAGGGGGTTGCGGGAAAGGTTGCTGGCTCCGTTCGGGTTATTGATTTCAATCCTTACAAGGGGCACATTACCAAAGAGGCGCACCAGGTTAAAGTAGAACATGGATCGTAGAAAATGGGCTTCTGCTTCGTACTGACTTTTTAAAGTTGCATCAAATTCAATACTGTTGATACGATCTAATATTGCATTTGCGCGGGCAATACCGGCATAATGCCCCACCCACGCCGAACTGAAATAACTGTTGGAAAGAGAGAAATTAAAGTCTTCGATTTCAAAGGAGCTGATGTTGACCGGCTGGCGCGTTGATCCATAGTCAGTATTATCTGTTACCGTTTCGCCGAGCCAGATAAGAGACCCGGTTCCATTTCCGTATAAGCCCGGGTGCTTTAGTGTAGCGTAAGTGCCTACTACCGCGTTGTTAAAATCCTCGGGGGTTTTATAAAAATTACCGACGGTTCTTTCGGTTACGGGAATTACTTCCAGGAAATCTTTCCTGCACCCGGTGAGCAATACAGACAGCAGGGTGAATATTGCGAATGTAATCTTCATATATAAATGTTTAAACGGATATAATTCCACTGAGATCAAAATGACAGGTTAACACCCATAATAAAAGATCGTGCGTTGGGGTAAGAACCAAAATCGACACGTGAGGCCAGAATATTGTCGCCTGAATTACTTACTTCCGGGTCGTAGCCATTGAATTTTGTGAAGGTGAAAGGGTTAGTTGCCGTAGCATACAGCCGGAGACCCTGCATGAGAATTTTCTGCGACAGGCTGTTGGATAGGGTATAGTTCAGAGTAACCGTACGAATCCGCAGATAGGATCCATCGAACAGATATTGGGAAGAATAAATGGTGTTGCTGTTCCGGCCGCCCCTGATCGAGCGCCCATAGCGCCCATCACCCGGACGTTCCGGTGATATAAAGCGATTGTCATACACATATTTGGTATTGTTCTGCACGCCCGAGTTATTGATCATAAAGGTGGCATCATAGATCTGGTGACCTACCATTCCATTGGCGGTGATATCTAAACTAATGTTCCTGTACGAAAAGGTATTGCTAAAGCCGAAGAAATAATCAGGGTGCGGACTTCCCAGTACCTCCCGGTCGTTGTCGTTGATAACGCCATTCCCATCTACGTCCTTCCACTTTACATCGCCGGCTTTGGCGAACGGCTGGAGGATTGTGCCTGCTGCATTTGCATAATCGGTTACTTCTTTGGCAGTCTGGAATATGCCCAGTTGCCGTCGACCATAAAATACGCCAACAGGATAGCCAACCTGAGTTACGTGAGTATTTCCCCGGCCGCCGGTAGAGCCAAATATCTTCTCTCCTTCGGTGCTCATAGCCAGCACCTTGTTCCGGTTGAAGGTAATATTGAAATTGGTATTCCATTTGAAATCACCCACCAGGTTACGCGTTGTCACTGCTAATTCGACGCCCCGGTTCTGAACCTTCCCTAAATTCACTACTGCGCTGGTGAGACCCGTTGCACCAGGCACCGAAATGACAAATAGCATATCGGTGTTTCGCTTTTCATAATAATCAGCGGTGAATGATACACGGTAGTTTAGCAAGGACAGGTCTATCCCAAAGTCCATCTGCTTCATCGATTCCCAACCCAATTGATCATTTGAAAATGAGCTGCGTACCAATCCCGGCGTTAAGGCATCGCCGATCACGTAATTGGCATCGGACAACTGGCCGATAGCCCGGTAGTTACCGATATTGTTATTACCTGTTAAACCATAACTGGCACGGATCTTCAGGTCTGAAACAAACGGGATGCTTTTCATAAAAGGTTCTTCGGATATCCGCCATCCGACTGACGCTGATGGAAAAGTACCCCAGCGGTTATTAGCTCCAAAACGCGAAGAACCGTCACGGCGAAGGGTACCCGTAAACAAATATTTATCGTTGAAAGAATAATTTACCCGGCTAAGCCACGATAAGATCGTGTATTCCTGTATGTTCTGCGAGCCGCTGTTTACGGTGCCGCCATTGATGTTTTCCACCAGGTTATCCGGAAAATTTGCAGCCCCCGCACTGATTCCATCGTTGATGGCTTTTTGAGCGGTGAAACCGCCTAATAAATCGAATGTGTGCTGTTTGACAGATCTTTTATAGGTTAAAGTATTTTCTGTTAACCAGTTGATGTTTTCGGTTTGGGATGCTGAAGCTGAAGCCAGGCCAACCGGGGCACTGGCACTCAGGGTAGAAGGTATCCATATCTGTGTTTTATAATAGTTTACATCGGCCCCCACGGTCGTCCTGAACTTTAGGCTGGGAATAATACTATATTCTGCATATGCGTTGGCTAACATCCGGAATTGGGCAAGCGGATTTTTGTATTCGTTAGCAATTTTAACCGGGTTCTGAATATTGGTATACCCTTCCGGTGTCGGAATGAGGCTTCCATAGGAACCATCTGCCCTGTAAACCGGAATATTCGGGGCCATGGACAATGCTGACTGGATAATGCCAAACGACCCATAATGCTCGGCAACAGGTAAGTTTTTCTGAGTGATATAGCTGGGCGCCAAAGATGCTCCAACAGACAGGCGTTCCGAGACCTTCCCGTCGAGGTTGGCCCTGAAGCTATAGCGTTTCAAATTGGTGTTTAGAATGATCCCCTGCTGGTGAAAGTAACCGCCCGACAGCGCATATTTAAAATTTTCAGAGCCCCCGGAGGCCGATAGCTGGTAGTTGCTGATAGGGGCATTCCGGAAAATGGCGTCCTGCCAGTCGGTGCCTTCTCCCAAAGCCGTTGGATCCTGTAACTCCGCCGGAATGCGGTAAGATGCAGGGCGCAGGCTACCGGGATCGGTAATCCTGCCGTTGGGAACATTATCCAGGTAACCATTGTTACGCCCATCAACCACAAACTGGGCATATTCCGCCGCATTCATCATCTCAATCTTTTTGGCAACCTGCTGTACACCGGAATAAGCGTCTAACTCCAGGCGGGCCTTGCCGGCTTTGCCGCGTCTTGTTGTTATAATAATTACGCCGTTAGAACCCCGCGACCCGTAAATCGCCGTAGCTGAAGCATCTTTCAGCACATCGATGGACTCTATGTCGTTCGGATTTATGGTATTGAGCGGATTACCAACGCCGGCGTTCGCGACCGGAAAGCCATCGATCACAAAAAGTGGTTCGTTACCGCCGGAAATAGACCCAATACCCCGGATCAAAATATTGGTATTGCCTCCCGGCGCCCCTGAAGTACTTGAAATTTGTAAACCCGACACCTTCCCCTGCAGGGCCTGATCGAGCCCTGAAACCGGCACCTGCTGAATATCTTTACCGGAAACGGACGATATGGCCCCCGTCAGTTCCTTTTTCGTGCGGGTACCGTAACCAACCACTACTACGTCATTCAACTGCTGCGATTCTTCCGTTAAGGTGATACTGATCTCATTTTGATTTCCCACCGCAACTTCCCTCGGTGCAAAACCAACGTTGGTTAAAACCAGTATCGGTGAGGAACTCGTAAGCCTTATGGAAAAACTTCCATCATCTTTTGAAACAGCAGCATTGGCCGTTCCTTTTTCGGTTATGGTAACACCGGCAAGCGCCTGTCTTGCTTCTCCGGTTACTTTACCTGAAAGTGTTTTCTGAGCAATAACATTTGCAGATACCACTACTAAAAATGAAAACAAGACAAAAGTCCTGAAGACGGGATAGCAACTCATAAAGCAATCGTTTAATTAATTCAATATTATTGAATAATAATACTACATAATAAAATTTGTAAAATTTGATGAAACCACCAAATATATTTTTGGTGTAGATTCCTGGTAACTCAGATTTGTACCTTTTAAAAAGCTGCCTGACGCGCATTTGCAGGATGCTGAAAGATGCGGGATTTAAGCATCACCCTCCCGTGATGGTAATCCTGGTCCGCGGGTTGAAACCAGGTTATTACAGATGCCAATAACAGGGTCACGCACTTACCTAGTGCATGAATGATATTCCGTGATTTTAAAAAGCAGGCTTCACAGCTATAAAAAAAATCAGGCATCTGCCTGATTTAAAAATTAAAGTCATTATTGTTTACTCACAATTCCCGTATCCAGATGTTGCGGTAGCTGATCGGCGGGCTTGGGTCGCCATGGTCCTGCAGTTTGATGGGGCCTTTGCCATGAAAGGTGTATTGCGGCAGGCCAATGTAGGGGGTACTACCGGTGAGGGTGGTGTTGTTTTGAACAAGCACACCATTATGCAATACAGTAACGCGCGCCGGTGTAAATAAGGAGCTGTCTTCTTTAAAACGGGGGGCTGTATAGATCACATCATACACATTCCATTCGCCGGGAGGGCGCATAGCGTTTTTCAACGGACGGCTTTGCTTGTATATACTCCCTGCCTGGCCGTTGGCGTAGGTGCGGTTATTATAATTGTCAAGTACCTGCAGCTCGTACTTTCCCTGTAAAAAAATGCCGCTGTTGCCGCGTGCCTGGCTTTTGCCGGTAATGTTGGTTGGGATCTGCCATTCGATGTGAAGCTGAAAATCGTTAAACTGCTGTTTAGTGCTGATATCCCCGGTACCTTTTTTAACCGTGAATACACCATTTTTTACCTCCCACATCGCAGCCCCGCCGTCCTTGTTATTCCATTGAGACAAATCCCTGCCGTCAAAAAGAACAATGGCGTCTGAAGGGGCGGTGATAGCGGCGTTGGGCATTGTTTTGCCTGGGGTTATCACCGCTACTTCCGGCTCCCAGAATTCAGTCATTTCAGGCACCATTGGCGGCGGCTTTGGAGTTTGCGCGTTTACATTATTGATGGCAAGAACAGCGGCCGTTACAAAGCCCGCATGTTTAATTGAAAAGATGTGCTTCATATAGCTTTTATATTTTTGAAATAAGGATAAACAATCCGAAAGAAAATTATTAAATTTTTTTTAGCGTTACGCTTAACCAAACTTTTTTCCGCCAAATTTATTTGCCGGAAGCAGGATTACTCCTGATTGAAAAAAAAGGTGAAGCTTTTTTCCATCCTTTTTATTCCGTCCTTAAGATATCGGATCACGTCAAAATCTTCTCCCTAATACTTTTACGTAAACGCATGATTATGGCAAAGTAAACATAAACCGTTTGGACGGGCAATCTTTACGATTGTTTATTTATCCGGGCAACACAATGGCAATAGCTTACTGCCGGAATTTCCATCATGCTTTTTAGCGTATGGCCGCTGATGGTTTTTTCAATTTATAATCATACATTGGCAACCTGCATGAGTGAACGATTGAAGAACCAATATGAAGGAGGGTTTTCTAAATTACTTTCCTGTTTAAAATTAAGCAATGCAAAGAACGATCTCATTTTTTTTCCTGTCAGTAATTTCGCTCGGTTGCTTTGCGCAATTCAGCATCAGCAGCAATAAAAGGTATCTGTTACAGGATGGCAAACCATTTTTCTGGCTTGCCGATACTGGCTGGGAACTGTTTCACCGGTTGAATCGCGAGGAAGCTGACAGGTACCTTAGGACGCGAAGTGAACAGGGGTTTACCGTTGTGCAGGCAGTTGTGCTTGCTGAACTTGACGGACTGCATGCACCCAATGCAAACGGCGATCTGCCTTTGTTAAACGACAATCCTGCAACGCCCAATGAAAAATATTTTGAGCACGTGGATTATATAGTGGACAAAGCTGCGTCTTATCATATCGCCATTGCGATGTTGCCCACCTGGGGTGACAAGGTTTATAAACATCGCTGGGGAATAGGGCCGGAAATTTTCACGGAGAATACAGCCGCCGTATACGGACAATGGATCGCCAACCGGTATAAAAACAGGAAGAATATAATCTGGGTGTTGGGTGGAGACCGCCTCCCCCGCAATGATTCAGACGTAGCCATCTGGCGATCGATGGGAAAAGCTATTATGAAAGCAACCGGCGATAAAGCTATCATCAGTTATCATCCGCAGCCCACACCGCTTGGCTCCGCCCAATGGTTTCATCAGGACGAATGGTTTTCCTTTAACATGTTTCAAACAGGTCACTGCAGGAACAGCGATGTATACGACCTGATACAAAAGGTGTATAATATGCAACCCGCGAGGCCGGTAATTGACGCTGAACCCATTTACGAAGACCATCCCGTTTGTTTTAACGCAAAAGACCTTGGCACGTCAAACGCGCACGATGTAAGGAGGGCAGCATATCTTGCGCTTTTTGCCGGCGCTTTCGGGCACACCTATGGTTGCCACGACGTGTGGCAGATGTATGCTTCGAAACACAAACCGGTGAATGGGCCTCACCTTTCCTGGAATGACGCTTTGGAACTTCCAGGGGCTGCTCAAATGAAATTTGTCCGCAATTTAATGGAGGCTTTTCCAATGATCGAAAGGGTGCCTGATCAGTCTTTGGTGATAGAAGGCAATTATGTGCCGGCCGAAAGGGTTCAGGCAACCAGGGGAACAAACTACCTTTTTGTGTATACAACCGCGGGCAAGCCCTTTACGGTTGTTATGGGAAAAATTAAAGGAAAGCTGCTCAAAGGATACTGGTACGATCCACGAACCGGTAAAAAAATATTTATTGATGCAGTAGGCAACACGGGCAATAAATTATTCAAACCTTCATCTTCAGGCTATGGGCAGGACTGGGTACTTGTTCTTTACGATGCGGAGGGAGGTTACGAAAATAAAACAGGATAAATTTCAGGAGCACAGGCGCCTGGTTACTTTCAACCGGAGGTTTTCTCAGGTATCTCCGGTTTAAGGATTCCAACGAAATAAGAAGCCAGGATTTTCATCTTCTTTCCTGTGTGCAGGCAAATGAAAGGAACGTGTAAAGAGGAATAGCCTTACCCCTTCTGCTGTCAATCCGCTAAGTACCTTTATACAGCATCGCAATAAAAACTTACCATGCTTGACATTGTCATAGAAGCGCGCCAGGCATCCTTAGGCCATGGACTGGAGGTGCGCAGAATTCTTCCGTTCAGGTTGCGCAGAATGGTGGGCCCTTTCATCTTTATGGATCATGCGGGGCCGGTTGAGATACCGCCGCAATCAGCTACTTCTATGGATGTGCTGCCCCACCCTCATATCGGGTTATCAACAGTCAGTTATTTGTTTGGCGGACAGGTTACCCACCGCGACAGCCTTGGCGTTCAGCAGGTCATTCGCCCCGGCGAAGTGAACTGGATGACCGCCGGCAGAGGCATTGCCCACTCGGAGCGGTTTGAAGACCCCGCGGCGCTTGCGGGTGGAACTTTGGAAATGATTCAAACCTGGGTAGCTTTGCCGGAGAAAGATGAAGAAGCGCCGCCTTCCTTTGCAAATTACACATCCGAAGAGCTACCAATCTTCACCGAAAAGGGTGTTTGGATGAGATTGATCGCCGGAGATGCGTACGGGCTTGTAAATGGTGTAAGTACACACTCACCCTTATTTTACCTGCATGTTTTACTTGACCGGGGGGCAAGGTTCGGACTACCGAAAGAACATACGGAACGTGGCATTTATATAGCCAAAGGAAGTGTGGAATTAACAGGGCATACGTATGCCGCTGGACAAATGCTGGTGTTTACCAGAGGGGTAGACCCGGTGATTATCGCAAAAGAAAATACGACCCTTATGCTGTTGGGAGGTGAACCCCTCGGACAAAGATTCATCTGGTGGAATTTTGTCTCTTCACGAAAGGACCGGATAGAGCAGGCTAAGGCTGACTGGAAAGAAGGCCGGATTGTACTTCCGCCCGCAGACAATCACGAATTTATACCACTTCCGGAAGATCGTTCCAAACCAGCGGGCACGCCTCCCCCTGAACCACTTTCATAGGAATGGTTTTAAGTGAACGGTAACAGATCACGTCAGCATTTGAAAAATTAAGATGAACGTGATGAGAAATGCGTGCATGAAATCTTCCTCACCAATTTCCCGGAATCGTTCAACCCTTTATGAATTTACGGTCTTAAATACAATGGTGCAGCGCACCGTAATATTATTCTTTCGCGGCAAATTACATTGGCAAAAAAAATTCAAAAGAATAATGGCTCCTATCGGAGCCACGTGTAAGTTTCCGCGGCTACGAAGAATCAATCCATATCGCTGCTCCTGGGGGCCGTCCCTGTTGTAAATCGCACCTGATCAATTGAATTTCTTACCCGGGTAGTGCCCGCCTGTTAATCGACGTTCAGAACAGGCCCAGAGGGGCTCGTGTCTATAGCATACCATTCCTCTAAGGTTAGGATCCGTACCGGCATCGTGAATGTTTACGCGGCACCTACGGAGCCGAAGAACTAAATTAATTTTATTGCTATAAACACGGGGCTCCTACCGGTGCCGTCTCTTTTGTAAATCTCTGCCAAATCAATTGAATTCTTACCGGTGTGATTTTAGCTATGAAATTTTACAAATAAATAATTGTGTATTTTGCACAATGTGTAACCCGGAAAAACGCTGTGGGTGAGCGGATGCCATATGTAAAGAAACGCCGGAAAGACAAACCTGTGGTCTGTAGATTCAGTCAGTTCGATGAATATTTTCAGATCGAATCAACGTTGCACCAGGAAGATAAAAGCAGAGGTTTAAGATCGTAAACATCATGTTTCTAAGAAACAGGATCAATTATCAACTTATAGTCAATGAATTCGATTGAGGAAATTCAAAGTCATATTTTAGAAAAACTGGAGAAAGGATTGTCACCTGAATTAACTTACCATAACGTAGCACACACGTTAGACGTTTTAACGCATGCAATCGACATTGCTGCACTGGAAGGCATTGACGGCGCAGAGGAAATATTTCTTTTAAAAGTCAGCGCGCTGTATCATGATGTTGGTTTCGTGAATATTTATCGGGGTCACGAAGATGTCAGTTGCTCAATAGCAACGGAAGAATTGAAGAGTTTTGGTTTCGGCGACAGCATGATTGAAATGGTATGTGGAATGATCATGGCCACAAAAGTACCGCAGCGACCCCGAAATACGCTTGACGAGATTATATGCGACGCCGATCTGGATTATCTGGGGAGGACAGATTTCTGGATTATAGGTGAGAGATTATATAAAGAATTCCTGGATCAGAAAATAGTCTCAAACTATAGGGAGTGGAACTTATTGCAGGTGCGTTTTCTTGAAGACCATTACTATTTTACTGCCAGTTCAAGACAGCGAAGGCAACGGCAAAAACAGATCCATTTAGAGGCAATAAAAGCAAAATTAGCTTAAGCCTCCTTATTGGCCATTGTGACACTTTTCAGATTACTTACCCTTAGGCGTTTGCAAAGCGTTTTTAATATCCCTTTTAGTATATCCACGTTGTTCATCATGATCTCGTAAAAGGGTTCCTGATCAAGTTTTAAAAGTATACATTCTTCCGAAGTGGTTGCGCTTGCCGACCTGCTTTCTGTATCCAGCACGGATAACTCCCCTACTATTTCGTTCTCTCCTAATACCGCGAGCGTGTGTTCTCCGTCATGAATCCGTATTTTGCCGCTAAAAATAAAATACATGCAATTTCCCGGGTCGCCTTTCAGAAAGATAGCCTTACCGGCTCCAAGATAAACCTCCTCCAGTATTGACGCTAATTCCACCAGATCACTTTCAGGAGTGTTCCGGAAAATCTCAGATGTCCGTAAAATCAAAACCTTCTCGATCAACAGCATCTTTACTATTTTAACATGGTCAGTACATAATCTCTTGTCTCATTAAAAAGGTAATCTTCCTTTGAAACCTTAACATCCAACAAAGCAAGAGAGCGGTCATACCTCGGCAATTTAGGTAAAGTATAGCATGCAATCGATTTTGTCCACTCACTAAAATTTGCCCCCGGATTATTTATTACTTTATCGATGATCTTACCTGCTTCCAATGCTGATGGGTTTGCGATCAGGGCTTTGTTCTGTGTAATTTCATCTACCAGCTCAATAAGGATATTAATCTGGCTGAAGTATCTTTTAGGAATGGTAAGCTCCAATATTTCTATCGCATTGGAGATTTTATCCATTTTGCCCGCCTTCAATAATTCGATTACCCGGTCCACTTTTTCCCTGTCGAACAACAAGGCCGAAACTTTGAGCAACAATTCCATATCCTTCCGTAGATCCATAACAACCGCCTGCTGCAGCAGGCGAAGGTCCTTCCTGTTATACATTTCGTAATAACACTGAACCTTGATTTTACTTTGTTCGGCTTTTTCGTTAAACCATTGTTCCAGCAAGGCTAAAGCTTCCTGGTCCAACTTTGATCTTTTCAACCAGATAGCTTCAATAATTTCAACTGAGTACCTGCTTCTGTCCCGGAGCAGTTGCAGCAGTAATCTTGTTGAATGCTCCCCTTTTATACTACCCGTTGTTTTAATAATCGTACGCAGAAGTGATTTTTGCAAAAAGGGACGCGGCCACGTTTCTTCTGAAAAAACATCATCGCCATAATACCTCAGGCACATCTTAAATGAGTGAAACGCACGCCGGGCAACCGCAACCTCGGCTGCAAGCAGAAATAATTCAAAACTTCTGGTTTTACCGGCACATTCAATTGCTTTGGCATAAACTGCGGGATCTGAATCATTGAGCAACACCCTTAAAATGCCTGAATAATTTTCGCACTGACACTCCATGATTACGTCAAGCACAAGTATTTTATCCTGCAAATTTCCTGAGGCAAGCACAGTCAGGTGATCGATAACCAACTGCTCAGACGCAGCATCTTTACGCAGCAGAAGGCCTTCCATTGCAGCCTTTCTGTCGTAGTAGTCTAACGACTGAAGAAGCGTTTCACCCTTTAATTCCCTGTCGAGGAAATAACAGGCTTTGATCAATTTGGACCTTTGGCCCGCATCAAATGTACCCTCAAGCTGCCGCCTGATAACAGGCAGGCTGCTTGTCATGTTATTTGCAATAATTCTGAGCAGAACGTACTCTCTTATTTCAGGAACGGGATTGCTTAAACTCCTGATCAATATTTTATAAATGTCGGGAAAGCCGGATCTTTCAAGAAGATGCAGGGAATGGACAACTTCAAGGGGCTTTTTACTTTCTGTTTTCTTTATAAGAAGGCTGATCACGGCATCATCGTTTAAGAAAAGCTCGGTACCCCTGAAATATCCCTTTTTCAGCGTACGTATCAGCGTTTTCAGGTACTCTTTTTTTATCAGAAATACTGCAGCAATCCAGCCTGCCAGTAACACAACTAAAAATTTTGCAAGCTGTTCGATAGGCACCGCATTGTTGTCCTTGAAATACAGCACTAAAAATATCCCTACCGGAAGCAGCGCAAAAGGCAATGTATGCCCTTTTGCAATAAGGTGGCCGCGCAAACGGTCATGAGGTTTCAACGGCTGAAACAAAATAAAGAACACCGGTTCCTGCAGTGTTGACCTTAATATTTCTGTAAGCAATACCATTAATCCAAACAGGTAAAGGTGCGACGTTAAATCCCTGCCGAAAGCGATAATTACAAGGTTAATAACTATAAGCAGCACCGGCGTAACGAGTAATGCATTTGAAAGCCCCAATTTAGATATCATGCGGCTGCTAAAGAGTAGTTTAACGACTATCGCCAGCAGCCGGCCTGCCGCGAAAAAAATCGCGATAAAAGTGGCCATTTGACTTTCCTGCATATACCTGGCTTTGATGTCACTTAAGAAAGTAAAGTCTATCAGCGCAAATACGATATACGATATCAGGGACAGCAATGCGATACAAAGAACAAGGCGATTGCTTAAAAACTTCCGGATAAAGCCTGAACCACTACCGTCATGTTCAGTATCATTACCAGACGTACGGAAAGAAGCATTAGGATCATCTTCCACGAGGAAACCCTGAGATTGAAAAGCCGTCAGGAGGAGAAATGCAATAACAAAGCAAATTATTGAAATCAAAAGCAGGTTGTGTACACCTACGACAGGAACGAGCGCGGGTACAGAAAAATATCCTAACATTTTTGCAGGAATATCACCTGCGCCTACAATAGAAAAAAGCCTCCTGCTTTCCCTCACATTAAATATGATGGATGCCATTCCCCAGAAGGCGTATCCTACAATCATATAGATCAGCATATAAAAGCCGGAAAGAATCAGGGGCAGTTCTTTAAAAGGAAAAAAGTTCAGTAAAATCCAGAAGCACAATACCAAAGCGGCACAAAAGGCAATAACGATCTTTAAAAGCGTGGGAGAAGTCATACGCTCATCGAGGTAGCTATAAACTGCATTGAAGAAAAGCAACAAACAACCGGAAAGTATAAACGAGACCGGTAGGGCTTTGATCTCGTAGCGTGTTAAGAATATCGTAAGTGACGAGGTAAATAATATAGCGGTAGCCACACCAAGAAAGAACTGGATCGTGAAAAGTTTTCTTACCAGAGTTGATTCATGGGGCTTAACATTAAGAAGCAGCAGTAATTTATAATACATGTACTAAGGAGTGAAAATTAATGTGTCTCAGGTCAGCATTTATCATCCTTCTTATACCCAAAGCCGAGCTAGTCCGGAGACAGGCTCTGCGATGGAGACGCAAATTCAATAACCCCGCTACATAAAAATAAGATGTAAATGATGATTAAGTTAGCTATCGTTGATAAAGACGCCCTGTTTATTTCATTCATTAGATCCGGAACCTCTACCCACCCTCCCCGTGCCGGAGGGAATATGCCAAAGTTGGCCTCTGGTAAACCTTCGGCGCGATTTGCCGGCTTTCTCCGGACAATAATAAATTATTATTAAATTAAATTCTTCCTTAGTTTCAGCAAGGTGAAATATCATTTAAAAATCGACGGAACAGAATTTCTGGCGAAATCGTTCAATCCTTTTGAATTTACATTCTTAAACATTACATTAGTAAAAAACTTGCAAAAGAATTCTTTTTTCTGGCCTCACTGGAACGGATCAATTTCCGGCAGGGCAAACTCCATCATTTCCTTCATAGCCATAGAAGAAAATATTCTTCAGGATATACTTCCCCGGGGACTGGTTCTTGCTGATCAGAAAGTCACCACCTCTGGCTATCACCCGGTCTACCTGGCTTTTAATCTGACTCAAAAAAATGTCACTACCATATTTCCCGGGTTTACATTAAACTATTCTGAATTCGCATGTGGTATTCCCTACGTTCAAATGCAACAAGGCGTTGATGCTACCACCTTTGCATATTCCCCGGTTCTTTATCTAAACAGCATCTTAGCAACTCTGGGCGGTTCTATCTTATTTAGCTTACCCAAAAAATATGCAAATGTTACCACCAGCAGTTCTACTACAGGAAACACACTTTTCACAACTGCCCGTTTCTTTAATCCCGGGAAAATTCATTTCAAGGCCTCGTGGAAACACGATGGACCGGCTGTAGCCGGATTCGATTCTGAAAATTTCCTGTCTGTTAAACCTATGCTCACGCAGCCATTAATTGTACACTCGCCTTTACAGGGATTCCGCACCACTGATTACGTAATCGAGGAATTGGTATTGAGCACTATCCAACCAATAGAAGGGGAATGTAACACCAAAAATTTTCTTAAGGGCTTAGATAACCGGCATTTAAGGCTCGACAGCATCAATCATTCTCCGTTAGGCTCTTTTCAGATGGAGTATAACTGGCGCCTCACCAGGCTTCAACCGGTTTAAAATCAATATGATCAAAATATAAACTTTGTTATGGATGCAAAAACGAAAAAAAAGATAGCTGTTTTAGGTGGAGGAATGAGCTCATTAAGTGCAGTTTTCGAATTAACGAATTACCCGTCGTGGCAGGATGATTATGAAATTACCGTTTACCAGATGGGATGGCGGCTAGGTGGAAAGCTGGCAATCGGGAGAGGGCCGAATAACAGGATAGAAGAACACGGCATTCATATTTTTTTGGGGTTCTATAATAATGCCTTCCGGGTACTCCAGGACACCTATAAAGAAAGGAAAGAAAAAAACCTTGCCCCCGATAGCCCTTTTCAGGATTGGACCGATGCTTTTAAAAAGCATAGTTCTATCATGCTGCCCCAATATTCCACGGTGCTGGGAAAATGGACAAATTTTACGATAAAATTTCCGGAAAACGATCTTGTTCCGGGTATTGGGCCTGAACCTGACCACATGGCACATCTGCTAAACCTTATTGATCAGATATTTAAACTGGAGGAGCAATTTGATAAGCTCAATCATGGATGTCTTGGCTCAGCAGTTAAAGGGGTAATGTCGTTATTTTTCAGAAATCATTCCCCTCGCGACCGTGCTCCCAACAGCGTTACACGGCCTCGAAAACCTGATTTTACTCATTTACATCATGCACGCAGACACTTACATATCATAAAATCCAACAGGGATAGCAGATCGGATACAGACATTGCCACTATTGAAAAAATGCTTCAATCACTTGAGGATTTTTTTAAAGAATTGCAGCAGGCCTTAAAGTATCTGAAAAGGCAGGACGGGGTCATCTATGACTTTGTCGTATGGGCCCAGTTAGGAATTATAAACCTGCAGGGCATATTTAAGGATAAAGTCTATGATCATCGCACCAATAGTTTCAATTTTAAAGTCATCAACCATCTCGACTATCGCCAGTGGCTTAAAAATAACAATGCTTCAGATGAAGTAATATATTGTGCCCCGGTCCGGGATGTCTATACCCTTGTTTTTGCCTACGAGCGTGGCGACACCTCGGTGCAAGGCTCCATTGCAGCAGGTACCGCCCTGCGTGGTGCAATGCTTATTGTACTGGGATATAAAGGTGCAGTAATGTATAAGTTCTCCTCGGCAACGGCTGATGTGGCCGTCAGCCCTGTATTCCAGGTACTGCAATCAAGAGGTGTAAAATTCCGGTTTTTTCAAAAAGTAAAAAAGATACATCATGCGGGCAACGGCGTAATTGAGAAGATTACGATGGAAAGCCAAATGACAGTCACAAAAGGTGCTGATAAATACGATCCGTTCATTGAGGTGCATAGGGTACATACATGGCCATCCCACCCCGATATGGAACAAATAGAAGAGAACCAGCGGGATTTGTACCATCATATGCGGGAAACGGGCCATAATGTTAACCTTGAATCAAACTGGTCGGCGTGGAAGGGCGAACCATATCAGCTTATTGCCGGGGAAGATTTTGACCAGGTCATTTGCGGAATTCCTGTCGCAGCATTAAGCGACATCTGTTCGGAAATTATTGACAACAATTCAGCGTGGAACAACATGGTGAAAAACGTTGCGACAGTTCAAACCCAGGCGGTTCAGCTTTGGTTTAAACCATCTTTAAAAGAGCTGGGGATGGATGTAACCAAATGGGGGATGGAGGAGGGAGATGAACCTATAACGGATACCTATACCAATCCGCTTAATTCGTGGATAGATTTTACTAACCTGATAAATCTTGAAAATTGGCCGCCGCATAATAAACCCGCCTTTCTTGTATATTATTGCGGCAACTTACTTGACGCTGATTACATCCCTGAAAATGACCCCGATTTTCCACGAAAGCAAAACCAACGTGTTTACGATATGGCCGTACAGTGGCTAAGCAATAATGCAGGCTTTTTCTGGCCTAAGGGCGTAAATCCTGAAAATGAGCAGGGAGTAGATTTCCGGTTATTGGTAGATCCACATAAAAAACATGATGATCAGCAGGAAAGCGGCGGAATAAAAAAACTTGAAAAACAATTTTTCAGAGCTAATATCGACCCCTCAGAAAGGTACACGCTGTCGCTTCCGGGCAGTGAGGGCTTCCGGTTAAAAACGGATGAAACCGGTTATGATAATTTATTTCTGACCGGAGACTGGATCGATTGCGACATAAATATGGGCTGTGTAGAGGCGGCGGTAATATCCGGCCTTATGTGTGCAACGGCAGTACGGAAAAGCTATGGATTAAAAACCAAACCAATAATGATTGATCTTTAGCCGCGAGCATATAAGACTTTGCATTGGGGTTTACCTGTGATGTTGAACTTACCTGGGATGATTTACATGTGATTAACGTGTCTCTTGCTGCCAGCGCATAAAGCATCCTGTAAACCGTATTGACGCCAGAAACCAAGCCTACTGAAATTTAAAGTCTCTTGGCAGAAGAATTTTTCCGAGTACCAATTAACCGTAAAAAAAAGTTAGCCCCAATCAAACGTGAGTTCAAAAATCAAAATACTTGGCGCAGGAATATCAGGGCTTAGTGCCGCAATAAATTTATCAGCCTCCGGACATAAAGTAGAAGTGTATGAAAGAAAAGGTGATGCGGGGGCAAGGTTTTTTGGCGACCTTCAGGGCCTGGAGAATTATTCTGAAAAAGGAAATGTATTGGATTGGTTAAGTACTGTCAATATCCGCCCCGATTTTTATTATAAAAGCCTCTCTTCGCTAAAGGCATTAGATGGCAGAGGCCTGACATCTGATTTTGATTTTGCAAAGCCCTTATGCTATCTGGTGAAAAGAGGCACAATGAAAGACAGTCTCGATCAGGGCTTAAAAAAGCAGGCCCTTGAACGAGGCGTCAGCATATTGTTTAATCAGAACGCGGATCCTGCAGGCATGGACATTATAGCCATAGGCCCTTCATCCAGGGAAATATTTGCTATCGACAAAGGAATACGGTTTGAGACGAACATGCCGGATATGGCAATAGCTATCGTAAATGACGATGCCGCAATTAAAGGTTATTCCTACCTGCTGGTTGCAGATGGATACGGATGTATCTGTACGGTTCTCTTTAGCCATTTCTACCTTGCGGAAAGTTGTTTGCAAAAAACATTGTCGTTATTAGAACAATGTGTTGAACTCGACATCAAAAACCCCAAAAAGGTGGGAGGTATAGGAAGCTTTTCTCTTGAATGCAATCTGAACATAAACAATCAGCTATTTGTCGGGGAAGCGGCCGGATTACAGGACTTATTGTGGGGTTTCGGTATTCGCTCGGCAATTTACTCGGGCTACCTGGCAGCTACAAGCATTACAAATGGCCTAGATTATGCGTCGTTGGCATTCTCGCATTTTCAACCTAAGCTCAAGGCAAGCCTGGTTATCCGTTATCTATACGAAAAAATCGGTAAATTTGGATACGCCGGTATGCTGAAATATGCAAACAGGAGAGCCGATCCTATAGACTTTTTATACAAAACTCACCAGTTTACGTCTGTTCACAAATTGATATTTCCCCTGGCCCGGTACACCCTAAAGAAAAGATACCGAAAGTTAATCTTATAATCCTTTAAATATGGTACTTGAGGAACAGTTTGCGACTCAGCGATTACTTCATCACGGAACTGACTTCAGTGTTTATATATCGACACCCCGAGGTGGAGAGGAAATAATCCTCAAGGTGCTCAATACCCCTTTGCCTGCCAGTGCCCAGATTGCACAATTTAATAATGAATTTAATATCACGAAAAAACTGAGCATTCCGAACGTTCGTAAAATTCTTGGCCAGACTAAATACTGCGGATGTCCGGCTCTGGTTATGGAATATTTTGAGGGGGAAGATCTGGAAGAACTGGTTCGAAACGGAGTGGATGTTCCTGCCTTTCTAAAGTTGTCTATTCCACTTTCCGGCATTATCGGCAACATTCACTTAAATCACATCACACATAAAGACATTACCGGGAGAAATGTATTGGTAAACCGGTCATCAGGAGAACTAAAGATTATTGATTTCGGAATGTCATCGATGCTGAATTATGAGCATAAATCTTTTGAACATCCGCATCTAATCAGAGGCACAATAACGCATATTTCCCCTGAACAAACAGGAAGAATGAACCGGAAAGTAGACTACCGGTCTGATATCTATTCATTAGGCATCACCTTCTACCATATGCTTACCGGAGCGTATCCATTTATAAGCGACGATCCGCTTGAGATCATACATTATCATATTGCGCAGGAACCGGATCTCGACAGATTACCTTACCCGCTTGATCTGATTATTGGAAAAATGTTGGCTAAGAATGCAGATGAAAGATATAATTCGGCTTTCGGCGTAAAAGAAGACCTGCTGAAATGCTCCAAATTTTTAGAAAGCGCAAACGCTAAACACACATTTATACCCGGCCTTAACGATCATGTGCTCACGTTTACGATAAGGCAAAAATTGTATGGGCGGAAAGAGGAGACAGAAAAGCTGTTGGCCGAATTTGAAGAAGTTCGAAAGGGAGAAACACGGATGCTGCTTGTTGCCGGATATTCAGGCGTGGGAAAGACAAGCCTGATCAACGAAATATTACGTCCGATCTCTGTTAAACAGGGCTTTTTTGCGAGTGGCAAGTTCAATCAATATCATCGCAATATCCCATACTTTGCATTTATCCAGGCTTTTCAATTTATAGTCGATCAGACACTGACGGAAACGGAAGACAATTTAAAGGTTTGGAAAGAAAAGCTCCTGAAGGCAGTAGGAATAAACGGGCAATTAATCATCGATGTCATTCCGTCTGTAAAGCATATCATTGGAGAGCAGGCCGCTGTTCAGGAAATGCTCGCTTCAGAAGCTAACAACAGGTTTAACGGCGCGCTTCTTAATTTTATCAAAGTATTTGCACAAAAAGAACACCCTTTGGTTCTTTTTATGGATGACCTCCAATGGGCCGATGTTGCCAGCCTCAATTTCATTGAACAGCTGATGTTACAGGCTCAGAATCATCACATATTTTTGCTGGGCGCTTACAGAGACAATGAAATTGACCACAAACATGCGCTTAAACAGTCTCTGGAAAATATTGAAAAAAACAACGGTGTTATAACAACGCTCCGGCTTAAGCCTTTGAAATTCGAAGAAGTCAGTCAACTCGTAAAAGATTCCATAGAAAGCACTCACGCAGAAACAGAAAAACTTAGTGAACTGGTATACAAAAAAACAGCAGGCAATCCGTTTTTTGTTTCGCAGTTTATGTATAAACTATACAACGATGGCAGGATTGCTTTCTCAAGTGAAACCCAGGAATGGATATGGAATCTTGATGCCATAAGAAACGAAAATATCACAGATAACGTTGTCGAATTAATGACTTCGAACATACTCCGGCTTCCCCGGGAAACACAGAAGATCATTAAACTTGCATCATGTATAGGAAACGAATTCGACCTCCGTACACTGGTCACCGTATCTGAAACTGATGCGCACGAAGTTGGGAAGTTATTGTGGCCCGGCCTGGAACTGGGGCTGATCGTCCCGTTGGATGAAAATTATAAGATCTTTGGAAATGATGGCTATGCAAGCCTTCCGGTATCGGCCAACAATGCCAGGTACGGTTTTTTACACGACAGGATACAGCAGGCTGCTTATTCATTAATACCACCGGAGGATAAAGCACCTATACATTTGGAGATCGGCAAAAATCTTTTGTCCGATAATGGGGATATTGAGCCGGATGATGCGCTTTTCGATATCCTGAATCACATCAATCAGGGCGTTCAGTTGGTAAGTGACAAGGAAGAACGATTAAGGTACGGGAGACTTAATCACAAGGCCGGCAGAAAAGCAAAAGCTTCCGCCGCTTATTCTTCCGCTGTAAAATTCTATGATAAAGCTGTACTGTTATTAGGGGCGGAAAGCTTTACGACCGACTACGAACTTTCTTTTTTGATCCACCTTGAACTTGCCGAGGTATCTTACCTGAGCGGGGAAATAGAAAAAGCAGAAAGCCTGCTTGAATTACTTCTTGAAAACGGAAAAGAACGGCTTGATAAAGCAAACGTGTACATTTCAAAGAGTATAATGTACCTCATGATCAGTAATTTTCCGGCGTCTAAAGACGCGTGTAAGGATGGCCTTGCATTATTTGATATCACCGTACCGGATGAAGTAACAGGTGATATCCTGCAGGATTCGTTTGCCCAGCTTGAGACGCTAAAAGCAGGCAGACCTATAGCAGATTTTTTTGATCTGCCTCAACTTTCAGACAAAGATCAATATACCATCTTCATTATTTTTTTCAATTACGCCACCCCGGCATATTATACCGATCAGAATCTATGGATCTGGATTATCCTAAAAGAAATAGGTATTTCGATTACTTATGGCAATTCGGATTTCTCCGACGTAGTATATTGTGCCTACGGCCTGATTTTAGGGTCAGGTTTAGGCGATTATGATTCAGGCTACGCCTATGGTGAATTAGGCCGGCGCCTGAATGAGAAGTATAATAACGTTGCAAACAAAAGCAAGATATCTGTCGTCTTTGGCCAGATGAACTCTCATTGGAAACGACATTATAAGCATAACCTGCCAATGGCAAAAGAAGGTTTTCTGATTGGAAACGAAACCGGTGATCTGACTTATGCTGGTACGAACGCTTATCACTTTTGCTGGTGCCTTTTTTTGCTCGGGAAGCCATTGAACGAAGTGATAGAAGAATGCAACAGCTTCGAAGATTACTTTACTAGAACGAGGCACAATTTAGGCGCTTCGGTTATCATAGAAAAGCAAATGGCACGTGCACTGAGTGGCCAGACCGACAGCATGCATAGTTTATCCGATTCAACTTTCAGGGAAGATGAATACGTGGAAACGCTGAGAGCTTCAACTTTCCTGATACCCATCCATACGTACTATATTGCCAAGGAGAAGTTATATTTCCATTCGGGCTTATACAGCAAAGTTGTCGAAATGGCACAACTTGCCAAACCTGTAAATTTTTCTTCTTTGGGGGTAAACTATTCACCTGAAGAGTTCTTCTTTGAAGCGTTAGCCATTATCGCCATTTGCCGCGAAAACGGAGGTGAAATACCAGGGAGACTAAATGCACTGGTGGAAATGTTTCAAAAATGGGCAACAAATTCACCCGACAATTTTTTGCATAAACTTGAACTGATCGAAGCGGAAAAATTAAGTCTCTCAGGTGCAAAAGAAGCTGCTGAAGGATATGAAAAAGCGGTGGACCATGCGCATGCAGGTGAATTTATACACGAAGAGGCGCTGGCAAATGAACTTGCGGCATTATATTTCTTCCGAAACAACAATATGAAACTGGCTAAAGCTTCTATGACTGAAAGCCGCAACCAGTACCATCTTTGGGGAGCAATGGCCAAAGTGAGACAATTGGAACAAAAATACCCTCATTTACTCTACGGTCAGAGAGGTATGGAATATACGCGAGCCACAACTGGAAGCCTCATAACATCTACGCAGGATATGATGGTAGAGCTGGATATTCAAACAGTTTTAAAAGCGTCAACTGCGCTGTCCGGAGAAGTAAAAATCGAAAATCTGCTTCGCACACTCCTGAATATAGCCATTGAAAATGCAGGCGCCCAAAAAGGCACTATACTCCTGAAGGAATCGAATACTTTTTTAGTAAAGGCGCATAAAAGTGTTGATGGATCAATTGGTGTATTGCAGGATATACCCGTTAATAATTTCGACGACCTGTCTAAAAGCATCGTTCATTTTGTGATAAGGACAGAAAGCAATCTTGTGCTGGACAATGCCAGTGAGAACGACCAGTTCTTAAACGATCCCTACATCGCAAAAAATCATCCTAAGTCTATTTTATGTATGCCCGTAATCAGTAAAGGAAATCTCAGCGGTATCCTGTATTTAGAAAACAACCTTGCTACAAATGCCTTTACAACCCATCGGCTTGATCTACTGAGACTGATTTCCGGCCAAATAGCCATTTCTATAGACAATTCTAATTTATACGAGAACCTGGAAAAGAAGGTAAGGGAGCGGACAGAAGAGCTTGTCCGGGAAAAAGAACTTTCAGACAAGCTGTTAAGGAATATTTTGCCCGAAGAAACTGCAGAAGAATTAAAAAAAAACGGAACCGCTATTGCTAAAAGTTACGAACAGGTTACAATACTGTTTACGGATTTTAAAGGATTCACCAAAGCATCTGAAAAGTTAACCCCACAAGAAGTCATCGAAAAACTGGATTATTGCTTTGCAAATTTTGATGGAATAATTTCGAAATATAATTTAGAAAAAATTAAAACCATTGGCGATTCATATATGTGTGCAGGTGGAATACCGATGCCGAATAACACCAATGCGATGGACGCAGTGAGAGCAGGATTGGAGATACAGGAGTTTATAGAAATGTGGAATAACCAAGAAGCTGGTAAAAATAAGGAAGTATGGCAGTTAAGGATTGGGATAAATACCGGAAAGGTTGTTGCTGGCGTGGTTGGGCAAACAAAATTTGCTTATGATATCTGGGGTGATGCAGTTAATGTGGCAAGTGCAATGGAACAATGCGGAGAGGTTGGAAAGGTAAACATAAGCAGGGATACATATGAATTGATAAAAGATGATTTTGATTGTTTGTACAGGGGCAGAATAAACGCAAAAAATAAAGGTGAACTGGATATGTTCTTCGTTAAACAGCGATAATATCGAACAGGAACAACGGCTACGTGCCATTGAAAAAATATGTGCCGGCGTTTCAAACGGCGGAGAGATGCAAAACTACCGTCTGCCTCACGTTTTCACTGGTACTGCATCAAATGGCACTGTGGTACAAACCTCCGGAATTTATTCCCACCTGCCGCTGCTAATCAATATTTGCCGCCTATAGCTTTGCTTCATTATTTTTCGGAATAGTATGCCAATTTCAGGTTTGATAGTAAGGTGCGGATGGTAAAAGCACTTTAAAGCCAATATTATGTCAAATGACATTTGGAACCCCACCTCCTTTGGAGCGGTTCCGGGCAGCTTAGTGTAAGTCATTTTTTTTATATCCTTCAATAAAACCGGAGGGCATTTTAAAGAAATTATTCAAACGCCAGAAGCAAAATTACATGTTGATAATTATAATAGCAGATGATGATGTAAGGAATTATTATGGTATTGAAAAAGTTTTTCAGGCAGCACAGCCCTGCATTACGTTTCACGCTGATAGCAGCAAATACTTATTCAGGTTGATAAAAAACGTAGTTCCCGATCTTATATTCTTAAAAGAAAAGATGCCCGGTCTCGACGTCATGTATTGTATTAAAAAATTACGCTCAATAA
>JBGSYC010000182.1:0-5302 GCA_041751095.1 Flavihumibacter sp.
GCAATTATCCGCTGTGGGCAATACTAATATTCAAAACTCTTTGCAGGGAAAAGCGGCAGGTGTGCAGGTGCGGTTGAGTAGCGGGATGCCCGGACGACCTGCTTTGATAAATATTCGTGGTTCCCGGTCCATTACAGGTTCTAATGAGCCATTGTATGTTATTGACGGATTGCCGGTCGCTGCCGGTAGCCGGTCTATTGATTTTAATCCTTCAGATGTGGAATCGATGGACATATTGAAAGGGCCCGCAGCGGCTGCATTATATGGTGTGCGGGCTTCCAACGGAGTGATTGTAATTACTACCAAAAGCGGCAAAAATGCCAGCAGAAAACCAGTGATAACGTTTGAATCACAATTTGCTCAGGATAAAGTTAGCTTTTTGCCCAAGCTTCAATATGAATATGCCCAAGGTAACAACGGCCTGTTTGATCAAAACAATCTATTTTCTTACGGGCCAAAAATCAGCACTTTGGGTACTTATACAAACCTGTTTGGTGAACAGGAACAAGCAGCTTCCTATCGACACATGGATGCGTTTTATGAAGCCGGTTCAACCTTAAACAATAACCTGGAAATAGCACAGGGTGGAAGCTTTGGAAATTATTCAATTGGTATTGGCAGAACAGATCAAACAGGAGTAATTGCTACTACAGGCCTTAAACGTACCAACCTAAGGTTTAATGGTTTGATGACACCATTTTCAAAACTTAAAATTGGGCTTTCGATGAATTATGCTGACATAAACGTGGACGATTTTACTGATGAAGCAGGTAATACTGCTTTCTTTAGAGCTTTATATGAGGCGCCACCTTCCTATAACTTAAAAGGAAAACCTTTTGCGTCTTCTACAAATCCTTACCAACAAACTCTGTTTCGTGCTGCACAGAACAATCCTTATTGGATACTAAACAACAATTCACGAAATAGCAGAACCGGCAGAACCTTCGGTAATCTTTTTTTAGAATACCAAATTATCAAAGGCTGGAAAGCTTCTTACAGAATTGGACTTGACGAGTTCAATACCAAAGTAGAACGTTATGATGAATTGGGAACAGGACCTTCTGGCAGAACTAATATCCCAAGCGGTGGGCAGTTTGTATTGCAAAACCAGAAACAAACCCAGCTGAATTCCAATTTCTTTTTGAGTTATGATAAAGAACTCACATCGAACTTAGTGCTGAATGCCATAGCAGGTAACGAATTATTTGACATCCGGCGTGCTAACAGCTCCATTTCGAGTTCGAATTTTGTAACCGGTAAATGGAAAAATATTGCCAACGGAACTACAGTAGTTTCTACAAATAACAATAATGCACAGCGGGTAGTTGGTTTCTATGGAAATGCAAACCTGGGCTTCAAAGAAATGTTGTACCTCAACTTATCAGCCCGAAAAGACTATGCTTCTAATTTACCTTCGGAAAACCGTTCTTTTCTATATCCTTCCGTTGGTTTAAGTTTTGTGCTTACCGAAGCGGTGCCAACGCTCCAAAAGGTTTTTACATTTGCTAAACTGCGTGCCAACTATGCCGAAGTAGGACAATTAGGGCAGTTGTTTGTAAACGGTGTTGGATATTCGCCGGCAAATCCTGGCTTTCAATTCCCTTTTAATGGCATAACAGGGTTCCTTCCAGGTGGCACTAGTATTAGCTCTACGCTGCGTCCGGAAAATACCAAAAGTGTGGAGTTTGGTACAGAGTTACGATTTCTAAAAAACCGTGTCAGTGTTGACTATACCTATTTCCGAAGCCTTTCTGATGGTCAAATCTTCGGGATACCTTTGCCACCCTCTACGGGCTTTGGCAATCAGGTAAATAATGCCGGAAAAATGCTATCGAGGGGGCACGAGGTGATGCTCAGGATTACCCCGGTTAGGAACGAATATTTTACCTGGGACTTCAACGCCAATTTCTCAAAATACAATAACACAATTGAAGAGTTGCCTTCCGGTTTAAGCCGTATCGAACTATCAAATGCAAGCGGAGCTGTTCGTTTGGTAGCAGAAAAAGGGCAAACTTATCCTTCGTTTTTCGGCACTGCCTACCAGCGGGATCCAAAGTCCAGTCAAATAGTTTTAAATGCTACCACCGGTCTTCCCCTGGTTAACCCGGTACAGCAAATTTTGGGTACTCCTAATCCTGATTTTGAAATAAATTTTATAAACTCCTTCTGTTATAAATCCTTTACGCTAAGCACTCAGGTAGATTGGAGAAAAGGCGGTTTGTTTTTCTCACAACTGCAGGCAGAGTCTCGCACCCGGGGCCTCTCTGCTGAAACCCTCGACAGGGAAATAAAACAAGTGATACCCGGCGTAAAGGGCAGACTAGTTAATGGAGCCCTGGTAGTTGAAGGAGATAATGATGTGGCAATTTTTAAAACAAATCCCTATTGGGCTGCTGTAAACAATATAACAGAAGGCAATCTGGACAATGCATCGTTCGTACGTTTACGCGAAGTAAGCATTAATTACGACTTGCCAGCTACTTTATTAAGTAAGATTAAAATAGGAGGTGCCAGTGTTTTTTTAACGGGACGTAATCTGTTCCTCCGCACAAATACTTTTGTTGACCCCGAGTTAAATATGACCAACACGCTTTCTGGTGCAAGCACAGGCAACTCGGTGGGTATAGAATGGTATCAGCAACCACAGACCCGGAGCCTTGGCGGAGGTATCAGATTTAAGTTTTAACCAAAAAATAAAAATTGTTTACAATGAAAAATATAAAATATATAGTGATTGTATCAACATTCTTTTTACTGTCTTGCTCAAAAGACACACTGAATGAGATTGATACAAATCCAAACATCATAACAGATGCTCCTTTAAATACGATTCTGCCTGCGGCGCAAATGACAGTAGTACAACGTGTAGTAGGAAATTTAGCGATGGTTAGCGGATATACCTCTGAACACACCAATTTCACGGGCATTAATACTGCGACCAATTTACATATTAGTACTGGAATCTATTGGACGAGTGGCTTTCAGGCTATTCGTTATTTCAATGATATTAAAGCAAAAGCAGAAAGCCAGCAACGTGTTGGGTATGCCGCCATTGCCGATATCATGACGGCATACACATTGTCTCTTTTGGTAGATGTTTATGGTGATATCCCTTACAGTGAAGCCGTTCAGGAGAGTATCATCCAACCTAAGTTTGACAAAGCAGAGGATTTGTACATTGAAATGCAAAAGCTTCTTGATGCGGGAATACAAAAAAGTGACCAGGCGACTACTGCTGCCAGCAGGCCAGGAAATGACGATTTGATTTTTAAAGGGAATATGACCCTTTGGAAAAAAACTGCCTGGGGCATGAAGGCTCGTTTGCTAAATCGTCTAAGCAATGTTAATGCCCAAGGAAGCGCCCAGCAGATATTAACAGCTATTACTACCTCTTTTGCTCCTACTGAAAATTTTATTGTTACTGGATATCAGACTAATCCCGAAAATGCTAATCCGGTGGCCAACAGTTTTATGAATGCCTCCACAATTGTGATAGCTGACGGAATTGTAACCGCAATGAAGTATTTTTTAGAGCCAAACGAAGACGTGCTGGCAGATCCAAGAGCTAATATCTGGTTTACAAAAATTGCCGGCAAAGTTGTAACGCCCCCTACCAGCAGAGCGAATACGGATGTTACTTTAAATGGTACACTTTATTCTAAACCTTTGTACCTGCAAAATCGCCCTTCTCCATTGCCATTACTTACCTATCCAGAGTTAAAGTTTATTGAAGCCGAGGTTCAATTTGCTTTGGGAGATAAAGTAAAAGCCTACGCTGCCTATGATGCCGCTGTACGCTCGGCCATGTCTCAGTCGGCAATTTTCAACCCAGCCGCCGCACTCAGTCCGGCACAAATCAGCACCTATCTTGCACGGCCAAGAGTGCTGCCTGGCGCAGACAAGCTGACTTTGAAAGACATTATCACCCAGAAGTACATTTTCTTATTTATATTCCAAAGCCAGGAAGCTTTTAATGAGGTACGACGGACTGGATTAATTACCCTAAAAGACCCTGATGGTACTGCGAAACGTTTTCCTTATCCCACAGATGAAATCACCCGAAACGTGAATTCACCGCAAGTTTCCGACTTTAATACGGTGTATAATACTGCTGCCCGTTTATTTTGGGCAAAACTGTAAAACTAATGATGAATGTTAATGCAGCTGTATTTCAATACGTAAAAATGCATAACCAACCTGAGTGGGCAAATCATGTGTTGGAGTAATGGATATGAAGCAAAAGTAGTGATGCTGAGCAAATAGAAAATGCAAGATAAAACGTTCGGCAGAAAGATGATCAAGATCGCTTAAAAACCATGGTGCCTCTGCTGCTTGTTTGTTTCAATTAAAGAAATCTTTATGTTGATGAGCTATTCATTTTCATCTTTTCCTAGCATCAAGTTGGTTTAAACATGAGAAACATTTTTCTGATATGCTGTTTGTTATTTACCTGTTATAGCTGGGGGCAATCTCAAAAATCAACTTACGATGTTGTTATTTACGGAGCCACCCCTTCAGGCATTTTTGCGGCAGTCAACGCTGCCCGTCAGGGGCATAGTGTAGCGTTGGTGGAGGAATATGAACACATTGGTGGCTTGATGACGGGGGGGCTGTCGTTTACTGATTTCTTATCTCTGGAAGCACTGGGCGGAACCTTTAACGAGTATCGTATCCGTGCATTGGCTTATTACGAGAATGTGTGTGGCAAAGATTCAAAACAAGTGGCGGAATGTTATTTTGGCGTGAACGCAGAGCCAAAAGTTACTTTACAGATTTTCAATCAAATGCTTTCGGAATTACCTGCGATTCAGATATTGACACTACACAGGATTATAAAGTCTACAGTTGAAAAGAATGAGCAAGGCGCTTCAAAAATACTATCAGCTACTTTCGTAAATCTTAACAACGGAAAACAACTGCCGCTGGCAGGACGAGTTTTTATTGATGCGACTTATGAGGGAGATTTGGCTGCAATGGCAGGAGCGGAATATCGAATTGGGAGAGAATCAAGGAGCGACTATTGTGAACGCTTTGCCGGTCATATTTTTTCAAAAGGTGGTCAGATACTAACCGGAGGTACAGGAGAGGGCGATAACAAAGTACAGGCTTATAATTTCCGCATCATAATGACGGATTCGGCAGCTAATCGCCGGATGGTTGAAAAACCTGAGAATTATAACCGGGAAAAATATTTGCCAATAGCCTCTGTATTTAAAAGCGGTAAGGTGAAGCAAATTTTTACCGAAAGCGCGGAGGGAATTTTACGGGTTCAACCTATAGCCAATCGAAAAGCGGACATCAA
>JBGSYC010000183.1:0-62569 GCA_041751095.1 Flavihumibacter sp.
TACAGGCAAACCTTATAAAACTTTTCTTATCTGATTCAAATTGACCAGGTGGTATACCAGGAACTGCTGATTGCTTTTCTGCCTTGTAAACCTTAAGCATTCTTTCATTCAGGTAAGTAAAGGCCCCGGGAAATGGCGACAGGCCGCGAACGAGGTTATATACGTCCGACACGGGTTTGTCCCAACCTATTTTACACGTAGCGGTTGAGAGTTTTGGAGCATGTTTCACTTCAGGTAAATGGCCCGTAAATGGAAGTTTGATGGCATCCTGCGAAACCTCCTTCAGTGTACCTTCGGCAAGGCCGCTTACCGTTTTAACCAGGATTGCCGCTCCGATATCCTTCATCCTGTCATGCAATTCGCCGGCGGTCTCATCTTCGCCGATATCAAAGCCTTCCTGCATTAGAACATTACCGGTATCAATGTCGTGGCGGAGCTTGAAAGTCGTAACACCCGTTCGCTTTTCTCCATTGATCAAAGCCCAGTTGATCGGAGCCGCGCCCCGGTATTGTGGTAACAAAGATCCATGCAGGTTTATCGTTCCCATAGGGGGCATATTCCAGACTACTTCGGGAAGCATCCGGAATGCGACTACGACCTGGAGGTCGGCGTTCAGGGATCGTAATTCTTCTATAAAAGCATTATCCTTCAGCTTTTCCGGCTGTAATATTTTCAGGCCTTTGTAAACAGCATATTTCTTAACTGCGCTTTGGGAAAGCTTCATTCCTCTCCCTGCGGCTTTATCAGGCGCAGTTAGAACTGCCGCTATGTTGCATCCTGATGTTATGAGTGCGTCAAGGGACGCTACCGCGAATTCAGGGGTACCCATGAAAACGATCCGGAGATTGGCCGCTTTATTTTTTTCACGAATAAAAGAGGTTTCCGGTGTCGTAATGCTGTTTTCTGCCATATTGGTTTCTTTGTAATCATTCCCTTATTCGTTAAATTCAGGAATTGAAGATATTCGATCTCGATTATATATTATCTTCGACAATTCTATTTAATTTTTAACGGAAGTAAGCGTCATTTTTCCGGATTTTTCAAAAAATGAATTCGGCTAATCCTGATAAAATAATCAACAAAATATTGAAGATGAGACAAGTCAAGAACGGCGATACGGTTAAAGTGCATTACCATGGCCGTCTTACTGATGGCACTACCTTTGATTCATCAGAAGGACGTGAACCACTCGAATTTGAAGTAGGCAGTGGTATGGTGATTAAAGGTTTTGACGACGGAGTGATGGGGATGGAAACAGGAGACAAGAAAACACTTGAAATTCCAGCCGATGAAGCGTATGGTGATAAAAGCGATGAAATGCTGGTAGAGTTTTCCAAAGAACAGTTTCCCGAGGATATGGAACCGGAAGTAGGCATGCGGTTAAATATGACCAATGCAACAGGCGAAGTGATACCCGTTGTTATTACCGAGGTTAAAGAGGAATCAGTAGTACTTGATGCCAACCATCCGCTTGCGGGCGAGGCGCTTGTTTTTGATATAGAGCTTATAGAAATTACCGGGGGCAAATCTTTAATTATTACTCCGTAAGCTGAGCGGCATCGGCTAATCATCCGGATCATAAAAAAGGTTTCGTAAAACTTTCGCTCATATAAGAAAATCAGTTTACCCGTATCTGGCATCTCGAACGGTAAGGCCGGTCAAGTGATCCTGATATTGCCGTTTGCACCTCTTGCAAATGGTTACACTGAGCGAAGACTTAAATAAGCCAGTCAGTGACAGGCGATTTGCGTTCAGACTTCCTCAGCGGATCAGGAGTAAGCGTTTGAAAACTTTCTCTGATATATCCACGCCATAAGCATTAAAGCAATCAGCATCAGAACGCCATTTACCAGGGAACCTTCAAATCCAAAGTCGCCGCCTGTAAGCAATTCGTTACCGGTAAGTTCGTGCTCAAACAGGCTTTTTAGGTTCAGCCCGCTGACTTTGTAACCCAGAACCGATCCTTCAAAAAAGTTCCAGCCGAAGTGGAACATGATACCGTACCAAAGATTGCGGGTGTAGATATAATTGATGCCCATAAGCAGCCCGGCGATAAAAACGTTTATAGAAGCAACAGGGGTAATCCCCGGGTTTCCCTGGTGAAACAAAGCAAAAATCGCTGCTGACGTGAGCAGGGCCATCCACTTGTTCATTGATTGCAGCAGGTTGTTGAGCACATAGGCACGGAACACCAATTCTTCAGCGATGGCGGTAAGTATCATCAGTACAAACCCGATAAATAGCTGGTTGGCTTCAAAGCCGACATCAATCCATTGAAGGTTACCACTTGCAACAAGCACGGAAGTGCCTGTGCACAACAATAAAATGGCAAGGAAGAATCCTGTTCCTCCATGTTGTTGGTGGCCTTTCCATTCAAAGCCAAGGCTTATGATTGACCTCCTGTCGATAAACCTTCGAAAAAGAGATACCGTTAACAGGGAAGAAATAAAAGAGACCAGGAACCTGATCAGCATGATATTACCGCTTGCAGGGTTGCCGGAAAGTTCTCCTCCCTCCGCACTTTTCTGACGTATATCCAACAATGATATCAGGTTTTCGGCTCCAAAAGAAAGCAACAGGATAATGATTAAGAAACTGATCACAAAAAGTAAAACCCGTAACCATCCCGACTTAATAAGTGGTTGTTTTTCCATGATCATGTAAAAGTAAATGCAGTTTTGTAAAGTAGTTAAACCTGGGTGCATTTTAAATTGTCCCCTCACCTGCCCATTGGTAATCAGGCATACTCTACCTTATTACCTTTAAATCAAATGAGCTAAAAGGTAAAAAGGTTGGATCGATTTGGCAAGAACACTTTATCTACCAGGGTTGAAAATTTGGAACGGCCCCATAGGGGCCTCGTGTTTATAGCAAAACATGTCCCCAAGGTTCGGCTCCATAGGAGCCACGTGAAGTTTACGCGACTCCTACGGAGTCGAAGAATTATTTACAGCATTGCTATAAACACGAGGCTCCTATCGGAGCCAATTTAAGTCAATACCTTATTGAAATAAATGATGACGAAGCTAAAATAGGACCGTAACCTTTGTATTTTTTTGTGGATGATAGCTTCTCACAATACGGTGAGAGATATAGTTTACGAACATTAAAATATTTTTAGATCACAGTAGACCAGGCATGCTTTTCTTGATCGGCTGTGCTACAAACATGTAGACTCTCACTTACGATGGCATTAAGTCAGGCTTTGCAAAACGTACGGACATGATTGATGTACGTAGAGATCCTAACCTTGGCCGGTGCGATGAATGTTGTAGATTTGAAGGCGCCGTTGTGTTGCACAAACGCGTGTCCGTAGAAAGGATAGGGCGGGGGAAGCTCCATCAAACCACACTATGTTAAACCAGTATAATTTTACAGTAGCAGAAAGGTTTATGCGTTACGTGCAGATAGACACCCAGTCTGATCCGCAGTCAGGAGGCAATCCCTCAACGGAAAAACAAAAAGACCTGTCCCGCCTGCTGGTGAAGGAGTTGCTAAGCATCGGAATCAGCGATGCGCATATGGATGAATTCGGGTATGTATATGCAGGCATTCCATCCAATACAAAAAAGATTGTGCCCGTTATTTGTTTTTGCAGTCATGTCGATACTGCTCCGGATTGCAGCGGAACAAACGTGAAACCTTTATTTCACGCGGAATATAGTGGAGAAGATATTGTATTGCCTGATGATACATCGCAGGTGATAAGCCCTGATGATTACCCTTACCTGAAAGATCATACAGGCAGTGGTATTATAACCGCGAGCGGAAATACATTGCTTGGCGCGGATGATAAAGCCGGTGTGGCAATCATTATGGATCTGGCAAATTTCCTCCTCACTCACCCGGGCATCAAACACGGCGACATAAAGATACTGTTTACACCCGACGAAGAAATCGGCAGGGGAACTGCACGTTTAAATCTTGAGAAATTAGGAGCTGATTTTGCATATACCCTCGATGGCGGCGAATGCGGCAGCCTTGAAGATGAAACCTTTAGTGCAGATGGCGTCACCATTACCATTAACGGCGTAATTTCTCACCCCGGGTATGCCAAAAAGAAGTTGGTGAATGCTTTAAAGATTATCGGTGAGATACTCGATGCTTTGCCTAAAGACAGGCTTTCGCCGGAAACAACCGAAGGCATGGAGGGGTTTGTTCATCCTGTGCGTATAGAGGGCATATCTGAAAAAGCAAGTGCAGACTTTATTATCCGGGCTTTTGATGAACAGGAACTTTTAAGTCATGAAATGTTTCTGCGTTCTCTTGCCGAAGAGGTCATGCGCAGGCATCCGCAGGCTTCCATGGAATTCAAGGTACACGAGCAATATAGAAACATGAAGCAGGTACTGGATCTTAACCCTCACGTGGTAAGCTATGCCGAAGAAGCCATTCAGCGTGCCGGCCTGAAGGTAAAGAAAGAAAGCATTCGCGGAGGCACAGACGGAAGCAGGTTGAGTTATATGGGATTGCCAACACCCAATATGTTCACCGGTATGCAGGCTATTCATTCCAAACATGAATGGATTGGTGTTACAGATATGCAGAAATCAGTGGAGACCCTTGTTCATCTTTGCAGCATATGGGAAGAAAAAAGCCACCAGTAGCGGGCCATCGTTCTATGCACCTGAACGCTTATTGATGAAAGCTTGTGGTGGTAGCGTTGTCTTGAGATTTCCGGTACGAATGTCACGACCAAATCCTCTTTGCTTTAAAAAACATTAACTTCAGCCCCTTAAATTATTATTTATGGAAGTGCTTCTTTCTTATTGGTGGGTTCTCCTGCTCATTATTGTTATTTTTAGCGGGCTGGTGACAGTAAACCAGGGAACGATTGCCGTTGTTACCATGTTTGGTAAGTATCAGCGCATATTAAGGCCGGGGCTGAATTTTAAAATCCCCCTGATAGAACAGATATACAAAAGGGTATCCATACAAAACAGGTCGGTAGAACTTGAATTCCAGGCTATCACCGTTGACCAGGCAAACGTGTACTTTAAAAGCATGCTGCTGTTTTCCGTTCAGAATGCCGTTGAGGAAACGATCAAAAAAGTAGCTTTTAAATTCATCAGCGAAAAAGACCTGATGCAAACATTGGTAAGGACGGTAGAGGGATCCATACGGGCATTTGTAGCTTCAAAAAAGCAGGCAGAGATATTAACGCTCAGAAAAGAGATTGTTGAATTTGTTAAGGAACAGATCGATGCTGCCCTTGAGGATTGGGGGTATCATCTGCTTGACCTCCAGATCAATGATATTACATTTGATAAAGCTATCATAGAGAGCATGAGCAGGGTAGTGGCCAGTAACAACCTCAAGGCGGCAGCGGAAAATGAAGGGCAGGCTTTGCTGATCACCAAAACCAAAGCCGCAGAAGCTGAAGGTAATTCAATAAAGATAGCCGCTACGGCTGAGCGCGAGGCCGCAATGTTGAGAGGACAGGGTGTAGCCCTTTTTCGCGAAGAAGTAGCAAAAGGTATGAGCCAGGCGGCAGAGCAAATGAAACAGGCAAACCTCGACACGAATGTTATTTTGTTTAGTATGTGGACAGAAGCCATTAAAAATTTTGCGGAATTCGGAAAGGGGAATGTAATTTTTCTTGACGGGAGCAGCGAAGGGATGCAGAAAACGATGAACCAGATCATGGGAATGATGCAAATGAAACAACCCTTAAACAATGGAGTTTAAACATTTTACAAACGGCAGGCATTCGTTTATAAATTGTTAATAGCAGCACGCAGTGCGGTTTTTGTGAAATAATACACATTACTTTCACGTTAGGCGCCTTTAATTACCTTATTATTTCTCTATAAATGTATTTGATGAATCTATTTTTGCTTCAGATTGGCGATACTGCAAGGCTTTTGAATGACAGTACTTCAGCTGCATTGAACGCCGTTACATCGAACGCTCAGATGAACATTTTCGATCTTCTTTATAACGGTGGTGTTCTGATGATCCCACTTGCGTTGTTGCTGGTTATGGCTATTTTCTTTTTTTTTGAGCGATGGATAGCCATTAAAAACGCAAGCCAGGTTGATGCGAATTTCATGAATATCATCCGTGACCACGTAACCACCGGTAATGTGACGGCGGCACGTTCTTTGGCAAAAAATACTAATAACGCTGTGGCCAAGATCATCGATAAAGGACTTCAGCGGATAGGCAAACCAATAGATGCAATTGAAAAGAGCATGGAAAATGTGGGCAGGCTTGAAGTATACAAGATGGAGCGGAACCTTTCTATACTGTCGCTTGTGTACGGTATAGCGCCGATGTTTGGCTTCCTGGGTACTATTTTTGGTATGCTTCAGTTATTTTACAACATCAACGCTACAGGTGAATTTACACCCGCCGCCATTGCAGGGGGCATCTATACCAAGATGATCACATCCGCATCGGGGCTGATTATTGGTTTGCTTGCCTATGTGGCGTATAATTTCCTGAATTCGCAAATTACCAAAACGGTAAACAGAATGGAAGTGGCCAGTGCGGAATTTATCGACATCCTGCAGGAACCGCATAAGTAAAAGAGCGTTTATCATAAAAACTTTTTGAAGCATAATATGAACCTGAGGTCCCGACTTAAATCACATCCTGAGCTGCACGCCGGCGCATTGAATGATATACTATTTATACTACTGTTCTTTTTTCTCATCGTGTCAACGCTGGCTAATCCTAATGTGATCAAGCTTTCACAGCCTAAATCAAAAAGTGATACCAAAGCAAAGCAGACCGTAGTGGTATCCATAGATGGGAAAAACCAGTTTTTTGTCGGTACGTCACGTGTGTCTTTGGACGAATTACGATTGCGTTTACAACCCCTGCTGGCAAAGGAAACAGACCAGCCCACGGTAGTCATCAATGCAGATAAAAAAGTGCCCGTGGAAAATATTGTTGCCGTGATGCGGGTAGCCCGCGAACTTGGCGCACGCACCGTTCTGGCAGTTGATAAAAGTGGGATGAAGTGATTTCAGATATTGGTTATTATCCCGGTGAATTTATTGCTTGCTCAGCGGATTGAAATTTCTTCCATTGTTGCCTGATCTATACGCATTTTATAATAGTGCTACAGCCTTAAACACGTGAGGCCTTTATCATTCTTTCCTTCCCCTGCAAATCTTTTCTAAGAACAGGTTCCAGAAGCTTGTCTTTCAATAACGCTGAAATAGCAGCCCCCATGTTCTCATGTATCTCCACGTATACAGAGCCGTTAGGCGAAAGATGGGTGGGCGCCATCCCTGCAATGGCGTTGTAAAAAACACGCGGGTCACTATCACTGACGAATAAAGCACCGTGGGGCTCATAATCTACTACGTTTGACTGCATGGAAACACTGTCAGATAAGGGTACATAAGGCGGATTGCTGACAATGATATCTACAACAGGCAGGCGATTTCTTTCCGTTTCTATAAGCACATCGCAATGAATAAGCTCGATTTGTGTTTGATTTATTTCCGCATTTTTACCCGCGACAACTAATGCGTCTTTACTCACATCACACGCATATACTTTCACGTCTGGTAGATGTTTTTTCAGTGCAACTGCAATGCATCCGCTTCCGGTGCCAATATCGAGTATCCGCAGGTTCTTCATTGCTCCCCGGGCACCGGATTCATCAATTATCCAACCCACCAGTTCTTCCGTTTCCGGCCTTGGAATTAAAACGTGCTCATCAACATAGAATCGTAATCCATAGAACCACGCTTCTTTCAAGACGTATTGCAAAGGCCTGTGTTCGAGAAGTTCTGAAGTGTATGCTACCAGCAGGCGGGCCTGTGGCTGTGATAAGGGCACCTGCTTATTTATTATCCTGTCGATCCGTTTCCACTCGGTTACTCTTTCCATTACCAGGTCGGCGATATTACGTGCTTCCCTTTCTTCATAAATATTAAAAAGCTGAAACAGCAATTGCTGTGTTGCCTCCTGTATCGTCATCATGCAAACATACAGGATTAAATAATCTATTTTTGCCCTTCCAGGTTGGTTATGTTTCAATAAGCCTGGCAGAGATACGCTACCAATGACGCATACACACGAGGCTTATATGCACCGTTGCTTATCGCTTGCCCGCCTTGCGGCCGGAGATGTTGCGCCTAACCCTATGGTTGGAGCGGTGATGGTGTTTGAAGACAAAATTATCGGTGAAGGGTATCATAAACAATACGGGATGGCGCATGCGGAAGTAAATTGTATCGATGACGTGGCTGCCGGCTACCGGCTTTCCGGTTTAAGGAACGAAAAAGAAATAGATGAAATCCTTGAAAAAAGTTGCCTGTACGTATCCCTTGAACCATGTGCACACTTCGGAAAAACACCTCCATGCGCTGATCTTATTATCAGGAAAAGAATTCCGAAAGTTATCATCGGGTGCCGCGATCCGTTTACACTTGTGGACGGTAGGGGAATAGAGAAGCTTAAATCGGCCGGGGTAGAAGTGATTACCGATGTGCTGATCGACGAATGCCGCGCCTTAAACAAAAGATTTTTTACCTTTCACTCGCTGCAACGTCCATACATCATTCTGAAATGGGCGCAAACGGCGGATGTAAAAATCGCGGCGAACGATAGCTCCAGGCTCCTTATCACCAACGAATTCACTAACCGGAAAGTGCATCAGTGGCGCAGTGAAGAGGCATCAATCATGGTGGGAACAAATACTGCCCTCCTCGATAATCCGTCATTGAATACGCGATTTTGGCCTGGCAATAACCCTGTCCGTATCGTTCCCGACATGAAACTGAGGCTGCCCCATTCGCTGCATATTTTTAACGGGCAGGCAAAAACGATCATTTTTAATTCCCGGCGCCATGAAGAGAAAGGCGGGGTGGTCTATCACAGGATAAAGGGAGACATGCCCCTGGTAAACGAGATCACCAGCGCGTTATACAAGTTAAATGTGCAAAGTGTTTTAGTCGAGGGTGGTACACGGCTTTTACAATCGTTTATCGACGCTCAGACCTGGGATGAGGCACGGGTGATCACTAATACACGGATGGAAATAAGGAACGGCCCCGGAGCTCCCCGGCTGCCTGAAACAGTATTATTGGAAGAATATAATATTCATCAGGATAACATACGGATATTCCAGCCATTTACAGAGAATTCTCAGGCAACATCATAAAACGTAAGTCAGGAAAACTCACAGTGGCATGTAATATACGGGCAGCGTACAAAAGTTATCATTGTTGTCGGAGAAAGTAAACAAATCATGCGTCAGGAATTCTTTTATACGATAGAAAAACATGCTTCGGCTGAATACAAGGATCGGGGAAGCAGGTTCCTTGCTTATGCTTTCCCCCTTACAACAGTTCAGGAGTTTAAGATAAGGTTGAATGAAGTTAAAAAAGACCATCCAAAATCAACCCATCATTGCTTTGCATATCGGATCGGGCTCGATGGTAGTGCCTTTCGTGTTAACGACGACGGTGAGCCGCCGGGCACAGCAGGTAAGCCGATCCTGGGACAGATCGATAGCAGGCAGCTTACCAATATTACCATAATGGTGGTTAGATATTTTGGAGGCACCCTGTTAGGCGTTCCCGGACTGATTAATGCCTACAAATCAGCAACAGCAATGGTTTTGCAATTAACACCTCTTATCCAAAAGGCTGTTGAGGAAATCTACCGGCTGCAGTTAGATTACACTCAGCTCAATGAGATAATGACAATTATAAAACAGTGCAATTGCTCAGTAATTGAGCAGGAACTTTTATTATTTCCAACCATAAAGATGGGTATTCCCCTAAGCCGCAGGGACGAAGTGCTGTACAGGCTGAAAGACATACCGGGACTGGTGGTGGAAAAGGAAGAAAACCCAAACGTGGTTTGAATGGAGACTGGCGAATATAGCTTTTTGAAGGCCGGGGGGATTGATTCATGTTTTGATCTTATCATCTACTTCTTACGTTTTAAAAATTCTCAGCTGTTACTTGCGGGCTTAATGCTCTCCAACACCTGTTTCGAAACTTTGATCCCGCTGGATAACGCTCCTTCTACGGTCGCCATCTGCGGGCCATCGTGCAGCGCCTCTCCTGCAAAAAATATGGTGTCTTCTACCGGCCTGCTTAAAATTTTAATGGTCTCAGTAGTTTTTACCGTAGAATAAGCATAAGCTCCGCGCGTGAAAGGATCCGATACCCAATTAAATACTTTTATAACAGACACCTTATTGTTTAACGCTTCTATGCTTAGCTTAAAAATGGCAGCGAGTGAATCCAGTGCTTCCTGGATTATGATGCTGTCTGTCTCATTTTTATACATTTCAGCTTTCGGCCCGGCAAGCCAGCCGGTCAGCAAAGCGGAGCCTGATGGCAATTGTGTCCACCAGGTAGGTATGGGTGTGTTGGCAAAAAGCCAGCCCAGGTTTTTTGTATCGGCACCTGTCAGGGCAATTACTTCGTCGTTTTTCCAGAATGCTTCTGTAAACTGTAAAAGTATTTTGATGACAGCGCCAAAACCAAGGGCATGCACAGCCATTATCTGACCTGGCAAAGAAGGAAGGAATGCAACAGCGCCAACACTTCCGGGGGGTGCCTGCAGTACACCTAATGGAAGGGTGATCACGACCTTTTTTGCCGTATAACTTTTGTGATCATCTGTGAGGATGTTTACCGCGTTTTGCCGCCATTTGATTGTGGTGACAACTGCAGACAAACGTATCATACATCCTGCCCTTATACATTGATCGGATAGATAAGTTACTAATTTCGCATACCCTCCGTCGACGCGATATTGTTCAGATTCCTCCATGCCGGCAAGATCATCACGCAAGGCGAATGTGCTTGCCTTGTAAGTGTCGCCTGCATCATATCCTTCAACAAATCCCCGGATCGAATCTCTGAGCGCTGAATGTTGCTCTGCGGCAAAATTATGATGAAGAAAATCTGCAACGGTGATATCCTCATCCAGATCTTTCATGCGGCTGATCACCTGTTGCCAGTCTTCAATAAAAGCTTCATCCCGAAAAATATTTCCATCGCTAACTCTCCGGGTTTCTCCTTCTATTGCATGGTAGCCGATGTCGGCTTCACGCAAAAGGCCAATGGTAACGGGCAGGTTCCCATGGATAAATTCAGCACCAGCTTCTGCAGCGATATCGAACCCTGTCTCATTCGTTGTGTGTATCCGTCCGCCCAAACGATTACGTGCTTCAAGTACAACTACTTGTAAGCCGGCTCTGCATAATTCCCGTGCTGTCATCAATCCTGAGGCACCGGCTCCAATAATAATGACATCTGTAGCCGGCATACTAGGTTATTACTGTTATTTGCTGTTCAGGAGTATTCTTTTGCCTTCACTGGCAGAACGTTTTGCCGCTTCAAGGATTCTGACCACAATCATATTGTTATGTAGTGAGGAAAGATCCTGGCCCGGAGTGATGGTTCCTCTTATTACAGCGGAAAGATATTGTAAAAAATCGTGGTAAGGCGCCTCCACGGGTTTAACCTGTTGAACCATATAAGAGGCCCTTTGATTTTCTTTCGACCTTATCGTGTTGCTGTTTACGGCCTGCACGTAACCGGTGGTGCCAAACACTTCCATGTCTTTAATGCCGAAAGGCCAGTTCCAGGACGCTTCTATAATGCCTGTCGCCTGGGGGTATTCCAGCACGATGGTAGCATCATCGTCAACGTGCGGATAAATACCGGGTTTTATTTGCCTGGTAACGGCCATTACTGCAATGGGTGGCTGACCTTTCATAAGCCAGGTCATAAGATTAGCGCCATAGCAGCCGAAGTCAACAAGCGCCCCGCCGCCGTTTTTAGCCGGATCGGTAAGCCATTGAAGGAATTCTTTGCTAACGCCGATCTCTTTCGGGCCCTGGTGCCCGTCATGAACAACCATTTTACGAACCTCGCCAATTGCAGCGGAATCAATTGCCATTCTAAATAAAAGCTGGTTGCTGGCATACCACGTAGTTTCATAATTTGTCAGCAGATGAATCTTATGACGCGTTGCAAGAGCAGCCATCCGTTCTGCCTGCTGTACACTGAAAGACAAAGGCTTTTCAACCATCACATGAATGCCGGCCGGTGCGCAGACTTCAACTACCTGCAGGTGATCAGCTATCGCATTAAAAGCCATCACTGCTTCAGGCTTCGACTTCTTTAATAAAGCGGGCAGGTCTTTATAAAAGAGGGAATCGGCTAACCCGTATTGTTGCTGGTATCGCTTAACGAGCTGCAGGTCAGGCTCCGCGATTCCTGTAATGATGACGTCGCCCTTTTTATATCGTTGCAAAATTCCATGCACGTGGTCATGACTTAGCCCGGCTAACGCTATCTTTACCGGCGACTGTGAACTGGCGCTTAGATTGATGATAAGTGCAATTGCAAGCAACCGCATTGTTTTATATCCTGTTTTCATATGATTGATATGTTAAGTTACCATGGGTCATCTAACCAAATACATTTTGAAAGGTATAACGATCATGATAAAACGTCATTGATGTCGTCTGAGGCTTCCAACTCCTTTAAGACCTTGTTTATATCCCCTTCAGTTGCCGTAAGCTTATTCCTGCAGATTTTTATCAGCAATGCGGCTCTTTTTACCTTATCAGATAATTCATCAACAGAAATTTCACCTTCTTCAATTTCAGCTACCAGCATTTGTAATTCTTCAAAAGCCGCGGTATAATTTGGTGTTTCATTCATGTCTCTTCCTGGTTTATAATGTTTATTTTACTTACCACCTTTCCATCAGCGGTAATAATCGTTAGCAGTTCGCCATCTTTGATTTGTAGTATGCTTTTTACAGCTTTGCCGTTTGCTATATTAATGCTGTAACCACGCTTCAGAACATTCTCCGGATTCATCATGCGGACGTTCTTTTCGAGGTGATTGACTTTTACATTTTCAATGTGGATAAAATTTATGGTCCGATCCGAAAGTTTTGTTTTCGATAGCTTTATCGTTGCTTTAATATCACAAAAGAATAATGATACGGTTTTGGTTAGCCTTGTAAGGAAGCTTTTTTGAATTTCACGTTCTTTCCTGATCAGAAAAGCTGATGATTGCAATAATGAATTCTGCCGGCCTTTGATTTCAGCGTTATTTTTTATTAAGATTGAACCTGTTACAGACCTGAAATATCTGACGTTATTATAAAGCTTTAGTTTTTCCTCTTTGAGCACTTGCCTGGCTTTATCGGCAACAAGATTCTGGCATTTTAAAACAGGCAACGAGAACTGATTAAACTTTTGAATTAAGAAATCCGCCAGGTCAGTTGGTGTAATCGCATTTTTAAATGCGATCATTTCAGCAACGGTCTCATTTGTTGAATGACCTATCCCGGTTATTACAGGGATGGAAAACAAGGCGATCTCCCTCGCAAGCCTGTAATGATTATAGCAGGTTAAGCCTGTTTCTCCGCCTCCGCCACGAACAATGGCGACCACATCAAAATGTTCTTTTACCTGATTTATTCTTTGCAATTGGGCTGTTATCGATTCAACCGCTTTTTCCCCCTGCAACAAAGCGGGAAACAGCATGTGAAAAAACTTATATCCAAATTCATTTCCTTCAATTATTTTCATGAAGTCAAGGTATCCCTTGCTGGTACCAACAGAAATTATGGCAATTTTTTTAGGAAGCAGTGATATTTTTAAGGACCTGTTTGAATGGTAAATACCCTCTTGCTTCAGCATTTCGATCGTGGCCTGCTTTTCACGTTCAAGCTCTCCCATCGTGAACGAAGGGTCAATTTCAAGGATTCTCAGACTGATTCCATATACAGGATCATACATTATTTTAGCGCTCAGTAGAATACTGATGCCATTTTTTAATGGTTCCTTCAAGACCTTAAGAAAGAGGTTGTTTATCCTTACATAATCGTCTTTCCATAGGGTTGATCGTATCTCAGCTATAATCTTTCCATTCTTTTTTTCAATAAGGTCGGGGTAACAATGGCCGGAGAGGGGGTAATGGTTCAATTTATTCATTTCCGCTTTAACCCAGAACGCGCTTGCATACCTTTCCGAAAGCGTTTTTTGAATACTCTTTGTTACTTCAAGGAGGGAGTATATCGTTTTATCATTTGTTTTTTCCGGCATGGGATAATTACATGAATCGATATTTCAAATCGGAAGATTTTTTTTTAGCTCCCGATAAACCTGCTTCGTATAAATTAAAAAAATCACTTTCAGAAATCATTGAAGCACCGGTTTAGCTACAAAAGCTTCGTTGAGCTTGATAAATTTCTCTTTGTATTTAAAGTTTGCTTTACTGTCCACCATCACCAGGCCACTTTTAATTAAGTGAGCATTGATAAACGTTTTGTTTTCCAGGTAAAGATAACCGAGTAGATTTTCCTCACTATCATATTTTTCAGTATCGAACCTGAGAAAGACATGCCTGCCTGTAATTTTTTCAGATAAAAATTTTGTGGCTTTTCCATTGATTTCAGGGTCTTCTTTTATGCCAATTAGTTTTACAATCAGATCATTACTGAGCATTATTTTTTCGGGACTGATTATTTTTTTAACTGTAAATAATTCTTCTCTGTGCGTCAGGCCGTCTTTGTCGATTTTAGACCCGAATTGCAGTTTTTTTACGTCAACCTTCTTGTCAAATGTATGCGGGTCTTTGAAAATGTAGGGAAGTTTAGTGATCTCTCTGACGAAATCGGTAGTGATCCTTTTCTGTTTTAAAAATTCAAAAGAGGTTTCATGAATATCTGTTTGATTTACCTGGAGTTTTAGCTTAACAACGGGAATAAAGTCAGGGTTGATTTCATAGCCGATGGAATTTCTACCCAGATTTTTAGCCGCAAGATTTGTTGTTCCGCTTCCGGCAAACGGGTCAAGTATGGTATCACCCGCAAATGCGAACATTTTGATTAAACGTCTGGGTAATTCTTCCGGAAACATAGCCATGTGAGAGTCCTGCCGGGCTCCGGCAAAATTCCAATGTCCTGCAAAGAAGGTATTCCACTCCCCGGCTGTCATTTTTGAAAGCTCTTTTTGTTCTTTTGTCGGTTTGGGCGCATCGCCCAATTTTTTGAAGATTAAGATAAACTCATAATCCAGCTTTAAAATTCCGTTTCGGGGATAAGGATATGAACCCATCTGAACGCCTCCGCCTGTGGTATTAGAAGTCGTCACTTTTTGCCAGATAACTGCACCCATGTAATCAAAGCCGATATTCTCACAAAACTTTATGATCTCTTCCCTGATTGGGATGACTTTATAACGGCCGTAGTATACCGAACGTGCAAACTGATCGCCAATATTCACACAAAGTCTGCATCCGTTATGAAGCACCCGGTAACATTCTTTCCAGACAAGATTGAGATTGTTGATGTAGTTTTCGTAAGTATCGTGAAATCCGATCTGGTTGTCAGAACCGTAATCTTTGAGTTGCCAATAAGGCGGTGAAGTTATTGCCAGATGCACTGAAGTATCAGCCAGTTCTATCATTTGCCTGCTATCCCCGTTAATGATTGTATGGTTTGTCGTCAATTCGCTGGAATTTTAAATGATTAAAAGTTGTTTATCATTGAATGTAAAACGTCAAGGAACTTCCTTGCCCCAATAATAAATTCGTTTTTGTAATTTCCGGTGATTGATAACTCAAATGTATCGTTTTGTAAGTGGTTGAACCCGGTAATTTGTTGTCGATATACACCTGGACGCAAAATCATCCGGCATAACTAAGCACATTAGTATAAATGTACTAAATACTTTAGTTTTGCGGCATGTTTTTTTTAAGTTTTTCCTGCATTGTTTACCGGAGAAAGTGAACAAATCATACTGAAAGCTCTATGCGCCAACCCTGAAATATCCCTCCTGGCAGGGGTGGGCAAAAGTTGGGGATATCAACAGATATTCATTTTAGTGTACCACAGTGATTTTCCTGTATGAATCCGCCGTTAGCTAAACCGCTCACTAACCACTAAGGTTTTACTTCCAGCCATATATTTGTAAAAACCCTCACCACTTTTTATGCCCAGGTTTCCTGATGTTACCATATTTAGCAACAAGGGGCAGGGGGAGTATTTTGGGTTGCCAAATCCCTGGTGTAAAACCTGCAAGATGCTCAGGCATACGTCAAGCCCTATGAAGTCGGCCAGCTGTAATGGCCCCATAGGATGTGCCATCCCCAATCGCATGATGGAATCTATCTCTTCTACTCCTGCCACTCCTTCATATAAGCTGAAGACAGCCTCGTTTATCATTGGCATCAATATGCGGTTGGCGACAAAGCCGGGGTAATCATTCACAACGAATGGCAGCTTGTCAAGTTGTTTAGTCAGTGCGACGATTAATTCGGTAACATCTTTCCTTGTAAGATAACCGTTAATAATCTCGACAAGCTTCATAACAGGTACCGGGTTCATAAAATGCATCCCGATCACATCACCCGGACGGCTGGTAGCTGCGGCAAGTTTTGTTATGGAGATAGATGACGTATTTGAGGCAAGAATAGCGTCCTGCGGAGCAGCCGCGTCTATTTGCCTGAAGATTTGCAATTTGAGCTCAAGGTTTTCAGTAGCTGCTTCAATCACCAGGTGAGCATGTTTTACTCCCGCCGCGAGGTCAGTAAACGTATCTACATGCCGGAGGGTTGACGCTTTGTTGTCTTCACTGACAGAGCCTTTCGCTATTTGCCTGTCCAGATTTTTAGCAATTGCAGACAAGGCTTTTTCAAGCTGCCCTGGGTTTATGTCGATGAGGTTTACCTGGTAACCTGCCTGTGCAAACACGTGGGCTATACCGTTGCCCATAGTACCTGCGCCGATAACCGCAACTGTCTTTACCATGCCTGACGTGATTATATTTGTATGTTTATCTTCCGCAATCATCGGGCAACCTTCGGCAAAAGGAATACAGGAAATCAGTTAACCATTCAAATCCGGTTCCGGCAAGAACTGATTACATTTTTAGATGAAAAAATGTTCTTCCCCTCACATCTGGAAACATGGCACAACATACGGATTTAATTTAGCAGGGGCGGGATAATCATTGTGTAAGCCAGGTCAAACATGTGCTACTTATTTTTAAAATCACCTCTTTTCCACGCCTGTATAAATTCACCCCATGCAAAAGGATTGAAAATGTTCTGCGCAGGCATCTGCCCGGCGGAATAATATTTATTGGCTGCCCGACGCAGCGTGTAGTTAGCTGCTTCACGTCCGTCATTAGGTAAAGTCCTCATCAGTATCTTCCTTTTTGATGCATCATTATTTTGCCGTGCTATTTCCAGCGCGTCATCGGGTATTCTTGTTCTCACAAAATCCCTTTCGAACTGTTCGCGCGTAGGCCTTGGCCGGATAATGGTAACGGGCAGATAAACAGTATCTGTAACGAGCAATTGGATTACACTGTGTTGATTTCCCTGCAGGTTCCGGGGTATTTCAACCAGTTTGGGTTTATACCCGATGCTTGAAAATTCGATCTGGTCGCCTTTCATAACGACGATGGAAAAAACACCTTCCTCGCTTGTATACGTACCCCGGTTCTGGCCTTTTACAACCACACTTACGGAGGGTATGCCGCGGAGGCTGTCAGCCGTCATCACTACCCCATATAATTGAACAACGGAATCTTTCAGCTGCTCGAACTGTGCCCGGGCTGCTATTGGAGAAAAGAGACAAAGAAATAAAAAGTATAGTAATATTTTTTTCATTAAACGTGCTTTGATCAGGCATGAACACCAATGTATCAATGATGTTCAACAGACGCGGGCATATTATTCTAATTCTTCATAGCGTACGCTGTTGAACTGCAACCTGAATGGGCCCGGTGACCCCACTCCGGCAAGCTCAACATTTGCTCGTAAAGATGTGCCGCTGTTTTCAAAAATAGCTTTAAAACCGTAAATGGTAAACAAACTGAACCTCCCAATGGTTAATTTTGTAGCAAAACAGCCTTTTTAACAAAACATTGAAGATGACAAATGATCAGATAATTCAGGCCCTAAGCAATGTTCAGGAACCGGATCTCGGAAAAGATCTCATAACGCTGAACATGGTCAAAGACATTTCTGTTAAGGGTAATGACGTGTCTTTTACGGTTGTTTTGACTACACCTGCCTGCCCGTTAAAAGACCTCATACGGAATGCCTGTGTAAATGCCGTGCAGATACTTGTTAATAAAGACGCTAACGTTCAGGTGAATTTCACGTCAAATACTTCTTCAAACAGGAAAGATGCAAAATCCGTTCTGCCGGGGGTAAGAAATATCATCGCAGTTATAAGTGGGAAGGGAGGGGTAGGTAAGAGTACAATAGCAGCGAATCTTGCACTGGCTTTATCCCAGGGCGGGGCTAAAGTGGGATTGATGGATGCTGACATATATGGACCAAGTGTCCCGATAATGTTTGGCGTAAGAGGCGAACGGCCAATGATGAAAGAGGTTGGAGAAAAGGGGATGATCATTCCACTTGAGCGCTATGGAATCAAGCTGATGAGCATAGGGCTGCTGGTCGACGAAAAAAACGCCGTAGTCTGGAGAGGGCCTATGGCAAGCAGCGCCATCAGGCAATTTGTTACGGAAGTATTGTGGGAAGAATTGGATTACCTCGTGATCGATATGCCACCCGGAACAGGTGACATTCATTTAACGCTTGTTCAGACAGTTCCGCTTACAGGAGTGGTTGTGGTTACAACGCCACAGGATGTGGCTCTTGCAGATGCAAAGAAAGGGATCGCCATGTTCGGGCAGGCCCAGATCAAAGTACCTGTTATCGGGCTTGTTGAAAACATGAGTTATTTCACTCCTGCAGAACTACCGGAGAACAGGTACTATATCTTCGGTAAAGGAGGTGGGAAGAGGCTTGCCGAAGAGTACGATATCCCTTTTCTGGGGCAGATCCCACTGGTTCAGAGCATACGTGAAGGGGGCGACATCGGAATCCCGGTTATGGTAAGTGATGACGCGGTATCGAAAGAAGCATTTGCCGAATTTGCCGCTGCTACGGTCAGGAGTATTTCTATGCGTAACGCAAATATGTCGGCGACCCGGATAGTTGAAGTGATTGAATGATGGCAGATGTGATCAGTGTCGATCACCCCCTGCTTAGGCATCAATAGCCACAATCTGACCCTATGAAGTTCACTCCTGAATTGCTTATCCTGCTCTCTCTTATCTTGATGATGGGGTGTCGCAATACCAAAAATCTCTATAACGTGCCATTGCCGGTTTTCGACAAGGAAGGACACAGAGGCTGTCGGGGCTTGATGCCGGAAAATACTCTCCCGGCTATGATCAAAGCTATTGAACTCGGGGTCACTACCCTTGAGATGGATGTTGTTATCACAAAAGACCAACAGGTGATCCTTTCTCATGAGCCCTTTTTTAATCATGAAATCACTACAAATGCTGACGGATCTTTTATAAAAGAGGCTGAAGAAAAAACGTATAATATATACACGATGACCTATGCGGAAACCCGGAAATTCGATGTCGGGAAAAAGCCGCATCCCCGGTTTCCCAAACAACAGAAACTGGCCGTTCACAAGCCATTGCTGGCTGACGTGATCGAAGACGTGTTGGCACATTGCGCAACAAAAAAGGTGGCTGTGCCTTTTTTTAACATCGAAACCAAAACAAACCCGTCAACCGACAATACCTTTCATCCCGCGCCAGATAAGTTTATAGAACTATTGATGAATGTAATCGACCAAAAAAAGATCAGGGAAAAGGTAATCATCCAGTCGTTTGATTTCAGAACATTGCAGGTGCTGCACAAAAAGTTTCCTTCCGTTAAAACTGCTGCACTTATAGAAGATTACGACAAAAGGCCGTTGGCTGAACAGCTTGACTCCCTTGGGTTTCTCCCAACGATTTACAGCCCGGAAGTTTCGCTGGTAAATAAAGAATTAATCGAAGCGTGCCATGAGCAAAAAATAAAAGTGATACCCTGGACGGTAAATGATAAGAAAAGGATAGGTGAGTTAAAGACGATTGGGGTAGACGGAATAATAACGGATTACCCCGATCTTTTTGAGTAAGCACAAAAACCCTGTTTGACTCTTCCTGACTCTGATCGGAACCCTTTATTCACCGGGATATCCCACCAGGAGTTTTTGCGCATTCCGGATAACCCATTGCCGCATACGTATTCACCAATCTTTGCTTTCTTTGCATCAAAAAATGAATCGCCCGGAGCTAATTGAACAAATCAGGAAAAAGAGATCCTATCTCTGTATCGGGCTTGACACAGATAGAAAAAAAATACCTTCTCATTTATTAGCCGAACCCGATCCCGTGTTTTCCTTTAATAAATCCATCATCGATGCCACGAGCGATACCTGCGTTTGCTATAAGATCAATACTGCTTTTTATGAAAGCATGGGGGCAAAAGGATGGGAGACTTTAGAGAAAACGGTGAACTATATCCCGGAAAACATCTTCAGAATAGCTGACGCAAAAAGGGGAGATATAGGCAATACTTCCGGTTATTATGCAAAGGCTTTTTTTGAAACATTATCATTTGACGCCGTAACCGTCGCTCCTTACATGGGGGCCGACAGCATCAAGCCTTTTTTGGAGTTTAAGGATAAATGGACGATTCTGCTGGCACTGACATCTAACCCTGGCTCGGCCGATTTTGAGATGCAAAAAGCAGGAGATGATTTTTTGTACGAAAAGGTATTGAAAACATCAATGAAATGGGGAACACCTGAAAACATGATGTTTGTGATTGGCGCAACACACCCCGGGTGGTTCAAATCCATCCGGGCTATCGTACCGGATCACTTTTTCCTTGTCCCGGGTGTGGGCACCCAGGGGGGCAGCCTGAAAGATGTTTCTGCAATGGCATCTAATAAGGACGTTGGCCTTTTAATAAACGTAAGCCGGGCTATTATCTACGCCTCAGATCTCAAAGATTTTCAAAGCCGTGCAAGGCATGTTGCACAGCAATACCAGCAGGAAATGTTAACTTATCTGTAAACCGGAACCTGGCGGCTGAATGGATTAATATTTGTTTTTCTTTAGTCATAACTTTTCCGTGTTATGATCAGATCTATTTTATTTTTATCGTTTGTTTTGTTCTTCGACGCCTGTCAAAAAGCCAATGAGTCTTCTGAAGCTGTAGCCCCCGCAACACCGGTAACGTTCAACGTAAATAGCACTACAATGCTGCGGTTGGTTAATAATGTTCGAAAAGCAGGTTGTAACTGCGGCACTACTGTAATGCCTCCCGTGGAAGCGATAAGCTGGAATGAACAATTGTCGCGGGCTGCTTATGCTCATAGTAAAGACATGCAGGCGCAGAACTATTTTGATCATATATCAAAGAACGGGTCAGATCCCGGGACAAGAATCCGCAATGCCGGTTATGCCTGGCGTATTTATGGTGAAAATATAGCGAAAGGCTACGCCGACGAGCAGGCGGTGATGGACGGATGGATCAAAAGCGAAGGGCATTGTAAAAACATTATGAGCCCTGCTTTTAAGGAGATGGGTGCAGGTAGAGAAAGCAGTTACTGGACACAGGAGTTCGGCGCGAAATAGATACCCTTCCTCGTCCGGGAGCATCCGGTCGTTTGGATCTTCACGGGGTAAGTATAAACTGAGGTTATTGATAAAGATTGCCACTATGAACACCGCCGGCTAAAGATGTTGCGGGTAAACAATACAACATTGCCAGGCAGGATTTTCTTATTTTAGCGGTGTAGCAAACCGGCCATCATGCCTCAAGACCTTTTTCAATCCCCTGATTATTTTTCCCTTGATGAATTGCTGACTGATGAACAGAAGTTCATCCGCGACACCGTACGCGGATATGTAAAAAAAGAGATATCTCCTATTATTGAAGATTATGCCCAGCGGTCGGAATTCCCGGTGCACATCGTTAAGCAATTAGGTGACCTGGGATGTTTCGGGCCTACAATTCCGGTCGAATACGGCGGCGGGGGGCTTGATTATCTTTCCTACGGCCTGATGATGCAGGAACTGGAGAGAGGTGACAGCGGCGTAAGAAGCACCGCATCAGTTCAGGGCTCGCTGGTAATGTTCCCCATTTATGAGTATGGAAGTGAAGAGCAACGGAAAAAATACCTGCCCCGGTTGGCAAATGGCGAGTGGCTTGGATGTTTCGGACTCACAGAACCAGACCACGGCAGTAACCCTTCGGGCATGCTGACCAATATAAAAGATGCCGGTGACCATGTAATGCTGAATGGCAGCAAGATGTGGATCAGTAATGCACCATATGCTCACATCGCGGTGGTTTGGGCGAAAGATGGAGCAGGTGACATCCTGGGTCTGATCGTTGAGAGAGGCATGGAAGGGTTCAGCACACCTGAAACTCATGGTAAATGGAGCTTGAGAGCATCTTCAACAGGCGAGCTGGTTTTCGATAATGTTAAGGTGCCCAAAGAAAATATTTTGCCCAATGTAAAGGGGCTGAAAGGGCCGTTGGGTTGTTTGTCTAAAGCCCGGTATGGAATTGCCTGGGGGTCGGTGGGAGCCGCAATGGATTGTTACGATACTGCGTTACGCTACAGCAAAGAAAGAATTCAGTTTGATAAACCTATTGGCGCCTTCCAGTTGCAGCAAAAAAAACTTGCGGAGATGATTACTGAAATCACCAAAGCGCAGCTGTTAAACTGGCGGCTCGGTGTTTTAATGAATGAAAGCCGTGCAACATCATCGCAGGTAAGTATGGCTAAGAGAAATGGTTGCGAAATAGCGCAGCTTATATCCAGGGATGCCAGGCAGATTCTTGGCGCGATGGGAATAACGGGGGAGTATTCTGTAATGAGGCATATGATGAATATGGAAAGCGTTGTAACTTACGAAGGCACCCATGATATTCACCTGTTGATAACGGGAATGGACGTCACGGGTTTCAATGCCTTTAAATAGCTGAGTACCTCAGCTTAACGAAGCAGTTAACTTTTTAAAAAAGATCATGCGGCACAAATACCCGGGTGCCGCGGCCACGTTCACGCTAAACCATCGCCGCCGATGTCTCCGCAGTACGCTCTTACACTATTTTGCTCTTACGCGGGACTCGGTGGAGCGGAGGATGTAAGACGGCACGCGTTAGTTTACGGCGAGTCCCGGCTTAGTCGCTGTTAGTCTAAATCGCTGATCGGAGACTCGCCTGGGATGCCGAGGGAGTGCTACCGCGGCCACGTTCTCCCTCAACCCTCCCATTTTCTATAGGTCGTAAAAGAATAATACGTAATTATTAGAGCAATTTTCGAAAAGCCTGCGCCCATAAAACAGCTCTGAAATAAAGGCTCCAGAATGAGTTGAACCATTTACCTTAATTTGCAGGAGAAGTAAGCGGGCGACAGGTATTTCAATTTTCTTACTTCTTAACCCTGTAGCCATAAAAGCATCCGGCGGCCACTAAACGTCAGCGGCTATTATGGTTACCGGGAATATTCTATCAAGCATCAGGCATTTATGAAAATTTTTCTCATTGGCTTTATGGGTTCAGGAAAAACGCATTGGGGAACCCTCCTTGCGGCGCACCTCAGCGTGCCCTTCTTCGACCTGGATAAGGTAGTAACAGATACTGAAAAAATATCCATAGACCAGATTTTTAATGAAAAAGGCGAGGAATATTTTCGGTATGCCGAAAAAAGAATATTGGAACAGTTAGTGGAGGAAAACGCTGAATTTATCATTTCATGCGGTGGTGGCACTCCCTGCTTTTTTAATAACATCCGGTTCATGAAAAAAAATGGGAAAGTGATATGGTTGAACACACAGGTAGATACCCTCGTAAATCGCCTGTTAAAGGAAAAGCATAGCAGGCCCCTATTGAAAAATATTGCAGATGAAGAGCTGAAACCATACATCCTTAAAAAAATTATCGGGCGTAAATTGTATTATGAGCAGGCTGACGTTACCGTGCACGAAGAAAGCCTGGCGGTTGATACTTTTATAAAAATCCTTTCAAATGCATAGAGGTTTTCTGATGATAGCCGGCGTTATGGGCGCACTTTCCGTGGCGCTGGGAGCTTTCGGAGCCCATAGCTTAAAGCGTATTGTGTCGCCGGAAATCATAGCTACCTTTGAAACAGGAGTCCGTTATCAGTTTTATCACACATTTGCCCTGCTTTTAGTGGCTATTTTATATGAAAGGTTTCCTGACAAACGGGTCATTTGGGCTGGGTATAATTTTATTGCGGGAATGTTTTTATTCTGCGGTTCTTTATATATACTCACTGCTTTAAACTCCACCAATGCAGTCGGATTACGAAAAATCGGAATCTTAACCCCGTTCGGCGGATTGTTTTTCATTGCCGGATGGCTTTTGCTGGTGTGGGGGGTGTATAAAAAATAGATCATTATTCTACCCGTGCAATCAAATATTGAGGTAGTCTGTTCGTGGAGCGGCGGCAAGGATAGCTGTTATGCTTTGATGAAAGCCGTTAAAGGAGGCGCTATCCCCCGGATACTCGTAAACATGATGAACGAAGACGGAAAGATATCCCGCTCTCATGCCCTGCCGTTAGTGCTTCTTCAACAACAGGCCGATGCCATGGACATCCCTGTAATGGCAGTGCCTGCGAGCTGGGAGGAATACGAAAAGAAGTTTATCGATACACTAGCAAAGATCAGCGAAGCCCACAATGTTGAAGCAGTCGTATTTGGTGATATCGAATTGCAGGCTCATCGCGACTGGGAAGAGATGGTCTGTATGAAGGCAGGGTTAACTGCTTTGCTTCCTTTATGGAAAAGAAATACAAAAGATATTGTACTTGAAACACTGCAACACGGAATTGAAGCTGTCATTGTATCCTGTAATACATTCATGGGAGAGCACTTCTTAGGCAGGTGGATAGATCATCAGTTGATTAGCGAACTCGAAGCGCTGGGCGTGGATACATGCGGTGAAAACGGGGAATATCATACGCTTGTCGTAAACTGTCCGCTATTTTCTGAAGGGATAAACCTGCCGTCTTTTTCAAAAGTACGCAATGAGGAATATCATTTCCTGCAATGGGAGATTGCGGTAAACGCCGGATAGTACATGCGGGCTCTGCTTCAATATTACGGCTCAAAGCTTCACTTCTGTTTTTTTAACCATTACGCTGTAATCACCGCAAATCTAAGGTCAACGTTGATTTTGTCCCATTCCGGTTGTTGTTTTCAATGTGATATTCTCCCTGGATACTCTCGATGCGTTTTTTAATGTTCGTCAGGCCATTTCCAAACTTCCTTAGTTTCTGCTTGTCTATTCCAACCCCGTCATCCACAACGGTTATCGTAATATGTTCCCCTATGCTGAAAGCAATAACCACTTTGCCGGCTTTGGAATGCTTTAATACGTTGTTCAGCGTTTCCTTAACACTTAAAAAGATGTTTCGTCTTTTTTCTCCGCTCAATTCTACATTGGGTAAGAATTCAGGAATGTTTACCACACAGGAGATCGGTGTATTTTCAAAAAATTCCAATGCGTATGTGCGGATATAAGTAACCAGGCTTTCAAGAGAATCGTTTTCACTTTTCATTGTCCAGATGATCGTGTTCATTTTATTGATCAGATCGTTAGCTGAATTAGATATGCGGTTGATTTCGGGTAATGTATTTTCCTTCATTTTGGCCTTAACTATTTCGCTCATCAGCCTGATGGCAGTCACACCGCTTCCCAATTCATCATGCATGTCGGCTGAAATCCGGTTGCGTTCATCCTGCTTGGCAGAAAGAACCGCAAGCTGTTTCTCAAACTCCTGCCTTTCACTCCTTAATTTTAAACGTTCGCCCTCTTTGGTTCTTACAACGATATCGTTTTTGTTCTTAAAGGCAAGCGCGATCAGGAAAAATATCAATTCTATTCCAAGCCCGATTTCATAATACAACAACGAGTTATTTGCAAAGGATTGCACATCAGGTCCGAAAAGCGTAGGTGAGTTTATCAGGTAAAGAGATATTAGTCCGCAGCACAGGAGAAAGAAATGGCCGGCAGCCAGGTAATATAATAATTTGTTTTTTACAACAATGGCGTAAACAACAAAAACAATTGCGCTTAAAGACCATAAATATTTGGTGACATTTTCAACCCAATTCTGCGTAACAAACTGATCAGTGAAAAAATATAGGTAGCTGAACATAGAAATGCTTGCGATTATGATCACCTGCTCCACCAAAAACATCTTGTAAAGGAAAGGAAAGTTCCTTTTTGCTTCAATAAACTTTCTTAAAAAAGACACGTAAATGAATGTGCCCACTGATTGAAAAACAAAATCGAGGTAAGCTTCAAAGAAATGGTTTAATTGAAAAGGAGCTTTGTAAAAATACGACTTCAGGAAAAACATAACTGACATGCATAAGGCATAACCTGAATAATACAGGAATTCAATGTTTTTGTTAAGCACGAAAACTGCGGCAGAGTAAAAGATCATCATCAGGAGTATTCCTGAGAAAACGTAAGTGATTATGTTTATGTCTTTTCCCGAGCTCTGGAGAGAAGTGATATATGGCTGCAGATAGTAGTCCCGTACCAATTCCGGGTTAAGAATATTGACAGTAGTCTTTATGAACGCCAGTTGTGCTACATACACACTGACACTGCCTGGTGGTACGATTATCTTTTTAAAGCCGGGTGATTCATCGGCGTAGTGCTCAAGCCGTACCATACCTGAGCCGGCGTCATCAGCCCTGTACAAAGTAATATCCCTGAAATGAAATCCGGGGAAGAAGTATATGGTAATGTTTCGGGGAGCGGTATTTTTTAAAATAAACTTTAGATAAACAGGTTTTTCAACAAGAGAGGGGGGGACTTTCTTTGACACGAAATCCGGGAGGCTCATTCCGGACATCGTAAAGTCCGTGAAACCCGGATTAATTGTTTTCCATGAAACAGCTTTCCGGATGTTTTCTGATAGCCTGATATTACTGACATCGATAGTATCCGGTTTGTGTACATGCTCAGCTTCTGTGTTTTGCCCCAGGCATATAAAAAATACCATGAAAATTATACAGATATTCCTTTTCACGTACCCATTCATATCCATGGTGATGCAGGGTTATAAATTCCGAAACAGAAGCAACATCAGGTGTCATCGTGCACAGGCCGGAATCCGGAATAGCCGGGATTTGACCGGAATTTACAACTTCTTTTCCATCTGCGTTCATGCCTTTACATGAACGGCTTCTTAAGTTGTGTGTGGATTTCATATTCTATCTTTGTGGGCATGGCAAATAAATTGAAAACAAAAAAAAGCCAGAATCCTGATCCCGGCAATTTAGTGCCAGAGAAGGAAGAACAGGTTAAAGTAGCACAATTGATGAAGGATGAGCGGACCTATAAGATCCTTGGGACGATCTGCATTCTTATCGCTTGTTTATTATTTATCGCATTTACTTCTTACCTCTTTACCTGGCAGGAGGATCAGGATAAAGTATTACAGGGCGCATCTATTTTACTTCCTTCGTCAGATGTAACCGTAGCCAACCTCCTCGGGAACCTGGGCGCTTATATTTCTCATACATTTATTTACAAAGGATTTGGCGTGGCATCATTTCTTTTTTGTACATTTTTTTTTATCGCGGGCGCAAACCTGTTGTTTGGAAAAAAGCTTTTCTCTATAGCACGGAACGTGAGATATGTTATCATAGGATTGCCTTTTTTAAGCGTCGCATTTGCTTTTCTCACTAAAGGACATGCTTTTCCCTGGGGAGGGGCAGTAGGTGAATTGAGTAACGACTGGCTACTGCGGTTTGTGGGGTGGGTTGGCACTGCTGTGATCCTGGTGCTAACCGGCGTAGCTTACCTTATCTGGCGTTTTAACCCTGATTTTAAAAAATTAAGACCCGGGAACAATGCCCAGGGACTCCCTGCTGCGGATACCGGTTCAGGCAGTGATTATAAAAATGGCCCGGAAGACCAGGAAATTAAGTTGTATGTAGAAAAACCCGGCTATGGCAATAACGGACAGCCTAATGTATTGAAATCAGAAGGGGGAGTGGTGGTTATATCACCTCACGGTGAAAACTACCTTAATCCTCAAAATGACCTAAGGATGGTGGAAAGAGAAATAGAAGAAAGGGCTATCCGGCCCGACAGAGCCGGAAGGTTAAGCCAGGAAGAGTTTGCGCATGCTGCATACATGCCCGAACCAGCCACGCAGGAAACACCGATAGCTTCCAGAACAAAGCCAAAAGCAGATTTGCCTGACCTTGAACTTGAAATAAAGAAAGTTCCGGAAGTGGAAAATGAAACGATTGAAGTGCCGGTATTCTCTAAGGCCCATGTGGAAGAACCATATGAGCCCACACTTGATCTTCGGGATTATACATACCCTTCGCTTGATTTACTGGAGACCCACGGGAGTGAAAAGATCATCCAGGATCCTGCAGAACTGGAAACAAATAAAAACCAGATCATCAGCACGTTAAAAAATTACGATATTGCCATTCAGAAGATTTCGGCTACCGTTGGTCCGACAGTCACTTTGTATGAAATTGTTCCCGCGGCGGGGGTGCGTATTTCAAGGATAAAAAATCTGGAAGATGATATCGCTTTAAGCCTCGCGGCATTGGGAATCCGGATCATTGCGCCTATTCCCGGGAAAGGCACAATAGGCATTGAAGTGCCAAATGTGAAGAAGACGGTGGTCAGCATGAAATCACTGCTTGCATCTGAAAAGTTCCAGAACAATAACTATAATCTTCCTATTGCCATTGGTAAAAAGATCGACAACGAAAACTTCATTGTTGATCTCGCTGCCATGCCCCACCTTTTGATGGCCGGTGCTACCGGCCAGGGAAAATCCGTTGGACTAAATGCCATACTCGTTTCATTGCTGTACAAAAAACATCCATCGCAATTGAAATTTGTGCTCGTAGATCCGAAAAAAGTTGAGTTAAGCATTTATAAAACTATTGAGTACCATTTTCTCGCAAAATTACCAGGTGAAGAGGAGTCGATCATCACAGATACAAAGAAGGTTATCCATACACTGAACGCATTATGCATTGAAATGGATAACCGGTACGACTTGTTAAAAGAAGCAGGCGCCAGGAATATAAAAGAGTACAATGAGAAGTTTACCAGGCGTAAGCTCAACCCCGAAAAGGGGCACCAGTATCTGCCTTTTATTGTTTTGGTGATCGACGAATTTGCCGACCTTATCATGACAGCAGGCAAAGAAGTGGAAATGCCAATTGCGCGTTTGGCCCAGCTGGCAAGAGCTGTGGGCATTCACTTGATCATAGCTACTCAACGCCCCTCTGTTAACATCATAACGGGAACCATAAAAGCAAATTTCCCTGCCCGTATTGCTTTTAAGGTGTCCTCTAAAATTGATTCCCGTACCATCCTTGATACTGGTGGAGCAGAGCAGCTGATCGGTAAAGGGGATATGTTGATTTCGTATAACGGGGAGGTAACCCGGCTGCAGTGCGCTTTTGTTGACACGCCCGAAGTTGAAGAAGTAACCGGGTTTATTGGCAATCAAAGAGGCTATCCTGTACCATTCCAGCTTCCTGAGTATGTTGATGAAAAAGATCTTGAAGGGAAAAATTTTGACCTGAACGACAGAGATCCCCTTTTTGATGATGCAGCCCGTTTAATTGTCCAAAGCCAGATGGGGTCTACCTCTTTATTACAACGCCGTATGAAGTTGGGTTACAACAGGGCTGGGAGGTTAATGGATCAAATGGAAGCAACAGGAATCGTTGGCCCGAACCTTGGCAGCAAGGTGAGGGATGTGTTGATTAAAACGGAAGCTGACCTGTCGCAGCATCTAAGCAATTTAAGTTAGGGTAATGTTAAGTAATAAACTTTAAGGCGCTGACGGCAACCATTATCATATACTCCACATCTTCAATGTATCTTTGACACTTATCAATCAAGGTAGCCATATGAAACTGAAATTTATTTTTTTACTTGGAATAGTACACCTCACACTGGCTGGCAGCGCGCAAACAAAGAGCCTTGGCAATAATGATCCATCAGCTAAGAGTATACTCGATAAGGTGAGTGCAAAATTTAAAACATTTAAAGGGGTTAAGTCTGCTTTTAATTTAAAAGTGGAAGACGCGAAAGGAAAAATTCAGGGTAATAAAAAAGGCACGGTTTACATGAAGGGCCAGAAATACCGTGTCAGCATGACAGGACAGGAGATATTTTGTGACGGTTCAAATATCTGGACTTATGATAAAGGTTCTAATGAAGTGACCATTACGAAGTTTGATCCAACCACGAATACCATCACACCACAAAAGCTTTTTACCAATTTCTACGATAAAGATTTCTTATATAAACTGAATGGTGAAAAGAAGGAAGGAACAAGAACGTTACAGGAGATTGAAATGACACCTGTCGACAAAAGCAAAACTTTTCATAAAGTGCTTGTATATGTCGATAAAGCCGCTCAATCAATCAACAGCACCAAGGTTCTGGAAAAGAATGGCAACAAGTATACCTATTCCGTTTCTTCCATCAATAATAATGCAGCTTTAAATGACGCCGAATTTGTCTTTGATAAAAAGAAATTCCCGGGTGTAGGTGAAGTGGATCTGCGATAGGGTCATCTCTGTCTAATTTCCCTGCATCAGTCTTTGTATTTGTGCCGCTATCTTTCACGCTCCCCACCTGTACGTTTTAATGTTTAAACCGGCGAGGTCTAAAGCCCTGTCAGAAACGGTGGAGGCTACTTCTTCTATTGTTTTTGGTATGCTGTAGAAAGATGGGGAGGCGGGGCATATAATACCTCCGGCAAGCGTAATCGTTTCCATATTTTTGATGTGTATCAGGCTATACGGCGTGTCTCTTATTACGCAAATTAGCTTTCGACGCTCTTTTAATACAACATCGGCAGCTCTTGTAATGAGGTCATTGGATATCCCGGCTGCGATTCGGCCGAGACTGCCCATAGAGCACGGGATAATGATCATAACGTTGTATTGGCCGGAGCCTGACGCAAAGGGTGCTGAGAAATCATGCTTGTCAAAGAACCTTAAAGGGTAATTGCTATAACTTTCATCAGCGAGTTCGGTTTTCCAGACTTCACGGGCATTATCGGTCATCACCACATCCAGGGCGCTCCATTGGTCTTTGATTTCCACCAGTTTGTCTAACAATACTTTTGCGTAAACAGAGCCACTCGCCCCGGTGACGGCAACAACAATTTTGTGCATAATGAATCCGTTTTATACTGATGATAAACAAAAATACATTGCTTAAGGTTACGTTTCCGATCATTGCTTTTGCCGTCTTTCCCTGCATGGCCTTTACTCCTTTACAAATGAAAGAACAGGCTGGATGGATGAGTATTCAGGATGCACAAACAGCGGTGTTAAAGCAAAAGAGACCAATATTGATTGATCTTTACACCGATTGGTGCGGCTGGTGTAAGGTAATGGATAAAAAAACTTATGCAGATAAAAAGGTTAGCAGTTATATTGCCGAAAAGTTCTACGCGGTAAAGCTTAATGCGGAAAGCAGGGAGGGCATTACCTGGGCAGGCAGGAAATTTTACTTTAATCCTTCGGTCGGGGCGAATGATATCGCCGTTTACCTCACCGGTGGCAGGCTGTCTTATCCTTCAACAGTGATCATTGCTGGTGACGGTTCTGAACCGCAGGCAATACCTGGTTATTTAAAACCCCGGGAAATTGAGATACTCCTTAAATACTTTGGAGAAGGCAAGTACGGTAAGATTTCGTTTGAGCAATACCAAAAAAATTTTACCCCAAGCTGGTAAATCGACCTATATGCCTATATATTAACGTGATAGGAGGGAACGTAAAGTTTTATACAGGTGCAACCCTTTAATTTATTACAATGTCTATAGGCTAGGTTTTTCATAGGATATTGGATTTTACACGGGGCTGGATCTTTATCCTGGCCCCTTAAAATTTCTGTTTTAAGGGGCGTTCCAATTCAGCATTGAAACCTTTAGTTTAAAGTTGATCTAAATCAATAAAAGTATATTGAAGTAAAAAACTGCCACGATACAAATAATGTTTCAACGCGAATATCTACCTTTGATTTTTCATAGGATAAGGTTTAATGGTTAATGGTATTTGATTAGTGCATCCCGCCTCGGCGGGATTCTTTTTTTAGGCTGGCAAAGCAGACTTACCTCACAATGTTTCTGCCATATCAGGAATCTCTGCAACTGATTGAAAGGAGACTTACATCTAAGAACTATAAAACATTTACAGTGTTTCTGCCATATCAGGAATCTCTGCAACTTTATACTCGCCCGCATCGAGTTTCTTTTTTGTTTCCAGGAATGCCTCTAACGTTAATTCAATGTCTTCATCAATATGTGTGGCAGTAGGAATTAACCGGTAGATGATCTGACCCCGGGGGATTACCGGGTATACAACGATTGAGCAGAAGATGTTATAATTTTCCCTAAGATCAAGGATCATTGCAGTTGCTTCGGGGACGTCTCCTTTCATATAAACAGGCGTCACGGGGCTATTGGTTTTGCCGATATCGAAGCCGTGCTCTTTCAAACCGTTTTGCAGCTTGCTGACATTATACCACAGCTTTTGCTTTAATTCCGGCATTGTTTTCAGCATCCGCATGCGCTTAAGCATGCCTTCAACAATAATCATCGGCAGGCTTTTGGCAAATATCTGCGAGCGGGTATTGTACCTGAGATAAGATAATACATCCTTGGGGCCGGCAATAAACGCTCCAATGCTTCCCATTGATTTTACAAAGGTTGAGAAGTAGAGGTCGATTCCCTCCTGGCAATTTTGCTCTTCCCCGGCTCCGGCGCCTGTAGCGCCCATGCTTCCAAAGCCATGAGCGTCATCAATTAACATCCTGAAAGAATAACGTTTTTTCAACTCAACAATCTCTTTTAACTTACCCTGGTCTCCGGCCATTCCAAATACACCTTCCGTAATCAGAAGAATGCCCCCGCCGGATTTTTCGGCCATCTTAACCGCCCTTTGAAGCTGCTTCTCGCATTCTTCAACATCATTGTGCTTAAAAGCATAACTATAACCCAGATGAAGCCGGATGCCATCCACAATGCAGGCGTGGCTTTCGGCATCATAAACAATAACATCCCTTCTGTTAACCAGTGCGTCTATACAGCTCATTATTCCCTGGTAACCAAAATTCAGTAACATCACGTCTTCCTTTTTTACGAAATCGGCTATTTCCCTCTCAAGTTTATCGTGCAGAGACGTATTTCCACTCATCATCCTGGCACCCATAGGATAACCCATTCCCCATTTCACTGCTGCTTCTGCGTCTGCCCTTCTGGTTTCCGGATGATTAGCCAATCCGAGGTAATTATTCAGGCTCCATACAATTTTTTCCTTCCCCCGAAAAAACATCCGGTTACCCAGCTCACCTTCAAGTTTTGGAAAAGCAAAGTAGCCATGAGCCCTTTTCATATGCTGTCCTATAGGTCCGCCATCTTTGACTAATTTTTCAAATACGTCAGCCATATATAAATTTTATTTATTCGTGATGTGGCTAAGGTAGTTCTTTTAACAAAACGAATCGCCTGCTGCTTTTCAGATACCGCAATTTATCTTCCGGTATGCAGCCTATGTGTTATGTAATGGTAATAACACGGAAAAACCGGCATTATTTAAATTCCGGGTGTGTGGTTTAAAACGGGTGGTAATGGGGTGGGAAAAAGGACGAACAGCCTGATGTCGTAACATTATTGTTCATCCAAACTATTCACCCGGCAGCTTAGCAGCCTGTACGAGACATAAAAAAGTCCGGCAAGTGCCGGACTGAAAAAATATACTTACTTTATACTTAGTAATCGTTTCTTCTGTTGAATCCACCGCCGCTGCTGCTTCTTCCGCCGCCGCTGCTTCCACCGCTACCGCCGCCATAACCACCACGACTTCCGCCGCCGCCGCTACCGCCGCCATAACCGCCACGGCTTCCGCCGCTTCCACCACCGCCAAATGTTTTCTTCTTAAAACCGCCACCAGCACCACCCTGCTTAGGTTGAGATTCGTTTACCACAATGCTGCGGCCGGAGATTTCAGAACCATTCAGGCCGTCGATTGCCGCCTGACCTTCCGCATCATTAGTCATTTCAACAAATCCAAATCCCTTGCTCCGGTTGTTGTTAAATTTGTCAGTAACAATTTTCGCAGATGTTACTTCACCGTAGGGGGAGAATAAATCCTGTAAGTCTTGCTCAGTCATTGTCCAGCTGAGGTTTCCAACGTAAATGTTCATTGTAAAAAATTTTAAATAAGTGAATAACCATAATGAACACAGCACCAATGAACCAGAGAAACATTTACTTTGAAACGCTCAGAGAACAATTGCGAAACTGTAAAGATCATTAAAGGCTTTACGAAGATAGAGAAATGTACTTAAACGCAAAATTTTTTTAATGATAATTCTCGCGCCTTAGCGGATATCACCTGAGCCGGTTTCATCCTTATTCTCCCACGACTTCGAACTCTACTTCAGTATGGTTCCCGTTGCCAAAGTCAATAACAGCCTTGTAAGTGCCGAGCTCCTTGACCTCATCAGTAATCTGGATGCGTTTACGGTCAATTTCAAAACCTTTCTGATCGCGGATGGCGCGCGTAAGCTGCAGGGAAGTAACACTGCCGAAAATCTTCCCGCTTGTGCCCGTTTTGGCGCCAATCTTCAACGGCGAAGATTTAAGCACCTCGATAACCTTGTTGATTTCAGAAAGAAGTTTTGCTTCCTTCTTATTTAGTTGTTTTTGCTTCTCTTCCATCTGCCGGCGATTGGAGGGGTTTGCCTCTACCGCCAGTTTTCCGGGAATAAGGAAATTACGGGCATAGCCATTCCTGACATTTACCAGTTCGTTAGTTCCACCAAGATTATCCACATCCTGTATTAATATGACTTGCATCGGATCCTCCTACTTTAAAAGATCTGTGACGTATGGCAATATCGCCATCTGACGAGCTTTCTTCACTGCTTCTGAAACCTTACGCTGGTACTTTAGTGAGTTACCGGTAATTCTCCGGGGTAATAATTTCCCCTGCTCGTTTAAAAACTTTTTCAAAAATTCAGCATCTTTGTAATCAATGTATTTAATGCCCATTTTCTTAAAACGGCAGTACTTCTTTTGCCGTTTTTCGGTTTTGATGGCGGTTAAATACTTGATTTCATTTGTTTTTGCCATAGTTAACTCTCTGCTTTTTCGAATCCTGCTGGTACACCACTTTTCTTTTTTGCATTGTACTCGACGGCGTATTTATCGAGTGCAGTGAACATGTGACGCATGATATTATCGTCGCGAAGAAGCTGAATTTTCAACTTCTCATTGAAGTCGGATGGCGTTTTGTATTCCAACACCCAATAAAGACCGGTAGTCTTTTTGTTGATTGGATACGCCAGTGATTTTAACCCCCATGGATTGGTGTGCAATACCTCGCCCTGGTTGTCAGTAACCAGATCGATGTACTTTTTCTGAGCAGCTCTGTATTCTTCTTCAGAAAGCACAGGGGTAAAAATCACCATCAATTCGTAATTGTTCATTTCCCTGTTTTTTGTTTAAATTTCATTATTGGGTTGCAAAGGTAATAGATTTTCCTGATTTAAACGTCCCAGTATAAGATTGATATTATAGCTTTCAAAACTATCTATAATCACCGCAACTATCGATAGGCCGCATACATTAACATGTACCAATGACATCATTCCACAACCACTTTTTCAGGAAGAACTTCTGCATGACCCTTAAACTTTACCCAATAGATTCCTTTTGGTACTCCTGAAAGGCTAAACAGCACCTTTTGAGTACCCGTGTTACTTACATACTGCTGTTTTATCACCTGACCGCTAAGGTTTACGAGCTGAATAGTAACTTGCTGGCCCATGTTGCTGAAGGCTACGGTAAAAAATTCTTTTGCGGGATTGGGGCTTATGTTCAGGGCGATGCTCCTGCCACCGACCACTTTAACGATCGCTGAACCAACGAAGCTCTCATCCTTATCGACCAATTTTAAGCGGTAGTAATTATATCCGTTCGCGGGATTGTTATCTTTAAAGAAATAGCTCTTTTCAGCCGTTGTAGTCCCGGCCGCAGGTACGCTGCCGATAACAGAAAAAATGGTTCCGTTAACTGACTTTTCGATGATAAACTCACGGGTATTTGTTTCCTGGTAAGTTTTCCAGCTAAGTTTTATTCCGTGCACTTCCTTATGTGCCGTGAAATCGCCGAGTTTGAAAGGAAGAGCGCTATTTTCAAAAAACCGGAACCTCGTAAAAACGGGATAATGGTCGGTAGTCGTTGTTGCATAATTGGGAACCAGGGCAGCCACGTCACTTAAAACGGAGGCGCTATTGGTCATGTAATATCGTTGCATTTCGTTTGATACAATAACGTGATCGATCATATCCTTGTATGCTACTGTAGAAGCTTTGCCCGCATTGCTCAACGCTAAAGTTACCGGGAAGAAGTTTGATGCGTCGTTCATAAATGAAACATATGAAGTGATGCGCGGGTTTATGCCATCAGTGATAGTTGAGTCCAGGTCATCATTCATATCTCCCAATAAAACGATGTTGTCATTCGGGAATGAATCGTTCAGCAAAGAATGTAGCTCGTCCGCTCCGTTCTTTCTTCTGTTGTAAGAAGTTAACGTAGGTGACGTATTTGCCTTTGCGTGTAATAAGACAAAACGTATGGTCTTAGTAACGTTTTCAATTGTTACATCTGCTGTTAGCATGAACGGATACCGCCCGCTCGCCCAGTTATTGTAAGAAATGCTGGTAATATCCTGATTGTTGATCAGCGGTCTTGCAGACACATTGCTGAATACGGATGATTTGTAAATAAATGCAAGCTTTTGCGCTTCTGATACCGGGTCGCCAGCCGGGTCAGGGGGATTGGTCCGCGAGCCATAATTTCCAAAAACGTAATTATACCCCGGCATCTCACGGACTACGCTGCCCAACCGCGCTGTATCAACTACTTCTACAAGACCGTATATGTCTGCGCCGATGTCCTGCAGGATCGTTTTTACGTTTTGCTGTTGCAAAGCTTCATTTGACGGTCCAAACCCGCTACCCGTTTTGCCAAACCATTCGATGTTCCAGTTTACAACTTCCAGCGTGTTTACAGGATCAACCGTAGTGCCGGTAAGATTGACCTTGACCTCCTGCGTGCCATTCGATTGTATGGTAATGGCACCCGTATATACCTGATTAGGCTCTGTTGGATTGAATCTGACGTAAACAGTTCTGGCCGTGTTATTTGAGGAACTTTGTGTCAGTTGCAATGAAGGACTGAAGGTTACACTATCAGCAGACAGCGTAAAATTGGCTGAAGCGGTAAGCAACATGTCAGCGGTGATGTTATTGCCGGTAATCACAAAAGTTTTCGAAAGGCTGCTTCCGGGCGCTGTGTAGCCAAACAAAATATCAGTAGCGGTGATGTCAATTCCCGCGGGCGGTGGAGACGGTGAGTCGTCTATCTGTATATCATCCAGCGTCCACCTTGCACCCTCTTCAGCGGTCGAATAATACACGTAAGCAATATAAACATTCTCCCTTTTAAAAGGCTGCAGGCTGATCCCTGAAGATTGTGTCCACACATTCGATGTTTGCCCCGGGAACTTGCCATTCAGGTCTGTCCAGGTGTAATCATTTGGATCATTATAACCGGGATAGTCGGTAGAAATTTTTAGCTGAAGGGGTTTCCCGTTAAACGTTGTTCTGCTCCAAAAGGAGAGTACGGGGTACTGGGTAGCCGTTAAGTCGAATTTGGGAAGGATCAGCCAGTCTTCGTTGAGAACATTTGAAGGAATGGCATTATCATAACCGTTTATTTGAAAACCGTAGGGTGACGGGGTGTTACTGTTGGGGGGATTTGCTGCGTTGTGTCCGAATATAGTGGATGCCCAGGTTAATCTGCCCGAAACCGAGTATTGCCTGAAGCCATCGGAGCCGAAAATCCCGGCAAGGGTATCCAGCCGATAAAGCTTGTTCAAAGCACCTTGCGTTTCTGCGGCTTCCGGGCGTGTAGAAAAATTCCATGCTGTTGTATCGTCAAACCCTGCAAAATAATTTCCGGCAAGGTCTTTAAAATTAGTGTCGGCAACCAGGACATGATAATTTTTACCCGGTTGCAGGTTTATTCCATAAATGTTGACCCTGTTGCCACTGATATTTACGTTTGGGCTGATTACATCCATAACATCCGCACTGGTATCAGTGTCGTTTGATATTTTGATAAATCCTTTACCGGCGACAACCGGTTCATTGAACAGGATAGACAATACGCTATTTGTGGGTACCAGGGTGGAATCGTCGGCAGGGCTGAGCCGCTGCAAATCAGGGGGTGTAGTATCTGACGTGGAGCCCGAATTTGTTGGACTGGGTGAGATGACAACAAAATCCGTAAGATTCTGATCGTTATCTGAGCCCTCCGGTCTTCTTTGAACCGAGGTGGTGGCCGATGGGGCAGGGGCGGGGCCATTTCCCTCGAAAGTAGTTGCATTGCCAAATCCTACAAAGTCGATAACCTGTGTACCGGAAGGCCTTGTGCCTGTCTGGGCAGTAATCACATCACACAAAATTACCTTACCTGCGGCAGCGCCCATAGCGGTTGTGCCCGTTATGTCAGGCGCGGGAAGATTCACGGTTCCTCCCGTTCCTGCTGCCTGCTGGATAAGAAAATAACCATGCGCGGGAATGGTACCGGATAAATTTGTCACTATCCAGGGCAATGAACCTGTTGGTCCTGCAGCACTCGCATATTGAACCGACCATCCTGAAAGATCAACGGGATCATCGCCGTTATTATAGAGCTCTATAAAGTCGTTCCTGTAAGTGGAGCCGGCGTTTCCACCCCCGCCATAGATTTCATTGATCACCACCTGCGCCTGTAAACACTGAATGCATGTGAAAAGAAGAATGAAAACGCTTATGTAAATTTGTTTCATGATTTGGTTGATAATTTTAAATGAGAGTTACCTGATGGATCGGGCCAGCTTTCATGAACGTTTGTCAGTAAAGGGGAGAAAGACAAATCTAAGCGGATATAATGGTGCAAAAGTTTTTTTGGCAACAATTAATTCTTAAGTTTTATGATTGACAGACTGTCAGAACACGATGATGGCATTGTAATTGTTGCGCCGTTGAATTATTCCGTCACCTGGCACAGCCCGTTGTCAGGCTTTATTTTTTACAACCATACAATCAATTATTGAGGAATAAATAAATCTATTCATATGCAAAAAGGAAATATCCGCGTACAAACAGAAAACATCTTTCCGATCATCAAGAAATTTCTTTACAGTGATCATGAGATATTTATACGTGAACTTGTAAGCAATGCGGTTGATGCTGCGCAAAAGCTAAAAACGCTGTCCTCTATCGGAGAAGTAAAAGGCGAGTTGGGTGAAGTGAGCATTGACGTAAAACTGGACAGTGCAAACAAGACGCTCACCATTTCGGATAAGGGAATCGGGATGACGGAGGAGGAAGTGGATAAATACATTAACCAGGTTGCGTTCAGCAGTGCGGAAGAATTTCTTAGTAAGTTCAAAGGGCAGAGCGAGACAAACATCATCGGGCATTTTGGGTTGGGATTCTACAGCTCTTTCATGGTAAGTGATAAAGTGGAAATCTTCACCAGGAGTTATAAAGAAGACGCCAAAGCCATCAGGTGGGAATGTGACGGCAGCCCGGAGTACATTATAGAGGAAACCGAAAAGGCAGAAAGAGGGACTGATATCGTTTTACACATCAATGAAGAAAGTGCAGAATTCCTCGAACCGGAAAGGATTAGGACAGTACTGGAAAAATTCTGCAAATTCTTGCCGGTACCTATTTTTTTTGATGGAAAACAGGTTAACAATACGGTACCTGCCTGGACGAAAAAACCCTCTGAATTAACTGCCGAAGACTACCAGAATTTCTACAAGGAACTATATCCTTACGGCGAAGCCCCGTTATTCTGGATACACCTTAATGTTGATTACCCTTTTAATCTCACCGGGATTTTGTATTTCCCAAAAATAAAGCAGAGCTACGAAATTCAAAAAGACAAAATACAGTTATACAGCAACCAGGTATTCGTAACAGATGAAGTAAAAGATATTGTACCGGAATTTCTGATGTTGCTTCACGGCGTTATCGATTCACCGGACATACCTTTGAACGTAAGCCGGAGCTATTTACAGGGTGATCCTAACGTGAGGAAAATAAATTCTCATATTACCAGAAAGGTGGCTGACAAACTTGAAGAGATATTCAATAATGACCGCCCGGCATATGAAGATAAATGGGAAAGCCTGGGGTTGTTTGTCAAGTATGGTATGATGACCGATGACAAATTTCTGGATAAGGCCAACAGGTTTCACATTTTTGAGGAAGCCTTGTTAAATGGTGAAAAAGGAAAGTTCTATACGCTTGAGGAATACAGGGCCCAAACGGAAGCATTGCAAAAGAATAAAGACGGGAAGCTTGTGATCCCGTACACCACTAATCCTGTGCAGCAGGATGCTTATATCCAGGCTGCTGTTAAAAAAGGTTACAAGGTTGTAAAAGCTGAAACTTTGGTTGATGCGGCTTTTTTGAACCAGATGGAAACCAAATGGGAAAATATTCACTTTACCCGCGTGGATTCAGACATAGCTGACAACCTGGTGGATAAACAGGATAGCACCGGCAGTGTTCTGAGCAAGGATGACGAATCGAGGCTTAAAGAACTGTTCAATGTTCAAATCCCTGAGTTGCATGTAACCGTAGAAGTTAAAGGCCTGAGTCCGGAAACTGCTCCTGTTTTGGCTACACGCCCTGAGTTTATGCGCCGGATGAAAGATATGGCGGCAGTAAGCGGGCCTATGGGCGGTTTTTACGCAAATATGCCAGACGAAGTAACGCTCACGGTGAACGGCAATCATCCCGTCTTTCAAAAGATTCTTTCTGAGAGCGATCCGTCATCCGGCGAAAAGCAGGTTCATAACCTTGCAGACCTTGCGTTATTATCGCAAGGTTTGCTGAAAGGGAACGCACTCACTGAATTTATTAACCGGAGTGTGGAACTAATGAGCGCCGAAAAGAAAAGCGCCATCATTATAGAAGGCTGATGTAGCTGATGCAAGGGTAAACGGCGGGTAAGAAAAAAAATCTTACCCGCTTCTTTCCAGAAGGGAAGCTTCAACGTATTGCATTTTTTTTATGTAATGAATTTCTTCAAAACCGGCCTGAAAAAAAAGGTTTTTGTGTTGGGGATTGATGTATACAATCAGCATTTTTCTGGAAAATTTTTTTTGACTTTGCAGGATGTTTTTGATGACCTTTAACATTACGGTTTCATCAAAAGGGTTGAAGAAGAAGATGATATGGATGTTCCCGTCGATTGTATAGTCAGATGCCTCGGCATGGTGTACCTGCCAGCGCAAAGACGGAAACTTTACTGCTGAAAGCCGGCAGTTTTTTTCAGCCTCGATACATAACTCCCTGGCAAAATCAATACCGGTGATCTGCCAGAACCCAAAATGAGCTGCTACTACTAAGGCCCTGCCTTTGCCACAACCCATATCAAGAAAACCGTCAGGCGCATTCATTTTCCGCAGGAATTCAAACATATTTTCTACAAGGTAATAACTGGCGCCCTGGTAAATTTCAGCGTGCTGAAGGTTCTGGCCTCTTATTGTTAATTGTTGCAGGTCGTCTGTCTGCAGGGTGTCGATGCCATATTTTTTTTCTCCTTTGATTTCATGATAAATGGAAAAGACCGCCAACCGGAAGTTCCAGTTAAGGGCGATGTAGAAAAAGTATTTTACATATGCAAGAAGCGCCATGGAAAGCCGATAATGTTTAAGATAAACGAACGATAAAACGCCTTTGATCAGTAGTACGACGGGTGTCATAAAACTACTCTGCTCATAACTTTCCCGGGATATGTACCGTATGCCGGAGTTGTACATGTAAACAACATTTAGTTACGTTTCACTAATCCTGAAATCTATCACCTTAAGCTGGAGGTGCATTTGATTATTCCATTCGTTTTCCTCCAGAGTGAATAATACGTCGATGGGTGTGTTAACCTTTATCAAATGAAACCTGTCGGCCATATTGAATCCAATGCCGCTAAAAATGATATTCTGCTGCTGAAGCACAAAGCGGACGTGCTGTTCCTTTACAATTTTCGACCAGCCATAGTCAAGTAAATTTTTGGCAATAAATATCGGGCGCAAATTTCCGGGTCCGAAAGGTTCCATCTGGCTGATAATGTTATAGAATGAAGGCCGAATGTCTTTGAAAAAAACTTCGCTATCCACAGGTATTTCCGGGATAAGCAGTTCCGGCGGAATTGTTGAAGTAACCACCTCTTCAAATTTATTGATAAAGGCGTCAACCTGGGCAGGCAAAAGCGTCATCCCCGCTGCAGCGAAATGGCCGCCGTATCCGATTAAATGTTCACGGCAGGCGTGAATGGCTTCGTACAGGTTAAATCCGTGTACGCTTCTTGCACTGCCTGCAACAATTTCACCGCTCTGCGTAAGCACGATCGTAGGCCGGTAGTATTTTTCGATCAACCTCGATGCAACAATTCCGACTACCCCTTTATGCCAGTGTGGTTGAAAAACCACAGTGGAATTACGGGTTGTTCCTCCGTGTTTTGAAGCAATCATTGCCAGAGCCTGTTCGGTAATAGACGAATCTGCTTCTTTTCTGTCTGAATTATCAGCGTGAAGCATTTCTGCAAAGGTTAGCGCCTTTGTAAAATCATTTGCGATAAATAACTGTACTGCTTTTCCTGCATCATCCATGCGCCCGGCAGCATTCACCCTTGGCGCAATAACAAACACCACGCTTGAGATATTCAATTTTTTCTGCAACCCGCTAAGCTGCATTAAAGCTTTGATGCCAACGCATGGATCTTCGTTGATTTTTTTTAAACCATAATAGGCAAGGATGCGGTTCTCTCCTGTCATCGGCACTATGTCTGCCGCTATTGCTGTTGCTACCAGGTCAAGATAACGGTGCGCTTCTTCGTTCTTCAATCCCAGGTGCTCACAAAGAGCGGTAATCAGTTTATATCCTACCCCACATCCGCACAGGTCTTTGTAAGGGTAAGCACAATCCGGTTGTTTAGGATTAAGTATGGCCACGGCTTCAGGCAGTTCAAGATCAGGCAGGTGATGATCGCAGACAATAAAATCTATTGCTAACGATTTCGCGTAAGCGATAAGGTCAATTGACTTGATGCCGCAGTCAAGCGAGATAATCAGGGAAAAGCCGTTTGTCTTGGCATAGTCAATACCCATTTTGCTGATGCCATAGCCCTCCCGGTAACGCTGCGGAACATAATAACCGAGCAGAGCCTCATCATAAACGCCTTGCAAAAACTGGTACATACAGGCCACAGAAGTGGTGCCGTCAACATCATAATCACCGAACACAAGGATTTTTTCTTTGTCCTGAAAAGCCGCGGTAATGCGATGAACGGCCTTATTCATGTCTTTCATCAACCATGGGCTATGCAGACAGGAAAGGTCGGGCCTGAAGAATTGTTTAGCCTGGTCAAAAGTTTCAATGCCGCGTAAAACGAGTAACCTGCATAAGATGGAATTAATCTTAAGTTGTTGCTGTAAAGCATTTATTTTCTCCTGTTCCACGTTTAATATGTTCCATCTCTTCTCCATCTTTCTATCTTTTTATTGCCACATATTCCGGAGTAAACCGTAAATCCTTAATATTTGCGGTCTGTAGTAAATCTCACCAGCTCTTCCAATGCCTGCCTGACCTTAGTGTCGGGAAATTCATAGAGGATCTTTAGCGCTTCATCCCGGTAGAAAAACATCTTTTCGGTGGCATAGGTAATGCCCCCTGCCTGAACCACCTGGTCTATTACCTCCCTGACTCTCTGCTTGTCTTTATTTTTATTCTTAAGGACATAAATCAAAGAACGTTTCAGCGAAGCACTTACATTGTTCAATGTGTATATTAGGGGAAGAGTAAGTTTTTTTTCACGGATATCGTTGCCTGTAGGCTTACCGATATCTTCATTGCCGTAGTCAAACAGGTCATCTTTAATCTGAAAAGCTATACCTACATTTTCACCAAAAGCGCGAAGCTTTCCGGCCGATTGTTCATCCTGCGTAGATGAATACGCTCCCGCTGCGCAGGCAGAAGCAAGTAAGGAAGCGGTTTTGTTTCTAATGATCTCGAAATAAACATCTTCCCTCAGATTCAATGTTCGCGACTTTTCAATCTGTAAAAGCTCTCCTTCACTCATCATGCGTACGGCTTCCGACATAATCTGCAGAATACGGAAATCACCATTATCCAGGGAAAGCAGAAGGCCTTTTGCCAATAAATAATCGCCTACGAGTACAGAAACCTTTGCTTTCCAAAGCGCATATGTGGAGAAAAATCCACGCCTCTCCATCGATTCATCCACAACGTCATCATGCACAAGTGTAGCCGTATGCAGGATCTCAACAAGGGAAGCGGCTCTGTAAGTGGATTCATTTATTTTACCAAATAACTTTGCAGAGAGCAATACAAACATCGGCCTGAGTTGTTTTCCTTTTCTCTTTACAATAAACTTCATTATCCTGTCTAACAAAAGAACATTGCTTCTTACCGACTCTCTGAATTTTACTTCAAATATGGCCAATTCTTCGCTTATTATTGCTTGTGATATTTTCATTCGCTTAATTGGCGGCAAATTACATAAGTAATAAATATCTATAACTAAGCATCAGATTTAAACTTTTACCTGTCTTGGTATTGATTTTGATGAAGTTATTACCACATCTGTGTTTAAATAAATTTGGTAATTACCCGCCAAATGATATTTTTGCACATTAATGGTTCATCGTTTATTCAATTATTCTACATAAATTTTAGTTATGGTAATCAAGCAGTACTCATTCTTTATTGGCATATTATGCCTCTTTGCGTCGGGATCGTTCGCCCAGGTGGGAACAAATTACGACGTCTTAGATTCTTCTTACATTTCCACGAAAAACCTTCCTCAGTTTAATGAATTCAGGAACAACGCTTATGCTTTTCCTCCAAAACCAAGAAATCAGATGGAGATCGGAATTAAAGGCGGTTTGTTTTCTATTATTGGTGACGTGCCTTCAACATTTCCTACAGCAGGGTTCGGGTTACACATCAGAAAGGCTCTAGGATATGTATTCTCGTTACGGCTTGAGTACGTCTATGGCATGGCTAAAGGGTTAGGCTGGAAACCAAGAACAGGTGGATTTAGCAATGCTTTTACCAGGGCTGGTTATACCAGCGGCGTCGTTTACGACAATTACAAAGCTAAAGTTCAGGACCTTTCGTTACAGGGAGTGCTGACACTAAATAATATTCGTTTTCATAAAGCCAAGACAAACTTTTTATTCTATGCTCTTGGTGGTATAGGCGCCACTGTTTATGACGTTAATGTTGACGTTAAGAACAATGCGAACGCGAATTATGCTTTTGCCGGAATCGGCGGTGGTAACATCGAGAACAGGAAGGAAACCCGCGACAGGCTTGAAGGCTTAGGTATCGGTGACAGTTATGACGCTGCTGGCGAAACAGACGGTATTTCGGAAAAAGAACGTTTTGGCGGATCTTTAAGGCCATCTGTATCTGTTGGTTTAGGAATAGCGTTCAGACTTGGCAAAAGGATCAATCTTGCAATTGAAGACCGGTACAGTTTTGTTACCACGGATTTGTTAGATGGTCAACGTTATCAGAATGCCGGAGTAGCCGGGGTAAATCGTATTCTTTCTCCGAGCAATGACGGCTATAATTACCTTACAGCCGGTTTAAATTTCAACCTTGGTTCAAGATCTGTTGAGCCTTTATGGTGGGTTAATCCGCTGGATTATGCTTACAGCGAGTTGAATGCTCCCAAGCACATGAAGTTTCCAAAGCCGATTTTGGATGACGCTGATGCAGATGGTATAACTGACCAGTTTGATCAGGAGCCCAATACCACTGCAGGTGCACCGGTTGATTCTCATGGTGTAAGCCGTGACACCGACGGAGATGGTGTTCCTGACTATAAAGATAAAGAACTGGTTACTCCTACACAGTGTCAGCCTGTAGATGCTGATGGTGTTGGAAAATGTCCTGAACCAGCTTGTTGCCAAACCCTAGATTCATTAATCAAAGCAGGAGGCATCAGACCAGCTTGTAATCTGAATAGTTTGCCCAGCGTATCGTTTACCGGCCGTTCCGTTGCATTAAATAACGATGCTAAAGCAGTATTGGCAGGAGTTGCTGAGCAATTGCGCAATAATCCAAACTGTAAAGTAGCAGTAGTTGGTTATGGTGAATCCAGCAAATCAACTCAACAATTGAGCTGGGATAGAGTGAATGCTGTTATCAATCATCTCGTGGAGAAAGAAGGCATTAGCCAGGAAAGATTCATCTTTAAGTATGGCGAAACTGGTGGAGATGTGAACACAGTTGATTTCAGAGACGGCAGCACAGACGAAGGGCCGAATACGGTACCTGCGCCGCACCCGAATTTGAGAAGAAGATAATTATCAGATCACATTTTGATAAACCCTCCGTATGTATTTACGGAGGGTTTTTATATTTACATTAACGCCGATGTTTTGGGTTACCGGCAATTTCCTTTCATTTTTGCATAAAACAGTTTAACTTTACGGTGTTTATGAGAATTGCAACAGTGTTCCTGCTTTTATCCTTTTCCATTTCTTCCTGCTCAAAATTTGCGAAAGTTCAAAAAAGCAGTGATTACGAGTACAAATTGAAAATGGCAAATGAGTACTATGATAAGAAGAAGTATAACTTTGCCCAGCAGCTTTATGAAGAACTTTTCCCGGTATTCAAGGGAACTGAAAAATTTGAAGATGTTTATTTTAAATACGCATACTGCGCCTATTATCAACAGGATTACTTTAACGCGGAGAATTTGTTTAAAGGTTTTGTAGAGGTGTTTCCGAACAGCCCAAAAGCTGAAGAAATGAATTACATGCGTGCCTATTCTTACTTCAGGCAATCGCCAAAATTAGAACTTGATCAAACCAATACGCACAAAGCAATCGGCTTGATGCAGACCTTTATTAATACACATCCTGGTTCTGCGCGAATTAAGGAAGCCACAGAAATTATTGATAAAAGCAGGGCAAAGCTGGAAGCCAAGGAAGCCAAAAGCGCTGATCTGTATTTTAACGTGGGTCAGTACAGGGCGGCTGCGATTGCTTATGCCAGCATCATGAACAACTTTCCGGATTCCGAAAAGGGAGATTTCTATAAGCTGCAGGTCATTCGTTCATACTTTGAGTTCGCCTCGTTGAGTATCGATGAAAAGAAGGAAGAACGCTACGGACAGGTAATCACCGAATGTAACGACTTTAAAGACCGGTTCCCTGAAAGTAAATTTAAGCCGGACGTGGAAAAATTTTTGAATTTATCTCAATCAAATATTAAAGCTTTTAAAAATGAGCAAGTTAAGGCGTCAACTTAATACAAGCACCAGTAACACGGCGGAAACGAAGAATCTTACGGACATAAAAAATAAAACCGGCAATTTGTACGAATCAATTGCCATAATAGCAAAAAGAGCTAACCAGATAAATATTACTTTAAAGGAAGAGCTTCATAACAAATTAGAAGAATTTGCCAGCCATACCGACAGCCTTGAAGAAATTCACGAGAACAAAGAGCAGATTGAAATTTCACGGGCTTACGAAAGAATGCCTAACCCCTCATTGCTGGCAACGCAGGAATTTATGGAAGACAAAATTTATCACAGGAAAAATGAAGACAACTTATTCAGTTGAAGCCCGTGTAAAATATATTTAATACCATGCGACAATGCCTTCTGTCGCTTTATTTTTTTAGGGTCATCACTACATTACGGCTTTTAAAATCTAATACAGGTATGCTGAAGGATAAAAAGATACTGTTGGGAATCACCGGTAGTATTGCTGCATACAAGTCTGTTTTTTTGGTAAGGCAGCTTGTGCAGGCAGGTGCTGACGTACAGGTAATGCTTACTCCTTCAGCCAGGGATTTCGTTTCTACACTTACGCTGTCAACGCTTTGCAAACATCCTGTGCTCGTGGAGTTATTTGATGAGAATTCCTGGGCAAATCACGTTATGTTGGGAAGGTGGGCCGACGTAATGGTAATAGCTCCGTTAAGTTGCAACACCCTTGCCAGAATGGCGAATGGACTCTGCGACAACCTGCTGCTCGCTACTTATCTTTCTGCTGTTTGCCCGGTAATTGTCGCCCCTGCCATGGACGAAGACATGTGGCATCATCCTGCCACGGTCTCTAACCTGAACAAGCTGCACGCTTACGGGAATTTTATCATACCTGTAAATAAAGGGGAACTTGCGAGCGGTCTTTTTGGAGAGGGACGGATGGCTGAGCCGCACGAAATAGAAAGTTATTTACAACATTTTTTCCGGAAAGGTTTACAGGGTAAAAGAGCCCTTGTTACAGCAGGCCCGACGATTGAGCACATCGACCCTGTGAGGTTTATCAGCAACCATTCGTCCGGAAAGATGGGAATAGCGATATCGAAGGAGCTCGCGAATCGCGGTGCAGCAGTAGATCTTGTTTTAGGGCCAACCCCGTTGTCTGTTCACCATGCCGGTATTCAGGTACATCAGGTGATATCCGCTGAACAAATGTATGAGGCAAGTGTGTCACTCTTTGAAAGCGCTGATATTATTATCATGTCGGCTGCCGTGGCAGATTATACCCCGGTGACTGTTGCAGGGGAAAAATTAAAAAAGTCAGGGAATGGTCTTACGCTCGATTTAACCGCAACAAAGGACATCCTGGAAACACTTGGCCAGCGTAAGAAACCAGGTCAGCTGCTTGTAGGATTTGCCCTTGAGACAAGTAACGAAAAAGAATACGCCCTTCAGAAATTAGCGAAGAAAAATGCTGATATGATAATCCTGAATTCGCTGAACGACGAGGGGGCCGGCTTTGGTTTTGACACAAATAAAATCACACTATTCGAGAAAAATGGAAACGAATTTCCTTTTGAAAGAAAAGAAAAACACGAGGTTGCCAGAGATATCGTAGAAAGAATTATAAACCTGCTTTATGTTTAGAAAACTATTTTCGCTCTGCTTATTGCTCATCATTTCATTTGAAAGTTTACAAGCCCAGGAACTGCAGGCGCGTATTACTGTCAATGCCAACCGAGTCGGATCGCAGGTGGATAAAAAGATATTTCAAACCCTGCAGACCGCACTCAACAATTTTGTGAACAGCCGAAAATGGACCAACGAAACATTTCAACCGAACGAAAGGATCGTTTGCAACTTTTTGTTGAATATCAACCAGGCAGAAAATAATGTTTTCCAGTCCTCTTTAACGATTCAGGCTGCACGGCCTGTTTTCAATTCTACTTATGAAACACCCCTGATAAATTTCATAGATGAAAACGTATCTTTTCGTTATGTTGAATATCAGCCGGTTGAATTTAATGAGAACAGGGTATCGGGAACAGACCCTGCAGCTTCTAATTTAACCGCCATTCTGGCTTTTTATATTAATATAATTCTCGGGCTTGATTTCGATTCCTTTTCCCTGCGTGGAGGCGATCCTTATTTTCAAAAGGCGCAGACCATCGTGAACAATGCTCCCGACGGTAGAGATATTCTTGGATGGCGTGCTTTTGACGGCCTGCGCAACAGGTATTGGTTGATGGAAAATCTGACGAACAGCCGCTACGCTTTAATTCATGATGCCCTGTACAGCTACTACAGGCTGGGTATGGACAATATGTATGATAATGAAACCGAAGGGCGTAATGCTATTATGAATACACTCAATCTTTTAAATAACATTAATAAGGAGGCACCCAATATTATGATCCTTCAATTTTTCTTTCTTGGAAAAAGTAATGAATTCGTAAAGATATTCAAGAAAGCTCCTGCCGATGAAAGATCAAGAGCGGCAGAGATACTAACGAGGCTGGATATTACAAATGCAAATACATACAAGCAGGAATTAAAATGAAAGGATGCCTCGTGATCTTAATTATGGCGTGTGCGATATCATGTTCAGAAAAGAATAAACCCGGCGTAACCGTAATTCCCAGGGAAAAAATGACAAAGATCATATGGGACATCATTCAGGTAGATGAATTTGTTTCTGCCCACCTGGCAAGCGATTCTTCAGCAGATATCATAAAGCAGCGCGTGAATTTGTATGCCAGGGTGTTCCGGATTCACAATGTGTCAAAAGACGAATTTTCCACGAGCTTTACATATTATTCAGGCCGGCCTGATGTAATGAAAATATTGTTTGATACCTTAGGAGCAAGGGCTGAGCGGGAGCGGGCAAACGTTTATTTGCCGAGGGACTCCCAGTAATAGTTATTAAGCTTACATCAGCCTGCTTCTTAGACAATTTGAATTCAATTCGAGCCAATGAATAAATTAATTTCAAACGCTGATGAAGCCATCCGGGACATCCACGATGGCAGCACTATTATGCTTGGCGGTTTCGGCTTATGCGGCATCCCGGAGAACTGCATAAACGCGCTTGTAAAAAAGGGCGTAAAAATGCTTACCTGTATATCCAATAATGCCGGTGTTGACGACTTTGGCCTCGGATTACTTTTGAAGACCAGGCAAATAAAAAAAATGATCAGTTCATATGTTGGCGAAAACGCGGAATTTGAACGTCAATTATTAGAGGGAGAACTGGAAGTAGATCTTATTCCACAGGGCACGCTGGCTACCCGGATACAGATGGCGGGAATGGGCATTCCTGCTTTTTATACCCCGGCAGGTTACGGAACTGAAATAGCTAACAGCAAGGAAACCAGGGAATTTAATGGAAAACACTACTTAATGGAACTTGCACTTCATGCTGATTATGCAATAGTTAAGGCATGGAAAGGCGATACGATGGGAAATCTGGTTTTTAGAAAAACCACACGTAATTTCTCAACGTCAATGGCAAAAGCAGGAAGTGTGACGATTGCCGAAGTTGAACAACTGGTTCAGCCGGGAGAGCTTGATCCCGAGCTGATACACGTACCCGGAATATATGTTCATCGCATCTTCAGGGGAGAAGGCTATGAAAAGCGCATTGAACGCCGCACCATCCGAATGACCTATCAGTCCTGATCTCCATCTTAAGTATTCCTTTATGTTTACAAGCAAAGAACATTTACAAAATAACCTGGGAGTTGACCCGGAAATTGCTGCTTTTTTTGTAGACCGGAGAGTGCCTGTGAACAATCCATACTGGAAGGGAAGATATTTGTATGTAGCCGGGGGTACCGGCTACCTGTTTATACCGATCTTTTTTGATCTTCAGTACAAGTGTGGATTGGACAGGGAGATAGTTTTAAACGAAGACTATGTTCAGCTAACGGAAGAAATTTTGGGAAGCGCGGCGTTGTATGAATTTGGGCACATTAGCTTCGATATACATATTCAAAATTGTAAAAACCTTACCTCCGCTACGCTCAAAAACGAAAACTTGTACCACGACCTACTTGAATATTTTAAGAACGAAGACCTGACGCCATATAAAAACCTCGGTACCGGTAGCAAAGCGCTAAACCGGGGCGACACATTTTTGTTTTCTCTCTGCTCACTGGATTTAACCACGGCGTTATTGGATAAAATAATCCGGGAATGGTATGCACTGGTTCCTTCTTTTTTGCTCATGGATGATATTATCGATTTAAAGGAGGACCAGCAAAAGAACGAAGAAAATGCAGTAAGTGATTTTGGAAAGGGTACAGCCGGAATTGAAATGGCCATCGAATTTCTTAGAAACAAATTCTCTGATCTAAAACACGTTAATGTAAAGTTGGGCGAATACTTTGAAACATCTCTTGATAGAAAATTAAAGACCCCTTACATGCTGTCGCTTTTAAACAACTGAGAAATTATGGCACTTGATAAATATGGCATTGCCAAAAGAATTGCCAGGGAGCTAAGAAATGGCATGTACGTAAATCTTGGCATTGGAATTCCAACCCTTGTTGCAAATTATATTCCCGAAGGAACAACGATCATGTTACAAAGTGAGAATGGCATCCTGGGAATGGGACCATATCCTGTTGAATCAGAGATTGATGCTGATCTTATAAATGCCGGAAAGGAAACGGTAACACTTGTTCCGGGAGGCGCATATTTCGACAGCGTTGAAAGTTTTGGAATGATAAGGGCGGGCAAAGTTGATCTTACAGTGTTAGGCGCGATGGAAGTAAGTGAAAAAGGTGATATTGCAAATTGGAAGATTCCGGGGAAAATGGTTAAAGGAATGGGCGGTGCTATGGATCTGGTTGCAAGTGCAAAGAACATTATTGTAGCCATGATGCATACGAATCCCCTGGGCGAATCAAAGTTATTGCCTGCCTGCACCCTGCCTTTGACAGGAGTTAGCTGCGTAAAGAAAATCGTTACGGATCTTGCGGTTATTGATATCACACCACAGGGTTTCAGGTTGCTGGAGAAAGCGCCGGGGGTAAGCGTAGACGAGATTCAGTTTAAAACTGCAGGCAAATTAATAGTTGAAGGGGAAATTCCGGATATGCCCGTTAATTAATTAAGCCTGGTATTGGCGGAGTTGACGGCATTCTGTTTCAATGTACGGAATGGCGGAAGGTTTCAATCAATTAGATTATTTTTAACGGCAAAAAATACCAGGCCGGCTGTGTTTTTTGCTCCGAATCGTTCCATAAGCCTGTCTTTTATTGATTCCACCGTTCTTTGGCTTACGTCTAACTTTACTGCAATTTCCTGGGCTGTGAATTCCATGCAAATGTACTTGAGTACATCCATTTCTCTTTCCGTAAGTGGTGTTTCACTATTAAGATTGGGGACTGACTTTTGCCTTGCGTGGGATTTTTTCAGAAGGATGCGGTTTACAAAATTATTAAGGTAATATCCCTTACTGCATACTTCAATGATTGCCTGTTTGATCTCCTGCGGCTCGGCACTTTTAAGTAAATATCCGTTAGCGCCAATTTCCATCATATGACTGACGAAGCGCTCATCTTCATACATCGTTAAAGCAAGGACATACATCCTGGGATAATTTTTGGTAATGTATTTTGTCGTTTCAATACCATCCTTCAGCGGCATTCTAAGATCCATCAGCACGACATCCGGTTGTGACTCCCTCAGCCCATTGATCAGTTCCTGCCCGTCGGCGGCTTCCTGTACAAATTTGATGTTGTTGTATGGACGAAGGGTAAGTATAACTCCTTTTCTGAAGATTTTGTGGTCGTCCGCAATAGCCACTCTGATTACTGCCATTATTATGCTTAATTGGGAAATTCAAAGATAAGCATATTAAAAATGTCAGGAATGCTTTGTGTTTTCGGCTTCTTTTGGTACTTCAATCGCAACTTTGTAATACATCCCTGATATATCTTTTTCAAAAAAGATTTTTCCCTGTAAAACTTTAAGGCGGCTTTGTATATTTTTCAAACCAAGTCCCCCGGAACTCTTCGTTAGCCTTTCAAAATCGGAGTGAGTCAACCCTGCACCATCGTGGTGAAGCCTGATAAAAAATGTAGTACTGCTGGTATTTTGCGTGAGGTGGATAAAAGTTGCGTTACTATGTTTAAGGATGTTATTGATGAGTTCCTGTACAATTCTGAAAAGGATCTGTTCATGATCGAGAGTGCTCCGTACTTTATAATCATGAAACCGGCAGCTTGCATTGATTTGACCAGCCCCGCTGATTTTCTGAAACAGGTCATTAACGGCGGATTCCAATCCAAAATTCTTTAGGCTGGGTGGCATCAGGCTGTGTGAAATATTGCGAACAAGCTGAATAGTATCGTCAATGATTGATTTTGCGGCAGAAATATGTTGAAGCTGGGTAGATTTTTCGAGATTTACAAGATTTTCATTCAGATATAAACGCGCGGTGGCAAGCAGAGGCCCCGCATCATCATGAAGGTCAGCAGCAAGCCGCTGGCGCTCCTCCTCCTGCAACCGGATAGAGGCATTAAGTAAAATACTTTGTTGCTCTTCCTCCATTTTTTGCAGCGTCTTTTGATACTTTATGACTTTACCCTGATTGAGGACCACGATCACGATGAGGCCGATAGCTAATGAAAACACGCTGATCGTTCCTATGATCATTATTTTTGTAACGGGTTCTATGTCTAAAAGTGTCATGCTGGTAACATGCAGGTTAGTCGTTAAGGATGTAGCTTTGTTATCACTTTAGATTTAACCGGCAAACCGTGCTTAGGTTTGTCTTTTAAACAGTGCCTGTGAAGGTATGCTGAAAGCTATGGCAAATAATATATTCTTTAAAATATTAGCCAGATCGTTTATTGGCCAGAAAGCCATGCTTTCACTCTCTGTAAGAAATTCGACAGTAATAAAAAAAAAGAGTGTAGCTGATGCGTAAATTAAAAAGGCGATGATAATCCAGAACTCTTTAGTAGAATAGATAACGATGACAGATGGATTGTTTAACTGTTCGTAGAAAAACAAGATAGTAAATATGATGATGAGAATACCTGCTGCAGGAGCCACCAGGGAATCGAAGCTATAACTGGGAGGAGGGTTTAGCATGTTATATACGGCTATTGCGTAAAATAGCGGGTAACTTACAAGAATCAGATGTTTATACGTTTTCTTTGAGAAGGTCAGAAAAAAAAACAGGGCGAAAAAGGTATACTCAATTATGGTGAAGGAGCTAAAAATAAAGAAACGGTCTTTTTTATCTTTAGCAATGTCTAGCGCAACGTCAGATACTGTTGAAGAGATCACGTATGCAAAAATTACCCATAGTTTTTTTTCCTGGTTTCGTAGACTGTAAACCAGGAAAAAAATTATGAGTAATAGGGAAGAAAAAGTGCTAAAAATACCCAACGTCATGATACGTCAAATATAATAGCATTGGTGTAATTGTCAAATGATATTTTATTTAATCAAACCATTCCCAGCTTCCTTCGTCCCTGCTTGACCTGTCAGCAACAATACCTTTTTCTTTTACAAGTTCCCCGGCGGTATTTACGCCTGTATACTGAGTGATGATGCTATCGTTAGGGTCAACACCTACATATACGAGTGTTTTAAATCCCTTTTCATTTATGGCATTATAGAAACGGATGCCTACACAGTTCGGTTGCGCTAATATTTCTTCAAGAATGTTTCTGCCGATATAATTTGCCGTTACCTCATCAGGATTTGAATCCTGGAAATCTTTTACCATTTTGGCGCCGAGCTCATGACTGATTTCTTCGCCTATCATCGCTAAATTCCTGGTTGTGGTTTCTGTGTGTAACATAGTTTAATTTTTTTGCGTTTGTAGTAGTTGTTAGTGGTAGTGCGAAATACCACAAAAAAAGAAAACCGGCCAAGAGGTGGAAATTGGGTGATAAAAGTGTTAAATTGTTTATAAATAAGGCCAGTCGGGGCTTTACAGAGATTTAACTCGTCAGGATACTTAAGATAATATAGAAAAACTACTTTGACATCATAGTATTTTCATCCTCAAAATTTAACAAACGCAGGCAGTTGTTGTATTTGAAAGCAACAGGGAACTTAATTCGAGAACTTATGTATGGTAATAAGCAGGTCTCAGGTAAGTTTGAGGCACGGCTGCCAACGATTTTATCGTTAAAGCAAAAAACAGGGAGGGAATCAGCCAGGCGATGTTTTGTTTAATCAATGTGACCGTGGCCGCAGCGTATATAAACTAAATCCGTAAAACTGATTTGTTTAGCGTTGGAACGTCGAAGCCATAACATGTTCAGGTATCTACCTTGTTGGTTCAACGGGTAAAGGTAAAAAAATCAACTGAAATTAAAAAGGGGCGTTCTCCACAGTATTATTGTGATCAATGTTAACGTATACGGCATTAATGAATTTATTTGTTCTAATGTGAACAATGTGATCGTAGTACAGATTAGGAATATATCTTAAGTTTATGATTGCTCCCCATATATTCCAGTGAACATTCAAACTATTGCCATGAGTTCTGAATCAATTATAAAGCTTGCAATTGCTGATGATCATAAGATATTCAGGTATGGCATAAGAATGGCGCTGAAAGATAGATCTTACCTTAAAATTTTGTGGGAAGCCGAAAGTGGAAAAGATCTTATGTTCAGGATGGAGCTCGAACAGCCGGAAGTTTTGCTCATCGATGTATGCATGCCCGAATTAAACGGTGTCAATTCCATCTCTGTTTTACGAAAACATTTCCCAGGATTAAAGATTATTGTGCTTACCATGCACGACGAGCAGGAAATGATTACGAAATTTATGGAAATGGGGGCAAACGCTTACCTGGCTAAAACAACTGATCCCGAAGAGATTTACAATGCGATACTTGCCTGCGTGAAAAATGATTTTTACTTCAACGATCTTGTAAACAAAGCTGTTCTGTCAAAGCTGCAGGGTAAACGAAGTGCCCGCATGTACTATCCCGCGACGGTTAAATTCTCGGAAAAAGAAGTGCGGATACTCCGCCTGCTGGCTGATGATAAAACGACGGAAGAAATCTCTAAAATTGTTTTTCTAAGCCCGCGAACGATTGAAACGATACGTCAGAATATGAAATCAAAGGTGGGCGTTAAAACCATCGCCGGTTTGATCATGTATGGCATGAGAAACAGGCTGATTGAATAGGTAGAATAGCATGCGTGTTTACGGCCACAGGCTATAAGCTTACAATTCCGTTTCTGATTGCAAACATTGCAAGCCCCACGCGGCTTTTGACACCCAGTTTATCGAACAGCGAATCGCGGTAATTATCTACTGTTCTTGGGCTTACATACATCTGTCTGGCAATTTCTTTGTAAGTCATCTCCGAACTTGACAGCTTTAAAAAAGTGATCTCATTGTCGGTAAGCGTTACAGGATGGGTACTGAAATTTCTACTTGGGTTCCTGAATACATTAGCCAGCTTTCCAGAGGAGGTTTGTGAATAATAAAAGCCGGTTTCAACAACCGAATCAATGGCAACCTGTAACTCCCTGGGATGTACGTCTTTCTTCAAAAATGCTTTAACGCCCATCTGCAGCAATCGGATCAAAGCTATCTCCGAATCGAACATGGTTAATATGATGGTATTGATTTGAGGCAGGTTTTCTTTAATCCACCTTGCTGTTTCATATCCATCCATCAATGGCATATTTATATCAAGGATGATCAGGTCAGGCAGGGGACTACATCTAAGTTGATGAATCAGGTCTTGTCCGTTATCGGCCTTGATGATTACGAGGTAATTATCGAAGTTACTGATCACGCCGGCCAGCGCGTCCCTTAATAAAATATGATCGTCGACAAGGGCGATTTTAATTTTTGGGTAGGCTGCTTTCATAATAGAATCGAATTGATATTATTCCCGCAAATGAACGATCTCTGGACCATTGTTTGGCTTTACACCATAAAGTTATCACAGGAAAAATAGCGGGGATTTGATAAATATCAAATATTCCAGACCCTGGAGGGGCCATGCGTGGCGGGATACCAGAATATTCAGGTGCAGAACTAAAGGCAGAACCATTTACGTTGAATGGAGTATCCAACGTTCGGCATTTTTCCGTTCACCGGCGAATGAGCGGGCAGGCAGGCAAAAAGATATAACTCCGGGACAAGTCGAAATACCGGGCGTAGAGGTTTACCCGTATTAAACGTCAAATTTCCTGTAGCCGCAGGAAAGGCATTCAACTTCAACAATTTCGGTAAAACGAAACATGATGAGGAGGCTTTTTGTATTGACATCTATATCCTCATGATTAATTTCCTTCATTTGCATATTCGAGTCGCAATGGTTACAGACCGGTTTTTCTTTGGTAAATTTCATGGGGTGGTGATTGTTGTCATTGGGAGTTTAATGCATAAATAACGCAGGTAATTTAAAATTCTTGTTTAAAGGGTTTAATTTTTTTTCGGGTAGTATGGTTGATGATAAACATTTAGCGCCGGGGATGAATTCTCCTGATTTTAAGGTAAGATGCCTGTTTTATCAGCCTTCGGTATAGTTATACTCCACCTTTCCCAATAGCTGATTCTTTTTATTATAACAGAATTCGACGACTTTTAGCCCTGTATCATCATACTTATAATACCACTTCTGGTAATCGTTACTGCCTTCGGGAACAACCGTAAATGTTGACAGCTCACCATTTTCATCATATTCGAACATATAGTCAGGTAAAAGCCGCCTGGCCCGGTCATTATAGCGGACAACATCCGTGAGGCGATTCATTGTATCATAATAATAAAATATTTTTGACTGAGGTAAACCCTTGCGAAAAGCCTGTTCTTCGGTCACGTTGCCCTGCCCGTCAAGCGTAAAATTTACTATTGTCGAATCGCGCAAATTTTTTATAACGATCATTTTACCTGGTTTGCCGTTAAGGGTATATTCCCACTGATGAACTTCGGTGATGGCGGAGCTTCCGTCAGCAGCATGTGTTTCATGGCTTATTTTAGATAGCCTGCTGTTACTATCGTATTCATATGCTGAAGTACTTACCGATTCTCCGGTACTGTCTGTTGTTTTTATAAGCAATCCACGGGAATTATAGAAAGCCGTAAAAAATGATTCTCCCGCATCCGCTGTTTTTGTGTAGGTGACTACGGTGTTTTTAGCGAGGTTTACCGTCTGTTCACCAATAAAACCTTCCGTTACCGGAGACTCGCCCTGGAAGCTTTTCAGTTTTACCGATTTGATCTTATTTGCTTTGTACAACTGAAAATTCTGGTTGATCTGTTGAACAGATACCAGGTCTTTGTAATAATACTGGCAAAGGGTATTTACATATGAAAAGCAAAGCAGTAAAGTTACCGGAAAGATTTTTTTTATGAAACGATTGTAAATCATGGTCATAGTACAATCATTAACGAAAATCTGTACCAATTCATACTTTTTTCGACACCTAAATTCTTGTTATTTTTAGCCGATCTCAATTTTGCCGTATTACCCGAAGGAAGTGCAACGTTTGTTTACATGCACTACCGCTCTTTCTAAAAATTTTGCCATAGCTGCCGCCCGGAGAATTATTGATCTATACACAGGAGTATGGAGTTAGTTCCTTACTTTTCTACAATTCCATTCACGTTAATGATACTCTAAAACGCCAAGTAGCCTTTTAAAACGCCGGATGTGCCGCAATTGGATTGAAGCCGGCCTGATGATATCCTTTTTGAATCTTACCTTGTATACAAATGCTGTGCGTGTAAAAGCCTGATATTCCGGCCGGGTGGAATGAAAACTAAGGTTAAAAGTATTCTCCTGAGCTTAAGGTTTTGATTGTTATTGTATTTTTATTGGCTGTATTTTTAATGTTTCCGGTATCTCAAATTCGATTGATATGGTTTTAAATAATGTAGGTGAATCGTTCCTCAGGCTTGTAAGGATTATGGATGACCTGAGGGAAAAATGCCCGTGGGACCGCAAACAAAGCATTCAAAGCCTCAGACAGTTAACCATAGAGGAAACATATGAATTGGCTGATTCAATTACCGATGAAAATTGGAAAGGCATCAGGGAAGAGTTAGGTGACCTGATGCTTCACATCATTTTCTATGCTAAAATAGGCGATGAACAGTCCAAATTCACTTTGGAAGAAGTGCTTAATGGTATTTCTGAAAAGTTGATTTCCAGGCACCCTCACATTTATGGTGATGTTGTACTTGACAATGAAGAAGAAGTAAAGCGTAACTGGGAGAAACTAAAGTTAAAGGAAGGAAAAAGTTCGGTGATAAGCGGCGTTCCTAAATCGTTGCCGGCAACCGTAAAGGCTATGCGGTTGCAGGAAAAAGCCAGGCAGGTTGGTTTCGAATGGGAAAATAAAGAAGATGTATGGAGTAAAGTTGAAGAAGAGATGCAGGAGCTTAAGGAAGCAGTAAAGCAAAATGATCAGCTTAATATGGAAGAAGAGTTTGGAGACGTTGTCTTTTCTCTGATCAGTTACGCCCGGTTTTTGCAACTGGATGCTGAAAATGCACTCGAAAAAACGAATAAGAAGTTTATTTTCCGCTTCAGACGGATGGAAGAATTAGCGGCAGCAGCCGGCAAAGCACTCCACGACATGTCTCTTCCGGAAATGGATGCGCTCTGGAACTCCGCCAAAATGCAAAAATAATTGCTTTGAAAAAACTACTCAACCAGGTGGTTCGCAGAAACGCCTATTTTATTCTGACTGCAGCCTGGATGTTTACCATCGCGTTTATCATTAATAATTACTGGACGAATACCAATTCTGTGAGGTACCTGGGCGGATCGGTTCAAAGGTATATTCACAAACAGGAGAAGGATTTCCAGGAGGCCATTCAGGATACGGGCCTTCTGCGAAAGCTGATCAGATCCGATTACACTAAAGACGACCTGACTTCAATCACTGAAAAGCAATATGGCTTTTATATATATGAGCCTGATGTGTACGGGTTAATTACTTTGAAATTCTGGAATAATCAAAACGCCTTGCCCGATGCTGAAGCGCTCTCGGGTAAAGAGAAAGTTGGTTTTGTCAGCCTTCCGAACGGGCAATACGAATACATCAACACCCAGGTGAACCTTCATGACACGAAGTTGGTAGTTGTGGGGCTTATACCCGTTTTCAAACAGTACTTTATTGAAATTCCCAATCTGAAGAGTGAATTCGTAAATCAGGAAGACGCAGAAAAAAGGATATATATAACGCAGGACTCCAGTGACCAGCCTGTTAAAAGCCTGGAAGGCAAAACTTTATTTTATTTAGATGCCAGGCAGCCTGGAGATGAGCCCGGTACAAACTGGGTGTCTATGACGGTCATCTTCATAGGGGTAATTTTCCTGCTCATTTTTATTCATAGCCTTGCGCTTTCCATCGCAGGAACAAATAATGCTGCGCGGGGTATCCTGTTCCTTCTCACCGTTATTATTATATTAAGAGGCACTACCTATGTAGTCCCGGAAATACTTAAACTTGACCAGTACGATCTGTTTGATCCAACCGTTTATAGTTCAGGACCTATACTGAATTCTCTTGGTGACCTGCTCATAAACTCGTTACTGTTTTGCTGGATTGTGCTATTCATAAAGAAGGTGATCGGAAAACGATCACTGCAACCCATTAAAAACACCCGCTGGCATTGGCCTGTAACCGTAGCAATTTTGCTATTGCTGGTAATTATTACGTTCGCATGTTCAGATATTATCAGGAGTTTAATTGCCGACGGCAGAATATCCTTTAACGTTACCAATTTTTTCACCCTTACCGTTGACAGCTTTGTAGGTTTTTTTGTCCTGGCAAGCCTGTCATTTGCATTCTTTTTTCTTTCCAGGGTTATTCTCCGCACGTTAGACCCCCTTATTGATAATCACAAATTCTGGCTGTTTTTAATCATTGCTATTTCCGGGCTGTTGATCCTGAGTTTTTTAAAAAACAGCACTTCAGTTGAATTAAGGCTGTATGCATTAATCTGGCTGATCATTTATGTGTGGCTGATGCGGCGAAAAGCCATATCCGGGCTTTACTCAAAACTAAACATTTCGGTGGTTCTGTTCTGGCTTTTTATCTTTTCGATATCCACGTCTATTCTGATCATGTATGAAAATCAGAATATTGAATTTGATCAGCGGAAGGGGTCCGCAATCAAATTATCCGAATCGGCTGATCCCTCCAGGGAACGGTTGTTAAGCATTGCCCTTACTTATCTCGACGACGATTTCCTTTCTTCAAATTTTGAAAGGTTTCGCATTGCTGCTTCAAACGCATACCTTAAGGACAGTATTTCGCGGGAAAATTTTAGTCCTTACCTGAATTTGTTCGATACCAGGATATTCACCTTCGACAGCAGGAGGTCTCCTTTATTCAACGAAGACCCTATTTCATATGATACGTTAAACACTATTTTCCAGATACAGGGAAAGCAAACTTCCGTAACAAACCTGAGGTATATTGAGAAAGCATTTGACAGGTTTTCTTATATATTCAAAAAAGCTATCCCGGATACCGCCGGGAAAACAGTTGGCTACTTTTTTATTCTGTCTGACCCCAGGAAATATAAGGCGGATGCACTGGTTCCTGAGTTGTTCAAACAGAATTCCGCGCTCTTACCCGAATACTCACCCGTATATTCATACGCTATCTACAATAACCTTGAATTATTTAAATATTACAATGACTATATGTTTCCTTCCCGCCTTAAACCTGAAGACGTGCCGGCGGAAGAAATTAAAAGAGTGAATAAAGGCGGGTATGATGTATTATGGTATAAACACGGGAAAGATAAAGTGGTATTGTTTGCCAGGCCAGACAATTATTACATCGAGGCAATTACCCTGTTTGCATATATATTCAGTACTTTTTTATTGCTGGTAGCCGTATTTAGTATTCTCCTGCTATTGATCCAATCAAGGCTACGGTTAAACGTGTTAAGACAATACTGGCAATTGAATATTCGCTCACAGATACATGGAACGATCATTTTTGTAAGCCTTTTTTCTTTTGTAGTGATCGGTATTGCCACCGTTGTTTTTTTTAATAACAGGTACGAGAAGAATAACCAGGAGCGGTTAAGTAAGGCCATCCAGATCATGGCAATCGATATTCAAAAGAAAGTTTCTGATCAGCATGCATTCGACGATAAGTTCAAATTATATGAAGCTGGCACCTACGAAAGCCTGGTAAAGTTGCTGAATGAAGTAGCTGAAATACATGGTGCAGAAATAAATCTGTATGATCTCGACGGTACGCTAAAAGTGGCCACCAACCAGGTCATTTATAACGAAGGAATATTAAGTGGCAAAATGAATCCTCTTGCTTACTAC
>JBGSYC010000184.1:0-3650 GCA_041751095.1 Flavihumibacter sp.
TAATCTGTGGACGATCAAGTTTAGTTCAATTATGTGTAAAATTCTTTTTATGCTGAATGAGAAAAGCCGTGTGAGGTGAGAATCTCAAGCACGGTTTTGTGGAGGGCTTGGGCTGAAATGCCCTTGCCTATCCGACTCTCCTTTCATAGCCTTGTGAGATAGCAAGTACACGGGGCTGCACTAATTACAAAGAGCTGTGAGATATAAACCTGACTGAAAGATAAACGCCGTGTCCTTGCCCACGCACAAAAGCCAGGAAGAAGAGACGCGGCTTGAACATTAAGACAACGTCCACCGGGGTAAGATAAATAGCCTTGTTGTATCGCTGCTACACCTTCTTGTCACTGTTTTTAATGCGGTCCTGACTTCGTGATGATGTGTTCACTCATCCACAGCTATATTCGCTATTGTACTGCACCTTGGCTTGACGGAATTTTGTTCGACTTTAGTTGTGAACTTGTATTTTTAGTTATATATTAGGCACTAGTTCCAGACTGGACAAACAACAACTCCAAGCCTTCACAAATACCTTATCATTGTGATGCAATTTTAATAAAAGTTTTGATTTTACAACTACATACCATGCGAGGTAGATTTTTAATATTAGCTATCCTATTATTTTTAAAATGGACTCCTATCTTCTCTCAAATAATAAATGAAACACAAATTGAAAATTTACAAAAAGAGATATTTAAGTTGCGGAGAGACCTTGATCCAGTAGAAGGAATTTGGACAATGTCATCTTTAAATATAGCTTATGATTTCAACGGCCGTTTAGAAGACACTAAATTCTGTGAAGACATTGCACTATTCCTCATATTAAAGAATGAGAATGTAAAAGATGGATATAACGTAAAATATTTTAACAGCAAAGAGGATTTTCGAATGCAATATCTAGACGATTTCATAGATACAGAAGGAAGTAAAGCAATGATTAAAAAAAACACCTCAACTACCTACAACATATCAATGCCAAATTTTGTAGATTCAAAATATAATCAAACTGCCAGTTTTAGCATTAGTTATGGAAGTGTAATAAAATTCAAATATTACATGGATCCAACTAAAAAGTATACCAAGGAAGGTCAAAGAGAATTTGATGTAACCCTAACTAAATCCTATCCAATTGACAATCTAAAACTGACACAAAGAATTATTAAATCATTGGCAACGGGCTTTGCTCTTACTCAAGATGGATACTTAGTTACTAATTATCATGTCATCGAGAATGCAGACCAAATAAATATTTATGGAGTAAATGGTGATTTTAATAAATCTTACAAGGTGGATATTGTCGCAAGTTCTCAGGAATATGATTTAGCCATTTTAAAAATTATAGAGCCATACTTTAAATTCAAAAAGGTAATCCCATATAGTTTGGAATTGTCTGACAAACCTGTCGGAACAAGTACATACACTCTAGGGTATCCAATGACGAGCTTAATGGGAAATGAAATAAAAATAACAGATGGAATCAAAAGCTCGAATACTGGATTCCGAGGCAATGAATTTACATTTCAAATTAGCATTCCGATTCAATCTGGTAACAGCGGCAGTCCATTGTTTACTAAACAAGGAGAATTGATTGGCATTATAACCTCTAAACTAACCTTGGGTGAAAATGTCTCATACGCAATTAAAATGAAATACCTAAAGGAATTAATTCTATCTGTCTATAACCAAACAATAACCCCGAGTAAGGTAAACATTTTAAAAAGTAAGAACTTAATTGATCAAATCAAATACACTAAGGACTTTGTTTTTATAATTGAGGCTCAGAAATAACCTAGCAAATATTCCCCCAGCTATTCGTAGTGTTCATCAAATTATAAACGACCGCTGTCCTGAGTTTGCAACTCAGGACATTGTAATTTAAAAAACTCTTTGCTTAAGTTTAGTACCTGCGCATGAGCACAGGAGGCTATAAAATAATAAACAAAGAGGCAATACATTTTGTAACATTTGCCGTTGCAGAATGGGTGAACGTATTTACAAGAAAAGAATACAAGGATATTTTAATAGGAAGTTTAAATTATTGCCAGCTGCAAAAAGGCTTAGTACTGTATTCCTGGTGCGTTATGAGCAACCACATTCATTTGGCGGCAGCTGCAAAGAATAACGATTTAAGTGATATACTAAGGGACTTCAAAAAATACACTGCCAAGCAAATAATAAAAGCTGTTGATGAAAGCAAAACAGAAAGCAGGAAAGAATGGATGTTGGCCGTATTCAAAAATGCAGGACCACAAAACAGCCGTAATACCAAAAATCAATTCTGGCGTCAGGATAATCAGCCAAAAGAAATGTATAGCAGCAACTTTATTAAACAAAAGCCGGACTACATTCATAATAACCCGGTAGAGGAAGGTATAGTGTACAAAGCAGAAGAATATATTTATAGTAGCGCCAGGGATTACTACTGTGGAAAGAAAATTGGCTTATTGGAAATTGAATGGCTTTGGTAGTAGAGGTCCTGAGTTACAAACTCAGGACAGCGTTTCCTTTATTTACAGTCATTCTCACGATAGCAAAGGGCCATAGCAGAAAAAGATGGAATCTACTTCATCACCTTCACTTGTAAAAATTAGTTGCCACTATTTGAACTAACCAATAGCTATGATGCAGTATATAAATGGTTCGATCACCTGAAATCAAACGGCCACTACCTAACCGGCTATGTTATCCTTCCCAATCATCTGCATGTGCTCATTGGCTTTAAAGCACTCAATCAATCGATCAATACAGTTGTGAGCAATGGTAAACGTTTCATTGCTTACGAAACGTTAGTTCCATCTGGCCAAAATAAAATAATAGATCCAGTTGAAATAGTAAAAAGCTTGGAAAAGCAGAACAATACTGCTATCCTTAAAACTTTAAGTGGTGCTGTAATAGATTCCGATAGAAAAAGAGGAAAACTGCACCAGGTATTCGAATCATCTTTCGATGCCAAAGAATGCAGAAAAGAAGAATTTATTAATCAAAAGCTTTGATACCTGCACGAAAGTCCATGCAAAGGAGTATGGAACTTTGCACGGAGTCCTTCAGAGTATTTGCATAGTTCTGCACTATTCTATCAAACAGGCAAGCATAGTATTTATGAAGTAACTAATTACAAAGAGTTGGAAGATATCAACCTGACTGAAAAGTAGACGCCGTGTCCTTGCTCACACACAAAAGGCAAGAAGAAGAGACACGGCTCGAACCCTAAAAATTCTTTTTGCACGCTGTTCATTTTGCAATTAAAACGGGTTAAGAAAGCCTTCGGCAGATTTCTCTCCCGAGACGGGAATCGGAATGACAAAGTAGAGTCGTTATTGTTCTCGGATTGCCTGCTTCAGGTTCTACCCGTGGTGTGCCAAGAATTTAATGAATGATTTAGTTCTTTAAAATGCTGTATGAAAGATGGAGGCAGATCCTCCGCTATCGGCGTACAGTCGCAGATAGCAAACCACCCAAAGGTGCTGTGTTCAAAAGGCATGGTGCTGAACGTTTGGGGAAAAGGGCTCATCAAAGAGTTCAGGTAGGTATTAAGGAGCTGAACGCAAGTGAATCATTGAAGACATGTCGAAAGAACCAATAGTCAGTAAAACTGCCAGCATCACGGCGCTGACAGGACAAACTGTAACGGGCAACTGTTTACTGGTTACAGA
>JBGSYC010000185.1:0-4893 GCA_041751095.1 Flavihumibacter sp.
TGCATATTCCGCTCCAAACTGAGCCACCTATTCCGCTCAAACTGAGCCACCTCCAATTGGCCATCTAGTAGAATTTATCAGCCAACAAGAATATCAGATTCCGGGCAAACTGAGCCACCCCGCTGTAACGTGGCAGGCTCTGTAACAAAAACGGTTCGTGACATTCCGGCGTAATTGAGCCACCCGGCAAGAGCGTATAAATCTCATTACTAAGTAAGCCTTTCTTTACTGTTAACCAACACAGCAAGGAGATGTCTAATAAACTGGTAACAATGCAACAGATACGCATCATTATTCAATTACTACAAAAGGGTTATTCAGGTCGTAAAATATCAAGAGAGCTGAAAATATCCCGAAACACTGTTAAGCAGTATACGGATTGCTTGCAGGCAACTGCCTTTGGTCTTGAAGCACTGCAACAAATGGACGATGCCAGCCTTAGCGCCATTGCCTATGCTGATGCAAAGCAAATGCAAGCCGATAGCCGTAACGGAGATTTAAAAAGCCGCATACCTTATTTTCTTGCTGAACTTAAACGTACCGGTGTAACCAAGCAGTTGCTTTGGCAGGAGTATAAAAGAGACAATGCTGAAGGGTATGAATACTCCCAGTTCTGTGATCTTTTTAAGCAGTACAGAAAGATACATGAGGCCACTATGCATTTTGAGCACAAGCCTGCAGATGTAATGATGGTTGATTTTGCAGGAGACAATATTAGCTATGTAGACAAGGCAAGCGGAGAGGTTGTTAGCTGCCCGGTATTTGTTGCGGTTTTACCTTATAGTGGCTACAGCTTTGCCGTAGCGCTCCCCAATGCTACCCAACCCAATGTTATAAAAGCACTCAACTTATGCCTGGTATATTTTGGCGGAGTACCTCACCATGTTAAGTGCGATAATATGAAAACGGCTGTAAGTAAAAGTTGCCGGTACGAACCCCTTTTTACCGATACGCTGCTGGGGTGGGCACTGCATAATAATACCAGCCTGCTTGCTGCCAGGGTGCGTAAACCTAAGGATAAAGCACCGGTAGAAAATGAAGTGAAGCTGGTATACCAGCGCATATATGCCCCCTTGCGCGATAAAACTTTTTTTAGTCTTAGTGAACTAAATGCACATATTGTTGAGCAACTCAAAGATCATCACCAGCGCCCCTTTCAAAAAAAAGATTATAGCCGCTCAGAATGTTTTGTAAAAAATGAACAGGCACTACTACTTCCCCTGCCTGTGGAGCAGTTTATTATAAAACATGCAGCAAAGGCAAAAGTGCAAAAGAACTATCACATCACCCTTGGCGAAAACTGGCATCACTACAGCGTACCCTTTAGTTTTATTGGTAAATCTGTACATGCCATTTACGATACTGATACAGTAGAAATATATTATCAGCACCAACGAATCGCTTTGCACAGGCGCAGTTATAAGGCCCATGATTTTACTACCATTAAAGAACACATGCCCGAAAGCCACCAACGCTATGCAGAGCAAAAGGGATGGACCGCCACTTACTTTTTAGAACAAGCCGCAAAGGTGGGACCGTCTGCTCACCAGTATATGCAAGGGGTACTAAAAGCAAAAAGATTTACAGAACAAACCTACAATGCATGTCTTGGTATTCTTCGCCTCGTAAAAGCTTACTCTGCTTTGCGTGTAGAAGCGGCCTGCAAACGGGCCCTAACAGGACAGCACTACAACTACACCACCATCAACAATATCCTTATCAACAACCTCGACACCCTGCGGTACGAACAGCCTTTATTGTTCAACATGCCGGAGCACAACAATCTTCGCGGACCAGAAGCTTACAATTAATCAACAAAAGTTATTCATTAATAAAAACAAAACCATGAACACCCAAAGTACCGTACAACAAATGCAGGAGTTAAAACTCTTTGGCATGTCAAAGCTCAGAACACCTGACCTCGGACCTTATTCAAATATTTCAAAAATGGCTTCAGCTCTTTATTATCAATAGATTAGGAATAATTATATTAGGGTATAAAAATTTGTATTACGGATTTTAAAATGATCCTAAAATGGAGGAAGAAGCTCAAAAACAACCTGCCAAAAAAATTGCATTGCAAGTATTATTGCCTCTATTCCCTGTTGAGGCTACAATGATTAATAACCTTATTGCAGTACAAAAGAAGGAAAAAACGATTTACTATTTTAACGGATCAATGCCCATATTTACGCATGTTGAAAATGATATTGACGGTTTCAGGTATATAACCAGCCAACTCATTATAAACGGCGTGTGCAAACCCAAAGAGATAATAAAGTGTTTTGGAGTAAGTGATATAAGCGTAAAGCGCTGGGTTAAGCGCTACAGGGAAAGTAAAGAATTGGGCGACTTTGTAAGTAAAAAAAAAGTCCGGTAATACAAAGCTCACCGATGAAGTAGTAGCTCAAATACAAATAAAATACAGCCAGGGTGATACGCTTGCAGAGATAGCGGAGGAGTTGCTTATAAAATATAATACGCTCCAAAAAGCTGTCTCACAAAATCGCATCAGGCTCATAGAGCCCACACATTTAACTGAAAATAATTATCTCCAGACCAAATCCGTCCGAACGGTTACAGATGCTAATACGGGCATGGGGAAAGCCTGTACCAATGCCTTAGAAAGGGTATTGGCATCGGTTAGCGGCACACCCGCCACTCTAAAATTTAATGAGCAAACTGACCTTAGCTGTGCGGGAGTTCTCCTTAGTTTACCCGCATTGCTGAGTAATGGATTGCTTAGCCACAGCAGCGATTTTAAGTTAGACAAGGTGTATTACACCGAAGAAATGATCTTCCTGTGTTTAGCATTTTTAAGTTTGTTGAGAGTTAAAAATATCAATCAGGCCAGCAATATTCCCTGTGGCGAATTAGGGCGGGTAATGGGCTTAGACAGAATACCGGAAGTAAAAACATTGCGGGAACGTATAGCCGGTTTATCGCAAAAGGAGATGTACAAAAATGGAGTGAAAAATTAAGCCAGGGCTGGATGTCGGCTAATGCCGGTTTAGCCGGTGTGCTCTACATAGATGGCCATGTAAATATATACTATGGCGATGCCACCAATATGCCCAAACGTTTTGTAAGCCGCCTTCGTTTGTGCATGAGCGGCAGCACCGACTATTGGGTAAATGATAAGACCGGCCAGCCTTTTTTTGTTATAAGCGAAGCCATAAACAGCGGCATGATAGAGCAAATAAAATCATCTATTCTGCCCCGCCTTGAAAAAGAAGTGCCTGATCAGCCTACTGCAGAGAAATTGCAGCAAAATTTGCAACTGCACAAATTTATGATCGTATGCGACAGAGAATGTTACAGTGTTGATTTTTTTCATTATTTATGGGAAAAGCGGGTAGCCATTTGCACTTATAATAAAAACGTAAAAGATAAATGGCCGCAGGAAGATTTCATAGAATATGAAATGATACAGGAGGATGGAACAACTGAAAAAATAAAGCTATCCGAAAAAACTATCACGCTAAAAAATAAAGACAAACAAAATCCAAAAGAGGTTAGATGCAGGGAAATAAGAAAACTATCAAAGTCGGGTCATCAAACCTCCATACTTACTACCAATTGGGTGCTGGAAATAGTGGCTATTGGCTTTTATATGTTTGCAAGATGGTGTCAGGAAAACTTTTTTTTGTACATGAAACAAAACTTTGATATTGACGGACTTGTGAGCTATGCAAAGCAAACTATCGATGATACCAAAATGCTGGTAAACCCTCAATACAGGCAATTAGATAGTGAGTTAAAATCGCTCAATGGAAAACTATCCAAACAAAAAACCCTGTTTGCCAATACTACTTTAAAAGAAGAGACCGCAAAAGGCAAAAAGCTACAGCGAAGTATCGCTAAAAAAGCAGAAATACACCAGGAAATTAAATGCCTTGAAGAACAAATAATTACGATAAAAGAGAAAAAAAACAAGGTGGATAGAAAAATAACCTTCGCAGCACTTCCCCAAACCGAAAAGTTTTCCAATGCAATAAACGTTAGGAAACAATTTATGGATAACATTAAAATGATTGCATACCGGGCCGAAACAGGAATGTATAATATGATAAAAAATCAATTAAGCCATCCCGATGAAGGCAGGAAATTATTACAGCAAATCTTTACTTCCGATGCAGATATAGTTCCGGACTATGCAAACAAAACCCTTACAGTAAAATTGCATAACCTTAACTACAGAAAGGATGATAAAGTGGTAAGGTATCTCTGTGAAAAATTAAACGAAACGGAAACAGAATTTCCCGGAACAGATTTGAAAATTATTTACCAAATGGTATCATCTTAAAATCCGCCGAGGTCAGATGTTCTGAAGCTATACCAGGCAGTAATAGATCAGCCTGTACACCAACACCCCGAAGCCCATACGCTTATGGGTATGCTTACCGATGCCGAAACTCAATACCGCCTGGCGCAGCGAACCCAACTCTATCTGCGTTTATCCAAACTCCGCTACCACACCTTGCCCGAACAGGTAAAAACTAGCGCCGACCGTGGCATTACCAAAGAACAACTACTACAGCTTTGCGATGGTAGTTATATTGACAATGGACAAAACATCCTAATCACCGGATCTACCGGATGTGGTAAAAGCTACCTTGCTTGTGCATTAGGGCGGCAGGCCTGTATGCTTGGCTACCGCACCATCTACTTTGCCATGAACCGCTTTATAGAAGCCCTCGCAGGTGCAAGATTAGACGGCACATACATACGGTGGCTAAACCAAATAGCAAAAACACCACTGCTTATATTAGATGACTTTGGACTGCAACCCCTGGACCATAATATGAAGCTTGCATTACTGCAAATAATGGAAGACAGGTATGCAAAAGGAGCCACCATAATCACATCGCAATTACCAGTGAAAGCATGGTA
>JBGSYC010000186.1:0-4045 GCA_041751095.1 Flavihumibacter sp.
AACTTTCATCACTACAACGATACACATGGTAGCCAAGGGCTGAAGTGCGGCAGGTTCTTAATCGTTGCAATACTTTGTCGACATGTGCGTTCGATGATGTATGTGCATCATGTCTGAGCAACACCTGCTGCACGGTAGCCCGTGGCGGCGCATAAACTTGCATAAGCTTGAAGGATTACCGGGTCTGCTGCAATAAAGATCCCGGCGTAAGATGATTGATTGGATCGTAACCGTACATGTGTAGAAGGTCATAAGGATTTACAATGCCTTCTACGCGTTTCTGACTAAGATGCAAATATCGCATAGTGGTGCTGAGACTGTTATGCCCAAGCAACTCCTTTACGGTATGCACATCCGTGCCGTTGTCTACCAGGTGGGTGGCAAAGCTATGCCTGATGGTATGAACGGAATAATCCTTGTTTGCAAGTCCGGCTTTAATAATGGCATTCTGTACCACTTTCTCGATGCTTCGCTGGCTGTATCGGCGACCCTTACCCTGGCCGTTAAAGAGATACTCTACAGGCCGGTACTGGATGTAGTAAGCCCTTAGTTCCAGAAGTACGGTCTCGGACAAAATGGTGTACCGGTCTTTTGATCCTTTACCCTGAACTACCTTTACACGCATGTTCTTGCTATCTATATCTGTAATGCGAGAGGTAGGACAGTTCACTGAGGCGGATGCCGGTACTATAAAGCAGCATTACAATACAGCGATGCTTTACGTTCTCTATTGTGTTGATGACTTTGAGTATCTCTTCAGCGCTCATTACTGCGGGAAGCGTTTTACTTCTTCGTGGATAGATAAGCGTTGGAATTACAAAAGGCTTTTGAAGAACATGCCTAAAAAAGAAAGAGATGCTTTGAGCCGCCATGCAGCATTTGCTGCGTCCACATCCAAGGGTTTTAGTGAGATAAAGGAGGTATTGCATCACCATCTCACTATCATAATCCAGCGGAGCCACATCAGGATAATAGCAAAACAAATAACGAAGTTCACCAAGATAATTCCGAATGGTCATCTCGCTGTAATGACCAATGGTGAGAAACTCACCGGCTTTTTCTAATGCCGCAACCGCTTGCGGACTTAGCGTTTTTTTTCCATGATCTTAAAATTTTAAAAAATGAAACAATAACGCTAAGATAAATCATCTCCGATTAACTCATTTGCCGGATAGGCAATGTTGGTTCAACGCGACGGCTTTGGGAAGGCGGGGCATTTTTTTCCGTCTGCCCATGACCGCTGCTGAAATTACAACTAAACGCTGAATTCTTTATTCTGTTGCCCGGCTTTGCTCGTCCGAAGGAACCAATGCTGTGACTTGCAGGGAGTTGATTGTACTTAAGTCTGCCCCGCTTGCCCAAAACCGATTGTTATGTGCCGCGGCTGTCATTTGAGATAATTGTCGAACCGGGTGCCAATATCCCTTCAAGCAAGATTCTATTGACTTGTACTGTCAATGGACTTAGCAATTCATATGTATTATTAAAAGCAGTCAATACGAAAACTGCAATTGGATATTTTATGAAGTTCTGTTGATGCTGTAAATTCTTGTCAAAGGTTAATAATGCATCAAAATTGTTAGCAAGCATTAATCTAAGAAGTTCGCCATTTTTGATTCCGTTCCACTCTTTGTCTCTCACAGTAAAAACTTCGTGGTCAGGGAAATCGGATTTAAGCCGTTTCGGTAAATTTTCATCAAGCAACAGAAGCATATAGTTGCTCAAGATTTGAGGATGTTAAAATCTTATTTGCAGCTTCAAGAAGATCAATTGCATGTTGACGTGTCACGCCTGGAAAGTCATCAAGGAATTCATTTAGAGAAACTCCTGCCTCCAAATGATCAAACAATGTTTCAACTGGCACTCTGGTTCCTGTAAAAACGGGCTTTCCACCTAAAATGTCTTTGTCAATTGTTATGAGGCTTCGAATGTCCATGAGATAAAGTTAAGAATTTCTTGCTGGATCAGATAGTAGGGGCACATAACGGACACGGCTTTGGGCAGGTGGGGAATTGTTTTCCGTCCGACCACAACCGCTGCTGAAAGTTAAATGAACGCTGATTGTATTGTTCTATTGCTTGGCTTTTTTCGTCCGCCGAAGCTAATGCCTGGACTTGCTAATAGCCGATTGTACTTCTGTCAGCCCCGCTTACCCAAAGCCGACTGTTGTAAGCCGTTTATTGTCTTTCAAGTTCGTCGAATAAAACCAGCAGTTCAGCGGTCGTAATGACGCTTTTAAAGCCCTTAGATTTTAAACCTTCTGATAATTCTTTGTCACCTGTCCACAGTTTTGCTGACAAATGCTCTGCCAAGGCTAAAAAAGGTATGTCGTCAGGATCAATATCAGCCACCAGTTGTTCCGCAGAAAGTAATGTTGCCTCCGGAATAAGGGATTCATTAATAAATGTAATATTTTGCGTCGCAAGGCTCTCAGGTTCGATAAGTTCTTGTTCGGGAAGACCGGTAAGTTTGAGTAGTCTTTTCCGATGTTTTAATAGTTCATAGCGCAAGAAGTCGCAGCTATAAAATTGAAAATGTTGTTTAGATGTTAGCAAGAGTCTACCGATTCTGCTGCTTGAATTAAGGATGCCACTAAAAACAATGTTGGTGTCCGCCACGATTTTCACTTGATCAAACGTTTGCGGTTCTTTGTCCACCAACCTTTGTTAGTTTGGTTGGATAGTTTGTCCACCCGGGTTTGCGAAACTGAAAATTTGGAAGTGAGTTCTTTGTAGCGGGCATAGTTCAGAAAATCTTGTAGGTCTTCTGTGTCTACAGTTGCTGGCAATCGGATAATCACTTCTTTCTTTGTCCGCTCGATTTGCATGGTCGCTTTTTTTCAAATTTAAGGAAAAGTCTCTTCTGACTGCATTAATGACTGCTTGAATTAATGGCTTACAACGCTGAAGCATTGGCGTCCGGTAGGGCATTTGTTGATGTCGCGCCCAGAACCGCTGCTGATTGAAAATATATTGTTGAAGTTAACAACTAAAAGCTCAATTATTAAAGTCTCGCTGGAACATATGTTGAAGTTGATCTATAGCTCATTATCCAACGTCTGCCCCTGCTATTCGCCAATGCAGGGTTGGCAGTAGTTGTTCTGTGTCACCTAAGTAAATGTTGCTTACACCACGAAATTGTTTTCACATCAAATGTAGTTAATGTGTAGTTAATGCCAACTGTTTTGTAAGTGTCAAGACAGCCATGGTAATTCTTGTTTTTGAATTGTTGACGTGCTTTTTCAATTATAAGTCTGTTATTCTTTTGTTCCTCTTCTAGGTAGAGCCGATTTTGTAGTTCAGCATAATGCCTTTTTTGCAATTCTGCTATTTTTCTTAGTTCGATACACTGTCCCATAAAGAAATCATGTATTATAAAAGAAAAGTCATGCAGTAGGTGGAAAAATGATTGCAGTTTATCGTCCGATTGAAAATCCGGAAATTTCCTATTCTCAGCAAAGCCTAAATTGTCAAGATAAAAATCATGTGTCACAATTGAAGATTCACATTGGTAAGATGTAACGCCTATTGAAAATCTATATCCGATAATAAATTTCTTACAATCCTTAGTATATATTGCAGTTGTAAACTGTCCTCCAGAACCCTGACCATTTTCAAAATTTTCAAGCTCAAACCCGTACTGGAATAAAAAAGGTTCTATAATCTTAAGTCCATTAATAAGTTCTGGTAACGGTTGCATAAATGGGCTTTACAATTACTGCCAACGAACAGGGCTTGGCGTTGTTGGGATATTTGAAAATCGTCCGCCCACAACTGAAGCCCAATAATGTTTTTAAAAGTTGAAGGTATGAACTAAAGCTAAATATTTAACGTCGAGCCGAAACTGAAGCTGATAGCGAACTACAGCCGAAGTTCCGACGTCCTGCCCCAATAACGCTAAACTTAATGTTGAACCGAACCCTCGTACCTCGGGAAACTGTAAGTTCGGGCTGATGATGTAATTTAAGTCTCTAAATTTTAAATGATGAAAAAAAATTAACACCACAGGCAGAGGCCGCCTTACTTAAGATTCAACAGGTAATGAC
>JBGSYC010000187.1:0-29196 GCA_041751095.1 Flavihumibacter sp.
GCTCCTGCTATCCCACCCGATGCAAGGAATTTTATTAAAACCTGGAATGCTACAGCTCCTGAAACTAATCCGAATAATTTAATAACAAGGCCATTAGCTGATGTAAAGCATTCAGCTACTTATTTTGATGGCCTTGGAAGATCGGAGCAAACGGTTGTAAAAAAAGGATCTCTTTCTTCCGCAGGCAATTTTGATCTTGTAAGCCCCGTAGTATATGATGCATTCGGCAGGGAGGCGCAAAAATATTTGCCCTATGCTGCCCCAACCAGTGATGGACTTTTTAAAACCAGCGCAATTACCGAGCAAAATAGTTTTTATACCGGCAGTAATAGTCCTGTAAATGGGCAGGGTGAAAGTTATTTCTACAGCAAAACAGAGTTTGAAGCTTCACCCCTCAACAGAGTATCAGAATCTTTTGCACCGGGAATTAATTGGGCAGGTACATCGGGGCAAAGTACCGAAGGCGGTCGCAATTCTGTAAAAGCAAAATATTATGTAAACACAGCTACAGATTCAGTAAGAATATGGAATGTTACCGATGTGGCCAATGCCTTTGGAACATATAGTACTCCTTCCCCTAGTGGCACTTATGCAGCAGGATTGCTTTATAAAAATATCACTGCAGATGAACATGGAAAACAGGTCATAGAATTTAAGGACAAACAGGGGCAGGTAATATTGAAGAAAGTGCAACTGACTGGTGCCGCCGATGATGGAACAGGAACCGGGCATACCGGCTGGCTCTGCACTTATTATATCTATGATGATTTGAACCAACTGCGAGCAGTAATACAACCCAAAGGAGTAGAAGGCCTGCCAACTGCTAACTGGCAAATGTCAACCGATATGCTCAACGAACTTACCTTCCGTTACGAATACGATGCACGGGGGAGAATGATTATGAAAAAAGTGCCGGGTGCAGGGGAAGTTTATATGGTTTACGATGCAAGAGACAGGTTGATAATGACACAAGATGCAAACCTGAGAGGTTTACAAAAATGGATGGTAACAGTTTATGAAAATGGTTTAAACCGCCCTGTACAAACAGGATTATTAAATGATAATGGAATTCTTTCTGCACATTGCACTGCTGCTTATTATAGTACATCATATCCTTCCACTGCATCCGGCTTTGACCTGCTAACCGAAACGCACTATGATGATTATACAGGCCTTCCGTCGGGCCTTACTACTACCTTTAATGCCAGTGGCTACGCCACTTATTTAAATGCTTCCGCTTCTTCACCCGAATTTGCCGATGCGGTTCCAACGAATCCTTCTACCTTAATCAAAGGCACTGTAACCTGGACAAGAGTAAAAGTGCTGGGTACTCCAAGCCAGTATAATTCTTCGGTAAATCTTTATGATGATAAAGGAAGAATAATACAAGTGCAAAGCATTAATGTAACGGGGGGATTAGATGTAATAACCAACCAATACAGCTTCTCAAACCAGATTTTAAGAAGCCATATAAAACATCAAAAGCTTGGGGGTACTTCACAATCTTATGATGTAGCAACAAAGAATAATTATGATGATTTGGGAAGAATAACTTCTGTAGAAAAAAACTTAAACAATACAAATTGGAAGGCTGTTGTTTCACATGCTTATGATGCGGTTGGGCAACTAAAAACTAAAAAGCTTTCCCCTGCTTTTAACGGCAATGCAGGCCTGGAGGCACTCAGCTATGATTATAATATCAGGGGCTGGATGCTGGGGGCTAACAGGGACTATACTAAATCTACCAGCAGTACAACAAATTATTTTGGTTTTGATCTTGGGTATGATAAAACAGCGGTTGGTTCTTTGGGCGGCTATGCTGCTTCTCAGTATAATGGAAACATTACGGGTACTGTATGGAAAAGCAAGGGTGATGGAGAGCTAAGAAAATATGATTTTACCTATGACCCTGCCAATAGATTAACGAGTGGGGATTTTAACCAATATACTGGTGGCTTCAATAAAACAGCCGGAGTAGATTTTTCTGTTTCTAATCTTATCTATGATGCCAATGGAAATATCGGCAGCATGACACAAAAAGGATGGAAGCTTACAGGCAGCAATGCCATAGACCAATTGAATTATATCTATCAAACAAACAGTAATAAGCTAAGTGGGGTAACCGATGCCTCAAACGAATACACAAGCAAGCTCGGCGATTTTAAATATGATCCTGCAACCAAAGGCTCAAGTGACTATAGCTATGATGTAAATGGTAATTTAATTACTGACCAGAATAAAAAGATAAGCTCCATCGTCTACAATTATTTAAATCTTCCTCAAACCATTACTATTACCGGCAAAGGTTCTATTGATTATGTATATGATGCAGGAGGAAATAAATTAAAAAAGATAGTGCATGAAACCGGCCAGCCCGATAAAACCACTCTTTATCTTTTTGGAACTTTTGAAAATGATGTTTTGCAGTTTTTGCCGCATGAGGAAGGAAGAATAAGATACAATACGCAAACAAGCAGCTTTGCTTATGATTATTTTATAAAGGATCATCTTGGTAATATAAGGATAGTGCTCACCGATGAAGTTAAACAGGATATATATCCTGCAGCCACATTAGAGAATGCTACCTATAACGGCGGTACTGCAGTTTCTATTGAAGATGATTATTACACGGTCGATCCGGCAAACGTAGTGAACCAGTCTGTAGCATCCGGCATCCCGGTTTACCAGAATAACAACGGAACTCCTTATAACAATAACCCATACAGCAATACATCAGCCAACAGCGATAAACTTTACCAGTTAAATGCCACTACAAATACCATGAGCGCTAAAACAGGCCTAGGTATCGTGCTAAAAGTAATGGCAGGCGATAACGTCAATATCTTCGGCAAGTCATACCATAAAAAGCCCACCTTTGGTTACACAACATCAGTAAATGCTATTGTTGTGCTGGATTTAATAAATGCTTTTGCAGGCAACTCTCTTATTACTGCCAAAGGAGTAACAGGCACAGGAATAACAACACAGCAGGGTTTTCCGACCACGATGACCGGTCTGATAGGCAACCAACCTGCACAGAGCACTAGTACTCCAAAAGCAGCAATTAACTGGATCATATTTGATGAGCAGTTTAAATATGTAGGCGGGGGCTTTGATATGGTAGGAACAGCTACCGGAACCGGCGGCACATTCAAGGAACACAACCTCTCCACCATACCCACAATAACGGTTCCTAAAAATGGTTATATTTATGTGTACTGCAGCAATGAAAGCAAGTACAATGTGTTCTTTGATAATTTGCAGGTAACCCATAATCACGGAGCAATATTGGAAGAAACGCATTATTATCCATTCGGTTTAGTTATGAGCGGCATCTCTTCAAAAAGTGCAGGGTCATTAAATAATAAATTTAAATACAACGGTAAGGAAGAGCAAAGACAAGAGTTCAGCGATGGTTCTGGGTTGGAATGGTTGGATTATGGAGCAAGAATGTATGACAACCAAATAGGCAGGTGGATGGTGTCAGACCCGTTGAGTGATAAGATGCGTAGGCACTCTCCTTACAATTATGCATTCAATAACCCACTTAGATTTATAGACCCTGATGGTATGGCGCCGTATGATTGGGTTGGTAGTAAAAATGCAAATGGTACAACAAGCTGGAAATGGGATGACAATATCAAGAGTGCAGAACAAGCTAAGGCAGCAGGGTATGATGATTATAGAGCACCAGGTTCTATTATAAATAACTCACGAATAGGAAATGGTGAAAACGGCAGTGTGTATTTAGGAATGAATGCAAAGGACGTTTCTTACACAATCTCAAACAAAGAAGTAACACCTTTTCAAGTAGGTACAGAGTGGCTATCAGGAAATGGACCAAGACATAGAGAGTTTACTAATGGTGATAATTTTACTGAACTTCTTAGGCAACACGACCATGTAACTGCTACAAAATCTGGTATAGCAGGTGAAATTGCTAATGGTGCTGAAGTTGGTAAAAGTGGAGTTGCACCATACAGTTTAGGTGGCATTGAAGGAGTTGGTAAATACGTTAAAGATTATTCTACGTTATTAACCGCAGGACAAACAGGAAATTTGGCAGTTACCTACTTAGGGTCTTATGACTTGAACTGGAAAATAACCGGAATGAATGATGGAGCGGCAACGGTACAGTTTACCGTTAATAACTCTTCTACAATGCAATCCGCTTCCCGTCCGCCAGTGGTAGGTTATCTACCTGCATGGCAAAATACAGTAGGCAAAGCCATCAATAATTATTTTTCAACAGGTTGGGGGTCTAAAACAACTCAAAGATTTAATTGGACTGAAACAATACCCATTAAATGATGAGAACTAAATATATTGCTGTTATGCTACTGTTCCAGTTGCTGTTTGGCTGCAGCCATACAAAGCCTGAAAGAAAGGATTTTATTGGAACATGGAAAGCTGACGATGGAGCAACGGTGCAATTAAAGGAAGATGGTTCATTAATAGTCAATCAAATCAATTTGTCTAACATCTTTTTTGATAATAAAAATCCAGCGAACAAAATTGACTTTACTGGAAAGTGGGAGTTTACGAAAGACAATTATAAAAGGCAAGTAATAAAAGTCAATAGTAGTAAATACACTTTCAATTTTAATACATCTGGTCAAGGTGCATTGGAGAACAAGCCACCTTGGGATTTATATGTGTGGATAGGTGACCCTGATGATATGAATAAGTATAAGTTTGTAAAACAATAAACAAAGCCCCATCCGGGGCTTTTGTTTTAAATAGCTTTAAGCTTCGCATTTTTGATGAGTGCATCGAGTGTATAGAGAATGTGCTTTTTATCTTCATCTGGGAAGGAAGCAATATCATTAAGCCTTTTGAGCATGGCAGTATCTTTAAGAGCATCCTGTTTTTTAGTCTCTCCCAGCAAATAACCCACCGTAGTATCTAAGGCACCTGCAATATTTTTAACCACATCAATCGTTGGCTTTACTTCATCCCGTTCATACTTGCCAATGATAGAATGATGCACACCCAGCTTACGAGCCAGTTCCGACTGGTTCATATTTTTTTCTTCCCTGCACTCTCTTAGTTTTTTACCAAAGCTGCTCATAAATGGTAGTAATTATGCTGTTTTAGTAGTGATGTGTAAAAGTATTGAGCATATATGGAATAAAGAAATCAGAAATTATATCTACAAAATGCAAAATCTTCTACATTTGTACCAAATATGAGCAGATAAAAAAAGTAAAAAATTTTTCTCATGGTACAAGACCTGAAAATCAACACAGCAAATCCCGAAGCAATCACTTACAGCACAGAAGAAATCGGCTACACGATTTTAGGCGGCATCAGACTGGAAGGACTGGACAGGTTGAGAGTAACAATAAAAATAGAAGTGGTGAACAGAAAGTTCCAGCACTACCTGAATAATCCAGACATAGCAGCTTTAGCCATCAGGCAGAACTTGGATTTATACAGCATTACACAGGTTGAGAAGTTAGCCAGGTTAATTGCAGACCGTTTAGAAGTTGGTGTAACAGCAGTGAGTAAAGATTTATCAGACATCACCAATGAGTTAGAGCGTTACAGGTTACAACAAATAGAACAGAAGCAACAGGAACAAAACAGTAACATCAAAATATTAACCGAAGCAGAGAAAGAAGCAGCGATAAAATTTTTACAGCAAAAGAATTTACTACAGGCAACAAATGAAATGATAGGAAGAAGCGGAATAGTTGGGGAAGAACTGAACAGGCTTATCATGTGGTTAATTTATACGAGCAGAAAAACAGCGAAGCCTTTACATATCATCAGCATGGGCAGCAGTGGCACAGGCAAGAGCCACCTGCAGGAAAAGGTTGGTGAGTTGATACCGGAAGAAGATAAAATAGAAATCACTGCACTAACGGAAAATGCCTTTTACTACTTTGATAAAGCTGCATTGGGTCATAAGCTGATATTGATTGAAGACCTTGACGGAATATGGAAAGCACTTTATCCATTGAGAGAACTGCAAAGCAAACAACGCATCAGCAAAACGATTACCATCAAAGACAAGAATGGCAATACAAAAACGATACACCTGAAAGTTTACGGACCTGTTTGCATTGCAGGTTGTACTACTAAAGAAAGTATCTATGAAGACAATGCCAACAGATGTTTTTTAATTTACTTGGACGAGAGCAATGAGCAGGATGAAAGAGTAATGGACTATCAAAGAAAAATCAGTGCCGGCAAAATCAATATAGCAGATGAAAACGGAGCCAAGCAACTGTTACAGAATGTTCAAGCCGTATTACAACCCATCACAGTCATAAACCCTTTTGCAGAGCAGTTGAAAATACCCAATGAAGTTTTTAAAAAGAGACGGACGAATGCACATTACTTAGCATTTATAGAAGTGATTACATTTTTTAAACAGTATGAGCGGGAACAAAAAGTTGATGAAGCCACCGGAGAAATATTTATTGAAACAACGATTGAAGATATACAGGAAGCCAACGGGTTGCTAAAGCAAATCCTTCTTAGAAAATCTGATGAACTGAATGGAGCAACAAGAAACTACTTTGAAGAACTGAAACAACACCTCATTAAAAGCAATCAGAGCAGCTTTACCAGCACCTCAATCCGCAACAGCTTACGAATACCTATCAGCAGCGTAAAGCGTTACCATGCGGCTCTAATGGATGCAGGGTTGATAAAGAAAGTGGAGAGCAGGAATACAAAAGCATATCATTACGAAATCATCAGCAAGGAAGAATACAACCAACTGCAAAACAGTATTGCTACTGCATTGGATGAAGCATTACAACGGCTCAACAGCCCAACACCAGCCCACAAGCAAAATGAGCCGAAAAGAGTTAGGAAAATCAAAGAGTTAGAGCAACAGCTCACGACTGCATAGAAACATATCCAGCACCAAAAAAATTATTGAGACATGAAACAGTTAACGCTGCACAGCGAAGCGTATCGCTACATCATTGCCAGTTTTAAAGAATGGTTACATACATTAGGTTACAGTGAGCAAACCGTTTACCAGTTACCCAACTACATACAGGAGTTTTTATTCTATGCTGAAAGCAAAGGTTATGCAGGTCTTTATCAAATCAACAATGACTTAATCAAAGAGCATTATTACAAGCTGAAAGAACGAACCAATAAAAGAAGAACCGGCGGACTAAGTAACAGCTATCTGAACAAACATTTACAGGCATTACAAAAGTTCGGTGATTATCTAAGACAAAACGGAAGGTTGCAATTACCCAAGCTGGATATACAGACGGAAGAAGATAACAGCGGGATAACCGATATACTTACTCAAAGAGAAATCAAACAAATTTTTACAGCCACAGAGTTGCCCTACGAACAAAGGAAAAATGATAAAGGCATTGTGTATTATGAAGCGATGCAGTTAAGAGATAAAGCAATGTTGACAGCGTTTTACAGTTGCGGCATGAGAAGAAACGAAGTTGTACACCTTGATATAAGCGACATCATTTTTGAAAAACAAATCCTGCATGTAAGGAAAGGAAAGAACTACAAAGAACGAGTTGTACCAATCACAAAGCAAAGCCTTCAGTACTTAGAAAATTATTTGTACGATGCAAGACCATACTTCTGCAACGATAAGAACGAAGCATTTTTTGTAACCCACAGTGGCAAACGATTAGGCGGCACAATGATGCTAAGAAGATTACAGCAACTTATACAGCTTACAGGCAATGCAACCTTACAAAACAAAGACATCCATTTACACACCTTGCGGCACAGCATTGCAACACATCTTTTGCAGAACGGAATGAAGCTGGAACGCATCAAAGATTTTTTAGGACACAGCAGCTTAGAAAGTACACAGATATACACACATTTTTTAGAAACCGAAAACCAAAATGAATATGAATACAACATACAATTATGATAAGTTCAAAGAGTGGCTGCTATTAAAACGATACAGCCCTGCAACAGCAGAAACAACAGCCAGAGTAGTTGAATACTTTAGAAGTTGGGCAACAGGTGAAAGCATTACAGAGCTTGAAGAAATCTGTTATCAGGATGCAATGATGTTTATTAACTGGAGCAGCAAACACGGAGCAAGCCAAAAGACGATAGCCAATTATTTACTGCACATCAGAAAGTTTTACCAGTTCTTAATAAGTGAAGGAGCGGTAAAAGAAAATCCGGTGGCACACATCAAAGTACAAGGCATCAAAAGAAAAGTTTATCATGATATTTTAAACACAGAAGAATTACACTTACTCTACAACCAATATCCAACAACGATTACAGCAGAAGCAGGAAAGAATATACCACCGCAGCAGAAAAATATTTTATCAAGGAAAAGAAACAAAGTGATATTGAGTTTACTTATTTATCAAGGATTAAGAGTTGAAGAAGTCGCAGCAATCAATTTACAGGACTTACAGTTAAGAGAAGGGAAGATAACAGTACATGCACAAAGAAGAACAGCAGTCAGGACAATGAAATTAGAAAGCCACCAGGTTTATGAGTTGATGGATTACATACATGGAATAAGGAAAGAATTTTTACAAGCAGATACGACATCAAGCAAACTGTTTTTACAATGGAATGACAGCGACAACTTCCACAACATTACCCAATCCATGCTAAAGCATTTACGAACTATCAACAGCAGGATAAAAAATTGTGACCAGATAAGAGCAAGTGTAATTACCCAATGGCTAAAGCAATATGATCTTAGAAAAGTACAATACTTAGCCGGGCATAAATATGTAAGTTCAACAGAAGAATACAAAGCAAATAACATTGATGAACTACAGGACGACATTACAAAGTTCCATCCGCTTTAATACAATCAACTTTAGTGCAGATCCCAACTGCATCAATAAACATCAGCAAAAGAATACATCCGGACAAGCCAACACACAGCACGGCTTACACCGCCAAAAGACAAGGGCGGTGTTCGGTGTTGCAGTCAGTTTTTTATGTCATGGTTTTTACAGCCGACACACTTGCACTACTTTATTTTTTGCAAATGAAATCTGTTATTGATAAAATGTATTTGCAAAAAAATAAACAAGTGCAGCCAACAGCACGAAGCAAAAAACACACGCCACAAAAAACTGACTGAAGCTACATTAACATAATGTGGCATTATAGGTTCGCTTCGCATTTTTTACCCTGGCTTATGCAAGCATGCTCTGAAAAAAAATCCTATAATACACATTATGTGTAAGTAGCCAACACCGGCTCCTGATGTCGCAAGCCGTGCCAGCCAACGCTTCTCCAAGTGGTGTGCAAGCACGGCATTTTTTTATGCCATCTTCCTCCGGTCGGTCAATGGCAAAGCCTGCGGCAGCAAGGTAGCTTCGCTAATCTTTTATTTTTTTGATTGCTGATAGTGAAAGATGTTTACAGGTTGGAAACAGTCGTAGCCTGCCGCAGCCGCCACAGTCAGCTTGAAAGTTGCAGTTGCATTAGTGGCGGCTTTGGCTTGCACAAAAAACATAAACGATTGCCCGTAAGATGCATTTAATTTATAGTTGGTGCTGGGCAATCATTTATATTTTTTGCGCTGTTGTATTATCCTTTACCCTTCAAAGCAATTTTAAATATTATGCTTATGACTGCTGGTAAAAAAACATAATCCTCTATCTTTAAGCCATAGAAAAAATGGGCTGTTTAAAACTATCATACCGTGAAAAAAATTATGAACCTTGTTTGAAGGTAGCCTATAAGAATTTTGAAAACAGTCCGGAAAAAAGGTCTAAGTATTATCCTTTCGGACTTACCATGGCGGGGATAAGTTCGAAGGCGGCGGGTGCAATACACAATAGAAGAAAGTTTAATGAGGGGACAGAACTGGAAAGCGGAGAGTTTAGCGATGGCAGTGGCTTGGAGTTGTATGCAACGAATTTTAGAAGCCTTGATCCACAGTTAGGTAGGTTCTGGCAGGTCGATCCTTTTTCAGATGCAAGTGACAACTGGACGCCATACGCTTATGCAAATAATAATCCCATCCTTTTAAATGACCCTTATGGCTTAATAAGCGAATCAACGGTACAGCCTACACCTGTGCCGGAATGTTCAGACTGTCCGACAGGCAGAATGGCGGAAGTAAAGAAATTGGAGACAGTTGTAGTAACATCAAAGAAGCCTCCATCAAATTCAAGTTATAAGTGGTATCAATTTTTCAACGACCACAATCCAGGAGGCGATTTTCTCTATGAAATAAACAGGTGGAATCCAATAGCCAACTTAGCTAATAGCATAAAAACTTATGCAAGTGGTAGCGATTTTTATGGTGTTGAGCAAAGTAATGCAGAAGCCACTGTACAACTTGCATCAGTTATTCCAATTGCAAGAGTGTCATCTACAGTAACAAATGTTTCTTTGGCAGCGATTCGCCAAGGAATTGCTAAGACTCTTGCTACATCTAATGATTTAGTCCACATTTTTAAATCAAAACATTTATTTCAACCCTTATTGTCAAAAGCAGGTAGTGAAGCGAATGTTATTAGACGTTTATATTTGTCCTTAGGACAATCTGGACAATTGCCTGCTAGCGGAAACTTTAAAATTGCGGTAAACATATATGGATATAATGTAACTATAAAGGGTGCTGTGATCGATGGAATACCTAGAATAGGAACATCCTATATCAAATAATAAATTGCATTAGAATGGAATTAATTGATGGGATTGATAATATAAATGATCTACTTATCGCATTAAAAGCAAAATTAATTGAAGAAAAATTCAATAAAAATCTCTTAATAAGGGAAGCTTTTACGCTATGGTATACGTTGGTGGAAGGAGAAGATTGCGAAAATTTTAGTGATGATGAAATCGAGAACTTGTTACAAAACAATTTCAAGACTTATCAAGTTCACTTTTCGGAAGATAATGATTATACATTTATTGTGGGATGGATGGTTAGTATAACATTCTGGTATTTTGGCTCCTCTATCAAAGAAGAATACGGAAGCAGTTTATTGATCAAGGCATATCAGAGCAATCCAAAAAATAGTTTATTCAAGTGGGCTATAAGGGATAAATTAAGGTTGACCAATGATGACTTAAATCATTTAAAGATTGATATATCAGTGAGATTTGAGCAGTTTTATGATTATGGAGTTTTAATAAGAGAATATTTTTTAGATGTCATTAATACTCCACATTAGTGTAAAACTTTCGGGTTCTCGCCCAGGCTATCCTAAGTGTAAATCATCAACAATATTACGGCTTGCCTCAGCCTCCTGGCTGAGGCTTTTTACTAACTGGCAAGTACACCCGCACTAGGCTTCCCGGTAATCCCATCCATGTTTGGGTTGCCGCGTAGGGGGGAGGACCCGATTTTTCGTGTGTCATTTCGTGTGTCAATTAACCCAGATTGCAGCTAACCAGACTGTAATAGGCGTAGTTGCTTGGTTTTATCTTTTTTAGGTTCCAGTTTGTGTACTACAGATTTTCTTTTGGTGAAGGGCTGGTGTTTTAGTTTTAGGATGTTGTAGATGTTGGTTAGTTTTTCATTGGGCTGTGAGCACCGCCTGGTAGTAATGGTTTTATTATAGGTATTTGTGCCAGTGGTGGTTACTACTTTTTGGGTATTGCCAATGCGTACTATTTCTGACCAAACGCTATTGATGCCGTGATTTTTTAATTGATACCTGACTGTATTGACCAGCCAGTAGGCCAGTAATCCTAAATGTAGATGGGCCATAGTGGCATCATCATTTTTATGATAAATGGGCCGCAGGTCAAGGTCGGTTTTTAGGGTTCTGAAAGTATTTTCTATTTCTCTGATGGTATTGTAAATGTTCCAGACGACTACTTCGTCCTGCACATTAAGATTGGTGCGCAGAAAATAGATGCCCAGATTATTTGTTTTGTCTTCATGCTTTGTTTCATCTTTTTGCCAGGTAATATTTGTTGCCAGTTTGCTTGCTTTGTCCTGGCTTACTTCTATGTTGTAATACTGCTGTGCGGATGGATATTTTTCTTTTGCCCTGCCGATGCGCTGATGCACTTTGTCTATTTTTTTAATGCCTCCTTTGCGATGTATAGCAGTATGTATTTTTTGTAATTCTGTTTCGAAGCGCTGTTCAAACCGGGTCTTCATGCCCGTTTCTTTCAGGGCTTTTGTTTCGCTCTTTACCTCCAGATAATAGTCGGTATTTTTTGTGGTAGTGACAGATTTCAGACGGATACTTTGCCTGGGTTTTGTATCCATCAATACTGTAAGCCTGTCTGGTATTACCTGATAGTCTTTTAGTCTTGTGCGGCTTACGCAAAGATATTTGTACCCTTTTTGGGTTATCAATTCTAAATTTTCATCGGTGGCTATGCCGGCATCCAGTACGATCACAGCTTTGTGACCACAGGTATGTGCTGCCAGTTTTTCTATCATTGCCGAGAGGGTTTGGCAATCTGCTACATTGCCCTCAAGTACGGAAGAGTATTTTATAAACCCTTCGGTGTTTACAACCAATGCCAGTACCACCAGTTTTGCATCGCTTCTTTTTTCTTTGCTCCTGCCAAATTTGGCAAGTTTACTGTTACGCTTTTCGCCTTCAAAATAGGTGTTGGTAAGGTCGTACAAAATAATCTTGTCTTCTAAATCAAAGAGTTCATTGGTGCGGTTGGATAGGTGTTTTTCCAGGTTATCTTTTACTTTATATAAATGCAAGGCACTTTCATATAGCTTGTCTTTAGTGAGTATATCCATGTTGTAACCGGTCAGTTCGCACACGGCAGAATTGTCTTTTATCCAGCTCGTAGTTTTTAATTCTGATGCCGGATATACCGCCCTGCTAATAACCTGTGTGCAGGCTAATTGAGCTTGCTCATTAGTAAAGCTATTAGCGAGCAGCAACTCAGTAAGCTGCAATTTATTCCAGGTAGTATGGCAAATATTTTCTGCTCCTATCTCTCGTACATCACGGTGTTGCAGCGTATCGGCATTTACCATTCTGGATAGCTTTTCTGCCGACTGAATATCGAGCTTATGAGAGGCAACGATACGCTGCCATAAATCTTCTACATACTTTTTTACGATGGGGTCTTGTTCTTCCGCTGCGAATAAAGGTTGCCTGCGTTCATACTTTTCTGTAAGCTGCTTCTGTATTTTATTGAGCTGTTCGGGTGCAGCATCTTCTATAAACCCTACATTCACAATGGTGCGGTGACATATTCTATTATCGGCGTTGCGATAGCTTTCTACCAGGCGGTAATAACCACTCAGTCTGCCAGTGTCAGGATGCTTACGTATGGTACTTTTAAAATACAAGCGACAAAGGTCAAACAGCTGGTTGGAAAACGAACACCCCTTGTGTACTACAAAATGAACAAAGGCCTCGTAGAGGCGATAAAAAATTTATGCTCGTAGGGGGGTACGAATAAAGCAATGCGGAAACAGTCATTTTATTTAGAAAACTTGAAAAATTTATTTTTAAAGGAGCTTTTGCTGCAATGTGGGTTAAGTGTCAATAATTGTGGTAGAAAGCGAGAAAAAGCGCGATTTTCTGACACACACGAAATAAAAAACCCTGTAAATCAACACTTACAAGGTTATAAACGTGCCCGGGACTGGATTCTCCAAGCCTTGAGCATCAATTTCTTACTCGTGAAGTGTGTCAAATGAGTGTCGTGCTATAAAAGAGCGTGCCAGTGAGGTGTGCCTATGTATCACTTTTTTTTGCTTTCTACCTGTCGATACAAATTTAAAAATATACAGCGAAATTTCAATTATTCATTCAGATTACTTGAAAGAATTCTTATTTACAGCGGCATCAAGATGAATGGCTTCAAAAATATATATGCCATTCCAAATTTTTCTGCCGGCAATTGAAGCTCAAGTTTTCCTTCTTTATGATTAAGGGTGTGCATCAAGTTATTGCCGATTGCACTGACGCAGTCTCTGCATTTAAAAGCAATTTCTTTAGTACCTCAATACTGATTTTGTTTTTTGGTGTTACATAACGAATCAAATTGTCTTCGTTAATAAGATTATTTATTTGTCCATTCATCGAAGCTGTAAGATGGGCCATCATAATCATACCATGAAATGGAGATGTTCCTCTTTTGATCTTTTTTACCGACAGATTATCAAAGACCGCAAGGTAAGCGTCTGTTGGGTGCTTCATATTTTCTGTTATTTGTTCTGCAGTATATTTTGCAAATGGACGAGGTGCAATCGTTAACCCATGCTTGTATTGAGTGTAAAAAAATTCATGGTCGTAAAAAAAAGATTTTAGTTCCTGTATGTAATCAACCATTCTTTGTAGGCAAGTCCGGTATTTCTCCTCTATTTCACTCTCAAATGATTTCCTAAAAAAAGGAAAATAAAACAACTCGCATATTTCTTCCGAAGTGTAATTCTTAGTAATAAGGTTGTAAATCTTTCCTGTACTGTATGTAATGATGTTTTTGACAAAATAATCTGGAGCCTTAGCTGCATTAAGTGGTGCAAATAAGTCCTCAATAAATTGAATAGTTTCAGCGAGAGCCTGGAAGATATAACCATTCGTGATCTCCTGTGCAATAGTTGATTCTGATGCTTCGTCATCTAATTGTTTTGTTTCCTATACAATGTCAATGAAAAATTCGTATTTGTTTTGTAAGAGTTTTTCGATTGTTAGAATTTGGTGAAGTCGCCAGTTCCCATAATAGGAAAAGAAAAAGCGTTCTATTTGGTCCGAGCAATCTGTCTTTTCTGAGCTTTTTTCATTATTGGGGCATTTGATCAAAAAAGTATTGACGTATCTGTGTCGGCACTGAAAATCAACAAGATAAAAGAATTGTCTTAGAAATAGTATTTTGAGCAAATAATGAAGTTGGACTTTGAAATACCGGAATTGCCTTATAAAAAGGAATCGAATAAGAAGTGGAGTTTCTTTAATACTTATAATATCAGGACGATAAGAGATTTATTCGTTTTTATCAGCCAGAAACCTTCAACTGAAGAAGAATTATATGACGCAATGGAGCGGAAAATTGTAAAGCCTCCCAGAGATAGGTGGTCTATTGCAAATAGCAGTGAAAAGAAAGATCGGGATAGGCAAAAACTGGAGTATTTACACGCAACCAGATTTTTGGGATTTGTGAAAGAAGTTGATGCAAACTTGAAAGTGGACCTTGAGGAATTTTGTGATGAAAAGAAGGAAATTCTAGCGATTAACGGGGGAAGAAATTTTAGTCTGGAAAAAGCTACTCCAATTCTTGCAGATCAAGAAGTAAAATCCATCCTGCCTATAATATTGAACTACAGCAGAGCGAAGGAATATTTATGGTGGTTTTTAGATTTTACGCAATTTAATAAAGCAGAAGATTTTAACCTTGATGATTTAAAGACTTATGGGCAGCCTATTTATTTAAATAAACCGAAGGATCAGAAGGCTAGTGAAATTATGTATCGTTGTATTGACAAGAAACTATGGAAAATTCCATATGATGAATATGTCGATAAGGAAAGAATAAAGAGGACAAATGATTATACCCGTTCCGTAACCTATATTTTTCCGGCATGGTTTGAAGACCTGAAAGTAATAAACAGAATACCGGTATTAAAGGAATTTGGTTTCATGGAGGGCAATTGGGATTTGCATTATCCAATAAAAGTTCACAAAGTGGACATTGATACTTTTGAGGCGTTTGTGCTTAATAAATTTAATAATGAACTTAAGAAAACTAATGTTATTTGGATTCCGATTATTATATATGAGTCAGTACTGAAATTTCAATTGGCTATCGAAGACATAAAGGGATTATTAGTACGACTTTATGAGGAGAGGAAACCAAGATACATTATGGAACGAAGTTCTTTACAAGTGATGCGATATTCCAATAATTTACGACTTAACAACCGGCATCAGGACCTTTTCTTAAACTATCGGGATTTCACGAGGAATAATTTTATTATAAATAATTAGTCATGGAAGATTTTAAATCAGAAATAGTAGATAAACTAAAAGGACTTAAAGAAGAAATAGTTAAGGAAAATCGTTATGAAAAATTAAAACTAAGGTTTAATCCTTTTCCACCTGCCGCCATAGCACAATACACGCATTTTGACCCGGTTGATGAAAGTATAAAGCAGCAAATTGAGTATTTCATTAAGGTAACTTACCAAAAGGGAGAAAACGAGGAGATTGGGGAATATGCCGGCTTGACCATTATTGGAGAGTATGGCTATGGGAAAACACACCTCATGAAATATATTGAGGGAATAATAAAGACTTTGAATGGCGAGAAAGAAATTGATTTTACTGCTTTAACAACATTCATCGATAAACCTGAGGACGAGCCTCAGAATATCATACATAAAATAGTAGAGGATCTGGAGCCGGATAACTTGAGAAGATTAATCTGGGCTGCTATTCATCCGCACATTCTTTCAATCCATGGCAGAGAGGATTTCATAAAGAATTATGTCAGACTTACTATACTAACTAATCAAAATTTTGATGAGCTTTTTGAAATTCCTGTATTAAGCAATCCGCTAATTTTTTATGAGAAGTTTAGAGCTGTTGGTGGTGACGTACGAAAATTTCAAGAAAAAGTAAGAGCAATAATTAATGAGGTTATTGTAGATGACAATACTCTTGCAAATAGGTATATAAATCTCATCTTTCCTGAAAAACGGGTTGATAGTAACTGGGACATATTAACAGGATATATCAGCAGTAAGGATGTTCAGAGTAAGGAAGTAAAATTCCTCAATAGTATAATTAAAGTATTGCGGGACAACGGGTACAATATGCTCTATGTTTTTATCGACGAATTTGAAGATTTAGGAAAACTGAAGGGAGCCAAGCTTACTAATTACATTAACACGCTCAACACAATGATCAACCGTCAAAGAAAATGGGCGGTGATTGTATCCTTGACTCAGGAAGCTTTGGATGTCATTAAAGCAGAATCACCGCCGCTGTATGACAGGATAGCTACAGTTGAAGTGCGATTAAAGCCATTGACTCTAGATACAGCAAAAAAGTTAATTCAAAAGTATATTGAGTACGCAAAGATCGAGGGCAATGATTCTATTCATTTTACCGACGAACTTTTGGAGGAAATGCTTAGAAGATCGGAAGGAAATTACCGGAGTTTTATCAAGTTAGCTAATAAGGCAGTCGAATTTAGCCTAGATGAAGATATTACTAATGAAATCCCAGCAAGGGTATTGGAAAAAGTAACTTTTTAAATTAATGAGTACGATTGCTTTAGAAGATTTAAAACTTCGTGTATTCGTGGATACGAATGTTTTAATTGATTGTTTTGTTACTCCCGAACAGGATGTAATTGATTTTGTAACTGAGGCGGCCGGAAGCGATTCTTTAGAGCTTGTAACATCAGATTATGCATTGTGGGAACAAAACGAGTTTATCAGAAAACATACATGGGTAAAGGATCTGGTAAATGGTAACAGATCACATAACGAAGCTTTAACCTATAGGTTGAAATTATCTGATGCTTTAAGACAAACTGTAGAACAAAATATCCATGCCTGTAAAAGTCAAAGGGAAGCATTAAATATTTTGAACTATAATCTGATGGATGAAGCGACATTAGATGGTGATTTTTTTGCATGGTTGGAACTTCTGACTATCCATTCAACGATCAGTAACCAGGATTTGTTGATATTACTATCGGCGTATGTGACGAAGTCGAAAGCAATCTTGACAAAAGATAGTGGCTTTAACAGTTCAGTGTCAGAAGTTGCAGGGTTGGAAGAAACTTTGGGTACTTCGTTATTGCCATCAGCATTGAAAGGAATACGGTTTATTAATAACTTGGCTAAGAAACCTCAAGAATATTATAACGAGTGGTTTGAGCAGATAATCAGCCCGCAAAAAATAGGTGATTGCATGCATTTTTATAGCAAAACCAACGTTTTAGGAGCTCAGTGTATTACTGCGCATGAAATAGAAGTTGGAGACTATTTGCTTGCGGCCAAAGTATTGGAAAACGGTGAGTTTAAAAAGGTTGTGTTTAGAGTAAATGATGATTCTCTCCAAGATTATGACAAGGAGGAAAAGGTAACGAAAGCAAGCAAAGTCACAATTAAATTACCGGCTGATGTTGCAGCGAAAAAATGGATGGTAGGTGCCAAAATTTTCAAAGTTGCAAATACTTAGGAAAGAATTAATACGTTTTCTGAAAGTTCTTCATTATGTCTATAAGTTAGATCTTTCCATTTTGAACCTCTAGAACGGATTTTTATACTTCTATAACGATTGAACCCTGCATTTAATGCTATTTTACCTAAAAACCTTGTTGTAGGGATAAAAAATCCGTAAGGTGCAGAGTCGCCTAAAATTAAATATGCTTTAGCTCCCGGTCGTAAAACGCGACGTATCTCCAAAAGCACTTTATACATGTCCTGGAAATAAAGCATCATTAAAATGTGAAAGGATTTTTTTCCTAATCTTGAAGCGCTGATTTTTTTCAATCGGTTATAGCGGTTAATCAAATTCTTTCCAATTTCTCTATTATGTCTATAAAATGCAGATCGCTTAAACTTCTGCAAAGTAAATTCGGATTCCACATAGTGAGTAGTTGCACCAGTGACAAGCTTTTTTCGAACTCTCTCAGTAATATCATTCCAACTTTGTGTTATTCCGAAGAAATGTGTATGGACTTTAGATACTTCTCCATAGTCTAAGTTGTTGAGATAAGGGGGCGATGTAATACATATTGAACACGAATTTGCCCGGATATTTTTATTTGGGTAACGTGAGTCCTGTAGGAAAATCTTTGACGTATTTTTTTTGTCACTTAGATTTTTGCTATCCTCTATCATCTTATTCACAATAGAAGAAAATATTTTTAAAACAGAATCCTTATTGGTTAGTTTTTTAGTTCGTACAATGTATGGAATTGCAATTGGATGTATCGAAACTTTATGCAAGGTTTGACTTAGTGCAAGTTTAAAAAATAACTTGTATTTAGGATTGCGTATTGTTGAAACAAAGTCCTTGATGAGATAAAGATTTTTTAGCGAATAGGGCTTGTACAAAGTTTTTAATAAGGGATGTGCAAATTTTGAAATATTATAGCCCTTTCTCTGATCAGAAACATAGCCTTTTATTTCCCGCAAATAATTATTGGCTGCCGATACCTTTATCTTCCAATTTAACTTACCCCTAATAATGTCAAACATAAAAGTTTGCGCCTCATTGCCTGCTGCAGGAACACCTGCCTTTTGGGCTGAAACTAAAGTAGTTCCGCAACCGGCAAAGGCGTCAAAAATTTTATTCTTCTTATTTTCTTTCAGTTTTTCGAGGCTTATGATCTCGTCAACAAACTTGTGGGAAAAGCCTGCTGTGAATTTATACCAATTGTGGACGGGACTATTGAAATTATCTTTTGCTGAGCCTATTTCGGAATGTAAAAATTTCATGAAATAGTAAATTGTTCAAAATTAACTTTTTTCTTTGAGTCGTGCAAGTAATTGATTATCAATTAAGCGACTTTTAACGTGAATGGGTGGTGTAATTTTAATGTAGCAGTACATTGTACTAATATCCTAACACTTCAAAAAATTTATAAATGAATTTGGGATTACGGCCTTCGAATTTTGAATTTATATACGATGCGCCTCACTTGTTAAAAAGAGATCTTTTATATTTTGATCAGATCCATGTTTGCACTCATAAGGGCATTGACATATTTAATGATTTGGAGAGTCTTGACCCTGAATATTGCGAGCGAATGCGGGGAGAGTTTGATTTTTTGAAACAGCACGGTCTTCTTTGCGATTTTAATTTATCGGAGATGATAAAATTTACCTGGGAGAAATCCGGATTCCAAGAAGGTATGTTCAATCAAGAAGATCATACCGATATGGTGAGAATTATGGAAAGCTTTTTTGCTATCCCTGAAGCTCTACCCGCAAAAAAACTTAAGAAAAGCGCTTCAAATAAGGAAATAAATAACATAATCAATAGATATATTGAATCAGTTGATAATGCGGAGAGGGAGTCAACTCGAGTAGCTGCCGCTTTTTTAAACAGATTTGCACGTAAGGACAAAGCCGCTGCTATCATTCAGGAAAACTTGCCCATTGATCTTCCCAATTTTAAATCTGCTAAAGTTTTGGAAGTTGTACTTGAAAAATTACCTATACCCGATGAAAATATAGAATGGCAACAGATTGTAGAGTATAGGGCTGATCCTGATAGTAGCGCTAAGTTTACAGCGTTAAGAGTTTGGATGCAAGATGTTGCAAGCAAAGAATATTCAAAGCAAGAAACCGAGGACAGAATAGATCATTTGATCAATGAATACGAAAGACATATGTCTTTTCACAAGCTCAAATATCAAACTGGTGCAAGCCATGTTCTATTAAATGCGCCATTGGAAATTTTGGAAAACTTAGTGAAGTTCAAATGGAGTGCAATAGGTAAAAGCATATTTTCCTTTAAAGAGAAGGAATTTGATTTAATGGAGGCAGAATTAAAAGCTCCTGGTAGAGAATTGGCGTATATAAGCAAAGCCAATGCAAGATTTTCTTGATGATGTAGAACCTTTGTCGAAAAAAGGCGTGCCTACAGCTGGATTGGATTCTAGCAAATGGTTTCAAGAGGAGGCCTCACAGTTAAGACTTTGCTTGAGGGTTATCGCTTAAGAAAAACATCTTTATTTCCATAACTCTCTTTTTGTTAGTTTGATAGGTGTAATGCCTGTTTAAGTATAGCGAAATCCTGTCTTTATCTAACCCCATAATTTGGAGAAAATTACATTCATAAATCATTTGTAAAGAAGAGTTGAAATACGAATAATAAATTTCAGGAATAGCCATTTTAACGGATTCACTATGATTATGCGCCAAAAAATTTCTTTGCTGTTTTACGCGTTTACAAAAATCGCCTATATCATAAATAAAACCCTGAAGTAATGTTTCAGCTTTAGTAATTAAATCTTTCAACCGTTCTACAAAAGTAGATTTATTCTTGAAGTAGGTATTATGCAAGGTTTCTACGGCAAAAGCTATGTTTAGGAAACTTTGGATAAGAGATGGAAATTTTAGATACTTTGTTTGCATGTATAAAGAAAGGCCGCTGTTTATTGTCGCTTGATTGTTTAACCACTGCCCAAACATATTTGAAAATTGGTCTTCTATTTCTTCGTAATTGAGTAGTATATCATAAGAAGCAATAACATAATAATCATCTGAGGATGTGGGCTTACATAAAAAATTTAATTCCACCAGTTTTCCTTTTTCATCCCTTGCAAAAAAATTTACTTTTTCAAATGAAACTTTTCGATAAGAAAAGAAAGTAAAAAATTCTTTATAAAATTTAAGGTTAGTGACAGCTTGGTTTATAGAAATTGGTTCTTTAAAGTCAAAATTTAAAAATATCCGATCTTTAAATTCAAAGTCATCTGTGTGTACTAACCCCTTAAAGCCATAATAAAAGAAAAAATATACTTCAATACTTGCATTTTTTAGAATTTCAAATGGGGGTTGTTCTTTATAAGTAAACGTGATTTGATCTTGTTTGAAGTCATGAGTAAGTTTAGCGGAAACCTTATGTAAAAAAGGCGCAAAGCAATTTGTACTAAAATTTAGCTTACAGATACCTAAATTTTCAACTGCAAAAAAAGGCTCCTTACAGAGTAAGGAATATTCTACTTGCAAATCAGTATAAATCCAATGCGATGATCCTAATTCATGCCCATAAAGGTTGAACAATGTAATATGATAATTGTTGGGAGTTACGCCCACAACAACTGGCAGAGAGAAATTTGTTTTAGCTAAAGAAAGCGATTTCGTAAAAAAAAGACTTCCTTCAATTACAAGAGAAAGCCCAGAAAGCTTATTAAATGTCAAAACTCCATAGATACCTTCATTTTTGTCGTCTTCTTCTATTGGTATCCACCATCTACCCTTTATACTAAAGTTGTTTGTAAAATCATACATAAGACAAAATAATTTTTATATGCTTTCCACAACATTTATTTCATCATCTGTTAAACCATAGAGCTCATAAATCAACTTGTTTATTTTATCATCGGTGTGGTTAATGCGCTGTTGCAGTTGTTCTAGTTTTTCAGGTAGGGTAGTTTGTTGTTTTTCTTTGTTGAGAGAGAGAATAATGTCAACTAAATTTTCAATTTCTTTTTTTTTGTTTTCGTTAGCGTTGGCAATTGGCAATATTTCTAAATACTGACGAATAAATCTTAAATAGCCGCCCCTAATTGAAGAACTAATTTTGGTATATACAAATTGAATAAGATTAGAATTAAGGATTGCTAATAGAAGTTTACTTTCTGTTGGAATGATGTATGCAGTGTTGACACAATAATAGCCTTTCGTATCGAAAGCGGCTTGCATGTGTAAAGCGATATCCGGGATAAATAATTTACTATTTTCAAATTCGTTGTAATAATCGCAGGCTCTTAATTCCCACCAAAAATCACCTTGGTCAAACCGCTTTTTACCCTGTTCTTCATAAGGCTTCAAATGTTCGGCAATTTTGGGATAACTTTCTGTTAGCCATTTCCATGGATTCTTAGGTAAGTTGCCTTTTGCATTAGTAAATCCTTTTGGAAATAAAATAATGTACTTTTTACTCTTTGATGTCTGATACCTTTTAATATCTCTACCCCCTAGAAATGGTTTAATTATTTCTTTACTCCCTGCATCTTCTTTTATCAATGCATTTTTGGTGGCTTCATCAATAACAAAGGCTTCGTTCAAGCCTGTCTTAATTCCATAAAATATTTTTCCTTTTACATATTCGCCTAATGGTATGCCGGTACTTTGTAATTTTTTTAATAGTTGCTGTTCTCCTTCACTTCCTAAGTTCCAACCACCATCATCTAAAGAATCGATAGACAGTTGCGTTTTGTATTCCTGAACATAACTATCTAAATTTTTAAATTCCAAGTTGCTGACATTGGTAGAATAGAATGAGGTTGTCTTCCCGGGACAAGCAATCACAATACAAGGATAAGTTGTTGCTCCCTGGAAAACAGGCAAATCGCCGAAATCAATTATCTCTTGTATGCCTTGTTGCTTGAACCATTTGCGTAATGGTTCACCATAGTTAGCTCTCATCCATTTATTAGCTACAATAATTCCAAACAAACCATTCTTATTTAGCAGGGTTATTCCTCTTTCAAAAAAATAGCTATAGAGGTCAGCCACACCATGATACACTTTGTACTTCTTTGCAAAGTAATTTTTCTGTTCACCCAACACTTCCTGTCTCACATAGGGAGGGTTGCCAATCACCACATCAAAACCACCTTCTTTAAAAACTTGTGGAAATGCTTTCTCCCAGCTAAATGGTTTTATCTTTTTTTCTGAGCCGGGTTCAAAATCAAATTCGCCATCATAAAAATCAAGGTCAATTAAACTGTTACCACTTTTAATATTACTATCAAGCGTTGGTAATACTCTTTCACCAAAATGCATCTCGGCATTAATACTGCTTTGTGTTTCGCCTTCCATACATTTTAGCAACAGGGAAAGCTTGGTTACTTCCACCGCCTGCGTATCTATATCTACGCCATAAATATTATTGAGCAGTATTTGTTTTTTAAGCGTGGTGGTTAAAGCACCGTCCGGTGTAAGCGGCAGTTTGCTTCGCTCCTTAATAGCTTCGTTGCGCTGTTTGTTGTTGTATTCAGCACTGTTTGAGGCAATAGCGGTCAGCCTTTCAAAATCGGGCTTATAATATTGCTGGTGATAGTTTAGTAAAAACTGGAAAGCACCTAACAAAAAGCTTCCACTGCCACAAGCAGGGTCAACAATCTTTAAAGGTTTAAGTTGTTCTGGCTTTTTATTTTCCACCAGGTTGCCAACTGTTTGTTTCACGATGTAGTCAACTATGTATTGAGGCGTATAATATACGCCACCGGCTTTACGTACCTCCGGCTTTTCTTCAATAACTGCTTTATGCTTGTCACTAAGTTTTATTTGCTTGCCTAGGAATTGCTCATAAGCACTGCCTAGTATCTCCACACTTAATACACTAAACTCGTATGGAGAAATAGGGTAGTAGAGTTCGTTGATAATATTCTTCAGCACTTTATTATCTACCTGCAAAGAAACGCTCAACTTATCCCGCTTAAAATCAAAAAGGCCGGAGTTATATTTACTGTCCGCTTCTTTAAAATGTGAGAAAAGGTTATGGTAAAAAACTTCTCCTTTTAGCGCAGTTTGTAATTTTCCATATTCTTCCACACCTCGATCTTCCGCAATGCGCAAAAATATAATGCGGTCAATGGTTTGTTGTACCGCAAAATTTAAATCATCTTCATTAAAGGAAGGATTACGTAGCGCAATATTCTGTGCCAGTTCAATGCGCCATTCATCCAGGGAAAGCAGAAATTCCTTATCAACTGTTGTCGTCCCTTTTTTACCTGCATCACTAGCTATGTACTTATCAAAGCTTCCCTTCAATACTCTTTCTTTAGAAAAAGTATCCCATAGAAAATCGAATTCTTGTAGATAGTCGCTATACATTAAGTATTTGATTCGTCCAGCAGAAGCTTTATCATCAGGCTTCGGTTTTTTGTTGCAATCATAAACGGCGAATTCTTCAAAGTCGGTTAATATAGAAACTGGAAGCTTTGCGCTCCACGCATAACGACGGACCTGATATGCCGGGAGAATTTCTGTTTTTACAACAACACTTGGCTTCTTTGCTTCTACAAAAAACAAACGTTTTCCACCGGGTAAACGAAAAGAATAGTCAGGGGCTTTAGTGGCAGAACCAACCTTCACCTTGTCTTCGTGTATTACCTCACGGTAAGCTTCGGCATAGCCTTGCGAATTATCTATATCCCACCCAAGTGCTTTAAAGAATGGGTCTATAAAATCCCGACGAGCAAGTGTTTCATTGTATTCAGCTTTTTTATACGAGTCCTTTTGTTCCTCAAAGCGTTGAACGAGATCGGCGATAATTTGATGGGCAGTTTCTTTGGTATTCATTGTAAGGCATCAAATATAAATATTGTATGTAGTTTGTTCGATAGAATTGTTTGGTCAGAACGGTCTGAAATTTAATTCTAACTTCTATTTTTTAGTTTGTTTTCGATCAAACGCAGAAGCTTTTCAAGTGCATTGACAATTTCTTGAATTTGCTTAATCGTTACAACCGACGTAGTATATTCATTTATTCCACCATAAATAGTTCTTCCTATTTTCTTGCTTCGTATATCTATTTCGTTAAAGGGAAATCTATGTGTTAGTGCGTTTCTACCATTTCTTGCAACACGTGTATTTGTATGAAAAATGTCTATACCTTTTTTCAGTTCTTTATCAAAAATTTTTGAATAAACTTCTTTAGAAAACTTGAAGTCTTCTTTGACATTCAAATCATAAAAAATATTTAAGAGATAAGGGATAATATCCACCGTAGAAAAGTAGTGATAATAGAAGCTTTCAGTATAGAAGTCAAACATGAATTTTTTGTAGTAGTCAGAGTTTTTGAAGTCTGGAAAGAAGTTAGTCTCTCCAGTATCATCATGTATGACCCAATTTTCATCTGGTAAACCTTTCGAATAATAAATTAGAAGAACATAGCTAAATCTGAGTTTACCGAGTTTATTTACAAGGCGAGTTTGCCAATTTGAAAAATCATTGGGTTTTGTCATGGCATCCCCTAAGTTTGTTATACTGCTTTCATCTAGAGACAATTTTGTTTTGATTGCTATTTGCCTTATACTTGGAAATTCATCCATGATAGTAGTCCATTCTAACTTGGATGGGAAAGTTATTAACTCAAAAAAATTCATTGTGATTTTTTGCTAGAATTTATGATCTTGAACTTATTACAGCCCTGCCAATCATCGTTTTTTGTTGTTGCTTGTCATTTTTAAAATAAAACGATAGTAAAAGGCATATCGAAAGTATTCCTATAAAGATGTTTCCAAGTTTAAAACATCGATAAGCATTAATTAAATTGCCAGCTTTCAAATTATTTACCTGTGTGTTTCTGTCAATACAAAAAAGCAGATCTTTGACCTCTTCTACTTTAAAGTCTTTTTTCTTTTCGTAGGATTTCATGACGGTCGTTGCGCTACGTTGCCCATATTTGTACCTATGTATGTTTAAGTATTTTGTTGCGTGATAAATGGTTAGTAGATAAAATGATAGCGTGATAATAAAAGATGCAACACAACAAAGCTTGAATATTGCATTTACATCCTCGAACTTATCTATGTATGTTGGAATAAATAAACTTAAAAGAGAAAAGATAATTCCCGTTTGCCCTATTAGTTGAGAAGTTTTTGTTTCAATAATACTTTGTCTATCGTTTTCTTGAGTATCAAGGTCTTTGAGATATTGGAGCTTTAAGTCTATATTGTCTGAAAAAATAAAACTTTTTGGATATTCCGCCTTGATTTCTGGTTCTCTGTGAAAACCAAGAAATAATAAAAATGATTTCAGCATTGTAAGAAGTTTATGATCTCATCAGAAATTTTAAGTCCAGTTTCAATTTCAATCCATGCCCATTGGCCATTTGGGTTTACTTCCAAAAAGTAGTAGTCACCGTCAGGAGTTTTTATAAAATCGAATGCGCCAAATGAAATTCCGAGTTTTTCTAACATAATTACGCACAGATTCTGTAATTCATTTGGTAAGTTATAAGTAGTGAAAGTTAATTTCTTCCTTCTCCAATCGATTATAGTTTCCTGATCTGATTGAGAATGAACCTTAGCAGCAAATACTTTGCGGTCAATAACAGTAACTCTCAATTCATATTCCTTCTCTATGTATTCTTGAAGTATCGAAGGCACCACATCAAATTCATCAATTTTCTCAATGTACTCCTTAGGAATAAGATTACTAAAGATTAATTTGCTTGTATTGTTTGCATAATTGATTCTACCGCTATTAATAGGTTTTATAATAGTACCGCGATTTGAATTATAAAAATCAACGATTACAGATTTGTTGTTTGTGACAATAGTTTTAGGTACGTTAAAACCAATTTCCTTCGCAATGGTTAGCTGAAGAAATTTGTTTCCTGCTAAACGCAGTGCCGTAGGTTCGCTTAACCATTTTGCTTTAATAATTCCAAACAAATTTGTTATGAATGCCTCTACCTCATTAAGTAGATAAATTTTTTCCTCAACGATTGAAGATGATACATGAGGAAGTTTAAGCCTTCTATACCAGACGGATTTGAAATTTATTTTTTCACCATTAAAGCTATGTTGACTATTGTTGCCAAACCTGAGTGTTATATTTTCTTCCAGACAATCCTCGCAATTGAATCTATGATAATCAATATTTCTCTCGTTTAATTTAGCGATTATAAAGTCGGCTGTATAATCTTCTTTGTGAGTGATTATAAGAATCATTATCGGTCACTATCTGTGGTCTCAGAAGATTCTGTCAACGTTCTTGTATCCAATAAATACTGCAATTCATTTAATCCCTTATCATCATCTGGAGTTTCGTTGTAGACCCGGGTTTGTGTCGATGTTGCCATTAAAAAAGAATTTCTTTGAAAATCTGCATCGCTGTCAGTTGCCTCAGAGTTAGCTTTAGTAAAAGTTTCTGTTGTTGATTCGTTCAAACTGATCGCAGGGACATTAGTGCCTTTGATAACACTTAAATTCAATGTTTTACTATACTCTAATTCTGATACCTGTAAGGACTCAGTTTGTGGCGTTTCTGCAAATTGTAAAAGGAAAGACTTCATGATTCAAACAGTTTAGGTCCTTAGCCAACATTATATAAGGCTGCGATTATTAAATAAAAGATACACAGAATAACCAAATAAAGAAAATATTAATGCTAATCAATTTAGTAAATTGCCTGGCGAATGAAGGGATACAAGAAAATAAACATATTGTCTAATTGGTATAATGAGGTGTTAGTTATTTCATCTCCCTTAAATCCTTTTAGAAAAATAGAAAGGTCAAAAATTGACTTCATATACACATCGTTTGTGTTAAGCTTGGGTAATTCTTTTTTTGAGATACAACAAGGCGCAGACAAACCAATCAACAAAACAAGCTGGCTGTTTAGTTTGCTATCTAATCATTCTCATTTAGGATGTATCAATGCACTATACGAAGTAAGTCTTTTAATGAAATATTCTGAGGGTCTCGAACCATCGTTAAAAACAGAGCTTGCTCATTTAAAGAAGAATCCAGAAAATTTGCGCACCTTCTTTTTTGAACTTTTCATTTATAAGGTATTTGACACTGGCAAAATTGAACATGTAAAGAAACCAAAAATCAACAATCAAGTTTTGGAGGGGATATGTACTTTATCAGGCGAAAAGTATTTATTTGAATGCAGAAAGTCGTTTCTGCCAAACATTATAGAATTAGACGTTTTTAGGCGGTTGATGACAGATATTTATCAGCATACAAAAAGCTTGGAACTTGGTATAGGTATGATTGGTACAATAAAATTAAAGAGACCAATTAAAGGAATTCAACGAGTCAATTTTTCAAACAAAATCAAGCAATTCTTCAATAAATTAAATAGCCTAGCCATCAAGGGAAGGATACAAATTAATTATCACCAAGAAGATGAGGATGGGTGTTTCTCTGCTATTGATTATGATGAGGCAAACTTAATTGAGATCAAAGCTACAAAAGACTATGATGTTATTTTTTATGTGGCCCCACCTAAAGTTCCTATACAAGGAATTTTAAATTATTACAGTGCGAAGGTATCATGTAATTTTTCTGTTTTTGAAAGCCACATTTATAAGAAACTTGAAAGAGTATTGAAGGAAAAGAAGGAGCAGCATCGGCAATTAATAATGAACAAGATTATATTTCTTGACAACGAAATTTTACCCGAGTTTCATATGAACCTCTTTCAAAATGGCATGTATGACTTAAGTAAAGTAAAAAAAGTCTATGAAAAAATTAATCTAAAATCTATTCTTTGTGTCGTTCAAAGATCTTACAATGAAAAAGGGTCAATCATTGAGGTAGACGTACTTGCTCCCGACAACCTTAGGGACACCGCACAGTTACTTAAATTTCTAATTGAGAAGCCCTATTTGGTCGAGACCCAATGAGTAATTGTTTTATATCGGTAGAGTAATACCCGCCTTGGGATAACCTTGATGTTATCCAGGATCACTTCATTATTATCTAACGCTTCGGTTTCTCTTAATTCTGACATGCGTGCCTGGGGCCGGATTCTTCAAATTTTGGTAATTAATGATTTATAGGATACCCGTGTCAAAATTGCGTCTTTCCATATAGACTTCCCAAGACAGAAGAATTATTGAGTGAAACCGAAATAAAACTCCCTTGGTATCTGCA
>JBGSYC010000188.1:0-4593 GCA_041751095.1 Flavihumibacter sp.
AAATGTATATTGAATCGAGGAGTATTTTTATCAGAAATCAGCCTTCTTTTTGCCCGGTGGTCGACTTTGACCCCAGTAAAGACCGGTTGACAGCAATGGATTTTACAGCGGAGAATAAAGAGCTTACGAACGACGTCATTGAGGATACTGAGAGGTTTTCCGCTTACATCAGCAGCAGGATAAAGGCTGCAAGGTGCCGGTATGGCATTGGTGGTTACGCGGAACACCGTACCGTATATAGCAGAAGCGGTGTGTTTGATGCTGACAGCCCTTTGGAAGAACCCAGGCGCCTTCATTTAGGCACTGACATCTGGGGCCCTGCCGGTACTGCTGTCTACGCTCCTTTGGGCGGCATGGTACATGGTTGCGCTTTTCATAATCATTATGGTGATTATGGCGCTACAATCATTCTTTTGCACCAGTTGCACGGTGTGTCTTTTTATACGCTTTACGGGCACATGAGCCTGCGCGACATTGAACAACTTAGCGCGGGTGGGTATGTGATCCGTGGACAGGAAATTGCTCACTTTGGAGAAAAACATGAGAACGGGCACTGGCCTCCTCATCTTCATTTCCAGGTGATACTTGATATAGGGGTTAATGAAAACGATTACCCTGGTGTGTGTAAGTTTTCCGAAAAGGAAAAGTACCTGAGCAATTGTCCTGATCCGGATCTTATTCTGCAGATGAACCAGTATATTTCAGGAAGTAAGGTATAGGATAAGTCTGTAGTTGCTGCCCCTGCTTTCCAATCATGGGCTATTCTTCAAAAAAACGTGAACCATTTCCTCCCATTCTTTTTCTAAAGAATACGCCGGCATTTGTTTGCCAGCCTTATGGTACCAGTAACCGGCATTCGCAGCATCTCCTTCTTTGCGATGCAGATAAGCATGGATCCAGGAGCCGTTACTGTCGGGCAGGGCCTGTGCAATGTCATGGGCCATTTCCCAGTCTCCCTTTCTATCATGCCATAACGCTTTCAGGTACAAAGTGATGGAAGCCGGAGGTGTTTCTGCTTCAAAGCTCGTACTAAACTGTTCGACGGTCATTGCTGAAAACATTAATTGAAATGATGACCCCCCACATTACTACATCATTTAAAAGGGGATAAACAGATAACCGTCAGGAGTTTGCTATGTAATGTTCCCGGATTCAATTGCGGTATTTAACAACGTACCGATTTCCTGCTGGATGGTATGTGTTCTGTCTTTTGCATACCATCGATGAAGGTCTTCTTTGATCATATCGTGCGCCATTCCTTCATTCTTCAATTGATAAAAGCGTTTCTGGAGATAATCGGGCCGGGGCCCCCAGTTAAATATTTCTTCCCTTGTTGAGCTCAAAGCGACCAGCTTAGGAATGCTTCTGCTTTTGCCGTTTGTCAGGTATAGATCCATTAATTCGGGGTTTTCATCACGGAGCAGCATTTGTAATTGGATGTGCTGGTTGATTGTAGCCATGGCATGTATAACAGGAACAATCTGGGCCGCATCTCCACACCATCCTTCGGTAAGCACCAGCCAGGTTTGTGGAGAGCTTATTTTTTCAAGCACCTTTTTGACATCAGGAAGTAGCTCTATTGTTTTTTCAATCCGGCGCATCCGGTGAACATTAAGCTTTGTATAAGATGTCAGCAACTCTGATTGAACCGGGCCCGTTACTTTATGTTCAGCCAGCAAGTCTGTAATTACTTTCTTGTAGGTTTCATAATCCATTGCCCGACTTAAAAATTTTGGGTGGATGATATGCCTGCCGGTATCTGTTTGCATCGTGACAATTTTTAAGAAATAAATTTAATTTCGCCTCCGGACATGCTATGCCTTCACTCATTTACATGCATGCGTCTATTGGTTGCACAGTAACCCCGGGATTCGCCACACAGCATGCATTGTCTTTTCCACATTGCGGGTTCTCAGCATTACTTTTTTCCTTCGCTTAAAAATGCAGAAGCACTGCGTGTGCAACAACGCGAGAACCCGGTAATCGCCATCTTAAGGTTGGTTGTACATGTGATGCATTTTTTAAAAATGTTGTGTTGAATGTCTCAATTACAAATTTCGCCTAATAAAGTTATCGAAAAAAACACGCTAATATTTAGTTGAAATTCCTCAACAAGCGTATGCGCAGGCTCCGGTCGGAGCCGTTTAATGCGCTCCACCCATCGATATTTTGTTGAAGTTTTTATACCGGTCGACGGGTTGGCTCCGTAGGAGCCGCGTAAATACCGGCCGCAAAGCCGGCGGTGGAATTTTTTTTTGTATCTGGAAATGCCCCTGAAACTCTCACCCGGCTACTACGCAGCCGAATCGACGGGAAGTTTTTCTATAAACACGAGGCCCCTATTGGGCCCATTTCTCTGGGGCCGGACTTTTTTTAAAGCTTTAGGGCTGACAGTTGGCGAACACTAGACCCCGATGAAGCCATCCCGGAGGCTGGGCATTTTAAAGAATCAGGTGTGTACAGGTTCTGTTGGAAAACTATTTTCAGCCTATGAGAATAAGCGGTTCAAATGTCTGCCCGTGGCTGCAGAAAAGAATTAAGTATGTTCATAAAATTTCTCTCATCACTTATTGCTAATTTTACCCTAATGTCTAATGTTAATCTGAATACGGGGAAAGAGCCGCTGACGCCTGCTGAAAAGGAGTTCGAGAACAATATCCGGCCAGCTATAATAGATGAGTTTTCAGGGCAGGGGCAGATCATTGAAAACCTGAAAATATTTATCAAAGCGGCAAAACAGCGGGGCGAGGCATTAGACCATATTTTATTTCATGGGCCTCCCGGTCTTGGGAAAACAACGCTTTCAAGGATCGTGGCAAATGAATTAGGTGTGAATATCCGGGAAACATCAGGCCCCGTTATTGAAAAGCCCGGTGACCTGGCCGGCTTGCTCACTAACCTTGAACCGCATGATGTATTGTTTATCGATGAGATTCACCGGCTCAGTAACGTGGTGGAAGAGTACCTGTATGCTGCCATGGAGGATTACCGTATAGATATTATGATCGATACGGGGCCAAATGCCAGAAGCATCCAGATCAATATCAACCCGTTCACCCTGGTAGGTGCAACAACCAGAAGCGGACTGCTTACGGCTCCATTGCTTTCACGGTTTGGAATAAAGTCAAGACTTGAGTATTACGATGCGGCCACCCTGCAGAAAATACTTGTAAGGGCTGCAGGCATTCTTAATACGAAGATTACATCCGATGCCTCTGAGGAGATATCCCGGCGAAGCAGAGGCACTCCGCGGATTGCAAACGGGTTACTTCGCAGGGTACGGGACTTTGCCCAGGTGCTGGGAAACGGCGTTGTAGACATTGGTATTACCCAGTATGCCCTGAAAGCCCTTAATGTAGATCAATATGGACTTGACGAAATGGATAACAGGATTCTTTTGACGATCATTGAAAAGTTTAAGGGCGGCCCTGTGGGCATCACAACCATTGCCACAGCGGTGGGAGAGGAAACGGGCACGCTTGAGGAGGTATATGAGCCCTTCCTGATCCAGGAGGGCTTTATGATGCGCACGCCACGCGGGAGAGAAGTAACAGCAAAAGCGTACGATCACCTGGGCAAAAAGCCTGTTAACAAAGGAGGTGAACATTTACTTTTTTAAATAAAAATCCCGGAGGTTTATTCCCCGGGATTTTTTGTTTGTGCGATGGTTTATGCAGCCGGCACAACCAGCCTGAAACCATTGCCATGTATATTCACGATTTCAATCTTGGGATCATCCTTAAGGTATTTGCGCAGCTTGGCAATATACACGTCCATGCTCCGGCCGTTAAAATACGTATCGCTTCCCCAAATCCTTTTTAAAGCCTGTTCTCTTGGAAGCAGATCATTCTTATGTTCGGCAAGCATTTTTAATAATTCGTTTTCTTTAGGGGAAAGGGTCTGCATCTGGCCGTTATGACTTAGCTCCCTCAACTTAGGATTAAAGTGATACGTGCTGAGGTCATATTCCTGGTTAGTGCTTTCCCTGTTCTGCTCTTCATTACGTTTTAGAATTGCTTTTATCTTTAACAGCAGAACTTCGCTGTCAAAAGGCTTGGTAATATAATCGTCGGCGCCTAATTTATACCCCTGGATAATATCTTCCTTCATCGTCTTGGCACTTAAGAAAAACAGGGGAATGTCCGGATCTACATCACGGATTTCTTCGGCCACCGTAAAGCCGTCCATATTTGGCATCATCACATCAAGCAGGCACAACTCAAATTTCTCGCGCTGAAAAGCTGCGAGTCCTAAACGCCCATCTCTTTCAAGCACTACCTCATAATCATTCAGTTCCAGGTAATTTTTTAAAACCGAACCAAGGTTTGTATCGTCTTCACACAATAAAATTTTGGCTTTTGTCCCTTCCATATTTAATTATTTATTTCAAATTAAAGTTAAATCATTCAGGTCGCATGTCAAAAGCGAATAAGCTTTTGTTAAAGATGCTGAATCACTAGCGTCTTGTTATAAAGTACATCAGTTCTTTGAAAATATTGCTGGATAAGGGTTTCAGAGATTCAAAATTTCAAATGATTTGAAATGATTTCGTTTATTTGATTTATAATTACTTATAAATCAAATAGTTATGAA
>JBGSYC010000189.1:0-5347 GCA_041751095.1 Flavihumibacter sp.
TTCATAACTATTTGATTTATAAGTAATTATAAATCAAATAAACGAAATCATTTCAAATCATTTGAAATTTTGAATCTCTGAAACCCTTATCCAGCAATATTTTCAAAGAACTGATGTACTTTATAACAAGACGCTAGTGACCTAAATCATATAAATCATAGTTCAAGACTATGATTTATATGATTGCCATGATGAGATGATGTGTTCCTAATCATAAGAAGCACAATAATCAAAGGTGTCTATCATACTAATCATTCTAATCACAAAAATCAATGGTCAAGACATTAGAATGGCATTAGAATTCCCGACATCCATGTGGCTTTAAGCTTAAATAGCCCCTCAGAGTTATGAGGCTTGTGTAAATTCAACTATATTTGGCCATTTGGCGACGCTGGGTGTTTGCTCAATGCTGAAGCTGTAATATAAAATGCTCTATGCCGGATGCTATTATAAAGGTTGAGGGTCTTGGTAAAAAATATACTATCGGTCACATGCGCCAGGAACGCTATACTGCCCTGCGTGACGTAATCACCAATAATGTAAAAGGGGTCATACAAAAAACGAAGGAACTGCTTACCGGAAAAGTGATAACTGAAGGCGATGAAGAAGAAGAATTCTGGGCCCTCCGGGATGTCAGCTTCAAAGTAGAACAGGGAGAGCGCATTGGAATCATAGGCCGGAATGGCGCAGGAAAGAGCACGCTACTCAAAATACTCAGCAGAATTACAGAGCCTAGCAATGGCCGGATCAGCATCAGGGGCCGTGTAGCTTCGCTGCTGGAAGTAGGCACTGGCTTTCATCCGGAGCTGAGCGGAAGGGAGAATATTTACCTGAACGGGGCCATCCTTGGCATGAGCCGGGCTGAGATCAGGAGAAAGTTTGACGAAATCGTTGACTTTGCCGAGGTGGAAAGGTTTCTGGATACACCGGTAAAGCGGTACAGCAGTGGTATGTATGTGAGACTGGCCTTTGCCGTAGCCGCTCACCTTGAATCAGAGATTCTGATCATCGATGAAGTTCTCGCCGTCGGCGACGCGCAATTTCAACAGAAATGTTTCGGAAAAATGGAAGAAGTAAGTGCCGGTGAGGGCCGCACGGTATTGTTTGTAAGTCATAACATGGATTCAATTATCAAATTTTGCCCCAGATCCATTCTCCTGCACAAGGGGCAACTAAGAATGTTCACCGATTCAAAACAAGCTGTAAACGAATATCTTCAACATACAACTAATTATGCTAAACAGGAATCTTCGGTGGAGCTGGTAAAGCCATTGATCAGGAATGTTGTCATCGATCCGGTGTCGGTTTCAAACGGCCGCTTTTCATGTACAATTGAATACGAATCGCCGTTTGTAATTGAACGGCCGAATATCGGCATCATCGTAAATTCGGCTACCGGCAACCCGATATTGTGTTCTGATTTTAAGCTCAATCCGGGTTTAACAACTCAACAAAGCATGCAAAACGGAATGGTAACGCTTAATATCCATGATCTGCCATTGCGTTCGGGCAACTATTCCGCTACCTTTTATATAGGAAATGAATATGAAGATTACGATGTGAAACACGATTACCTGGCTTTTGAATTTATATCAAGCCGGCAGGTAGTGAATACTTACCAGGTAGCTGAAACCGGGCCGGTTCAATTGGATGCCGACTGGGAAGTAAAGGAGCGTAAAACAACCGACGGTAGTGATATAGGAAATCATTTAATTAAAGCGATTACCGTATTGTAACAGACGATTACGACGGCAATCAAAACTTTGGCCGCTGTCGATAAAGGTTGGCCTCGCCATGTTTTGGTGTTTTGGGGGCAAAAACAAAAAAAAAGGTACTTTTACGACAATTATCCCGGAATACAGTCCGCAATTTGAGTGAACCGCTAATAAATCGCCCTTCGATGCGTTATTTGTCTCAAGCTGACTGACGGTTCATTTTTAAACGGCTTTAATCCGGTATGATTATTCATTATTTATTAATCATTTAAACCTGAGCGGCGGCTATTGCTAACCAACCCATAGAAGACTATTTCATTATGATAGAAAAAATTATTGCCAACAATGTAGTTCTTGCTATAATAATCAGGTCTGATTACAAAAAGCAGGGTATCGAGTTCTTTACTCCGGATGAATATTCCCAGCAATTGGGTTACATGAACAGGCCAAAAGGGTATGTTATCGAACCTCACATTCACAAACGTATCGAAAGGAAAGTGATGTTTACGCAGGAAGTGCTGCTGATCAGGTCTGGGAAACTACGTGTTGACTTTTACGACGATGCGCAGCAATACACCGAAAGCATTACACTTTTCGAAGGAGATGTGATCCTACTGGCCTCGGGCGGACACGGGTTTGAGATACTCGAAGACGCGGAAATCATTGAAGTGAAGCAGGGCCCCTATAATGACACAGATAAAACGCCTATCGTAAGCATATTCTCTCACCAGGTTATAGAAGAATTGTGACCGATAATTTCAAGGAATACAGCCAGTATTACGATGTTCTTTACCAGCACAAAAATTACCAGGCTGAATCACGGTACGTCAGCAATCATATCAGGCAACACCTTCCCGGTGCTTCCAAACTGCTTGAATTGGGCTGCGGTACCGGCAGCCATGCCCAGTATTTATGTTCAGACGGGTACGAGATCACCGGTATGGACAGAAGTGCGGGAATGATCGATCTGGCTAAAAATAAAGGGATCGAAAATTTCCACCCGCTTGTTGACGACATCACCACGTTTAACCTTAACCAAAGGTTTGATGCGGTGATTTCCATGTTCCATGTGATGTGCTACCTTACCGCAAACGAAGACCTGATGGTGTGTTTCAATAAAGTGTCGGAACACCTTGAACCGGGGGGAGTTTTTGTTTTCGATATGTGGTACGGCCCTGCAGTTCTGAATGATTTACCCTCAACGCGTATCAAACGCAAGCAGACCAATAAAGGTGAGATCCTTTGCCTCGTTGAAACGCAAATGCATTTTGAAAGGAATGTAGCAGACGTTCATTACGATTTTATTATAATGGATAATGAGGATAAGCAATTTCACAGGTTCAATGAAAAACACCCTGTCAGGTATTTTTCCATTCCTGAAATCCAGTCATTTGCTGAACAATCCGGATTTAAGCTCCTATCTTGCGAAAAATTTATGAGCGCCGAGAAGCCCGACATTTCTACAAGGGATGTACTAATCGTTCTCCAAAAAACAATATAATGCAGGATGCCGTTCCGGTTAATTTGCCATCGTTGTCGGGCAATGAGTTAACATATTTAAAAGAATGTATTGAAAGCGGCTGGATATCTTCCGAGGGGCCTTTTGTATCACAGTTTGAAAACGGCTTCAGCCGGTATATCGGCCGGGAACATGGCATCAGTGTTGCGAACGGTTCCGCTGCGCTGGATATAGCCGTTCAGGCGTTGGAAATAGGCCCGGGTGACGACGTAATATTGCCGGCCCTGACCATCATCTCACCTGCCCTTTCAATCATCCGCTCCGGAGCCACACCAGTGCTGGTTGACAGCGACCCGGTTACATGGAATATGGACGTTACCCAGGTTGAAGCGGCCATCACACCAAAAACAAAAGCTATCCTCGTTGTTCATTTGTACGGGTTGCCGATAGATATGGATCCTTTGCTTGAACTTTCAAAAAAGCATAATATTCCTATTATCGAAGACGCAGCAGAAATGATAGGCCAGACCTACAGGGATAAGAAATGCGGAAATTTTGGACTTGTCAGCACCTTCAGTTTCTACCCCAATAAACATATCACAACGGGTGAAGGCGGTATGGTGTTATGTGATGATCCTGAAATTGCTGACCGTTGCAGAAAATTAAGGAACCTGGCGTTTGAGCCGGGAATGCGCCGGTTTGTACATTATGAAATGGGCTGGAATTACCGGATGACGAATATGCAGGCTGCCCTTGGAATGGCTCAGTTGGAGCAGATAGAAAAGTTCCTCCGGCAAAAACGCGAGATGGGAAGATACTACCAGGAACATTTGGCTTATCTCACCGATTACAATTACCAGCTTCCACTTCACTCAACGGGATACGCTGAAAACATATACTGGATTTTCGGACTGGTGGCGCCTTCCGAGATGGAGATGAACAATCTGCTCGATTATCTTACAAAAAACCGGGTAGGAACCCGCCCTTTTTTCTGGTGTATGCACGAGCAACCGGTTTTTATCAGGATGGGTTTATTCGGGAATCAACATTTTCCGTGTGCAGAAAGCCTGGCGAGGCGTGGGTTTTATATTCCCGGCGGACTTGGGATAACAGAAAAGCACATGCAGATGGTTACGACCCGGATATCCGATTATTTCACATTCGGGAACAAAGAGCAGGGTTTATGAATCAAACAGCTTTTACAGTCAACATGAAACAAGTAACCGTACCGGTCAAACCTGAAATGACCGAGTTGATCATTGAGCCGGGCCGTCTGGAGAGAAATTACTGGAAAGACCTCTGGAGATACCGGGAGCTTTTTTATATCCTGAGCTGGCGCGATATCAAGGTACGGTACAAACAGACAGTGGTTGGTGCTTTATGGAGCATCGTCAGGCCTTTGCTGACTATGCTCATCTTTACCCTGGTATTTAGTAAGATAGCTAACCTCGAGGGAGACGCAGGAGATGCCCCGTATGCCATCATGGTATTTGCCGCCCTGCTTCCCTGGCAGTTTTTTTCAAATGCTCTTTCGGAAGCCAGCAACAGCCTGATCAACAATACCAACCTCATTTCTAAAGTATACTTCCCCCGCCTGATCATCCCGACAGCTTCTGTTTTTATCAGTGTTATAGATTTTCTGATCTCGTTTGCATTGATGTGTTTGCTGTTTCTGTATTACCGGTTCCTTCCTTCGTGGCATATCATTTTTATGCCTTTTTTCCTTGTATTGGCCTTCTTGTGCAGTATCGGAGTCGGGTTATGGCTTACCGCGTTAAATGTAAAATACCGTGATTTCCGGTATATCGTTCCGTTCATCGTCCAGATCGGCTTGTACGTTTCTCCCGTAGGTTTCAACAGTGCGAGGGTGCCTGAGAAATACCGCTTGTTCTTTAATCTCAACCCCATGGTAGGGGTGATTGACGGATTCCGGTGGTGCGTACTCGGCGGGCCGAATCCTTTTCCGTTACAAAGCATCATTTTTTCATTGGTGATCTCCGCCTTTTTCCTTTGGCTGGGTATACGTACATTTAGGAAAATGGAGAAGTCTTTTGCGGATTTGATTTAGGATTTACCAGGGCCAATGCCCGTACGCTTCGTGCTTATGGTCTGTAACAGTCCGGTATGACAGGATCAACACCACGAACCGTTCCTCTGGAACGGGCTGCATTCT
>JBGSYC010000190.1:0-21745 GCA_041751095.1 Flavihumibacter sp.
TTCATAACTATTTGATTTATAAGTAATTATAAATCAAATAAACGAAATCATTTCAAATCATTTGAAATTTTGAATCTCTGAAACCCTTATCCAGCAATATTTTCAAAGAACTGATGTACTTTATAACAAGACGCTAGTGACATTACTTCATAAAGACGCACGGCTCAATAAGGATGATAAGGCGTTAATTATTGATTGGGTAACGAGAATTAAAGATAGTCTTGCAGCAAAAAAATAAAGCAATGTTGAAACATATCGGCAAAACATTTGTAAAGATTTTGAAGTTTCTTTTCGTTAGGAGTAAAAAATGTTGCCAACAGTAAAATTAAAATGATGAAACAAATATTTCTGATAGCATTTATTATGGCTCTATGTTCTGTAGCACTTGCACAAACACAGAAAGTCATATATACCTGTTCTATGGATCCGGAAGTAAAATTGGAGAAACCTGGAAAATGTCCTAAGTGCGGTATGACTTTAATAAAAAAGACGATTAAAAATCCAGCTTCAAAACCAGCTCCTCAAAAGCAAGTTGACAAGTCAAAGCCTAAAGAAGCGAAGATTATTACAAAGGATGAGAAAATGGAAAAGGATATGGGAACGGGGCAGAAAGTTCAGCCTGCGCAAAAAGTAGTATACACTTGTGAGATGCACCCTGAAATTCATGCAGCAGAACCGGGTAACTGTCCTAAATGCGGAATGAAGCTGGTAAAAGAAAAACAGCACACTACACATAATAAGGAGGAGTTGAATGAAATGGATAAGTCTAAAATCGATAGTTCTGCCATGAGCGAAATGCAAATGAAACAGGACGGAAGTAATAAAGCCAGCCAACCTGGTACTTATACCTGCCCGATGCACCCTGAAGTGCAATCTGACAAGCCCGGCAATTGCCCCAAATGCGGCATGGCGCTGGTTAAAGGAAAATCTGAAGGTGCAATGGAGAACATGAATGGCATGGAGAATATGGATAAGGGCGGTAACGTAACGGAGAACCTGGCAAATATTGAAAAGGCCAAAGCAAACCTTGGTCCTGTTAAAATCATTACTGCTAAATTGCCGCCACGAACCGTTGTTTATCATTTATACATTGCCGACACAGCTGTGACTTTTGGCGGAAAAATTAAGCGGGCCATTGCTGTGAACGGTCAGATACCTATGCCTACACTTACTTTCACGGAAGGTGATACGGCTGAAATCTGGGTGCATAATAATTTAAAGGAAGAAACATCGTTGCACTGGCATGGCTTGTTCTTGCCTAACAGGTATGACGGTGTGCCCGGACTTACGCAAATGCCCATCATGCCCGGCGCTACTTATCTGTATAAATTCCCGATTATACAACATGGCACACATTGGTATCACAGCCACAGTGGTTTGCAGGAACAGATTGGTATGTACGGAGCATTTATTATGCATAAAAGAGCCGAATGGGATATACCTACACTGCCGCTTGTAATAAGCGAGTGGACGGATATGAACCCGCATGAAGTTGACCGCCGGCTGCACAGCGCTACTGACTGGTTTGCCATACAGAAAGGCGCCACACAAAGTTACGCCGAGGCGATAAAGAAGGGACATTTTAAAACGAAGGTTACCAACGAATGGAAGCGAATGAACGCCATGGACCTGACTGATATTTATTATGATAATTTTTTATTGAACGGCAAAAATCAAAACGAGCAACCCCAGTTTAAAGCCGGTGATAAAGTACGCCTGCGCATAGCTAATGCAGGTGCATCGGATTATTTCTGGCTAAAATATGCCGGTGGTAAAATTACCGTAGTGGCCACCGATGGCAACGATGTGGAACCTGTGGAAGTAGACCGGCTGATTATTGCCGTTTCTGAAACCTACGATGTGGTGGTAACCATTCCTGATAACAAAAGCTACGAATTTTTGGTAACGCCGGAAGACCGTACAAAATATGCATCCTTATGGCTGGGCAGTGGTGAAAAGGTTGCTGCTGCAAAAATGGACAGGCCAAAATATTTTGCCGGTATGAAGATGATGAACGACATGATGGATATGCAGGGCAACATGATAGAAATGGAAGGGATGAAAATGCAAAACCAGGTAATGGATATGAATACGGTAATGTACCCTGAAATAACAGGTGCAGAAAACCCGGAGAAAGAGAAGCAGAACGACGATATGAACGGCATGCGGATGGACGGACAGCCTATGCAGACAACACACGCGCAACATAGTATGGCAGCTATGGATGAAAGTGAAACGCCTGATATTGTAACGTTAAACTATGGCATGTTGCGGGATCCTAAAAAAACAACATTGCCTGCCGGGACACTTCGCGTTCTAAACTTTGAGCTTACCGGAAACATGAACCGCTACATATGGACGATCGACAACAAAACCGTTGCTGAAAGCGACCGGATATTGATCAAAAAAGGCGAAAATCTCAGGATCATCATGTTTAACAACAGTATGATGCGCCACCCTATGCACCTGCATGGCCATGACTTCAGAGTACTTAACGGGCATGGCGAAAATGCCCCTATGAAGAACATTATTGATATCATGCCCATGGAACGGGATACTATCGAATTTGCAGCTACCGAACCGGGAGGCGACTGGTTTTTTCATTGTCATATTCTATATCACATGATGAGTGGAATGGGCAAGGTTTTCCGTTATGAGAATTCACCTGTTAATCCGGCTCTGCCCGATCCTGCTGCAGCCAAACGTGTACTGTTTAAAGACAACGGCAGGAGATACCACGCCATGGGAAATATAGGGCTGGAATCAAATGGGAGCGACGGAGAATTTATGTATGCTAACACCCGCAACCGTTTATCTACCGAATGGCGCATTGGCCTTCATGCAAGGCATGGCATTGAAAGTGAAACGTATCTAGGGCGGTATATTGGCCGGATGCAATGGTTTATGCCCTTTGTAGGCTTCGATTATCATTATAACAGTTATTACAATGCGCTTGAAGGTGAAGTAGAAAAAAACCTTCTTGGCCAGGAAAGTAATCAAAGAAACCGGAAGGCATTTGTGGCAGGCTTCCAGTACACGCTGCCCATGCTTTTTATTGCAGAAGCCAGGGTGGACAGCAAAGGAAAATTCAGGGCGCAACTTACAAGGGAGGATGTTCCGGTTACGTCAAGGCTGCGGCTTTCTCTGATGGGTAATACCGACAAAGAGTATATGGGTGGCTTGCGGTATATTATCAACAAGTGGTTTTCAGTAAGTACCCACTATGATAGCGATATGGGATTAGGAGCAGGCGTCACATTGACTTATTAAAACATCAGACCAACTATCACATTTTCTACAACCAATAAAACAACATCAAATGTCACACGAACATCACACTCAATTAATCGCCGCGCTTAATAATTGCGCCACTGAATGTAATCATTGCGCTACGGCATGTTTAGATGAACCGGACGTTCAGATGCTTGTCTCATGCATCAGGATGGATTTGGATTGCGCGGATATATGCGGGGTTACCGCTACGTTTTTAGCAAGAGGCTCAGAACATGGAAAACATTTATTAAAGGAATGCGCTGAAGTCTGCAATGCCTGCGCGGAAGAATGCGAAAAACATGCTCATCACCATGAACATTGTAAGAGATGTGCAGAGGAATGCAGGTCATGTGCCGAAGCCTGTACATCAATGGCGTAACCAAAATCATCACCTTAAAAAATCTAACTATGCGGGTAGCCCTGTTTGTAATGCCACTGATTCTTGGTTTTATTGTCGTAAGCTTCAAAAACCATACACCAGAAAAGGCGAGTGCCATAATAGCCAACGGCCTGATGCCGTCAATAATAAAAGATAAACTGAATAATATGCACCTTGTGTATGGCAATGGAGACAGCATTTTAATTGTTTCTGCCAAAAATGAGGGTGAATCTTTTTCAAAACCATCGCTGGTGGCGGTATTACCTAATCTGGCTGCTTCAAGTTCCCGCGGGCCTCAGATTGCAAATACTCACAGCGGTATTACAGTCATGGCCTGCAATAAAGACGGTGATATATTTTCTTACCTTAAAAACGCATCCGGTAAATGGTCGGCAGCAACAAAGGTGAATGACGTGGATACAACTGCCAAGGAAGGGCTGACAGGTTTAAGCGGTGATGGAAACAAGCTGTTTGCCGTATGGTTAGATCTTCGGGATAAGCACAATAAGATATTTGGTTCGGGTTCAACAGATGGTGGTAAGACATGGTCAAAGAATAAAATGATTTATGCTTCTCCCGATACAACAGTTTGCCAGTGTTGCAAGCCCTCTGTGGTTATTAAAGGCGGCGATGTATATGTCATGTTCCGGAACTGGCTGGATGGAAACCGTGATATGTATCTTATCCGGTCAACCGATGGCGGAAATACATTTGGACAGGCAGAAAAATTAGGCAAGGGAAGTTGGGCCTTAAACGGCTGCCCGATGGATGGCGGAGGCCTAACTATTCAGCATGATAACAAGATTCAGACTGTTTGGCGCAGGGAAGGGAAAATTTATGCCTACAGACCTGGAGAATCTGAAACAGAGATAGGCGAAGGCAGGGGATGTACGCTTGCTTCCGTTAACAATCAAACGATCTATACCTGGACAGAAAATGGCCAGGTTGTTTGTCTATTACCCAAAACAGGTAAAAAGATAATGGGAAAAGGAAGATACCCTGTTTTACAGGCAATAAGCGATGATAAGCTTATGTGTGTTTGGGAAAATGACAAACAAATACATGCGCAGTTTGTGCAATTATAAGATCCAAAGTGTGCAATAATACAGGCTAAGCTATAACTTACACCTATCTTAAAATTTAGGAAAGATGGGTTTATACAAATAAAGGATCCTTCAAATTTTTTTAAGGAAACAATTACTAAGAAATAAAACTTGAATTATGAAAGCAATTAAATCTGTTTTACTCGGATTCGTTTTAATCGCATTTGTGTCGTGTGAGAAGAAGGATGTACTTCTTGTAGAACAGCACGACAAAAACGTCATGATGAAGGAGATGCACAAAATGATGGACATGATGAAGGCTATGCCTATGTCTGGCGATCCCGATCATCATTTTGCCAAAATGATGATCATGCATCATCAGGGTGCCATTGATATGGCGAACATTATTTTGATGGATGGCAAGGATACCACTATCAGAAGAATGGCACAAATGATGAAACATATGCAAACAATGGAGATTGCAGAACTTCAGGCTTTTCTTAATAGCCATAAGCCACATGAAGAAGATCCTGAATTCAATATGAAAATGAAAATGAGTATGGAGAAAATGGGTCGCAATGCTGATTTGCAGATCATCAATGGCAACCTGGATCATGACTTTGCAATTTTAATCATTTTTCATCATCAAAGCGCTATTGAGATGGCTGACCTTGTGATCCATCATGGACATGAGCCAATGATAAAACATATGGCTGAAAAGATGAAGGAAGACCAGGAAATGGAAATTGCTGAATTACAGAAATGGCTGTTGAAACACAGGTAAAACATTGACCTGCTACAAAGCTTATCATATGATAAGTCGTCATCTTTTATTATAGCCCCTGACCTGTTGAGACCGGTACAGGGGCTATTTAGTTTGTTTATAAATTTACGGCCGTCAGGCGTATTAATCTTATATGCAGCAAGTTATTCATTACTTTTTACACTTTGTTTTTCCTTTCTTTATTGCATTTTTTCTTTACCGGGCAGAATGGTTAAATATCTACATTGTATTACTGTTAACCATGTTAATCGATCCGGATCATTTACTGGCTGATCCCATATTCGATAGCTGCCGTTGCAGTATTGGATTTCATCCACTACACAGTTATACTGCTATTTTTGTTTACATAATTCTGTTATTACATCCCAAAGTCACGGTTTTAGCCATAGGTATATTGATGCACATAGTAACCGATTCAATTGATTGTTTATTCAGTAATATAAGTTGCAAGTAATAGATTTCAATTACGGTACTTATAAACGCATATTCCTTCATTTAGCCAGCATGGCTGGTTAATGTGATTGTGCAACAGGTCTGACGTATGCAGTTGAAAACTCCAATAGAATAATTATGTAACTCTTTCCCAATAATATATAACAATAGGGGGTATTGTATCGCGTAATTTTATCATACAGTCTTTTTCCGGATAAAGTGAGCCCCATCATGAAGAGATGGACAGACCTGGATAGAGATATATTATCACCCGATTAAAACAACATTCATCATGATACATAAACATTATTACAAAGTATCAGGAACCAGTAATAGCATCGACCTTGAAAAAATTAAATCTGCTTTATTAAAGCATCCTGATGTGAAAGCGGTTGAAACAACATTGAAACCTCCGATGGTCTCCATTACAGTGGAAAAACATCCGGACCAGGCATCTTTGCAAAATGCTGTATCGAAAGCAGGAGATTTTACCCTCACTGAACAATCAGAAAAGCAAGGGAATGATCACTCCGCTCAGAAGCATGGTGCCAGAACAAAGCCAGCTCCGGATAGTAATTTTCGATTCATGCACAAAGATGAAATGAATCACTCCAAAATGGATCATGATCATATGAAACATGATGAAGCACCATCACCTACATTAACTAATAAAATAGAAGCTGCTGTTGTACCGGCAGATCATTCTCAGATGGATCATTCCAAGATGGATCATGGCAAAATGAAAACGCATCAGGGCGGGCATGCTGCTCATGGAGGCCACAATCATGCGGCGATGATCACTGATTTTAAAAGACGCTTTTTTGTAGTTCTGGTATTAACCTCGCCAATCATCTTACTCTCACCAATGATCCAGCAGTGGCTGGGTGTGCAATGGCAATTCCCGGGATCCAGGTATATTCTTTTTGGCCTGTCTACAATTGTGTTCTCTTATGGCGGATGGCCTTTCTTAAAAGGATGGTTTGAAGAAATGAAAACCTGGAAGCCTGGCATGATGACCTTAATTGGTTTTGCCATCACTGTGGCGTATGTATACAGTGTAGCCACCGTATTTGGATTAGCAGGGATGGATTTCTTCTGGGAGCTAACCACACTGATCTTAATTATGTTGTTAGGGCATTGGATTGAGATGAAATCAATAGCCGGTGCTTCAAGAGAACTTGAATTGCTGGTACAACTCATGCCTGCGGAAGCACACCTGGTAACCGGAGGTAATATACAGGATGTAAAGACAGAAGCATTAAAGGAAAACGATATTATCCTGATTAAGCCGGGTGAAAAAATTGCTGCTGATGGAATCATTAATGAAGGGGAAAGCTACCTGAATGAATCAATGATAACAGGAGAATCGAAACCTGTACAGAAGGCAAAGGGCGATAAGGTAATTGCCGGTTCTTTAAATGGTAATAGATCCTTAAAAGTCGCCGTATCCCATGGTGCAAAGGATTCTTACCTGTCCCAGGTGATTAAGCTCGTTCAGGACGCGCAAAATTCAAAATCGAATACACAATTGCTGGCAGATAAAGCCGCACAATGGTTAACAATCGTTGCCCTGTTGGCAGGTGCCATGACTTTCTTTTACTGGTATTTAAATGGACAGACCCTGGCGTTCGCAATTGAGCGGATGGTAACGGTAATTGTAATTTGTTGTCCTCATGCATTGGGCCTCGCAGTTCCGCTTGTAGTGGCCAAATCAACGGCGCTCTCCGCCAAAAATGGTTTGCTGATAAAAAACAGGACAGCGTTTGAAAATTCCAGGAAGATTTCAACGCTTGTATTTGATAAAACAGGAACGCTGACTGTTGGCAGATTCGAGGTTTCAAGAATTGTTTCTCTTGACAAAATTTACAGTGAAGATGAACTGATCCGCATTGCTTCAGCATTGGAGCAAAATTCAGAGCATCCTATTGCAACCGGTATTATGCAGAAGGTAAAAGATTTGTCTCTTGCTATACCGGCCGCAGATAATTTTAATGCCATTACAGGAAAAGGTGTTGAATCAAGTGTGGAAGGCAAATCTGTTAAAGTGGTAAGTCCTGGTTACCTGAAAGAAAATAATATTTCCCTGCCAGGAGACTTTATAACAAATCCTTCGGAAACGGTTGTATTTGTGATCATCAACAATGCTTTAGCCGGATATATCGCTTTGGCTGATACCATTCGGCCTGAATCTGCAGGCGCTATTGGAACATTAAAGGAAAACGGTATTAAATCAATTTTACTTACCGGTGATAACAGCACTGTTGCCAAAAGTGTAAGCCAATCGCTGGGTATGGACAGCTTTTTTGCCGAAGTATTGCCGCATCAGAAACTGGAAAAGATAAAAGAATTGCAGGCTAAGGGAGAGTTTGTTGCTATGACAGGTGATGGTGTCAACGATGCGCCGGCCCTTGCACAGGCCGATGTTGGCATAGCGGTAGGATCGGGAAGCGATATTGCTGCAGAAACTGCCGGGATAATATTGGTAAACAGCAATCCAAAAGATGTTGTGAATCTTATACTGTTTGGGAAAGCCACTTACCGTAAGATGATTCAAAACCTTGTATGGGCTACAGGTTATAATGTCGTGGCGCTACCTCTTGCTGCCGGTGTTTTGTATGGACAAGGAATATTGCTAAGTCCTGCTGCCGGAGCGGTATTAATGAGTTTAAGTACCATTGTGGTTGCCATTAATGCGAGCATGTTGAAAGTTACTAAATGAGCAATAAGTGTTTTCTTCTATTATAGTAATGATATCTTCATTTGAAAAATCGTCGTATAAGAAAACAATAAAGTATTAAGCCTAGTGTCATGTCACGAATACAATGACGCAAGTATCGTACTTTTGCTGAAAAAAAATATGGTACGTTATGTAGTCAAATTAAGTGAAGGCGAAAGAGATGAATTACTCTCAATAACTAAAGGAGGCACGCATTCATCTAAAAAGATAATTCACGCCTTGATACTTTTAAATTGTGATGAAGGCGAGTATTCAACTAAAGTAAATAATGAAGATGTGGCAAAAGTGCTTCAGATTGGCCTTCGAACTATAGATAGGGTAAAAAAGAAATTCGTAGAAGAAGGTTACCAAGCTGCGCTGGAAAACAGACCAACTAAACGGATATATGAACGTAAGGCAGATGGCGATGTTGAGGCTCACTTAGTGGCGCTTAGCTGCAGTGAAGCGCCGGAAGGTTTTTCAAAGTGGTCTTTGCGCTTATTAGCAGATAAAATGGTAGAATTGAAATATGTTGATGAAATATCGTACGAAACAGTAAGACGCGTTCTAAAAAAAACGAATTGCGTCCCTGGAAAGTAAAAGGATGGATAATTCCACCACTACACAATAGCGATTTTGTGGCAAATATGGAGCGTGTACTTGATGTTTATAAATTGGCTTACAATATAGAGCAGCCGGTAGTTTGCATGGATGAGTCGCCGAAGCAACTGATAAAAGAAACGAGGATAGCTATTAAAATGAAACCAGGTTCTGACGCTAAAGAAGATTTTGAGTATGAACGTTGCGGAGTAGCCAATATATTTCTAGCATCAGAGCCTCTAACAGGTAAAAGGTATGTAGAGGTAACGGAACGAAAAACAAAAGCAGATTGGGCAAAATTTATAAAACGAATAGCAGACGAGTGGTATAAAGATACTCCTAAAATAAAGCTGGTGATGGATAACCTTGGTACACACAAACCATCTGCTTTATATGAGGTATATGAACCTAAAGAAGCCAAAAGAATATGGGACAGATTTGAATTTGTTTACACTCCTAAACATGGAAGTTGGCTAAATATGGCTGAAATAGAGCTAAATGTATTGATGGGACAGTGTTTAAATCGCAGGATTGACAACATGGAAACGATGAAGCGGGAAGTACTTGCATGGCAAGCACACAGAAATAATAAAGAAGCTAAAGTCAAGTGGCAATTTACATGTGAGGATGCCAGAATAAGATTGATGAGACTTTATCCGTCAATTCAGGTGTGACATGACACTATACAGATATTATGGAGAAATTAGGCAGAAATGATCATTGCAATTGCGGTAGTGGAAAAAAATACAAGAAATGTTGCTTGAGTAAAGATACCAAGCCAGTTATTCCTTTTTCTAAATATTCCTCTCGTGAATTATTGAAAGTATTAGCATTACTGCTGATTCTTCCGCGTAATCACGGAAAAAATATCCGTCTCGAGCAAACAATTTTGGATGTACTTCGCAGGCTAAATGATTCAACTGAGAATTTGGACCTTCAAAGTTTACGAGCTGATCTTTCTCGGTATTGCAAACCTCAACTTTCTGAAGATCCACCGGAAGAATTCTTTACGGAGACTATTTACTGGCATAATGGTAATAATCTTATTTTTCCTGGCATTGTCAGTAACGGCGTCGAGATTACTCAAAATTTATTAAACACCATTCGGGTACGTACCGATATTCCAAAGTCATTTATTGAGGAAGTGAATCCTGTCATCAATTTTTTTTTGTTTGTTCATCACAACATTGCGACTGAATTAGATTATTCAACAAGACTCTTCGATGATGAGCATCATGAGCCTCTATTTGTACCAGAAGATTCGTTCATCACTCGATACAAGAATATTCTTTCTTTTGATACTAATGTCATGTCAGATATATTAAAACGTTTTGGCGTCAGCCACGATGTCTTTGGCAAATTTGTGTTTGACCAGGATAGTAAAAAATTGGATTTTGCAAATTCAGAAGATAGCCCACTATTTCAAAAACCTTTCTTGTTTATCAGTAACGAGTATGTCCTTGTCGATCCAACAGCACAGCTCATTTGTCTGAATGATTTCATTTTAGACATTGCAAAAAAGCATACTTGTCTGGATGCTCTCCTAAATTTTTATCGAGATATCGGCGTAATCGAACTATACCCAGTATTCAAAAGAATGGGATGGACAGCCCTAAATTTTGATTTTCCTCTGAATAATCCACAGCTGAAAACGGTTCTATGGAAAGAAGCGCTTTTTGAGGTGGATTATGGTAAGGTAGCTTATGTAGCCATCACAACTGAAATACCAACATCTAATACTCAGCTTGACAAGAAAATTATCGTCTTTTCGAACGAATTACAGAGCAGAGTGGAAACAATTGGAGGATTAATTAAGGAAACATTTAAAGATCATCAAATACTATTTTTGCATGTTATTCAAAAAACGAGAATTCTTTCAAAGACGGGACTGAGATTAAACTCGTTAAAAAATATTGATTTAGATATTTTCTTTTCTTATGAAGAATTATTTCTCCTGACAAGAAAATGGAAGTTTGACCATTTGACGTTGTGGAAATATGTTAAATACCTTGATGATTATCAATCAACACATCGATTTGCGCCTTATAATACCCATTTTTCAAAGATGAAATGGTATATGGATCATGAAGAATCATTCTATCATCCGGATGAAGAGCCCCCTACGGCAGTTTTTTTTGAATTCGAGATCGAGAGTGAGGTTCGAAGGTCTGCGATAAAGATGCTTGATAAGCAGGCTATTCCTTATTATAGCAGTAAAACCATTAGTTATGTACCCTGTTACAGGAAAGAGGAATATTATCCCGTCTATATATCGCAGGACATCAATCAGGGATCTATTTCCAGTTGTCTTTTGGAATATTCCTGCCCTGTCTGGTGTATTTCATCACGGCAAGGAGATGTGATGGGTGATGTGTATATTAACGGTGTTTTATTTTGGCTACATGAAATGTATGAATTGACGAGGGAATGGATGAGTTCTCTTGGCTCTGTGCCCATACTTATCCGGACAACCTTTGATCCGAAAATATATCAGCAGGGCGAGTTAAAAGATACAAATGTGGAAGATATCTCCTTTCGATATCAGGTTAATGCTGAAGAAAGACTCATTGATATTTATATTCCTGCTAATCTTCGGAATCTTCTATGTACTTCAGGTAATCGTGGAGAATACCTTTTAATGAATTTTGTGTTGGATGTAATAGGTGACTTGCAGCGTGAATTGAATGTTGGTGACCGGATAACGGAAGAGATTAAAGGCAATATTCTTCAACAGGTAATGCCAAACGGTCCGAAAAAATTTATTAACACACTTTCGGATTATCGTGACCTCACATTATCAGGTGTTGATATCGATGCACCCAGACCTATACCGAAAGCTGATACTTCGCACGTTCTCCAAAATCAATTAAAAGAATTTAACAATACGAAGACCTTCCCGAAAACCATTACTGATCTGGAAGAACAAAGAATATTATTAAACAGCTTGGTTGAACATCACTACCTCGAAATTAAAAAACAGGTCATGATGTATGATGGGATTAGTTTACTGACGTTTCTGATGAGACGGCAGGAGTCGCTATTGCAGGATTATACTTTTCGTCAAGTGAATTACCCGGTCAAGCAGGCGGTATATGGAAAATATTACGATGTATATGATGAATATTATAAGACCGCAAACGAAAGAAATATTGCCAATCTGACTTTGAGGATACTGATCGAATGGGTAGCTTGTTGGATGCCAGCAGGGAGTAAACATCCCTGCGATGATGAAACAGATGTGTTGTTGGCACGTGTTTGCCAGGTTGTAAATTATGGTTCTCTGTCCGATGAAATAAAGTACGGGCTCAGAAATATTACAATGGGAACCTTACCATCGGGAAGATTAGGAGTTGATCGAAGGAAAGAAGATCAGGTCTTTAAGAAAATGAATACAACTGTACGAGAAGCAGAATATCATGGCCTGGCAGATAGATTTGACGAATATTACCAACGTCCTGATAAGAAGAATATTCGCAGAGGGAATGAAAATTATGTTGAAAAAGTTGAAAATATATTTAGAAAGGAATGGGGCATTGGAATACACGATTTATTCGTTCTGACACATGCATTGACAGGAGAATTATTGACCCGAGGAACTTCGGTTGCCTTATTACCGCGAAATGAGTTAGTAAGCATTCTTACCAAAGCAAAATTTACCACAACCGAAATCGAAGGATGGATAAATATCTTAAAATTCATCAAACGGGATGATGTAGTGAAAGCTCCCGATGGATACAAAATGCCTGAAACCTATGCCTGGCGTTACAACCGGCGACTCTCGTACTTATTGAAGCCTTTATTGATGATTCAGCAAAATGATGAAGAATATTTTCTGATCAGTGCTCGTCATATTTACAAGGCAACCGAGAGCATTGTTGCTAATTTCCATAACGGCCAGCTGCTGTTGGATAAAGAAAGTAAGCCGATTCGTGCATTACTTGCCGAACGAAACAAAATCAAAGGAAAGGAATACCGGGGTGAAGTATTGCAGTGGCTGAATGACAATACCGCCTTAGAATCTTACACGCAGGAAATCAAAATAAAATCAAAAGGATTTTTTGTAGCAAACAGGGATATGGGTGATATTGACATACTTTCCATAGATCATGTCCGTAAAATTATTTATTCGATTGAATGTAAAAACACAAGTCAGTCAAAAATCCCCTACGAATTTCATCTGGAAATCATGGACTACCTCGGAAATGGGGATAAAACAGGTCTCATACAAAAACACATCAACCGGGATCAATGGTTGCAGGACAACCAAGATCAGGTATTGCAAAAGTTAAAATTAACTTCCGATTATTTGATAACATCCTTAGTCATTTCTAATCATGTGTTGCCGACGGCTTTTTTAAGAAATATAGCTATTCCTGTTATTTCTTTTCATGAACTTAAAAAAAATGGATTGCCCTTATGTCAATCAACTACAACGATATAAGATCATTAAACAACAGCCTCAATGATGATTTGAGGAACCGGTTTGCCATTAGCTGCAAAAAAATGTTCCCACACAAAAACACTTTATCAGGGTCGGCAAACCATATCCTGGCAAGGAATGTTATTGGAGACTCGAAGGTGGAAGGCTACAAAAGAATTGAGGGTTGGCCTCGAGGCACTGTTTTACCCCTGCAACGCTAGTCTGAATGCTACAGACTGCCGGTTGCCATTTCTAAGCGAATCCATCAGGTTTTCCTTGAAGAATACTAAGTCGTTTTTTCGATCTTATGCAACTTCTCCTGCGTACCTTTTTTAGCATCATAGCTTTTAAAGAACATCCTTTTCCCAAAAAACAATTGGCCACTGGCATCCATCCAGCAAATCTGTGAGAAGTATTTTCTGTCGTTTGCCGCGTGGTGATTGATTAATAACTTATCACCCATCAAAACCCATATTATATTGTATTCGAGCTTCTTCAGCCGCGACACCAGATCTTCGAAATCTGCTACCAGGCCTGGCTTTCCGCCAGTCTCAATACGCGGAACTTTAAAGACCGTTTTGTGATCTGGACGTTTATACCCGTCTTTGCCATTCCACCAGAGGTCACAAGGTTCAAAAAATTTCTTACTTGGAACCTGTAAATACAGATTTTCCTTCAGAGTGTCGTCATACTCCCACTCCGCCACCATGTCATTGGTGGCATTATGCATTTCAATGTTTGTATCTGCAAACGTGTCTTTCACACCCAGGTACCAGTCCGGCTCCGTATTACATGCTGTTGCCCATGGATATTCTCCCATATAACAATGACTGAACTTACCGCCGGAAGGTAGGCCAACGGTATTGAGGTTCTTGCCATCAAGCTTCTCAATAATGCCCTTAATATCCGTACTTCTTACGAGGTAGGCATCAAAAGACATTTTGAGCAATCTATAAGGGCTTCCATACCCCTCATCAGTTTTGGAAGTATCGTAAGAAAGATGACCTGAAACGGGAATCCAGTTTTGTTCGTTGAAGCGGTTTACAGAAATAATGCTCTGCATGGCGGGTATGTCTTCATTGAAATTCAGCCAGGCTGCAGGCGTCAGCTTTTCTGTTGCGGCCAGATCCGGCTTTTCCTTGACCCACCAATTTTTAGAGTCCTTGGCGGAAATAACGTATGGCTGCGTCAAGGTCGGGTCTATCTTGCGCTCGTCCTGCAAAATCAACGGCGTCCTGACGGAGTCGGGTTCTAAACCATATTCTCTTTCGACCCTGTCATGCAGAATGGAAGATAGGCGATAGAGCGAGTTCCATTGATATTTTTTTCCCACTCTTTCTGCGTACGCGGGTTTGCTGCGTCCGCCGCCAGTCGCCTGCACAATATTCACATCATACGCACTGTGCATCTTATTATTAAGCCCTTTTCGTTCCACGACGTCGTTTATGATCCATTTGCCGATATCCATTTTGCGCAGGTTTTTTTGCCACGGATCCAGGCAGTCAATCGAATAATGGTTAAAATCATCGTTTAATGCACTTTGTGCAGCCAGCCCCCGAGCTCCTTTTTCCTTTTTCCATGCGTCGACAACTGTGTCGTCGGGCATTGGCAGCATCCAGCCTTCTTCTATCTTAGTTTGATGTGATGTTAACGGATCAATTGATGCTGGGAGACAATCTAGTTGTTGCGCGAGTTCAGCAATGCACCTGATATGATCACGGATGAGAGCATTCTCAAACGTCGACGGCATCTGTGCATAACTTCCCCCAAGCCTACCGGTTACGTTAGCTAACACAACCTTGTTCGGACTCAGAATCTGTGCTCCATAGATAATAAGTAGCAGCCTTTCAACCACTTCCTCGTCATTAATAAAGAGCAGTTGATCCAGCAGATCTATAGCTAACCCGTTATGGTGTTCGAGAATTGCAACCGCGGCTCGTGTTGCGGTGTCTTTAATCCTGCGATCTGGGGAAGCCGTCATCCATATCAAGGCAATAATCCATTTGTAGGCCGTATCGGCTTTCAGGAAGGATAAGTCAATATCATGATGCGCTTCGATCAGTCTTTTTACAATGCCATTCTCATTGTATCGGGTATTTAGATACGGCGCGAAAAAAGCATCCCTATAGGCAAGGCTTGTCGGTCGCAATATCTCATTTAACCATAATGCATCCAATCTCGATTTATTGGCGCACACAGAAAAGAGTGCGTCCATTGCTGTGTAGCCATCTTTGCTTAAGGTATCCTCCACAAACAGGCGTGTGGCATCTGTTAGTGAATCAGGTGTACGCCATATCAATGCCTTCGTAGCAATGATAGCCGTGTCGCTGTAAAGCGCTAAGCCAATGAACAGAGATGGCAGTTCAGCTCCATGGTTTTCGGGCAGAATAATAGACAGTGCAGCTATCAGACTAGCGTTGAGTTTGATTGAAATTTCATCTTTAAAAATTTCTTGTACTTTTTGATGCTTAAGGAATGCGTCGAGGCCGGTTGCCGTGGCCTGTTTACCAATCTCCGCTGCCAGCAAGAAATCGCCCAACCTTTCAAAGGCTGGCCGAACATATGTCTGGGAAGCTAGCTCATGACTGTCGAGTGACCCGTCCTCGATCAGAAGGTCTGCTGTTACAAGCCAGTCCAGTAGATTGTGTGAAGCTATCGGCAGGTTGATTCGGGTAATGGCCATAGTAGCATCTGCCCATGACAACGAGGCTTCAGTGCGGCGAGCGATCTCTTTAATGATTGCCGTCAATGCGGTCACTACCAACGCGCCATTAGGCGATAAATCATATTGTTTGCATAGTTGTTTTTCCTTTTCGAAGAGGAATGCTTTAATCACCGGCAATAAACCGGTCCACCCTGCTGGCAAATCTTTTAAGCCTCTTGCCTGAAGTGTCGCGCATACCAGTTTTAAGTACAGAGGGTTGCTGAGTTCCGGTTGAAGAACGGGAATTAACGGCGGGTTTAAGCCATAGAATGTAAAGAAAGCGTTACAAGCTTCTCTTTCAAAGCCTTTAAAGCCTGTATGTTCTACAGTCAGGAAGGGGTTTGGTTCCGGCAGGCAGGTGCGCAGAAATGAGGAACGACAGGAAATACACAGCTTTAAAAATGGTCGGCGTATTATCTCATGAGCAAAGGCAACGATCTTGCTGGTCCAGTAGCTCCTGGGAATCGTTTCGTTGATGGCATCAAGGAAGATGATTAGCGGTTTGCCGCTTTGCTGCGCCGCGGCATTTAAGGCATCTAGTACCTGGTCGCTGCTAATATTCTTCAATCCCAGCGCTTCGCCAAAGCGGGTCCATTCATCGGGATTACCGCTGAACTGATCCCCGAATACGATACAGCTAAGGACCTCATTCTGCAACCGCTGTGCGGCGATATCACAAATGCAGTGTGTTTTACCAGAGCCACCAATACCTGATAATACAAATACTTTTTCCGAGGCTAGTTTAACGTCTGGCGACTGAATAAATGCCACGAGCGAACGAAGGCCAAGGAGTACCCCTCTGGTACTATCCAGATTGGCCGCCGGAAAGCTGACCATGTATTCTCTCATGAAGGATCGCCAGCGTTTGTTATCCCACTGCTCTCCTTTATACTGTTCGTTCAAGTCATTGACCAGTTCCTTTTCAAGTTGTATCACCGATTCGATTACCTTCGTCAACTGCACTTCAGCCGCGGTCAACACGTTATCTGTGAGGGTACCTGATAATAATTGCAATACGCTGTTTGTGTCACTACAGATTGCAGTAGCCTGAGTAGAATACTTTTTTGGAAGGCCGGGAAATACCGGATCGGTGTTGGGCTTGTCAATGTTACCCCCGAACTCCTTTAAGTGTTTCCTCACTTTGTTCAGTTCTTCAAGAATAACCGTATCCCAGCTCTCGGTCTGTCCAAATGCAGCGAAAGATTTCCAGACACCTGTTTCTACCGTCAGCTCGGAATTGTATCTTGGACCCGCCTTTTTCACACTGGTGGCAATATTCTTCTCAAACCAGTTTTGCGGTATGGTTGTGTCTGAGAAAAAATAAGTGCGTATACCTGCTGATGCATCATGTTCCAGTAGTAGCTCTGTCAGCCGGTTTGCCGGCCAAAGCTCGATTTCTTCGAGCTCAGCTCCTTCAGCTTTATATGCTGCCAGTGAATCCTTTGTCCAGTTTTCCAGTCTAATGCTGCCGCTTTTTGCTGGGCGACCTTTCTTATCCCTCCTTCCTGTCTGTCCTGTCACATCGAATGGAAAGCAGACGATGTATTTCTTAAGGGTAGGATGAATCTTTACTGCTGTTGCCAGGGATGAGCTTGCCTGTTTAATCAGGTCGTCTATATTGGTGACAAATTTCGATTGCCAGCCGGTTACCAATCCGTCAACCGATTTTGAAGTGCATTCGACACCTCCGTCTCCGCCATCTCCATGATAGCGCTCAAATTCATCTGTGCTCTGGAGTGTTTTTCGGGCAAGTTGTGTACATAGTTCTTCAAAGGCTTTAGTTTGGCTTCCTCCACGCGGGATAATATTTTTAAAGTTTATATCGTTCATCGCCAGAATAAATTTGTATATAATGATTGCGGTTAGCAATCAGGTCTGCAAATTTCCCAAATATAGGCCGCGCCTTGGTAAACAAGAGGCGTTTAATCAACACATATGTTGATAACTTTCTGCTTAGGACATCAGCCAGCTGAATCATTTTAACACAAAAAAGGAATTATGTTAGGCATATGAACTCTTTGTACCAGTATCGTTAGTCAGTTCCCTTTAGTATGCCAATTGTTTAAACTTTATAAACGCCACCATACCAGCAAGAAGAAAAATAATGCGCAGCAACAGCGGCATCTAGTATTCTCTCTTCGGCGCGTAATTTATAATTCCTGCCATCTTTATAAGACAAAAAAAAGTGTCGTTAAATGAAAATAATGTGGAAAAAACATTGAAGCAGAACCTCTTTCATCGTTTTATTCACAATTGCCTTAGAACCCTCTGTATCGAAATCTGTACGAAAAGAGCAGGGGCTACCAGCATTTATGACTAAAACTGGCACAATACTGGAAAAAACGATAGTCTTGACCCCTCTCCACCGATTTCAATAGCCCCTTCTATATACTTGATTATCAACATCAGTTAGGGGTTACACAAAATCGGTGGCACGGGGCTTTATGTATAGGTTTGTCCATACTATGTTCTGATCTACTTCTATGCTATTCATTTTTGGGATACTCACTTAAATTAAAAGTATATCGAGCATTACATCTGAACTAGCAAGTTTTTGAAGCAAGTTTTTTCCACTTGTAGCTTCCTATACCACCTGAAAGGATTTAAAACTTTTAATAAGCAAAGTCAATGCTCTCCACATTAATTGATGATGATCAGCTATGCGAACATTAATTTTCTTATTCATACATTTAAGTTTCTCTTCAAGATCTTATTGGTTACCAATATGCTGAGTAGTTCTTGTACGTGCCGGCTTTTTCAGGTCCAGGTATACCGATGGCATTTATTCGGAGATGTTGAGGGCAATGGTTGTTTTACCCACCTGGCGCGGGCCGATCAGGGCCACGGCCGGGCTGCGCTGAAGGGTTTCAGCAATAATGGCTTCTAATCGACGCTTTATCATTCCTGCATATGTAACATTAAATGTAAGATTTACATGGTTGCTCCGAAACCAGCTACCTATTTTAAGCACTTATCAAAGCCTTGGCCTAGTATCCCATAACTTTTTGATCATGTAAGCTTTCTGTACCCTTTCGGCTTTAATGTACTTACGAAATGCTTTTTCAGTAGTATGCCCACTGATCGCCATGATAAGGTCTACCGGCGTTTCGGCTAGGTACTCGTTGGTGCAAAATGAACGACGGCAGGTATGCGATGTTACCCAGGCATACTTCGGCTTTACTTCCTCACTGACCTTGTTCCCCTTTTTGTGCGAAATTTTCACCAGGTCGGTAATACCGGCAAGCCGGGTTACTTCTTTTATATAATAGTTAAAGTCGGGGTTGGTCACCTGGGGCATTTGCATCTGGTATTTATCAATGAGAATAGCCTTTGCATCCGGCCGTAAGGGCACCACAACTGTTGAATGCGTTTTTTGCTGGGTTACATACAGCATCCCGCTCCTGATTTCATCTGGTCTTATGGTAGAGTAATCACTGAAGCGAAAACCGGTCAGGCATCCCAGGATCAACAGATCCCGGTGCTTTACTGGATGTGGATGTTTGGATAAATCCATATGGTAAATAGCCGCTATCTCCTCCCAGCTCAGGTAAACTGAATCTACATCTTCTTCCATACCCTTGTAGTGGCTTAGATCAAAGAACGGAATGATCTTTTTCTTCATCCGGTCTTTCAAAAACATTTTCAAATGCTTGATGGTTTTTCCGGCAGTATTAATCTTCAGCCCTTTTATAATAGGTTTTCGTCGATATTGATGTATCTCGTAGGTGAGAAAGTGCACGAACTGCTCGTAAAACCGTACATCAAAAGAATCAAAGGTGATAGGCTCTCCCCTGTATTCCTGGAACCGCTGCAAATGCATCTTCATGGCCCCGATTACATTGATGGTGCATCTTTTTACCTGATGTTCTTTATCCTTTATATAATCATCAATCTGATAGAAAACATCCAATACCCTTTTGTTATCATTCGGCTGGTACTGGTGCAGGTCAAGGTTATTGAACCTGAAATGGGTTTTTAAAAAGTCAAGTGGGCATATGTTGCCTTTCCGGATGGCATGGCTAACCAGGTCTTCGGCTCTTCGCACCCTTCCTTTTAACTGATCTGATATTATGGCTACATCGCCATAGCGGGCAGGAAGGCTGGTGGAAACCCGGCCTGTTTTCCCGTTCCAGTATTCCGGAGGTATCGCAATGTCGGTACTGACCAACACCCGTTGACCAGCGGAGTGGCAGTACTGCACAAAGATCAGGCTGGTGCCGTCTTTACGCACCTTGTTTTTCTTGCATACTAATTTGATAGGTAAACGCATGGCTTAGTCTATTTTTTAGTCTATTAAAACAAGATCAAGCCTGGTAAAGCTAAGATTTGAAAAAATGCAAGATTGTTGTAAAAGGCTTAAAGCCAATTACTTAGAAGTAAGAAGGAGTAAGATACTGTAAAGCTGTTAAAGCCAATGACCGTCCCGTCCGGTCCGTTTACTTGGCAATTAAAATTATTCAAAAAGCTTCAAATAGTTGATTTTTTAAGCTGTTTTTGTTTATACACTATATCAAATTATTCATTTCTGCTCAAGAAAACAGTGAGTAATTTGATGAGTAAAAAAACATGAACTATTGACTCAGGCGAGTTCTGATCGGAGTATGAAATACAACCTCTCTCAGGTTGATTCCTCATATGTAGCCAATTCGCCCACCAGAACGGTTTCGTCTTGTATTATTGGGACACATTGTCTTTTTTCATTTTGATTTTCGCTTCGTATTCCGGTTTCAAATAAGAAGATTCAGCGAAATGGGTGGCACCAGAAAATAAAAAAAACGTCGGCCTGGTTCAGTGCAGTAAGGAGTAATGGCTCCCATTCCTTTCCAGGTCTGATAATGGCTATAAGAAAAAAATAATGGCGGGCCGCACGAATGATTTCACAAATTGGCGAAATATTGTGCACCATCAGTACTCCGGCAGATACTGGCAAGAGAATGAATCAATTCGGAGGGCGATTCGTTGTATAAACGTAGTACCAGTCTATACCGCTTCACTTTCAACTGATTAGCTTTCTTAGATAACTTTTTTCTCAATACTTGCATATCCTCAGTTACATTGAAAAATCTTTCAACTGTTTTCTGTAAATAACCTATATCGTAATTAATTGAACATTATTTAATACAAAATGGTTTATTTTTACAAGAAATAGTTCTTTCAATTCACTGCAAATCAGCATAAATTAGAAGGTGTCTATTTCATGACCCCATCTATTTGAATGATATTTTTGGTTTGATTTTTAAGGTATTACGCCAACATATTCGAATCCAATCCGGATCACTCGGGGCGCTTTCAAAAGGCCGTGCCGCTGAAAACAATCAGCAGGATGCTTGGACATAAAAGCGCGAAAACTACAGAAATTTATGTAAGGGCAAACCGTCAAACATTAGCGCCAAT
>JBGSYC010000191.1:0-3143 GCA_041751095.1 Flavihumibacter sp.
TTGCAAGCGATTCAGATATCGGTATTCGGCGGTCTCGTCCGTTTTTTGCGCCTTTGATAAAAATGGTTTTGCTTTTAATATCTACATCTGTATCCCTGAGTGCCAAGGCTTCACCTACCCTGATCCCTGTACTGTAAAGCATTCTGAATAGTACCGGGATTGCGCTAATGGAAGTTTCGTGACGGCTGCATTTTATCATCAGCTTATCGGATGCAGCAAAAATGGCCGCAATTTGATGCTTTGAGAAAATGTAGGGTACATGACTGTGTTGGATTTTGGGCAGCCTGGGAATATAGGACTCATACTCCAGACTGCACAGGAAGCCGGAGAGCTGTGCTACGTCAGCAATCCGGACATATCTGGTTCGCTGGGACTCATTGGGACGACGTATCGACCATTTTTCCGCCAATTCACGTGTGATACCGAGCGTAGTTATGTTTTCTTTGAGTACAAAGCGGTCAAACATGGAATAACTGTATTCCATCCCGACGCATTTAAAGCCCAAGCCTCTTTTCATAGTAATGAGCCGCTCCATGAATGGGGCGAATATACTTGTGTAGTTTCTCATTTTCTTTCCTCCCTTTTTTTAGGTGAAAAAAAGAAACTGGTCACCTTATCATAGAACTCCGAACTCACAAGAGGTATCTGAAGTGTACAGGGCTCCATAGTCCTTGTATCGATTCTCAGGTAATGCCGGCTGGAATCTGTCGTACTGTGTCCCAGTGTCCCGGAGATGACGTGGATCGGCGTTTTTTTATCCAGTAGTGCTGCAACCAGGCTGTGGCGAAGTACGTGTGTTCCGTGCTTCCTCAAGGATGTGTCTATTCCCGCAAGAGTTAGGTAGTTGCTGGTTATTGTACTCGCTGCCACATTGGTCATCTGTCCAAATGGAGGTATCAGACTCAGGAAAACATAGGGCAAATCAGATACAGGTCTTCCATGTTTTAGATAATCAATGATGGCTTCCCCGATCTCTGAACTCAGGAGCAATTCCAGTGGCATTCCTGTTTTCTTCTGGTCGAGCATTATCTTACATTCATCCCAAAGAATTACTTGTAAACGTAAGACCCAGAATGTCTGATGCTCTCAATCCAAGCCGGGCACCGATTAGCATGATGGCATAATCTCTTTTTCCTTTAGGATTTCCCCGGTCAATAATTGATAGTAAGGATTGGATCTCCTCTCTGGAATAGACGGAAGGTAAATTTGCCTGTCGGATATAATTGACTTTTGGGATGATGGATGACAGATTGCCGGTATCCGGATAAGTGGAGTATAGATACATCAGGAAGCTCTTTATAACACCGAACAGACAATATTGTGTAATAAGGCTTTTGTTTTTCTGTGATTCAACAAAGGCTATGACATGGTGCCGTTTGATGGCATGAAGAGAGTTGATTCCCTGCATTTCCAGGAATGTGAGGAAAACGTGAAGATACTGCTTAGTGGATGTTGCAGTACTGGCAGAAAGGCCAGCTTCCTGCCTTGCCAGAAGAAAGCTCTCCATCAATTTGCCAATACTGCCAATAAACTTGGCTTCCGGTTTTTTTCGCTTCTTTGGAACAGTACCTTTCTCTTGAAATTCAGTAAGGTACTGAACCTTTCTTACGATTGCTTTGTCCCGCTTGCTGAGTTTTGAATAAGAAAAACCCTTGAAAAGATGTTCAAGATAATTCTGGCCAACGTTCCGGTTATAAATTTGAACTCGTGATCTGGACATGTAATCGGCAATTTTTTCCCAGCATCGATTGTACTTTTCAATTGTACTGGTTAAAAATCCTTGTTGTTTAAGATGTCCATGCGCTGCATCGATAAGCAGACTGATTTTTACAATAACTTCTTGCATTTATTGGCTTTTTAGTTCTGGGCGATATTACCCAGGCCAAAACTAAAAGCCATATTAATATGCTAAGTGTTTCGTAGATAAATGCAGCTGATTAGGCAGCTTATACAGGCGTACTTTGCATATTATTCTACTATGCATATCTTCTGGCATGCGCCCAACAGTTTAGATTTGTAATACGATTTTCTGACTCCCCGGCCAACTTACTGTAAACGCAGTATCCGTCGGTCATCAGCAGCCCATTAAAACTATTCAATAAGCGCCGGGCCTGCACCGTTGCCCTGGTTCCGGAAAAATCAAACAGTATAAGACCCTTATCCTGATTGAGTATACCCCACATCATCCCCTTCATCACTGCTTTCCCTTTGGCGATACCTGTAGCTATTTCCTGTTCAAACGCTCCCGGTTCTTCTGACTGATCGTTGTGTTGTGATGCATCACCCGGTTGATCCTGATTTTTGTGTTGATGCTTAAAAGCATGTAGTTTCCGGGGAGTGTCCAAAACTCTAAAACCTGTTTCATCCATACATAGAAGCCTGGTATCTTTTATTACTTCAGCAGCCAGCACCGGTTGAAAAGGGGATAATAATTCAAATCCACGAGCGACCCAGCTTAACAGGGTGACGTAGTTTATACCGGCTTCCACGAGTAATTGCTGAAACCGGGTAATAAGGCAGATGCAATCCAAAACGCATATTAAGCTGCATGGCAACAGTCTGTACCGTAGCCTTATACCTGTAAAAAGGATCTTCAATCGGGAAAGGCGCTACCAGGAACTTGTTGCCACGGGAAAATTTATGGCGTATGGTTCGCTCTACATGTATTTCATATTTAAGTGCCAGTCGCTCTGTGATGAGTGGCGGCATTTCCTTTCCCCCCTGATGATCTAAGGGATAAAGATGTACATCCACACGTGGTAAATGATCCGGTAAAGGATAGCGTCCGGGGTGATCGTTAGGGTATCTCTCCTTTTTCAGGGTTGCAGTAGCCTTTCCGCTTAATGGCGCTACCACCTGATCTTTATTGACTTCCTCATAATCAATATAGTCTTTTAGCGGACTGGATACGGATACTTTTTTTTCACTCGTAGAACCAAATATCTTCTTGTTGCGAAGGTTCAGTATGCGTTGTAATTCTTTCATATCCTGGCCAACGCCAGCGAGGTCTTTTTTTAACGGGCTATCTCTTCGCGCAGGATCAACATCTCACGGTCACGATCATGCAGCAGGCCGATAAGTGATGCCCAATCAGGGGTGTCATAATTACTTCTCACATCAGCAGAAAACATAATGCAAATATA
>JBGSYC010000192.1:0-3425 GCA_041751095.1 Flavihumibacter sp.
AATTAACACGATTAAATGATTGTAATAAGTGGCTGCACAATATATTTGCAGAAACGACACGATATATATGATAAAAAAGGTATTAGCAGGACTGGTATTTGGTGTGGGGATGCTAACGCTGGAAGCCTCTGCGCAAAAAATTGACTTTATCGAATACGACCTTGAGAACGGGTTGCACGTAATCCTGCACAAAGACAATACAGCCCCTGTGGTGGCGATATCAGTAATGTACCATGTAGGCTCGAAAAATGAAGACACTTCAAGAACAGGTTTCGCCCACTTTTTCGAACACTTGTTATTCGAAGGCAGCGATAATATAAAGCGAGGCGAATTCCAGCGGCTTGTTTCCTCAAACGGCGGACAAAATAATGCCAACACTTCACAGGACCGTACGTTCTACTATGAAGTTTTTCCAAGTAACCAGCTGGAAACCGGGTTATGGCTCGAATCAGAGCGGATGATGCATCCCGTTATAAACGAAATAGGAGTAAATACGCAACGGGAAGTGGTCAAGGAAGAAAAAAGGTTCCGGATGGACAATCAGCCATATGGGCAGATTCTTCCGGAAATTTTGAAAAGGCTATACAGGAAACATTCTTACCAGTGGGCGCCGATTGGTTCCATGGAACATCTTAACGCCGCAAAGCTGGAGGAATTCAAAGCCTTCTTTAAAAAATATTATACACCCAATAATGCGGTTCTTACTATCGCCGGAGATTTTGACATAGAAAAGACAAAAGCATTGGTGAAATCATATTTCTCGGAAATACCAAAAGGCCCTGCAGTTGTTCAGCCGGCAATAAAAGAAGAGCCTATAACCACTGCCATTGTAGACACCGCTTACGACGCAAATATCCAGATTCCTGCTATCCTGGTGGCTTACCGGGTACCTGGGATAAAAGAAAAAGACGAGAAAGTAATGAACCTGGTAAGTGAGGTATTATCAGGAGGAGCCAGCTCACGTTTGCCTAAAAAAATGGTTGATGAAAAGAAGAATGCATTGCAGGTTGGCGCGCAAAGCATAAGTGGAGAGGATTATAGCACCTATTTCGTTTACGGCTTACCAAACGCCAACGTATCACTGGATGACATATTAAAAGATATGGACGAAGAGATCGCACGTCTGCAAACGGAGCTCATCTCCGACAAGGAGCTGCAGAAATTAAAAAATTCGTATGAAAGCCAGTATGCCGATGTTAATTTATCCACGCTGAGGGTCGCTGAAGAACTCGCAAACAATTACACCTATCATCGCAATACCGGCCTGATCAATACAGAACTGAATGAATACCTCTCCATAACAAAAGAAGATATTCGTGCTGCGGCAAAAAAATATTTAAACAAAAATCAGCGGGTGGTTTTATATTATCTCCCGGCAAAGTAAATGTCTCAAAAAAGGCAAGGTAAAATGTTTCAAACAATATGATCCTCAATTCACAATTATATAAGATGGTAAAATTTTTTGTTTGTGCTGTTTTATTCAGCAGCTTGTTTATGTCTGCGTCTTCACAGATCAACCGTGCCAGGCCGCCTAAACCACAACCGGCTCCGTTGATTAAAATCAACGATCCGCAAACATTTACCCTATCCAACGGAATACAGGTTCTGGTGGTGGAAAATCATAAGGCCCCAAAAGTGAGGGTATCTTACCGGATAGACCGGTCTCCGATCCTGGAGGGAAGCAAAGCAGGGGTGATCGGGCTTTTAGGTGAAATGTTGAACGAAGGCACCAAAACCCGGACTAAAGCGGTGTTTGATGAAGAGGTTGACCTTATAGGCGCCTCCGTAAGTGCGGGTGCTTCAGGAGGTTCGGTAAGTGTGCTTACAAGGCATGTGGACAAGGCCGTTGGCCTGATGGCAGATGCCCTGCGCAATCCTGCATTTCCACCAGCCTCATTAGAGAAGCTCCGTCAGCTTTCTTTGCAGGGCCTGAAAGCCGGCGAAAAAAGCGCCGAAGCTATTTCCACGCGCGTGGTAAATGCTTTAAACTTCAGCACTTCCCATCCCTATGGCGAATTTGAAACCGAAGAAACCTACAATAATATTACGCTCGACGACATAAAAAATGCATATGCCAAATATGTCACTCCTGACCGTGGCTACCTTGTTTTTGTTGGAGACATTAATGTAGCTCAGGCAAAGGCAATAGCAGTCAAATATTTCGCAGACTGGAAAGGGAGTAAGGCTCAAATGAACCCTGTCCCCGCGCCGGTTTCGCTAAAAGCGCCGGAAATAAACGTGGTGGATGTGCCTAATGCGGTACAAACGATCATCAAAGTAACGCACCCGATAGATTACCGGAAAAGCAATCCTGATTATTTTCAGCTATTGCTGGCAAACGAGATTTTAGGCGGTGGCGCAGACGGGCGTTTGTTCAACAACCTCCGCGAAAAGCGCGGCTTTACTTATGGGGCTTATTCCAGCACTACGAACGACCGCTTTGGCTCAGGTTCCTTTACTGCCTCTGCAAGCGTACGCAATGCCGTAGCTGACAGTGCCGTTCAGGAATTTATGAATGAGCTCAACAAGATCAGGAACGACAAGGTTAGTGCCGAAGAATTACAGAATGCAAAGAATTATCTTAGCGGACGGTTCGCACTGTCGCTTGAAAATCCTGCCACAATCGCTGATTTCGCCCTGAATATTGCCGTGGAAAAACTACCAAAGGACTTCTATCGCACCTATCTCCAAAAATTAAACGCGGTTACACTCGAAGAGATTCAGAAAGCTGCTCAAAAGTACATACCGGCGGGTAATGCCCGCATCGTGATGACCGGTAAAGCCAGCGAATTTGCGCCTACCCTGGCAAACCTGAAATTCCCGGTGAAATATTTTGACCGGTATGCCAGGCCCGCGGCTGCTGCAGAAACCAAAAAAGCTGACGCGTCCGTGAATGCTGCCGGCATTATCAAAAAATATATCGATGCTATTGGCGGAGAAACACTTGTAAAAACGGTTAATGCCGTGAATATTGATTTTGATGCTTCTGTGCAGGGGATGGCCCTAAAAGGAAATATGAAGAGGATGAATCCGGATAAGGAGTTAACGACGGTAGAGTTTAACGGGAATACGGTAATGAAGTCTGTTTTTGATGGCACCAAAGGATACCAGGAAATGCAGGGACAGAAAAAAGAAATGTCTGCAGATGATATCGAAAGCAAAAAAGATAAGGGGGGTGTATTTCCACAATTGAAATATACCGGGCCGGGTTACAAGATTTCTGTTGAAGGAATAGAAAAAGTAAACGGAGACGACGCTTACAAGTTAATGGTAACATCAGCTTCAGGGAAAAAAACTACCGAATATTATGATGTTAAAACAGGTCTGTTAAAAAAGGTAGAGTCAACGGAAAAAACGCAGATGGGAGAAGTGGCAAGTGTTGTTGAATATAAAGACTACAAGAAATTTCAAAATATCATGTTCCC
>JBGSYC010000193.1:0-4154 GCA_041751095.1 Flavihumibacter sp.
AGGCTCAAGCATAAGCTCCAATTTATTCATTAGTCCAGGATCTTGTTCTGTTATGTCTTTACGCCCTCCTCCCTCTCTCCTTATCCGATCAACAGTTTGGATTTCATCAGCTATCTGAGTAGTATCTTTATTCTTGAATTCATACAACTCCTTTTTCCCCTTGATAATTGTCTTGCGGGAAACATTAGAGGCTTTCGAAACAATCAGAACGCCGCCATGACCTATCTCCTCTGCCTCCATAGTCAGGTATAAGCGTTTCTGACGTTCATTTAGAATGGACAAAAATTTTTCAATTTTATCTTCAAGCATTTCTGAGTAGTTGGTTACTCAAAATACATGATGTAACTGATAAATAAAGTAACCTTTATTTATTTACATATCCTAGCCCTGCATGCTCTGCAATTTTAATAAGTTGAACAGGTTCTTTTCAATGTTGTGCTACAAATTATAAAATGTATATTGCTCTGTTGATTACTTGTATCATATCTTATTTTGGAAAAGCAATATTAGTGATTTTTATATTTTTGTTCAACTATGTTGAATTGATTTCCTCCAAGCAGGGTAAAACGTACAAAAAATTAAGTCTTACTTTAGTTATTCCTTTTCATGATTAAGTTTATTCATTTTAAATGTCGTATGCCACAAACAATGATGCATTAATCTGGCAGTCCTTTAAGGCGGGAGATAGAACTTCGTTTGAGAAAATTTATCACCTGTATTTTAAGAACCTCTACGAATATGGAATGCGGCTACTGAATAACAGCGAGTTTGTGAAAGACCATATTCATGATTTGTTTGTAAAGATTTGGATGAATAAATCAAACTTAGCAGAGGTAACAAATATTAAGTCGTACCTGCTGGTCTCTTTGCGTGGATCAATTTACAATAAGAATATTCATAAAAGTTCTGCTGTTTCATTGAGCGAACTGGGAGATGAATATTATTTTAAAATGGACTTTTCTGCAGAGAATGAGTTAATAAGAAAAGAAGAATTTTCGCAACAACGACAAAAATTACTGGCTGCCATGAACAGCCTTAGTGCCCGCCAGAAAGAAGTAATATACCTGCGATATTTTGAGGAACTGGATTACGATGAAATTGCTTCTATAATGCACATCACAGTTAAAGCAACGTATAAATTAAGTGCCCGAGCTTTAGACGCACTGCGGCAAATATTAAATGTTTCGAATTCTTCTTTATTATTTTAATTACATGGCTAAGGCTGCACTCGCTTAACTGAAATAATTTCTTTTACATTCACCAAATGCTTTGGTGACAAAAAAATATTCTACTCATAAAAATAATAGGCTTAGGTATTTATTTTGCAAAGGCTTTCTATTTCTAATGATTATGCGTTTTTCTTTTGCCTCTTAAGTAACTCCTCCGAAAATTTTCGTTCACTTCAATTTGTTCTTTACCATTTGAAATTCGTTATGTACTTTTTTGCTTGCCCAAAAAAGTACCAAAAAAAAGCAGCCGGGAATGATAACAGCCCATTCCCGTCGAGGTTCTTTGATTTAGCTTTTATACTACTGTGACTTCAGCATTCGTCGTCCTCATTTTTCGAATAATCTACTTAACTCAAAAAAATAAATTCTATTCGGTGGGGTAAAATTCCTTTTCACGCTGTCCTGTTATATTGTTGAAGGTTTCTTCGATGGGTGTTTAAAGTGAATCACGAATGGAAATTAATTACGAAAGTTACAGGGTAGAAGATTTTTTAGAAGATGCAAACTTCATAGAATGGGTAAAATATAAATCACCGGAATTAGAAAAATTTTGGGCCTGGCGAACATCTGAACCTGCTAATCTTGCAGCATTCAATGAAGCTGAAAGGCAACTGGCACTTATATTATCTGCTCAAAGGATTGAACCTGCAAAGGGTGATAAAGAAGAAGTGCTGCAAAAAGTATTCAGAACAATTGATAAAGGAGAAGAAAAGGTTATACCGCTCAGGTCAGGTATTAGAAGATGGATGATTGCTGCTTCAGCAGCAGCTATATTAGTCATCAGCGGTGCTTTGTGGTATGTCACTTCACAGAAAGAGACAACGACGGAGTTTGCTACGGCGTACGGTGAAATAAAAAAAATTGTGTTGCCCGATCAATCTCAAATAACGCTTAATGCCCATTCCCACATTGCTTTTAAATCAGATTGGAAAAATGAAAATGCAAGAGAAGTGTGGCTGAATGGAGAAGCATATTTTGATGTAAAACATTTAAATAAAAATGGAAGCCTGGTTAAGGAAAATGAAAGATTTATCATCCATACAAACCTGTTGCAGGTAGAAGTATTAGGCACTGTTTTCAACGTAAAAGAACGGAGAGGCAAGAGCGCAGTTTCACTTGAATCAGGAAGCGTAAAGGTGCAGGTAAAAGCTGAAAAAGATAAGCAATGGATCTTGAAGCCCGGTGATGTTGCAATCTATAGTAATTCAAGCGGATATCTGCAAAAACTACGGCAAGACCCCATGATTTATAAGGCCTGGACAGAAAATAAAATGCTAACAAATAATACCACTGTAGGTGAAATAATTCAAGCTATTGAAGACCAGTACGGGCATAAAGTAATATTAGAAGATGCTGAATTAGCCAACAGAACCATTGATGGAACCATCCCTTTTAAAAGCGAGAGCAATGTCGTCTTTGTACTGTCGAACATTCTCGGTATAGACATTGAAAAAAAGGATAGCACGCTGATATTTAAAAGCAAAAAATAAATGATTTCTTTAAACCGGTTTCCCGGCAGTGTTGTAACTTTCTTTGTCTCGAATCAAAGAAAGTAACCCCGTCCGAACGGTTCAGCCGGGCGGGCAAAGAAGATTCAAGAAAGGAACGATAACAGCCCGTTCCTTTCATTGTTCTTCGATTTAACTTTTGTACTACCGTGGCTTTTGCATTTGTTTTTTATACGTATTATTTTGGATAACATTCAAGGCAGGAGTAGGGCAGTCAAAATTGATTTCAAAACCGTTATTTAAAAAGAACGCTGAACTTTTTAGGGGACTGGAAACTTGGCACTCGCAATGACGGGTTGATTGTGTTTTTCTCTAATCCTGAGTTTAAGTTAATGACATAGTGTAAACACGATTAGAAACCCTTGAACGAAGACTATTGCCATGTGAGAAACCTTCCGGTTTATTTACAAATAGGAATAATTCATCTGTTGTAAACCGATTTATTTCCAATTCTTCTCACAAGGAAAATTTTCTTTGCGAAGGTTCAACAGAGGTATAACCCTTCTTACAATAAAAACTCAACTATGCTTCAACTCTAAAAACAATTTTTAAAATGATAAAACTAACGAGCTGCTATCGTCAATTACTCCTGGTTATTTTAACCCTGTTATTGAATTTTGCCTTAACTTATTCGCAAACTTCCTCTGGGAAAAAAATTGCGGTAAAAGAAGCCTTGGATAAGGTATCGGAGATTTTTGGAACAAAGTTCGTTTACGAACGCTCCACGGTAAGAAACAAGACAACAACAGTAGATGTTGTTTCAATGAAAAATACTCCGGTGGAAGAAATTCTTAAAACAATTTTGTATCCCAACAATTTGTTATTCCTGTATGTTGACCTAGAGCACTACACCATAATTCCTAAATCCGCGCGTGGAGAAACAGGTCAATCAGGATCAACTGTTATAGATCAATCTAATGAAATTAAGTTCAGCAGCACTCAGATTTCTGCTTCAAATACATCTTTAAATATCACAGGAAATGTAAGCGATGAAAAAGGTGAACCTCTTGCGGGAGCAACTATAAATTTGAAAGGAACTCAGGTTAGTACAACTACCAATACAGGTGGAAAGTTTTCTATTGTTATACCTGGGAATGCCGGCGTTTTAGTAATTTCTTACGTGGGTTTTGAAACAATGGAGGTGGCCGTAAATAAGTCTGAAACAATCAATATTGCTTTAAAACGGTCAGAAGGCCAGCAACAGGAAACTGTAGTGGTAACCGCTTTCGGTATCAGGCGCGATCAAAAATCATTGGGATACGCTTCACAAAAAGTTAACGGGGAGCAATTATCCGCTGTGGGCAATACTAATATTCAAAACTCTTTGCAGGGAAAAGCGGCAGGTGTGCAGGTGCGGTTGAGTAGCGGGATGCCCGGACGACCTGCTTTGATAAATATTCGTGGTTCCCGGTCCATT
>JBGSYC010000194.1:0-16007 GCA_041751095.1 Flavihumibacter sp.
GTAAAGGAAGAAGTATGCCTGAGAATAACGAAAAGCAGGACAGAAGGCTGATAAAATGAAAGCACAGGTGATTCAGAACAATTACAAAGCGTGATTATAATGCACTGGCAGCAAAAAAAGCGTAGAGGGTTAGCACAAAGCTGCTAATCGGACAACAATATCCTCAATCCAAGTCGGCTACTTTGCACCCAATAGCTGCGCCGGCTTCGGTCAACATGGAGTAAAACAAAAAGCCCCAGTACACCATAAGTATTGGGGCTTCGTTTTGGGGGCTTTTCGTCTACTCCACTTAATGTTAGCTACAGTAAAACTCAACGGTTAGGCAGAGCTGTGTCACGGCTTCAAGACTTATTCTTCATTTCTTCCACCTAGAGTCTTGCCTCAACCAATTCCATGTCATGCCTTCGCCACATATCTTTTGCTTCGGCTGCTGTCAGTTGTTTCTTCAATTTTGCGATTTCATGAGCTTCGTGGAAAAATGCTTCCATCTTGCCTGCCGGTTGAAAGACGATAATCATTTTTCCAAGCCCTTCGCTTGCGTAGGTAAAAGCATGGGGTACATTTCGGGGTGCCAAGAGGGAATCCCCTGCTTCCAGTTGAAAAGTTTCCTCACCTACTTGAAATACGTACTTACCCTGCAACACATAAATCCATTCATCCTGACGGGGATGTACATGAAGCGGCGGCCCTCCTTTTCCAACGGTTCGGCTTTCATAGATAAACAAATCCTTATCACTGTCTTCAGAAGATACTTTGGTGTCAATACGTGAGCCTACTCTGCCCAACTCAAGATTTTCATTACTGCGGTTTTTGTCCTTCTCTACTTTAATGCCTTTTTTAGGCCTGTCTTTCCGTTGTTGTTTGGCTTCTAAAGCAAGAGGGGCAGCAACAAAAGGAAACTGAAGAAATAAGCGGCGGTTCATAACAACAAATTTTGATGTGAAGAAGAAAGGAGAAATAAATATACAACCATAAAAAACTAAAAGAGAAGCTCTTTTATTGTAGCTAACATTGTGTATTATCGTACTTTTTTGGTTTCGGCTCTACCTGCGCCTGAACTGTAATAGGAACGGGTAAAGCACAAATAACCATCAAGGTTACCCATATGCTTGACTTTTTCATTTTTATTGATTTAGGTGAAGTAAATACGAGATGGAAATCCTCTCCCCATTCCTCTACCTTTTTGAGGTTCACAAGTGATAACTTTTAAAACTCAGCATACATGGTTAAACCTGGAGCTGAAACTTTTCTCAGAAAGAAAGCAACCGGACCCACAGCAGGATATAAAGGTATATATCCCTTGGTAGATTGGAACAAAGCACCTGATTTTGGATAAGCAACAGTGTCAGGTCTGCCTGGGGCTTTCGAGGCATTAACAATAAAAATTTGTTCTGTTTTTAAATTAAGCCACCAGACTGCAAGACCGGATTCAGGAAGTCCTGAATCAAATTGAGGAAACGTTGAACCGGTTTTGAATCGGTTTTCTACTACCCAACATTCATCCGGGTAACGATCGTTGTACAATACGAGTGCAGCTTTGTTTAATTCGGAGTTTGGAAAACTATAGCACTTCTGAGGATCAGGGGTATGATCATACGATAATATTTTTGGAGTGATCCAGCCTAATTTCATTCTGTCAACCATATTCATCATTGTAGATCCTTCGTTTGTATTACTCATAGGATCGTAATCACCTGTTCCATATGGATTGTTTGCATAACGATCTGGTCCAGGTGTGCCAAAAAAGGCATGTATCAGTTCATGCCTCAAAGTAACATAGTTATAGGCAATAGGATCAATGTCCTTAGTAGGATCTGAATTGTTTTTACATAGAATGAATACAAATTTATTAGATATAGTAAAAGATCCGGATTTGGTGCTGATCATAAAAGAGAAATCACGAGCAGCGCCAGATTTAGTAACCTCGCTGGTAGGCTCGCTATATAAAAAAACAATCTGCACTTCAGTTCCTGTAATCTTTCTATCGTGATTGAGGTCCATAGCATTCCAGTCAACAGATGCTGCCTCACATACATCCTTAGCCAGTTGCACATTTAATGTTCGGTCATTTCCCGGCTGCCCGGCATTATAAAAAGCCGTATCCCTGATCAACGACACCCAGGAAGGAGTTCCGGCATTTGTAAGCTTAAACTCTCCATAGGAATTTGCAATGAAATAAGAGTTTATGCTATTGTTTCCAAAACCTGCTGTTGAAAAGAAATCATCATTGATTTTAGAAACAGTTATACTGGTGTTGCGGGGAAGACTTGGATACTCTACAGGTATAACGAGCGTTTTTCCATTTACATTAGAGGCAGGATTGCTTTTTGGATAGTAGGTAGAACCCGGTGCCGGTTTAAAAATTTTGTCTTTAATGCTCTGGGGAACCAAATCATCATTGATTGTCCTAATGTCTTTACCTGAAGAACAAGCTGGTGGCACTTCATCGGGCTTTTCGCAAGACATAATGATTAATGTTAAAAGTAAAATGGCGGTTGCTTTCGTACTCAATTTTTTCATGGCGTTTATAATTAAAATAAAAGGTAATTGTAGCGTTTATTACTATAGCAGCGGATTAAATTGTTGGCTTAACACCAAATGATCAGAAGCAGAAAAATCCTTTAAGCTGAAAAGCCAGAGAATATCAACCTGGATTCGAGTTGCTAAATTCTATCAATACAAATCAGCAAACAATACCATAAAGGGGGGAGATTAAACCAGCCGGTCTTTGATGGCTTTTATTACTGCCTCGCTCTTAGAGTGAACGTGAAGCTTGTCGTAAATGTGTTTGATGTGGGTTCGTATCGTTTCCACGGTGATGTACATGTCGGCAGCAATCATTTTATAACTGTGTCCTTCCACCAGGTAATGCAGTACTTCTTTTTCTCTTACGGATAGCATGTATTCATTATGTACAGGTTTGTTCCCGTTGCTAAAAAACTCAACTACTTTCTTAGCAATGCTTTCGCTCATCGGGGCACCGCCCCGCTGCACTTCCTGTATGGCTTCCAATAATTTGGCAGGATGGTTTTTTTTCAGCAAATAGCCGGTGGCACCGGATCGCAGGGCTTCAAATATTTTATCATCGTCCTCAAAAACGGTCAACATTACAATATTTAACTGAGGGAAACTGCCCTTTATTATACGCACTCCTTCAATGCCGCTAATCACGGGCATGTCAATGTCCATTAAAACCACATCCGGCTTTGTTTGCTCTATGTTTTGTATGGCGTGCGTGCAATCGGGAAAGGAGCCGGAGAGCGTGAAACCCGGCGTCATGGAGATCAGGTGAAACAAACCCTCCCTCATGTCGGCGCTGTCGTCAAATATGGTTACTCGTATATTATCCACCTGTGCATTTGAAGAAGTAAATATTCAGTAAATAATACGACCCGGACAATGCCCTGTTTATGGGAGAGGTATATGCAGGGTTAACGTGGTCCCCTTCGTTATTTCAGACTTCACGTTAAAAGAACCGCCTATTTCAACCGCACGCTGCTTCATGTTTTTTAACCCGTTGCCGCTACACTTTTTAGCCACGTCAAATCCTTTACCGTCGTCCCGGATCTGTAAGATAATGGAATGGTGTTCTTTCTTAACTAAAATATTAATCTGTTTGCAGCCTGCATGCACGGCAACGTTAGCCAACGCTTCTTTAAAAATGAGATAAAAATTCCGTTTTGTTTTCATCGGAAAGGATAGTTTGTTTATCAACGGGTCGGCATTCAGGTGAATAGTAATCCCGTTGGCATCGGAAATATCATTCATAAATTCCCTGATTCTTGCCATCATGCTTTCCATCGAATCTTTTTGAGGGTTGATGGCCCAGATAATATCGTCCATCACTTCAAGTATGCGCATTGAGCTGCTGTTGATACGCTCTACCAGCATGGCTGCCGGTTCCGTTTGCTTGTTTTTCAATGAATGTTGCGCCGATGTGCTGAGCATTGAAATGCTGCTTAAGGTTGACCCCACTTCGTCGTGCAGGTCGCTGGAAATATTATTACGAAGGCGTTGTACCTCCAGCACACGTTGCAGGCGGACACGGTAAAAAGCATATACCATTGCCAAAAAGCTAAAAGTCACAAGTATCATAAACCAGGCCTGCTTATAAAAAGGCCTTGATATTAAAAAGCGAATACTGGTAGCCGCTTCATTCCATTCGCCTGCAGCATTGGCCGCCTTTACTTTGAATGTGTAATTTCCGCCGTCGAGGTTGTTATACGTAGCCGTAGTAGCATTCCCGGCATTTATCCAGTTTTTATCAAATTCTTCTAATTTGTATTGATAGCGAACAGAGCCCGGATCAATAAAATTGAGCGTTGCAAAATCAATGCTGATGTTGTTTGAACGGTACGAAACAAAATAACGCCCATCCTTTCTAACGGGTATTTCTCTGTCGCCTATCCGCAATCCGGTAATTACAGGTGGCGTAGGACTCTGCAAAGACAACATACTATCCGGAGAAAAAGCAACCAAAGCAGAAGAAGTAGATGCCAGTATCATGTTGTTATGTAGCTTTGAGATACCACCAATTTGAAATGCGAGATCATCCAAACCCTCATTTGCACCGTAGTTTCTAAAAGTTTGTGTGCGGGGATTAAACAGCGAAAGCCCCTGTTGCGTGCCCAGCCATATGTTCCCTTTATTATCTCTTTCAATGGAATGAATACGGTTGGATGGCAGTCCGGTAGATCGGCTGTAATGCTTTGATGTACCGGTGCTTTTATTCAGAACATGCAATCCCTGCCAGGTAATTACATAGATTTTATCACCATAAAATTTTACGTCCAGGGCTACACCGCATTGACGAATAAAAGTCGAATCCCGCTGCTTAAAAAAATAATACGGCTCCGGATAAAACTTTTCGGTAGCCATATCAAACGTGAACAGCTTATGGCCTTTATCATAGATAAGCAGCAGCAATTTATTTTTATCTTTTGCATGAATATAGGTTACGCCGGTAGTCGGGAAGGTAGCTATCTTTCGTTGCACAGGATCAAGCCGGATAAGTTTTGCTTTCCACGAAGCGAGCCAGAGCTGTTTATCATCGTCTTCCACGGCCATATTAATTGCGGTAGCCGATAAATCAGGAATGTCTGTAAAATCATCTTTTTCGCCAGTAACCGGGTTAAGGATGCTAAACCCATTCCGGCTGATCAAAATATTGCTATTTGCGGCTTGCGACAAATGCCTGATGCCGTTTAAATATAAATGATTACTGCCTTCAAAACGGCGATATTGATGAAGTTTTTTAAAATCCTTATCTAATTCAATCAAACCTTGCCCTGAATTCGTTCCCACCCAGATATGCCCGTTTCTTGATTGCAACAGTGCCGAAGGCATGAGCTTTTTACCGTTTTCAATATCCGGATGAATAAACAGATCATTCGTCCGGTGAAATTTGTTAACACCCGTATTGCTCCCCGCCCATAAGATTTTTTGCCGGTCGTAAAAAAGAGAACCCGTTGAATACGCCAGGTAAGAGGAAACCCGTGATGAGTCGCTTACATATTGCGCTTCTATACGATTGCTTTTTGTATTGAAATAATAAACGTCTGCATCGGCGGTACGGAGGTAAAAATTTCCTTTATCATCTTTGGCCAGGCTCATGATCAGCTTATTCATGTTTCGTCCTTTAAAGGCTGTGCCCAGGTCTATTTGTGTAATCGAGTTTTGTAACGAATCATAACAATAAAGGTGGCCGGCCCAGGTACCAAACCAATACATTCCCTTGTCACCCTTTGCTATTGTAGTAGGCTCGTTGCGTTTTGCAACAAGGGGCAAATTTTTAAAAACAGGGGGTTCTTCATCGCTATAAAAAATATCCTTACTGACATTAAACACCTGAAAACCAACATGCGTGATGACTATAAAAAGAGTATTGTTCACAGGAAGTATTTGTTCCGTCCAGTTGTGCAGCAAATCGCTGTTAACCGTAGTAAACCGCTTGTATTTCAAAGAGGAAACATCAAATTTGAAAAAACCGTTATAGCTGGATATAAGGGCTGTATTACCGTCGGGGGTAAACTGCACGTTAAACAGTTGGTCCGCATTTTCACTGAAATCTTTACTGGTGGCTCCGTTAAAACGTATGTATGTTTCGTTAGCGGGGTTGTATATACAGAGACCGCCGTTATCGCCCATTGCAATCCAATACCTTCCGAGTTTATCCTGCTTAATATCGGTAATTGCATCCGAGCCAAGGCTATTGGAATCACCGGGGTTGCTGTAAAAATTTTTAAAGTTTTTTCCATCAAACCGCTGCAACCCATCGTGCGTACAAAACCAGATGTAGCCTGTTTTATCCTGATATATATTTCTAACGGGAGAGCTGATTAACCCGTCTTTAGCAGTAAGCTGTTTAAAGCGTAATGGAACAGGAGAATTAAATTGCCCGTAATTATTAAAATAATTTAAAAGTAAAAGCAGTACAATAAAAGAACGCCGCAAAGATGGCATGGCATGATGTGTTATCTAAATTTACAGCTTTAAATGGGTGAATCAATGCATTAATTTATAAGAGTTAATTTTTTGAGGTGACCTCTTTAGTGATTATTCCCATTGAAGAATCGAATAACCTGAAAACCATCCAACAGGAAATTCTCCGGCAGTTAAAAGAGCTAAGGGCCACCAGCTCTTCCATTCCAACAGGCCGGCATGTTACTGCCAAAGAGTTTATCGCAGTGGTTGAGATTTGCAGGTCAAAGTTTGATCATTTGGTTATCGATAACAAGATAAAAACGATAAAGCGCCGGAAAATATATCTTTGGGTAGCAGAAACTGAAAGGTATTTCACTGATCCTACCGTTCTATAGTCCCCAGAGACAATTTGTTAAGGTTACCAACAAACTTTATTGTATGGATTATATACGCATAGGCACCCACCAAAAACGTTCGTGAGTCAATGGCTACGATTAGTTTAACCTCCCGTTAAAAAACCGGGAGGTTAAATCATATTCTGCGTAAATAAGTTGCTACCTTACTGTATAATGATAACAATCGCTCGTTAGAACAACGGCCAAAGTAACAGCATCTACAACCTGGAAATGAATATCGAATCTTGACCCGGATGGAATGGCAGTGATATCACGCCATAATTCCTCTTCACCCTCGCCCCGGGCATTCGTCATAATAGCGTGAGGTGTTCGTCCCTTTCCCAAAGTAAGCCATGAAGTACTGGTGCAGTTACCATCAACCACATTGCTCTCATCAACAGCCCTTTGCAGCAGGTATTGATTGTTCGGTGCAAGATTACGAACCCTGATGCCTAAATCTATGATTTTTGCAGGATCAGGATCCTGCCTGAACTTAATATACCCGAAACTTTTGCCGCCCCTCAGTGGAACATCCAGGTTGAAGTCCTGATCCGTTGGAGCCTCCTTATCACAACCCGTAAACATACACATCATTACGATACCCGATAGCATCATTACAAGATGGAAACTTAATTTTTTCATTTTTTTTATTTTAAAGTGAATGAGTAGAAAATTGAATTCACCCTGTGTAAACTGATCAGTCCAAATCGCCAGATCAGGTAATTTGCAGGAATACTGTATATCTATTGGCCAATAATCAATACGATTGAAAATTACTTCCCGGGCATGCAGAATACAAGTGCCACTGAGTAGTTGCCTCTTTAAAGATGTATTTGGTAAAAAGGGTATGATTTTTTAAAAAAATTTCAATAAGGCTTCCTTTCGGCTACGTGAAACATTTATCGAAGATCCATCACTCATAATAAGATAGCCTCCTTCGCCCCGGACATATTTAGGCGCTAACTGATAAAAAACTATCAACAAGTTGACACTTTTTCAGCTTGCTATTTTGATACCATAAAGATTGGAAATATGGCCTATTTCTCTTCGTGCATTGAAAAAGTGCGTTTCCACTGTATTGAGTTCTTTGCTTTGCTGATCAATACCTTCTTTATTGGCAAGGGCCAAAAATGGCGTTAGTTCTTGTTTCCATACGCATAATGCTGATGACATTATTTGTATGCCCTGCTTTGTTGCCTGATAATTTTGTTTGCCTTTTATCTTTTGAACAAACTTTTTTCCCTTCAGCTTGCGCATGTCATAGCGGGCATTGCTGATGGTATAATCCTTAAACTGTTTCTTGTGCATTATTTCTTTGAGGTCAACACAACTGAAGCCTTTGGGATATATCATTAATGCCAATACACTTTCCATCAAAGCCACATTTCGTTTCTTTGTCAATGTTATTCCTGCAAGCCTTGTTTTGCCTCTTTGTACCGGATTGCTAAGATTTGCCATCGTACCATCATCTATAATAGCAGCATGGGCATAAGTAAGGTTATTGATAAAACTGCCCATCAGTGCGTTGAGTTTAACAACCATAGCTTCAAAATATTCCAGGCTTCTTTTGCATCCCAGCTCCTTTGTGTTGTGTACTACTACTTCTGCCCGAAGGGTACGTTCGCCTTTGTCATACAGCTTGAGCGTTAGTTTGCCAACGTGTATTTTAAATACCGTCAAGTTGTAATCAGGTGTCTGAACATGTACCTCCGGTGCAGAAGAATGGTGTTTGGTTATGTATGGCCGGGTCTTTCTGCCCAATAACGTTTTCAGGTAAGGGATGTCTATTCTTTCCCTTGTTAAATTGATGATGTGTTGATAGACATTGTCTAACTGCCTGCCTCTTTTAAATAAAAAGTTGCGGCTGTACTCTACCTGATAAACAGAAAACCTGTAGGAAAACCCGGTTCTTTTTTGCGCTTCATAATCAAGCGCAAACCACAAACAACCATAAACCCATCGTTGGCAAACCTTCTCTAATTGCCCCTGATGTTTCAGAGTGTCTGCAATTTGAGATAACTTTTCCCCATCCGTATATGATGTAAAACAATTGCTTTCTTTGGTAAACTGAAGGCTGGCAGTTCTCTTATGGTTTTCCACCCACTCGTGGCCATTTAGAATCACGTTACAACTAAATGGCGGATGAGCGCACATCCGAATACATATATGCCCCCATTGCTTATCCTTAATGTGAAAATAATAATGATTAACCAGTGATGCTTTCTTTTTACGACGTATATCTATCTTTCCATTCCCAAATTCATGTACTTCCCACAAGATGCTTGTAGCCCTTGAACAGAATATGGCGAAGATACCCTCATAAGCAGCATCTGCCGGAAGTAGCTTTGCCGCATCTTCATGTTTGCGTTCGCCCGTTTGATAATGTATAAAAGCAATATTGTTTTTCTTGCAGTATGCCTGTACACGCTGGCTCACCACACCTGCCATCCGCATCAATGCCGCCGTACCAAGACCCTCGTCACTGCCTTGCAATTGCCGCCACCAATCCCGAATACCGCCCCCGCTTAACAGCTTCGGATAATAAGCATTCAATACAATGCGATCAATACAGTCATACTGGCCTTCTAATAAATCAGCGTAATGCTCCGAAAACTTATTGTTGTATTTCATACCTTAAAATTACAAAAAGCTATTTCGCCAATCCCCTGAAAGGCTTATTTTCGGGAGCGAAAATTCGTAGTTACTTCATTTAAATTAACAAGGTAAGAGTGGTGCACCCGTACAAAAAATGGTAAACTTTCTAATTGTTCTTCAATTTCTTTTAAAGTCCGGCACGCTATTATCCTATTGTTGTTTTTCAGCGTGAAATGAGTGTAATTGTTATTGGCTTCACAATACATTACCTGTTCTGAAGGTATCAGTTCAAAACCATCTGTAGTGGGTATTGCGATTTTATTAAAGCCGCTGGTTTTGCCATGTATTTGTTTTAGCAAGATTTGAAACTGGTCGACCTTTGGCAAATGACCAACCTGCTGAATCCGCTTTACAGCAGTGGACAATTCCTGGGGACCAATAGGTTTTAGCAGATAATCGAGTGCGCTAAAACGGATAGCTTTGATGGCATACTGATCGTAGCCGGTAGTAAAGACTACATGAAAGGGAATAGTTGGTAACTGTTCCAGTAATTCAAAACCACTCATTACAGGCATTTCGATATCAAGAAAAACAATGTCCGGCTTAAATCGCTCAATCGCTTCTAATCCGTTTTTCGCAAAACGACAATGTTCCAATATCTCAACTTCGGGACAAAACTCAGCAAGCAAGAGACTTAAAGCCTCCAGGCAGTGTACCTCATCATCAATAAGAATTGCTTTAATCATAGTAGATCGGGATCTTTAATAATACTTCAGTGCCCCCGGAAGTCCCATCATGCAATACCACGTCAGTAACCATTATTTGTGTTGCAGATTGTTTCTCTTTCACGAGCATCGCAATACGGTTTGCAGTGATTTGCATGCCCATAGATTTATGTGTGGAAGGCAATTTACTTTTTAGCTCTACTGCTTTTTTCCGCCCGACACCATCATCCGATATTTTACAATACAGCATATCTTCCTGCACAAAAAGATCAATTTGCAAATGCCCTTTCTCTTCCTTGTGCATCAACCCGTGCCAAATGGCATTTTCTGCATAAGGCTGAATGATAAGGGGAGGTACTTTAATTTCAGAAGCATCGACGTTGCCATCTATGCTGATATGAAATGTAAAATGATGATCAAATCGCACAGCTTCTAATTCAAGATAGAGCTGCAGTGCCACCAGTTCACTTTCCAATAGAATCAGGGAAACCTGTGAATTGTGCAATATTAACCTGATCAGCCTTGAAAACTTTGTAAGGTATTCGGAAGCCTGCGCCTTATTGTTTTGAAGGATGAAGCGGTTAATAGAATTAAGCGAATTAAAAATAAAATGAGGGTTCATTTGAGCACGAAGCGCCTGCATTTTCAATTCGGTGGCTTGTTGCTGCAATTCGCTTTTCGTTTTTTCACTTTCCAGCCTTTGGAGATCTAATTCCTTTTCTATTATTTCCCGCCGGTGCTCTTCATTCCTTTGTTTCAGTATAATATTTCTGAAAAAAAATATGCCACCTAATCCTACAGCTAACAAACATCCAAATAAGATATTTTTAAGAAAGGATGCACTTTTGAGTTGCTGATTCCTGATTTGTAACTGCTGTTTATTGATTAGCTTTTCATTTTTGAGTAATGCTATCTGTGCCTGCTTTTTCTCACTTTCGGTTGACGCTTTGTAAATAGCGAGCCCTTTACTGAATTCATCAAAGGATACGGAATCTTTCATGGAGGTATACTGCCTGTAATAGAAGTAAGCACTATCAACCCGGTGCTGATGATCGTAAAGGACGGACATTAATTGATATCCGTCGCGTATGTATTGATTGGCTCCGTGAGACAACGCACTCCGCAACAGATCCTTTGCAAAATAAAATGCCTTGCTGTAATCCTGCTTTCCTTCATAAGACCTCCCAATATCCAGTAACAACCGCATTACCTGGTTTCTATCATTCCTATCCTTTGCAAGTTTTAAATCTTTAAGAAGTAATGGCAATGCTTTATCATACTGTTTAGATGCAATATGTATTTCTGCCATCCGCATCCCTTCGAAGGTGATATAGTTGCTTTTTACCGTTAAGGATTTGATGACCTCGATGTACTTCTCCTGATTGTATAATGCAGAATCGTATGAGATTAACGTATAGTAGGTGTCGCCAAGGTCTACTAACGGATGCCATGCTACCGAAGGGCCTTTTGGGTATTCCAGGCTTTCCAGGTAGAAGTTCATCGCTGTTTGGTGATCACCGGCTAACCGGTAAAGGTCACCCATTTTGATTAGTAAAATTGCAGTATTATATGAATCATGAATGCTTTTAAATACCTCCAGGCTTTCGTTGAAGTATTCAAAGCATTTTTCATAATTACCCGTTTCAAAACTAATGGACCCTAATATTGCAAGCGCTTCACCCTCTCCCTTTTTATCACCTGCCTTTTGTGAATGCTGGATGGCGAGCAGACAGGCGTCTGAAGATCGGTCGAAGTGACCCTGAGAGAAAAGAGACAATGCCAGATTCATATACGTTTCTGCTAACACTTTATGGTCCTTTCCATCTTTGTATAACTGTAAAGCCTGCAAGCTGATTTTTTCCTGGCACAGGAAGTCCCGAAGTCCATGTCCGGCAATGCGTGCTTCATTATTTAAAGACATTACCATGCCCCGCTGGTAATGAAATGATGAGGCCTCACTATACGCTTTAAGGGAATATGATTTTGCCGTATCTACATGTATGTAAGCATAAGCCAGACTCAACAAATTTAAACAATCAACCCGGGCACTATCATGAAGAGAGGGTAATGTTTTTTTCAGGCTGTCTATCATTACTCGTTGTGCCAGGGATGCAGAACAAAGGGCGAGGAATAATAATATGGAGAGGAAATGGATGGCCCGGCAGAAAATATAATTTCCGATTTCTAAAACGAACCTGGAAAGTTTAGGATAGCCAGGCATAATCAGGTGGTAAATTCGACCTGCTTTAAAGATACAACTTAAAAAAATGCCAGACAGGATTTCACTGCTTAATTTTAGTTAGAGACATTCCGCTTACAGCATCTTTTGCGGACTCGTATTTTTTAGATTTTAATCAGGTAGCCCGACCCTGTTAACCAACTCTGCGTATCTTATATCTGATTGAATCGGAGCCCATCGGTGGTCTGTTTTGAGCCAGACTAACCAATGTGAGCGTTCCTCATAAGCCTTATTGAGCCATAGGAATGTATTTTCTTTATCGCCCAAACCTGCATACACTAAGGCAACGCCATAAGAAGTCACAAATTTTTTTGTTGATAAGGAACTAAGCGTGTCCAGAATTTTTTGAGCTTCTGATATTTGATGATTGAGGCCATATACATTGCCTATAGCAGCAAGCGCAACAGGCCAGTCTGCGATTGTGTTTAAAGTCTTTCTATAACATGCAATTGCCTCGGGATAGAATTTCTTCTGTTGATAAGCCCGTCCGAGCCATAATTGGGTTAGTGCAAATGTTGGACTTAACTGAAGAGAAATTTGTAGTTGTTTAATGGCCTCGTTATAATCACCGCTATAATAAAGACTAAAGCCAATATCAGTGCTAATTGGGGCTGAAAGTGGGTCAAGCTCTGCCGCTTTGTTGAGGATGATCCTTGCTTCTTCATACCTTTCCATTGCGGTAAGGTAATACCCATACCAGTCATATCCGATCTCATAATTAGGATTCATTGCTATAGCCATCCGGAATTCCTGTTCTGCAGCTGCCCAATCCCACTCATAATAAAATCTGTAATAACCCAGGGAAGCATGTGATTCTGCCAATGTTGAATCCAGTTCCAGGGCTTTCGTTGCAGCTTCCCGCGCTCTGGGAAATGCCTCTTTAGGTGCCACGAAACTTCCATAAGCAAGAGCAGTATAGCAATCTGCCACTCCGGAATAAGCCGCTGCATACCTGGGAGCAAGTTTGATGGCCTGTTGAAAATAAGCAATTCCTTTTTTTAGCTCGGATTGGGTTCTCAGGTTCCAGGATGACCGGCCTTTTAGATAAAGTTCATATGCTTCTTTACCTGGTGTCGGCTTAGTTACAATATGCTGCCGCTCGTTTTGCACTAATTTGATCTCCAGTTCTTCCGCAACCGCATAAGCAATCTTATCCTTCAGGGAAAAAATATCATCCATATTTCCATCGTAATGTTCCGACCAAATCTTAACATTGTCTTCTACAGTAAATAATTGCACAGTAATTCTATACCGGCTTCCTTGCCGCTGAAAACTTCCTTTTAAAATAGTACGTACCCCTAGTTTTTTCCCTGCTTCTTTTGTATCAACATTTTTTCCTTTATATTTAAAAGAAGAAGATCTCGCACATACTTTCAAACCCTTCAATTGAGCTAAAGAATTTATAACCCCATCAGTCAACCCATCGCTTAAATATTCCTGATCAGGCGCACTGCTTATGTTAACAAAAGGAAGTATAGCAATGGATTGAGCCATCTCAACGGGTGCAATTTTTCTTCTTAATCTCTCTTTAAAAGCTGAGTAAATCAAGCACCCCAGCACTGTAATCACAATAAGAAAAGCAATGACATTTCTCCTTTCTAATAATCGCTTAATTTGTTGCATCTTCGTACTACCTTTTCAATTATTTGTTATATTGAATTATTGAATATTTATATTACATCATTAGCGTTTTGATATTAGTCCCAGATTTTCAATTGATTAGGATTTTGTTCTTTGAAATATTGTAATTGAGTTTGCTGAAACAGTTGATTTATGGGCATTCTTTCAAAATAGATATGCTTATAATTTGTAGAATTTCGTAAAGGCTTTGGTTGAGCATAAATTTTTTATTTGCGATGGCTACTAACACATAAACTGACACTGCAATCCACACTTGCGTTTTAACTGCATTTTCTGAATGACCCCAAAATGATTTTATCTTCAGATGTTGCTTTATCCATTTGAAAAACAATTCAATTTTCCATCGGTGCTTATAGAGTTGTGCTATTTCAGTTGCTTTAAGATGAAAATTATTTGTAAGGAAAATTAACACCTTTCCCGTTTCTTCATCTTGAAATTTTATTCTTCGAATCTTTTCGGGGTAATCCTTTGAAGCATAGTGATTGTTTAACATAATGGTTTGATCATAAAGCACTCCATGTATTTTATCTTTTGGGTGTGAATACAATCTCCTGTAGTTCATATTATCTTTTGCTCTTGTAACAAAGAAGGCGTTACATTGATGAATGCGGTAAAGCCTTTCGTAGTCTACATATCCTCTATCCATAATGTAAAAGCTATTGGCTTCAAAGGATACGACATCCAATACATTTACATCATGTGAAGATGAGTTGGAGAAGAGAATAAACTCTGGAATAGATGTTTTAAATCTATTTGTGTATGCAATTTAATTCCACCCTTTGTGCTTCGAAATGTTGCCCAATAAAAAGTAGATAAACACAAATCGATGGTAGTAGAATCAATAGCAAATACATTTCCTTTTAATTGAACTTCCAACTCATCATCACCTAAATACAATTGTTTGGCTTCTTTAATTAATTGCATAGCCAAATCAGCATAGATTCGATAAGAACGATTTTCATTGGCAGTAGTTAATGTGCTTTTAGATACCACCTGGCCAATGCCCATATGATACATCTTGTTACCATTAGCTTTTAAACACATAATGGTATCGCTTAGACTTTCACGATGAGTGAGTTGACCAAATGCCATGCACAGAAACTGCTTCCAACAATTAAAATCTTTGACCTTATAGTCGCCTCTATGGCGGTCTACAAGGATTTGAAATTTTTTGTAAGAAATTATTTCTATAATCTGAGAGAAAATATACTGACCTTGATTCATAACAATTGATTATCAATTTGTTAAAAAGTCAATATTTTTAAAAAATCAAATCGTTTCCAAGGTAAAATCTTTGCAAACTCAATACCGACAATACTTTCAAAGAACTTATATTTATAACATCAAAACGCTAATGATATTACATAACTTAACACTAATGTTCAAGGCTGGAAAAAGTGACGATTTTTCGTCTTTGTGAGTTTTGAATTTGTACTTCTTTTTACTCAAAAACCACAAGACAGTGACTTAGAATGATTGATTTATGATGTTGCTAACCATCTTTTTTTCCAGCAATTCCTGGCTTCACACTTTTGCCTTTGGCATACAATAACTATTTCACATTTTTGAAACGCAATCATCAATACAAAAGTAGTCACTTACTAAATCGCTAATGTTGACATTCCTGCTTAATATGTGTAGATTTGGCTTAATGCCGATATTGGCAGTAGAATATTGTGTTAGGCCCAATGATTGTCCGGGGGTTTGATCTAAGAAAAATTCCAACACTCGAAAACAAATATTATGCTGACCCCAATCAAGTCAACACACTGAGCCTGACCCCACTTAAAGAAGAGAAGGATGAATACTGAGACAGAACTATACAGCCCCGACTTCAATGAACGAGCAATTCAGGCAATGCAAGACCGGTTTGTCATGCCCGAACCTGCAACCTACCTCGCCCGGTTGGTTGCGGACCAGGAGGCCGCCTCCCAATCCGCTGGAGTCAAACTCGGTGTGGATGCAAGTCAGCTACAGACAAACTTCGAA
>JBGSYC010000195.1:0-5616 GCA_041751095.1 Flavihumibacter sp.
GCCAACCATCCCGGTATGCCAAGATCGGAAGATGAAATAAAAAGAGTTATAGCAAAGTATGCAGTAACCGGCTGCGAGGTACGCACAAATGGTGCACGATTGGAGATAATTTTTAACAACGTAAAGGCTGGCGTTTTCGAAGGGTATTTGCAATATGATATTTTCAAAGGGTCTGGTCTTGTACGGCAAATGTTGGTGGCAAAAACAAAAGATTCTTCCGTGGCCTTTAAATATGACGCCGGTCTCACAGGTCTTCCCCTGGATGAATCATCCAAAATGGTGTGGCGTGACCTGGGCAGCAATTGGCAACAATACCAATTTGGTGCTCCAAAAAACGACGAGCCCGTGATTGTCAAAAGCAGTAACCGGCTTATCGCATGCGAATTGCAAGGCGGATCAATTGCTGTTTTTCCACCACCACATAGTTTCTTCTGGGCCCGCGAATCAGAGCAAAACCTGGGGTATAGTTGGTATCGAAAAGATAATAATCAAAAATTCTCTTTAGGCATCCGACAGGCAGAACAAGAAGAAGATCCACATTTTCATCAAAACTTTGCGCTGTATAGTGCCAGGCCTGATACGTGGCAACGACTGCCTATGTTCATCCTGTTAGGTGCTGATTCTGGAAACCACGTAATAGAACAAGCACTCGCCTTCACCCATCATGATCGCTTCAAGCCATTACCTGGCTATAAGGTGATGGGCTATCATTATCATGTGGGTTTAGTGGACCGCCTTAGTAAAATGAGTGGATCAGGAAATCGGATAAATGATATTGAATCAATGAAGAGTGTGGGGGTTAATATTTTTGGCGTTATTGATGGTGTGCGAGGTGATGCACGCAATGATTTTGGGGACGCATACCTGGAGGCGCAAGCACAATACTATCAGGCAGCAAGAATGCATTCCGACAAAGATTTTCTTCTCATGCCACACGATGAGAACAGCACCAGCGGACGAAGTTATGAGTTGGGTGGACATCATGACCTTCTGCTTTCAAAGCCGGTGTTTTATCGAAACGGGCGAAAGGAAGGCAAGCCCCTTGTTGAACATCATCCCAAATATGGTTCAGTATATAATGTCGGTAGTCCGGGAGATTTGATGAAAATGACCGAACGTGAAAATGCAATCATTTCCATGCCGCATCCCCAATCAAAAGGTTCCACAGGATACCCGGAGGCGATTAAAGATGCGCCTTACTTTCTTCATGAAAATTATTTTGGGCTGGGCTATCGATGGGGAATGGGTATCGATGCATCTGAAATCAGGCTTGGTGAATACCGGTTTCTTACGTTGTGGGATGAAGTAAGTAATTGGATGGCTACCCGTGAAACACCGCTTAAATATGCCCTTGCAATTTCAGAATCACGATCAGATTATGGTGACCGTGGCAAGCCACCCTATGACGATGTGTACGGAATGTCGCCGGTTAACTATGTGAAGATTGATCATGTGCCCACTGTAGATGATATGAGTCCTGTTATCAATGCGCTGAAGCGAGGTGACTTTTTTGCCACCTCCGGCGAGGTCCTCATTACGTCTTACGCTTTACAAGGAAAAGGTAGAAAGAAAGTAATTATTGCAGATGTTGAGTGGACATTTCCACTCGACTTTGTTGAAGTTATATGGGGGGATGGAAAGAAAACGAATCGTGAAATTATTCCAACAACAGATCTTTTGCCATTTGGAAAGAAACGGTTTGAAATACCATTTGATGCTAACAAAAAAAAATGGGTTCGCTTTGCGGCCTGGGATGTGGCAACAAACGGAGCGATGGTTCAGCCTCAACTTTTGGCGTCCATTGGTGACTAAAAAATAATATGCTTAATTAAAAAAGAGACATTATAAAATTGAATGCCAACTTCTGGCACCATAGGTTAAAAAAAAGAAATTATGAACATGTACACAGTCGCCCGAAGGTTAAGTCTGGGGCTTATTTTAATCTTAATTACCACGCTTACAAAAGCGCAACAATCCTTAGATTATCAGTTACGCTTAGAGCCTGTCTGGTCGAGAGTAGCTGATGCCTTAGGTGAAAAAGGATCAGTAGAAAGTGCGGAGTTTTCTCCCGATGGCAAATACATTGTGAGTGGCACTAAGTATGATAACTCGGTAATTATGTGGCGCACTTCTGATGGTGCCGAACTCTGGAGGCAATATGCAAAACAGGAAATTGAACGTGTAGGCTGGTCAGCCGATGGCAAATACGTAGCAGCCGCCAGTGAAGATTTTCTGGTTACTGTTTATGAAGCCGGCATAGGGCGCGTACTGAAGGTATTGAAACATACGGAGGGTATAGACGGACTTGCCTGGTCCAATAAAGGAAGCATACTGGCTACCGGCGAAGAGGGAGCCGCAATGGGTGTTGGACCTGCCAAGGGCGTAATCAGGTTATTTAATATGCCGGCAGGCACAGAAATTAAAGTGCTCGATTTTGGCAGCACGGTTAACAGGTTGTTTTTTTCAAAGGATGATCAGTTTCTGCTTGCTATTGGGCATGGGGCAATCAAAATATATAAAGTAGCCGACTGGTCGCTTGTGCAAACTTTAAATATGGATTATTATGTAACCTATACCAGTGGTGTTTTTTCGCCGGATGGACAATATGTTATTGCTGTTGGGTCGTCTAAGGATGTAAGGGGAAATATTTTTATCTGGGATTGGAAAACCGGAAAATTGATGAAACATTTCAATCATACCGGCAGAAAAATAGAGGCGGTCGCCTGGCATCCCAATGGAAAATACATTGTGCATGCTGGCCATGATCCATACATATATATTTACCGGGTAGCAGATATATTCCGGTATGCAAATGATGCAATTCCGGTTGCACACAAAGCCTGGGCAGGAGACCATGCTGAGTACGTTGACTTCAATGCTGATGGCAGTTTCCTGGTCAGTGCCCATCAAAACGGATTGATAAAACTATGGGCATGGATGGGTGAAGAATCAGATTTAAACGCTACCCTACATCATCAAATATTGCAGGAGCAGGAAAAAGCAACCAAAAAACCAGATGAAAATTTACCATAAGTACATAAATTTTTTCATGCTTACCTTAAAAAAAATACAGCTTTGATAAATTATAACCGGAGACGATTTTTGCAAAATACACTCCTTACCACCGGAGCCTTGGTAACACCGAAGCTTTATTTGATGTCGCAATCTAAAACACCCATGGCGGCAGACCTTCCATCAATGGCCAACTTGTATGATATATTTAAAACTCCGGTGAAAATCAGGTCGGTTGATGTTCTTAAATCCCAAGGGAAACTATTTGTAAAAAGCATGTCGGCTGATGGCGTAACAGGTATTACGATGTGCAATGAACGAATGGATTATTTAATCCCGATTCTACAAGGCCTGGTAATACCTTTCTTTATAAATAAAGACGCCCGTGACCTTGCAACAATAGTGGATTTGGTTTACCGGGATGGCCGCAATTATAAGTATGCGGGTATGCCCTTTTCAAATTGTGTAGGTCATGTAGAGCTGAGCCTCTGGGATATGCTGGGAAAAGTCGCCGCTAAATCCGCCGGTCAGTTTTTTGGAAAGGTGATACGCACCGAAGTACCCATGTACTTATCAAGCCTCACACGCGAGAACACTGCTGTGGAAGAAGTGGCTTTCCTGGAAAGACGTTTAGCCCAGACCGGCGCCAGGGCTGTAAAACTGAAAGTAGGAGGACGCATGACAAGCGAGGAATCAGTACCTGGTCGTACCAAAGCCATCATTCCGCTTGCCCGTAAAATATTTGGGGATGGCGTTACTATTTACGCAGATGCCAACGGTTCATACCAGCCAGGTGAAGGCATTGCTGTAGGCAAAATGCTGGAAGATTATGGAGTAAAGATTTTTGAAGAGCCTTGTGCCTGGGAAGATAATGCTGCTAATAAGAAAGTAGCCGATGCTTTAAAGAAAATACGTCTGGCCGGAGGCGAGCAGGATACAAGTTTGCCGCGATTTCTGAATATTATTGAAAACAGGGTGTACGATATAGTGCAGCCGGATTTGTATTACAATGGCGGGTTGTTGCGCTGCATCCTGGTGGCTAATATGGCTGCCAAAGCAGGCAGGGGCGTTGCACCCCATAGCCCCAAGGCCGATCCGATGGAAGCAGCGATGCTTCAATTTGCTTCCGTAGTGCCTAACCTCGAAGGCTTTCAGGAATTCCCGGCCAATGCCGGGAAGCAGCCTGGCTGGTATGCGCCACATTTTGATATTATCAATGGAAAGTTGCGGATACCAACAGCCGCAGGGCTTGGCATCGCCTACGATGATAGTATTTGGAAAAATGCCGAAAAGGCATAATCGGATAAAGAATTTAGAACAGCTTATCCAAACAGTGATAGTGGCATAGTAAGAAAAGTGATTTATTATTTTTTAAGAAGATCAGCTCTGTTTAGTGTCGGCAAGTAAACGTCGAATCGCTTCATAGTCTGGCTTAGTGTAAATTCAGGCATGGCCCCATCCTCGTGTTTATAGCAAAACATCTCCCAAGGTCCGGTCCATAGAAGCTGCGTGAGTTTATGCGGCTCCATAGGAGCCGAAGAATTATTTTAACAGCATTGCTATAATACGAGGCCACTATTGGAGCCGATTTAAGTCAACCTTATTGCCATATTTATGTAAAATGCGGATGCTAAACCACAATGGAAAGGTGATCTTTAAATTATCCTTTATTAAGACGATAGTATTTGAAAGAATCTTTTAAAACTTATACTATATATCTCTTATAACAGTTATAAATGCAGAGAACGCATTGAGATTGCTAAATGTTATCAATTGGGGAACAGCTATGAGCCAAACTCCCATGAGGCCCTTGTCTGAAATAAATGAAAACACTAATGAAAACCACGTATCTACTCCTGTTCGTTTGTATCAGTTCCGTGGTTTCGCTAACGACCTGCCAATCCAAACAAAATATGGTGATCGATGACGCAGGCGATATCGGTGTTCCCGCGGTAGCATATCAGGCCCCGATCATCATCCTGATGGGAGGCACTTACACGGGTAACTACAAAAGTACCGATCCAAAAGTTCCTGCTGTGTGGGTTCAGACAAATGAACCTGTAGAGATCACCGGTTGTATCATTGCGAGTGCTGGAGATATGATCAGATGCAGCGGCGGTACACGGGTAAAAATTCACCACAATAGTCTTTTCGGAATTGCTCCTGACAATAATCATCAGTGGGGACGCGCTCTTGACAATTACCAACCGCGATACCTGATATTTGAGAACAACTATGTTGAGCATACAGGGGGATTACTGATTGATCATACGGACTCAAATTCAAAAAGCGTCGTAATAAGGTATAACATCATACGAAACACAGATAAACGCCGGGGCGATTTATCTGCTGGTGAAAGCAGGGCAGGTATCCTATTTATCACTGTTGCTAAAGTAGCCGGAGAAATAAGCTGGAATCAATTTATAAACCTGCCTGACAAGTCTCATATTGAGAACAACATCTACATCACTAGCGTCTTGTTATAAAGTACATCAGTTCTTTGAAAATATTGCTGGATAAGGGTTTCAGAGATTCAAAATTTCAAATGATTTGAAATGATTTCGTTTATTTGATTTATAATTACTTATAAATCAAATAGTTATG
>JBGSYC010000196.1:0-3742 GCA_041751095.1 Flavihumibacter sp.
GCAAAACCCAGACAATGCACATATTCTACCGCTGATCCGTGGGCTGATCAAGGCGTCCTGCCCGGCAAATAATCCAAAGCTCCATAGCAATTGCCAAAGACGGCTAAGGGAATTGAAACGATGAGGCATAACTGCTAACGGTTGTATTAGCGGCACCCTCCAATTTACAACACATTCACCATCAATCAAAACCAATTCGCCTTTTTAAATTATTTGTGGCGGTAATGCAGCTACCATTCCACCCCTTCCTTCTTCCACACCGCCTCCGAAAAATGGCTCAATATATCGTCCATTAAATTGTGGAGCATGTTTAATCAAATGATGTATTTCCTTTGATTTTCCTCCTCTGTATTTAATTAATGGCTTCATACTTTGCCAGATTTATATTTATACTTTACAATACTCTCTGCAACTACATTTAGAATTTGTGTTGCTTCTTCCTCTCCGGCAATAATGTCATAAACTTTGTCTGCCGACCATAAAATTATTAATTCTTTTGAGTCTACCTTAAGCAAGTCTGCAAGAATTGCCACTTGTTCTCTTTTTGCTCGTCTGTCACCTTTTTCAATCTTGCAATATGTTGCTGTATCTATTTTTAACGCAGCAGCCAACTGTCGCTGAGGGATATGTTTCTGCTCGCGAAGCGTCCTTATTTTATTACCTAATAATGTTGATATAAGATTGTATTGACACTATTTGGCAAATGCAGAAATCATCTTTTTCCAGTGCAATTTTTTTCGGACGGTGCTTATAGGGTGACGGCTAACGAATTCATATCTGTCAACAACTACAGAACATAGCACGAAGAGTTCCTATGGAACGCGGTTAAGGGTTGTTCCTACAAGGAAGGCAGATGCTGAAATACGGCTTTTTCAAAATTCTTAAGTTCCATCGCGAAAAAAGGAGCTCTTTTAAAATTTCCAGACAACCCTCGTGATCTTGTTAGTAATTTGAATAAATTTAGTGCTAACATCTCCTTTATATGATAAAGATCACCTGGTTGCTTATCGCGGGATTAACTATTGCGTTCATAAGTGCTTTTTATCGCACGCCACCGGTAAAGAATGATCACGGATGGAAGGTGAATAACGAACTGTTCATCAGGCATGATGTAAATGCAGGAACGATCGCCGTTTACCGCGCAGGATTTCCGCAACCATTGCTAACGCAGCACGTAAAAGCTGATTTCCGGCCATATGTGCACCCTATTACTGCACCTGACGGAAAGGGAACTCTTACGGAATTCAGTCCGGGGCATCACAAACACCAGACAGGACTTTTCTGGGGATTCACACGGGTGAACGGACGGGATTTTTACCATAATCCTGGTGCGGATTACTGGAAAAAGGTTTCGGCGGGCATCGTTGAAGAAAAGGGCGTTGAAGTCAAGTGGCAGACCGTATACGATATGCTGGATGAAAGCGGACAACCCATTCTCACCGAAACCCAGAACTGGGCGATGCGCGAGGATAGCGGAAAATATGTGATCTCACTGGAATGGAAAGGAGAGGCAAAAGCCGATATTACAATCGGGAAATATGATTACGGCGGGTTGTTTCTGCGGATGCCCTGGCATAAGGATATCCATGGTGAAGTTGTGAACGCAGCCCGGCAGCGAAATGAAAAAGCAGAGGGACAGCGTGCGATGTGGGTTGATGTGGGCATGCAGGTACAAGGAAGGAACGACCTCGCCCATGTGGCTATTTTTGATCACCCGGAGAACAAGGGCTACCCGCAGCATTGGCGCGTAGACGGGCAAATGGGCGTCGGAACCGCACGGGCGCGGGAAGGCGATTGGAAAATTAAAAAGGGAGAGATGGAAGTGATCCGTCACCAGTTGGTAATTTACACCGGAACGCTTGACGACATCAGTCTTACCGCTCAATGGGCAAAGTATAGCGGTAAAGGATCATCGTACACCACTTCGGAGTTGTGGAATATAGCCAGGCAGGAAGGGCTGGAAGCAAAATTCCTGAATCCTGAAGAAGCCGTTCAAAGCATGACGATAAAAGATGGATATAAAGTAAATGCATGGGCGGCGGAACCCCTGATGACCCAGCCAATGGCGTTCTGCTGGGATGACCGAGGGCGCATGTGGATCGCAGAAAACAAGGATTATGAATCCCGGGGCTATGGGTTTTCCAATTCGGGGCAAAGCCGGATCCTGATACTGGAGGATACCAATCATGATGGGGTAGCCGATACCCGCAAGGTGTTTATGGAGGGGATCACCTTTCCTGCCGCTATTGCGGTAGGATTTGAGGGAGTTTTTGTAGGAGCTCCCCCAAACCTTCTTTTTGTGCCTGACCGCAATCATGATGACATTGCCGATACGAACGATATTGAAGTTCGCCTGACAGGCTGGGGTATACGCGACCGGCATGAAACCCTGAACAGCTTTCATTGGGGACCGGATGGCTGGCTGTACGGCTGCGAGGGATTTGCAACACCTTCGAGGGTGAAAAAGCCAAAAGGCAAAGGGCGCCTGTATAAATTTAAAGACCGATTCCCGGAAGACATTCTTGAAGGTGAAGGAACTGACATCAACGGCGGAGTGTGGCGCTACCACCCGGTTAAGGATAAATTTGAAGTAGTGGCTCATGGATTCAGCAACCCGTGGGGGATTGATTATGACGCCAAAGGACAGCTATTTATCAGCGCGTGTGTGATACCGCATATGTGGTATGTTATTCCGGGGGGTATCTATCACCGGCAGGGGGGGCAACATTTTAACCCTTACGTATATGACGACATAAAAACGATTACGGATCATAGTCACAGGTCAGCGCATGGGGGCGCCCGCATCTATCAATCCGACGCGTTCCCTGCCTCTCAGAAAGGGCGTATTTTTATGGCCAACATCCACGAGCATGCCGTCCTGTCCGATATCCTCAAGCCGCAGGGATCAGGATTTACCGCAAGCCATGCAGACGATTTTATGATGGCCAATAACGCCCAATGGGTAGGTTTCAGCATGGAGGTAGGCCCGGAAGGAGGGCTTTATGTTCTCGACTGGCACGATGCGGATATCTGCGGACAGAAGGTGCTGAACACTGAAACAGGTCGTATTTTCAGGATCGTTCCCGAAAAAACCGTGGCACGGCAATGGCCCGGGCGCTATTCGGATCTTGGTAAAATGACTGACAAGGAGCTGGCGGCCCTCCAGGCAAGTGAAAGCGACTGGCATGCGCGTCGCGCACGCATTATTCTCCAGGCACGCGCTGCAAAAAGAGATATCGACCCAAAAGCCCATGGTCAGTTACTAAGCATGTACCAGTCGGAGGTAAACACAGACTGGCGGTTACGTGCGCTGTGGGCGCTTCATATAACACAAGGGCTTTCCAATAACATTCTGGTAAAAGCGCTTGACGACCAAAATGAATATGTCAGGGCCTGGGCCATTCAGTTGTTATGCGAAGACCGTTCTCCCTCACCTGAGGCCGCAGCTAAATTTATTGCAATGGCAGGAAAAGATCCGTCCGCTGTTGTGAGGCTTTACCTGGCCTCGGCGATGCAGAGGGTGGGAGGAAATACCGCCTGGAAAATCGTTGCGGGCCTGGTTAAACATGCAAAGGATTCAGCAGATCATAACCTTCCGAAGATGATCTGGTATGGCTTCGAACCACTTGCGAAGGAAGATCCGGCAAGAGCATTAAAAATTGTCGCCAAATCTGATATTCCCATGGTGGCACAGTTTACCGCGCGTCGTGCTGTTGATGGCGGTGCAATGATCGCGCTGATA
>JBGSYC010000197.1:0-4274 GCA_041751095.1 Flavihumibacter sp.
AAGGAACAACAAATGGTGCAGGATAATAATGCAGCCAGTTATGGATTAGCCAATGTAGCGGAGCGCAGCTTTTGTAAAAGTTCACATGCCTATAAGAACTCCAGTTGGGATCTGGTGGATGCAGCAAAAGACAATGAAAAAATAATTACGGAAACCAGGTCTGACGACCTTCCCACAGAAATGCGCACCATGAGCATGGAGCAGCGCAAGGTATACGTCAAGCAAAAATCAGAAGAGCGTACAAAGATTCAGGCCGGGATACAATCCCTGAATAAAAAGCGACAAGAATATATCTATAAAAATACTTCCCAAAGCAGCAAAGATAAAATGTTAGATGCATCCATGATGAAAGCGATTAAGGAACAGGGGAAAGCAAAGAATTTGAAGTGGCAAGAAGGTTGTTAGTTTAATGGCAAAACCACAGCTGAATGAGTACATGCTCTTGCGCGGGGTCTCCTCTCCTGGCTTTGTGCTGAAGTGAGACATTACGCATTGTTTAGGAAAGCAAGTATCTTAATTCAACGCGGGGCCGTAGCTGATCACAAATACAAACATGTGACGCGGTAAGAACTTGAATAACTTGTTGGTGAGAAAAAAGAAAAATGAAGAAATACCACATTTACATCTTGTTCCTGATGGTTGTTTTTCAAATCTCCCGTGGACAAAACCAAACAGCCGCAGCTAAAGATAATATTATGTCAGATTCGGCAAAGTAAAATTTCCCTTCTGACAAAGTCAAAGTTATCACTGCCCGGTCATACTGAAAGCCACGCCGATTATCGAGATAAACAATAGTATTGAAAATCTGCCCATGTGCTTCCGTTTTACGGGCAGGAGATTTCGTCTATCAGGCATATGTCAAAATTTAATTTACAAAGGTTACATTTCTATATACAATCCAGGTCCCTTAGGCTGAAATAAATCAAAGTATTTTTACTGCACCAATTTCAAAAGGACATGAAAAATAAAAGAAATGCCTTAAACGGATCTGATTTATCAGGAGATAGATCTATGTTAATTAAAACTACAAAAAATATGAAAAAAGTTACTTATGCGCTGATCTTACCGCTGGTTGTGGTAGGCGGACTAGTATTTGCCAATCGCGAAATCAAAAATGAAACTTCTAAAAAATCAACCCCAAAGCCACTCTCTGCTGCTGAAATGAAAGCCGGAAGGGAAAGATGGGAGGCTACCCCTGATGGTATAAAGTACAAACAATGGGAAGCGTCTCCCGCAGGTAAAAAAGTGTATGCCGCTGAAGCTAAAATAAGGAAGCATCTAAGTGCTTTTACCAATATGGAGGCTGTTGTAACCTCTCTTTCTCTTCCGCCAGCATCAAGATTAGGTTTCGGTGTGATGGCCAGGATTGATGGTGTCGATTATATTGTAAAATTTGAGCCGGAAAAGTCTCAACTTGAGCAATTGCATAGCCTGAAAGTTAACGACAAAATAATTATAAGAAGCCATAATGTATCGCACGCGCCCAAGTATTCATATCCAATAGTATCGGGCGACTATGTAGAACGAGATAGTAAAATAATTTATAAACGTACCCCTCGCAAAGGCGGTTGCTGAGTAAATAAATTATGAAATACGTACACGTATATGCTCTGTTCCTCGTGTTTGTTTTTCACACCTCCTGTGGACAAAACCAAACAAACTCACCACAAGATAATACTAGCCTAGGATACTCAGAGTCTCAACTTAAAGAGGCGGCCACCTCCAAGGTGCCTATGAGTATGGTTAGGAATGTAAAGCAAGCCAGAAACGGAGACATTTTGATTGCTTCTTACTTAGGCGTGTTTCGATACGATGGAACATCTTTTACCAATCTAACAAGTAAAATAAGTTCGCCCCGCTTCTCCAGCTTCTGGGATGTTTTGGAAGATCGAAAAGGAAATCTTTGGTTCGCTTCCAAAGATTCGGGTGTTTATTATTACAATGGAAAATCCTTTCAGCATTTTACAACAAAGGATGGGCTTGCCAATAATAGAACCCTTCATATCTATGAAGATAAAGCCGGTAATATTTGGTTCGCCACCGGGGGTGGAGCAAGCCGTTATGATGGGAAATCTTTTCGAAATTTTACAACGAAAGAAGGACTTTCCAATAATGATCTTACTAGGATCATTGAAGACAAAACCGGGAATTTATGGTTTGGCACAAGGGGTGAGCCCTGTTTTTATGATGGAAAAACATTTGCCGTTCTCAAAAACAAGGACGGTAAAGCCTTTAAAAACGTTTGGTCGATAATTGAAGATAAAAAAGGCAATATTTGGCTTGCTGACAATGATGGTCTGTGGCGCTATGACGGCAGAACCTTTATTAAGGTATCGCAGAGGGGGGCCTATGCTATAACCGAAGATAAAAAAGGAGACATCTGGACTACTGGTGCTGTAAACTTCGAGGTCTGGGCACTTTCCCGTTATGATCAAAAGTCCTTGTACAATAAAAAGCCTATTGTAAGCGAAATTATGTCAGGGGGAAGAATGGATTTTTTGGGGATATTGGAAGCTAACGATGGCAGTATTTGGTTTGGATCTGGAGGTGGGGTGCATCGTTATGATGGAAAGACCTTTACGGACTTTAGACGTAAAGGGGATCAGAAATAAGGTGTATTGCCATTAGTTTTCGGTGGTTTTACAAAAGTTTTACATATTGCTTACAGTTATTTTACAACTAAAATGCTGCAGGATAATTGACACCCGATAGCTTTACTTTATTGTTTCACAAAATCAATTATCGTCATGAATATCATTTATAACCTTACCTTTTTGCTCCTTTTTCGATTCCCATTTGCCTTTAATCAGGCGTTAGAATTTCCACAGTCATCTCCTTTACCGGATAGTCCGGAAAAGCAAAAAAGGGATAAGGCAGGAACTGCAAACATCGTTTTTAAATCTACTGATGGCGGACAAACATGGCAGGACATTAGCGAAGGCCTGCCCGAACCTGTGAAGGATGAATATGGTGTCTACAGAGATGTTTTTTTTGCAAATGATAATGGGCTTTATTTAACTGCTGGAAATGGGATATATCACAATAAGCCAAATTCTAAAGCTCCTTTTTGGAAAAAAGAAATTTTCCCTGACGAACATAGCAGCATTACCCCCGGTAAGACCGGGGTATTTGCATACAATTATTGGGATGGCCAATTGTTACAAAAGATAACCGGAACGAGTGTATGGTCGCCTATGTACACAAATTTTCAACAGAAAAGGGTGCGCACCGTTTTTGAAACTGCCGGAGGCACAGTTTTCATCGGCTCCGATAAGGGCCTTTTTAAATCCACTAACAGTGGAAAAACCTGGAAACATGTCCATGCCGGAGGCTGGGTAATGAAATTGGTAGAGTCGAATGGTGTACTAGTGGCGACCAGCATGAGAGGGATCATAAGATCGGCCGATGATGGTGAAAACTGGGCGTTGGTGGTCAGTGAGGGCGGCGTGGGCATCGCTGTAGAACGCATTCAAGGTGGGTTCGCTGCTATCACGTTCAACACACAGTCGAATACCAGAAGAGTGCGAACATCCTACGACGGCGGTAAAACCTGGCAGCCTATTGATGCGGGCCTTCCGGCGCAACTCTCGATTGCCTCAATTATTTACGTTGGTGAATATTTCTTTTGTGGTCACCCTACCGGCATTTTCAGATCATCAGATAAGGGAAAAACATGGAAACTGTTACTTCCTTCTATAGAAAATAAGATCTTCAATTTATGTGTTTCAGGCAACGTGATTTATGCCATACCCAGAGATGGAGGATGTTGAAAACTCAGGTTTAGCTCTCATGCTATTGTGTAAAATTAGGATTATATGCTTTATCAATTTAAGAGGTAGCAATGATCGAGCGCTAATAACGAAAAAAAATAATGTCAGCTAGTCGAAGCCAAATGATACGAGTATTTAGAATAGTCAAAGAATCGTCGAATTTATTTAAAAACGTTTTTTGATGTTGACAATTTAAGCTGCCATTGAGTTTTTCTTAACTTTAACGACCTTACGTAATTCATCTTATAAAAATCCTCTAAGACTCAGGTCCTCATCCAATAGCGGCCAATGAATACCAGTGCCACCGCCAATTAATTCATACTGTATTAACTTAGATTTGTCAGCGCCTTTCAAAAGTTGGTGAGAAGAAATATTTTGGCTAAACACCGCTTTGGTATTAAGGTATATAGTCATTAGATCAAGTTCGGGATGGATATCTATTGCTTGTATGCGTAACCCTTCTATAAAAATGATATGATCGATATAGTCGAACTGCTTATTTGT
>JBGSYC010000198.1:0-1598 GCA_041751095.1 Flavihumibacter sp.
GAAGATGATTTTGATTATGAATTTAGCGACGAGGAAATCAAATTTCTTGAAGATCGAAGAGCAAAACGGTTAAGCGGGGAAAGTAAAACATACACCTGGGAAGAAGCTAAAAACATTATAACCGGTAAAAATAAAACTTAAGGGGTTTTAAACCTTGTTCTCCAATCTGAAGCAGTAATTGATATTCAGGAAGCTTCAGAATGGTATGAAGCACAGAAACCAGGACTAGGATTAGAATTCATAGCAGAAATTGAAGAAGGATTCGAAAAGGTTTGTAATCATCCGCTGTATTATTCAGCCATAAATAATCGGTTCAGACGGCTGAAAATAAATCGGTTCCCTTATTTAATCGTGTATGAAACAGATGAACTTTCGGTTTTAGTTGTCGCAATAAAACATACAAGTAAAAAATCTAAATTTTAATGAACTTGTACTTTCTATTGAGCTAATATGAATTATGCAGACTACATAGAATCAGATGCTGAAATAATGCTAGGTAAACCCGTTGTAAAGAATACCCGAATAAGCCTAGCATTGATTCTTAGCAAGATGTCGAAAGGAGCCTCGATTATTGATCTTATCATGGCTTACCCTAATCTCACTGAGGAGTCCATTTATGCTGCTCTGGCCTATGCTGCCGATATAATCAAAATGAAGAAATAATTAATAATTGAACTATATAAACTGCTTTTTACCTGACGGCATTTAATTATAGTCCTATCTTTATTCAACATAGTTCTTTGCACTACGATCAACAAAAAAGCAGCCCCGGTGAGCAATTCGGTTAGCAGTGTAGTCGGTAACTAACAATGCAGAGATTTTTGGCAATTAGGAGTGCAGAGAAAATGGCAACAAGGAATACACAACTGAATAAAAGTAAATTAGTTTTCATCTGTATCAAAAATTGTTTTTCGATTTGTCATTCTGAAGCTTTTCCCTGTCAGATTTATGACTTCACATTGATATAATAACCGATCAAGCAACGCCGTTGCCAAAACCTCATCATTGAGCATTGCCGCCCATTCCGTTGGCTTTTTGTTTGTAGTGATAATTAAAGACGTTTTTTCATATAGGTTGTTTATAAAATTGAATAAGCTTTACTGCGTGATTTTTTTCAATAGGGAAGAGCATAATATCGTCAATGACCATCAGTTCGCTTTTAATAAGTGTTTGTAATCTGCTTTGGCGGTGCGGGTAAACTCTTTCATTTTAAGCATATTGATCAATTCTTCCATCGTTCTAAAGTAAGCACTGTAGCCCCGGCAACAGCATCAGCGCAAAGACCTGCTGCCAGGAAAGTTTTCCCAGTGGTAACCGCTTGCATTGGCTTCTGCTTCCATGACCAGTTGGTCAATACGGCTGATGATACCACCCATTTTAAATTGCTGGCAATACTGGCCGATGAGTCGTTTGTTGTCCATGATTTGAGGTTTGATTTTTAATAGTTTTTCCTAATCTCAGAACTCCTTACCCCGGCACGTAAATAAAGGTTTGTTCGCAAAGTAATTATGCGGTTATTTTGGATATGCAATTACAGTTACCCTTATTTCCCCAAGGCACTACAATGATATCTGGTTGTCTTGGTGTATATGAGACAG
>JBGSYC010000199.1:0-8562 GCA_041751095.1 Flavihumibacter sp.
TCAATTTTCATATTTATCATTTTTATTAAAGTACGAGTCTTAATATAAAAGAACCTAAAGCATTGATCTTTAAGCAACGATGCTTGCCAATCGCTTTAAATCCATTAGAAATAAGTTCGAAAATTGTACAGGGAGGACGACTTAGCAGAAATGCACATTATACCAAAAGCCTACAAAATCAATGCTTTGTGGGCTTTTTTATCCACATTCCATATCAAAGAAATACATTGTAATGCAAGATTCTGGTGAGTTAAAAGGTGAGTTGATTCCGAATACCTTGCTCCCGTATCTTCGCTTAAGCGAGTTAACGCTGTTGTTTTTACCCTTTTAGGTAGTAGTGAAGAGCTGTAATTTTTTAACTTAAAAAATTGTGTGAGATGAAATCTACCAACACCTTCGGCGTGCAGTTTATTGCACGCTCCGGAACCTCTGCATCCGGTCTTTTAAGCATCTACGTACGCATCACCGTAAACAAAAAGCGCCTTGAAATTTCTCTAAAGAAAACTGTTGATCCCCAGTTGTGGGATGCAAAAGCCCGCCGCGTCCGAGGAACCAGGGAGGAAACACGAAAACTAAACAACTACATCGGTGATGTCCGTTTCAAACTGATGGAGTGTTACCGGGAACTGCAGCTGGCGCATAAGCCGATCACCCCGGAAAGCATCAAAGCGCTTTTCTTAGGTGAAGGAACCGCAGAGCATACAGTATGTTCCCTTATGCAGTACCACAACGTGAATATGAAAGAGGTTCTGGCGCCCGGTACGCTGAAGAATTACTTCACCACAGAAAAATATGTAAAGCTATTCCTTAAAAACAAACAGGGTAAAGCTGATATGTATTTGTCTGAACTCAATTACCAGTTCATCACTGAATTCGAGTTCTTTCTCAGGCGGCATGCACCGCTACAGGTCAATAGACCGCCAACTAATAACGGGGTTATGAAGCACATGGAGCGGTTCCAGAAAATGGTAACGCTGGCCGCTAAGTTGGAGTGGATTCCCAAAGACCCGTTTGTTCAGTATAGCCTGCGCTTCCAAAAAGTAGACAAGCCCTTCTTGACTACTCTGGAACTATCCACTGTAGAAGAAATCGAATTGTCTGTTCACAAGCTCAATCTGGCCCGTGACTTATTTGTATTCAGTTGTTATACCGGACTTTCCTATATTGACCTGATGCATCTTGCCCCTTCTCATATTGCCCTGGGCGAAGATGGGGAATACTGGATTAAAACGGCCCGCCGGAAAACGGATACCTGCGTCCATGTGCCCCTTCTTCCCAAGGCAAAAGTATTGCTGGATAAATACTGTAATGACCCGAGAGCGATTACAAGAGGCACCGCCTTTCCTTATCTATGCAATCAAAAGATCAATGCTTACTTAAAAGAGATCGCACTTACTTGTATAATCAAAAAGCACGTTTCCTTTCATATGGCCCGGCACACCTTCGCCACCACTGTTACCTTAACCAATGGTGTTCCAATTGAAACCGTGAGCAAAATGCTGGGACATACCAAGCTATCAACCACACAGATTTATGCCCGTGTTTTGGAGAAGAAGGTGAGTGAGGATATGCTGCAGTTACGTAAAAGGTTAAGCATCTAAGAATGATTATTTTCAAACAGTATAAACTTTGTTATCATGGCTAACAATCCAACAGAAGGTTCTCTTTTCCAATCGATTAAAACACTCATTGAAGAGGCCCGTAAGCAGATCGTGCGGAATGTGAATACAACAATGGTATTTACTTACTTCCAAATCGGAAAAATGATTGTGGAAGAGCGGCAAGGCGGGGAGCAACGAGCTGCTTATGCTAAAGAAACCATTACCTCATTAAGCGAGCAGTTAACGGCTGAATATGGAAAGGGTTACTCTACCTCCAACCTGGAATATTTTCGCCAGTTTTATCTAACATATCAGGCTTCAATTTCCCAAACAGTGTTTGGGAAATCTGATCTGCCACAGGCTTTGGATGGTTTTTCCAAACAGTTTACATTAAGTTGGTCGCACTATATTCAGTTACTTAAGGTTAAGGATGAAAAGGAACGTAGGTTTTATGAAATAGAGGCCCATAAAAATAACTGGTCTTTACGGGAGATGCAGCGGCAGATCAATGCTGCACTGTTTGAAAGGCTATCGTTGAGTAAAGACAAAGAAGGCGTAACAAAATTAGCGCAGGAAGGGCAGATTGTTGAAGCGCCTACCGACGTTTTAAAAAGCCATTATGTATTGGAGTTCCTGAACTTAAAAGAAGACAACCGTTACTCAGAAAGTGACCTGGAAACCGCCATCATTAATAAGCTGGAACACTTCATGCTGGAACTGGGTAAAGGTTTCTTGTTTGAGGGACGGCAGCGGCGTTTCACCTTCGAAGGTGATTCGTTTTATGTAGACTTAGTGTTTTACAACCGGCTGCTTAAATGCTTTGTATTGCTGGATTTGAAGATCGGAAAACTGACCCACCAGGACATTGGCCAAATGCAGATGTATGTCAACTATTACGACCGGAAAATAAAGACCCCGGACGAACATCCAACCATTGGGATTGTGCTATGCAAGGAGGAAAATAAAGCGGTGGTGGAGTTCACTTTACCAGAGGATAACAAGACCATCTTCGCCAAGGAATACCAGCTTTACCTGCCCAGTAAAGAAGACTTGAAAAGGCAGTTGAAATAAGCACCTATACCATGAGATTTGGAGTGGTAAATAGACCGTATTGCGGATGCAATTAGTGAAGTAGAAATATAACAGGTCATCGGAGGTTTACGTGTCTGTAAATCTCCGATGATTCGCTAAAGCAAGTGATGATGAAGCGTATGATTTTGTGGGCCGAGGCAGGGCAAATAGACATAATAAAGTGCCTAAAAGAATTGGGGCACGCCCCTCTAAAAACCAGGGATAAAAGAGGCAACTTGATGAATTATAGTGCCCTATTCCAAGGGCATTCCGTCTCTGATTTCATGCAAAAATTAAAGGCAAAAATCTGCCTTATTTTTTCTTTTCATCCGCCTCTTTCTAACCAACAAAAAGGAATAAATAAACGGGAACAGGTTACAGTCTTTGAAGGCTGCTTCGCCTTTCTTTCCTTCTATAAAAAGAGCCCGAGTTTAACAGAAAATCATGCTGCTATTCACCGCTACTTAGACCTCGTTATGGTTGGCCTTAAAGCTGTATGGCAAGCCTTCAGTTGGTTCCATAAATACAAAAAAGAGCGTCTTCTATACCAGCAGCATAAGGGCATATACGAATTTTTGAGGTGTACTCAAATGCAGGAACGAAAGCAAAGCCTGAAAAGAGGAAGACATTTTTGAATGTGAGGAGCCAGCTATGTTTTGGCCCGGCCAAAACGCTTACTCTCCTCATGCTGGCGCATTCAGTGGAGAGGGCGGGTGAAAAGAAAAAAGAACTGCCTTGAGTGTTTTGAAATCGTGTAATGAAATTGTGATGGAAGGAATTAAAATAAAACAGGCAAAAGAATCCAATAAGGGAGGTCGGCCTAAAAAGAATATTAAGTGCGATCAGAAGTTAACTGTAATGTGTACCCTGATTGAACGAAAAGTGATTGAAGCTAAAGCAAAAGCGGCTCTGCTTTCTATTTCCGAATTCTTACGAAAAACGGGATTAGGCGGAAAAATTGACAGGCAGCAAAAGGTACTACCTAAAGAAGTTTTAGCCTTCACCGCTACCATTAATCACATGGCGGCTAACCTCAATCAGATTGCTAAAAAACGCAATGGCATTGAAGAATTAAATGCACTGGAACGTGCGGAACTGCAGTACTTCTCCGGGCAGTTCAAACAACTTGCCAAAGACATTAAAACATACCTGCAATGATCGGCAAAATCTCAATCGGAAAATCCTTTCGGGGCTGCCTGAGTTATTGCCTGGAAGATAAGGCGCTGAAACACTCGGAGGAAGTAGCTTTTAAGAATAGGGCAGAAGTGCTTTTTTACAATCAATGCTTTGGTAACAAAGAGGAATTAATCCGGCAATTTACTGAGGTACGGCTACTCAATCAAAAGGTGTCAAAGCCCGTGCTCCATATTACGCTAAGCTTGTCACCAGGCGAGCAATTAAGCAACAATAAATTAGCGGAACTGTGTGAGGCTTGTGCCAAAGAAATGGGCTTCCAGAACAATCAGTATATCGCCGTAGCACACCGGGATACGGATCACCAGCACCTGCACCTGGTAGCCAACCGGATTGGTTTTGATGGGAAGACCGTATCAGATAGCAACAGCTATAAAAAGATGGCTGCATTCTGCCGGCAAATGGAACTTAAATATGGACTCAAACAAGTGCTGTCCCCAAGGCGCTATATATCCAAAGAAGAACAGCAAATCCCGAGGCTGGATCAGCGAAAAAGAAAGGCTTAAAGAAAACATCCGGCAGTGCCTTTCTACTGCTCAATCATATCCTCATTTTGAAGCAACCATGAAAGAACGGGGTTACCAGGTTCTAAAGGATAGAGGCATCTCTTTTCTTGACGATAAAGGTGTAAAGGTTAAAGGCAGTGAAATAGGTTATTCCTTAATGCGTATAGAGCAAATCTTATCCAGCAAATCTGTTCTTCAACAGGAGCATAGAACAGTTGAAAAAGATAGCCTGAATAGCGAGAAAAATATAGGCGTCCTGCTTCGAAATTCGAAATGATTTTAATCAGCAAGCGCAAACGCCGGAATATGAACAACAGAAAAACGGTATAGTCAAAACCTTGGAGATGCTGCTACAACCAGAAAAGAATCAGGAAGGAATAGATCCCCACCTGGAAAAAACGAAACGGAAAAAGCAGAAGCGATCCCACCATTTATGATGTAACAAACTCATTTTTAAACACTAAAATCAAATTATATGGAACAGGAAGTTATGGAAACCGTGATGCATGATATACTCCGGCAACTAAAAGAATTAGACATGCAGAAAAGAGAACTGCTCCAGCTACAGGAAAGTATGGAAGCACAGCACCGGATACTTGTAAGCATGGAACAAAAACTGGCAAAGATGACTGCTTTGCCTTTTACTTTATCAGACGAGCAGCTAACTACATTAAAAAGTGTAATAAAACAAGAACTCGATGAGGTGCGGGTAGATGTAAAAAAACACCCGGCCACCCTTTTTAATCACAAATATTACACTGTCTTCGGTGACAGGTTTGGAGCAGAAAAGTTTAAAGTTGTTGTCAATACTGTGATGAAATGGGTGATTATACTCATTGGTTCTCTTTCTTTTATTTCTATCATAAAATTTTTACTGCATTATCAATGACGGTAAAAAGTATTAGGACTGTGTTTCAGGTTAATGCAGCGTTGTACATGTATTGTCCGTATACCGAAACGAACCTTTGGGAATACAAATACAGTATAATAGATTAGATGATTGAAAAATTAATAATTATAAGTCCTTGGTTAGGCCTGACGCTGCCGCGCCATCCAATCAGGTTTCCTTTTTCCATCAAACAGGGATCATTTCTGAATAATAAGCGTCTATTATTAATATTTGCAAAGCAGTTAAATTAATTAAAGGATAATTGGCTTTTATTTACTTACTATTTTTTAACGCAATATCTTTACACTTTTGCGCTTGAAAAGGAAAAAAGTAAAGGGAAGAAAAAAGGTTAAAAGAATCGGTCGTTTTTCTTTACCATTTAAAAATGTTTCATCTCTTAAAGAGTCATGAAAAAAACTTTCCCCGCAGCTTGTCCAGGTACGCAACTTTGTTTATCCTTGCATAGACAAAGTTCATTGCTTTGTCCATGGTGGTTGATATTATTTGTATAACCTTTTCCAGCCGCCCCTTTTCATTCTGAAATTTTCACCTCAAAAAACTGCCGGAGTATTGAGATTAAAAAATCAATCAAATATGAAAAAAGTAATTCTCCTGACATCACTCATTTATGTTTTTACTGGAGTGGCGGGACAAACAACCTACTCCAAAGAAATAATTGCTGAAATAAAGCAGGTAGAAAATGGACTGACAGGACGGTATAAAATTGATGGAAAAACATATAACATTCTGGATAGGATGGCATATTACAAAATCAAAGGATTGAGTATCGCTGTGGTCCGAAACTACACAGTAATTTGGGCTAAAGGCTATGGTTGGGCCGATAAAAAGGAAAACCGGCCCGTAACAACAGCCACTTTGTTTGAACCTGGATCTATAAGTAAATCACTAAATGCAGTAGGTGTTTTAAAGTTGGTTCAGGATAATAAATTAGATCCTAATAAAGATATAAATGACTATTTAAAGTCTTGGAAATTTCCGTACGACAGCTTGTCAAAAGGAAAAAAGATCACTTTGTCACATTTACTTAGTCATACAGCTGGGTTGTCTGTGCACGGTTTTCCAGGTTATGATCCAAAAAGTAAAATCCCTTTAATAGTTGAAGTTTTGGATGGTAAAACACCAGCAAATACGGCACCTGTACGATCTGAATTTGAACCAGGGTTGCGATTTCAATATTCCGGAGGAGGAACTACAATCACTCAACTTATTGTTACAGATGTAACCCGGCAAGCGTACGATGTTTTTATGTACAACAACGTTCTTAAACCTATGGGAATGCTACACAGTTTCTATACGCAGCCCCCTTCCAAAGGCAAACTTAAGAATGTTGCTACGGGCTATTCAAAGGATGGCATTGAAATTAGAAATAAATTCCATGTTTATCCAGAGCAAGCTGCTGCTGGATTGTGGACTACTCCAACTGATCTCTGTAAGTATATTATCGAAACACAATTGGCGTATATTGGAAAATCCTCGAAAGTTTTAAATCAGGAAATAACCCAATTGCGTCTGACGCCCTACATTGATAAATCTTCGGCATTGGGTATCTTTTTTGATGAACGTAACGGAACGAAGTATTTTTTGCACGGTGCAAGCAATGAAGGATTCAGTGGATTGTACTATGGCAGTTTAGAAGGCGGAAATGGTGTGGCCATGTTTGTAAATTCTGACAACGCTAATATTTTCCCTGAACTGCTAAATAGTGTAGTTTCAGTGTATAACTGGAAAGGCTTTGATAAACCAGAAGCGATAAATCCTATAAATATATCAGATACTTTAACACAGAAGTATATTGGTGTCTATCTAATTGAAAAAGCAATTGCAGAAGTAACCCAAAAGCAAGGTAAATTATATTTTTGGGGGGGAGGTGATCTAGAAAGTATGTATTTTACTTCAGATAAGGATTTTGTAAATGGAGAATCTCTTGTTAGGAAATCTTTTCTCACAGATAGTGCTGAAAATACAATCGGATACGCAAGAAGGAGGAACGGAGAGGAATTACCTTCAGCTATTAAAATACATCGTGTTGATACGATTAAAGCCAGTATAGGTCAAATAAATTCATTTGGATGGCACTTGTTAGAGGAAAAAAGATTTGATGATGCAATTTTATATTTAAACCGCGGAATACAACTTGAACCTAACGACTTTGCGGTCCGGATAAATTTAGGGCATGCTTATCTGTTTAAGCATGAATACGACAAAGCACTGCAATTGTACAAGGCGTCAATGAATTTGAAACCGAATAGTAAATCATCGTCGAAATCCATGATAATACAGGATTTTGATTATTTGAAGAAGATAGGCTTTGATAAAACATTAATAGACAAAGCAGGCATAGAGCTTAATCTGTGATAAGTTGATTCCTTTCTAATGCTATAGCTACTTTATAGGCGCTCAGGCGCAAACATCTAAACTTTTTTTTAGATAATTTTTTAGCCCTTAGAAAAGAAGGATCACTAAGAACACGACGAACCACGGAGGACACTGCGTTACGCTTTGTGTTCTTCGTGCCTCCTTTGTGTTCTCTTCGTGTTCCCTAAGCAAGGGTACGATCAGGAAGTTCACCCCTAAAGAGGTTTATTTTCCAAAGGAAAATTCGTAGTTCCTAATCCAGCGTGTTCAAGTCGATTAGGGAAGAAAATTTTTCCATGACCTGTTTCAAGAATAATTGGCGATATATTTCATTAAATCTGCCGGAATGCGGGTTTCATTTTTCAATCAAGTACTTTCTCTTTAATGAAAATTGTACCCTTTGTACAGCGATAGTGATCGGGACATAAAATAGTAACTTTTCCTATAGAGTATTCGCATCTAATCAGTATATGCAAACGTTAGTTAAAGTGAACTGGTATGACATGGCGGTGGGCGGAAAGCAGTTTAACAGCACTTTTTCAATTACCCCACATTGCAGGCCAAAAACCTTCAAATGTTAAATTGAAGCTTTAATTTGTTAAAATTCGACTTTTTTGAATAACCTCAAATTCCTTCTGCATTGAAAATCAATGCCTACTTTTTTAGAAGTGGCTTGTAGTCCCCCTTGCCGATTAGCTGAGTTTTATTCTTTAGTATAGTTTTAGTAAATGTTTTTGAAAGTTATTTTCAAAACAAACAAAACTACTGGTGAGCGAATAAAAACCTATCGCTTATGTGAAAGTTATCGCTATGATAGTACAGTTCGTCATCAAACAATTCTTCATCTCGGGTCACTTGAAGATTTACCAGAAATCGATCAAAAGAAAGCTCTTGCGATCCGGATAAATGACTTAGTAAAACAAAG
>JBGSYC010000200.1:0-80953 GCA_041751095.1 Flavihumibacter sp.
GTATGTATTACCTGCAGATTACGCCCGCAACCGGCGCACCGCTGCTGAAACAATTTGTAAAACAATAACACAAAACAAATAGAAAACTCCAAAGGCGGCCCAAACGGGCTGCCTTTTGGAGTTTTAAAAGCGATAGTAGCAGTGATCAACACAGAAATATTTAAAAACAATTTTCTTACCCTTACCTCTTCTCTAATTTTTTCAACTCCTGGTCGATGAATTTTTTTGAAAGCCATCTTGTCCCCAACATTACTCCTTCGATATTCCGTGTCTGCCGGATATCTGCAAGCGGGTTGCCATTTAATAAAACCATGTCTGAAACAGCACCTGCTTTAATGGTCCCGGATTCTCCGGCACGGTTATAAAACATGGCTACGTTAACCGTTCCGGTGCGTAGCGCCTCATAAGGTGAAAGACCTGAGTTTACCAGGTACTCAAGTTCATGATGCAAAGAAAAGCCGGGCACATCAAATACCTGGGGTGCGTCCGAACCAAGCAGCAAACCAACACCATATTTGTTGCATTGATAAATCAGCGTTCTGCGAAGCCGGATAAAATTCTGTATCAGTGTTGAATCGTATTTTGGGTTATTCTGCAAATTTGTTTTTGAGGTTACCCAATTATCTAAAATGTCCGGCTTCATATAAACCATTTCGGGTTCGGTACGAAGCATTTCGGGAGTTTTATCGGAGGCAAACCATCTTTCTGCCAATGCCTGGGTAGGCACCACCCAAACGTTATGCTGCTTTAGGGAAGTCATCAATTTAGGAACAAGGCTTGTGTCGGCCTTATCGGCGACAAACATCCCAAAGAGGCCGGTCTGGTTTTCCTTTATGGTATCCATACGTGGAATCAAACCTTCGATAAATCCATCAAGGTGATCTATGGTTGCATAGCCGGCATCAATGGCCCGCCATATTCCCACGTCAAAGGACACATGCCCGGCAAAGGGAATATCTACTTCCCTGGCGGTACTGGCTATAGCCGTGAATGACTCGTTAGTTAATCCTGGGTGAAGTTTCAAAAAGTCGTAGCCTGCTTTTTTTTGTTCCCTTACCATATCAGCACCCGTAGCAGCAGACCTGGCGCTTTGTCCGTTAATGGATGGGCCTGATGTGTAGAACCGGGGGCCCAGTATCTCGCCTTTTTTTATTTTATCACGCAATTCGAGGTGCTTCGGATGGCCCAGCATCCCGCGGATTGTTGTTATGCCATTAGCCGCAAACAGGACAAGGATTTCCTTCATTGGCTCTATGTCATCAATAGGAGGGACGTGAGCATGCATCTCTGCCAGGCCAGGCATCAGGTATTTGCCTTTTGATTCCAGGACAAGGGCATCCCTGCTGTATTTTACGCTCCCCTGATTGCCTATAGAAGTTATCTTTCCATTTCGTACCACAACAACCTGGTTTGGCACTACTCGTTCCTTATCCATAGGGATTACGTTCACCCCATTAAACACAATCTCGCGGTTTGTGTCGATAACACGCTCCTGTGCCGAAGCAGATGCAATAAGAACAACGATTAAAGGAAGAAGTGTTTTCATAATTGACTGCAATTTTGTTTGTCTTACTCTGCTTAAATTTACAAATTTTATGTCGGGTAAAATTCCGATTCCCTTAATAATAGTGCCCGCAAATTGATGAGGGGCAATACTTTTGTATGTTCATGAAGATACTAGAATGGTCTTGTGCGGAATCGTGCTCCCGGTCTATATTCAATAACTATAATAATCAGCTCTGATGAAAGATGACATTAAGAAAGATGTTTACGAAGAAATACGGGTAATGGCCAATGACATGCAGGCCGAATTTCAGCGCATACTTGTCACAAATGGATTTGATGAAGAAAAGGCACGTTCATGCGCGGAAGTATTCACCCAGAACAGCGTTGACGGTATCTATACCCATGGGGTCAATCGTTTTCCGCGCTTTATTGAGTATATGAGCAAAGGGTATGTTCAGGTGAATGAAGAACCTGTAAAACTATCGGCCTTTGGCAGCATGGAACAATGGAACGGGAATCTCGGCCCCGGGCCACTTAATGCCATTTATGCAACTGAACGCGCTATGGAAATATCGAAAACTTTGGGAATGGGCTGCGTAGCTATGCGGAATACAAATCATTGGATGCGGGGCGGATTATATGGATGGAAAGCAGCCAAAGCAGGGTTTATGTTTATCGGATGGTCGAATACTATTGCTAATATGCCGGCGTGGGGCGCAGCAGATTCACGGTTGGGCAATAACCCCCTGGTAATGGCGGTACCTTACCAGGGTGAAGCCATCGTTCTTGACATGGCCATGTCGCAATATTCTTTTGGTGCAATGGAATTACAAAAAAACAAAAATGAACAGCTCGCTGTAGAAGGTGGTTTTGATCAGCAGGGCAACCTTACAAAAGATCCGGTTGAGATATTAAAAACACAGCGGGGATTACCGATCGGTTACTGGAAAGGCGCCGGACTTGCTTTTGTGCTTGATATTATCGCCGCCGTGCTTTCTGGCGGTGATGCTACTTGTCACATAACAGGAAAAGGTAGTGAATATGGCGTATCACAGGTTTTTATCGCCATCAATTTATCCGCCCTGAATAACTACGATAGCATGGCAGGTATAATCGGTGGGATCATTAAAGATTATCATCAGTCTGTTCCGCTCACGGAAAAAGACAAAATCATTTACCCTGGTGAGCGGGTTATACAAAAACGACGAGACAACGTTGAGAAGGGCATACCTGTCGGTAAACAAATCTGGGAGGAAATAAAGCGTCTTTAAGATGGACGATAATCAGCATATTTTATCCTTGCACCGGCAGCCAGGTTGCCACTAAAAAAAGCTACTGTTAAGTAGCCAATTTTTTTACGTTTGTGAATTGATAACCTACATTTTGATACCCATTTTTTTGGCAATGTCTTTAAACATGTCAGGGTCTATATCATCGGCCCCAGGTGCATTTAACTGCGGCTCTTCATCAAGGTCAGGAGCGGGACTTCCGGCCGGAGAACCAAATACCACTTCAAGGGGTAGTCCGTCATCCGGATGTGGTCCATTAAAAATAAGTCCGGCCATCTGATAGTCATCCTGGCTAAAGGTATAAAGCCTTCTGTGGATTCCATTTTCCTCATATTTGCGGGTTTCCGGAAAAGCTTTATTGCTCAAATCAGGAATCGGCAGAAGCTTGGTGACATCTGCTCCGGTCAGCCGTTCCAGGGCTTTGGCGTATGCAACAATATGAACGCCGCCTCGTACCAGCAGGTAGCCCGGCATCGCACGTGCGGTAGGATCAGTAACCATTTCATACACCCGCATTTTATTTCCCCTTGCTCCGCATTCGAGGAAGAAATTATGCAACAAGTCTAATTTGAGATTACCGGTGCTGAACACATTAGATCCCGACCACCAGTCGCCCATAGAATCCATAGGCAAAGCATTGGCCGCTGGCAATAAAATGACGGGTATTCCGCACATCAGTGGCCGCTTTAAGCGGGCCGGGTTCCGGGTCAAAGCCACGTTTAGTTGTGCCTGTCAGCAACAAATTTATTGTATAGGAAACCACCTGTATATGTCCATACTCTTCACCTGCGATGCCTGATATTAAATCGTAAAAAGGCCGCAGGCGTTTCCGTCCCCTGAAATTGAATGACTGGTATGTGTAATTCATCAGGGTAGACATTTCCCCAAATTTCCCACCAAAAGTTCCTGAACGGCCGCGGCATCGTTAGGCGATGGATTGTCGGGTGTTGGCAGCTCAATAGGCAGCCTGTCGATTTTTAAAATCATAATTTACTGGTTTATGTGAATAAATGGATACACACTTTTAATCCCCGCATTTTCTAAACAGGTAAAGGTTTTAGAGACTACCAGGAAGACTTTCTGCTGACCTTATTATTTCTCTTTAACCGTTGATTCGAAAGTTATTCCATGCATGACACTTATCAATAAATGATAACATCATGAACTACACTTCGGATGTGACCGGAAGAACGCTTCTACATTTGCGTTGCTCCAATTGCAAAGAATGTACACTGCATATAATAGAGCTTAGCGGTTACGGAGCAGAATAAATGGGGATTTCTGCATGTTAATTTTCGCTTTCGAAATATTCCCCGTTCGATTCGGCAATCAACTGCAAAATCTTATCACGTCCGGTTTTCTTAATCGCGCTGGTTACAAAATGCTGGGGGAGGAATTGCCACGTACCGCGCATAATGGTTAAAAATGCTTTTACGTTTTTGCTGATCACCAGTTGCGTTTCCTTGTCTGCTTTTGTAAAAACTATGGCAAAGGGAATCTGCCATTCGCCTAACTGATTTACAAACTGGATATCGATCTTCTGTGGCTCATGGCGACCATCTATCAGGATGAAAACATTTACAAGATTTTCCCGTTTCCGCAGGTAATCTTCGATCATCGTTTCCCATTTCCTGCGTTGTGAAATGGAAACCCTGGCAAAACCATAACCGGGTAAATCAGCCAGGTACCACTTATCTGCAATTCTCGAAGGTTCCCGGATTGTCTGCACTTCAAAATGATTGATCAACTTTGTCTTGCCAGGTGAGTTGGAAGTCTTAGCCAGTTTCTGGTTGTTGCAAAGCATATTAATGAGTGACGACTTGCCTACATTGCTGCGTCCGATAAAAGCGTATTCAGGAAATTCAGGCGGCGGACACATTGTATAGTCAGGGCTGCTGATCAGGTAAGTGGCTGATTTTATGATCATATTTTAAGAAAATGCAAAGATACATCTTGATGATCATGGAGACGTGTCAACCTTAAAGCATGTGATAGTGTAAAGCCTGGCATTGCTTTATTTCACCGCCAGGCCTGATGTGTAGACGCGAATAAAAGATCCTTTAAAGCGTTTGCAGCCTGCTTATTGTAAGGAGTGCCTGCCTGGCCAATTCAAATGATCAACCTCGGCATGACCACTTTAAAATTGTAGATGTAAAAGTCTTTGTATTGCATTCCATTCTTTAAGGGGCGTGCTTTGCGGAACCGTATATCAAAGGTATAATTAAGGGGTTGCAGAGGAACCACCTGTAAAAATTCAACAAATTTAAAATTGTCGCCCATGCCGATGTTGGTGCTGTCAAAAAGCAATACAACCTTTTGGTTCTTATTGGTGTTCCAGTAATAAGTAAAAGTTTTGGACTTTTCTTTTGCAAACCGGTTATTGTCAATAAACCCGGAGCCGATGGCAATTTTTCCGGGCTTGCGGGTTGAACTGCTTGCAGCACATGAAAATAAACACAGGCATGTTAATGCAGCCACAAATAAATGTAAGGCGAACAACAGGGGTTTCATAGGGGTTGTATATTGAATAAGTCTTTGGTCTGATTCTTTATCACCGTTCCTGATCTTAAGATAACATCAGGAAACTGGAATTAAGCGTGTCCCGGCTTTCAGTGTTCTAACGGAGGCACCGGGGTATGTAGTATTTATCGGATACATATTATTTTGTTTTTTGAATATGCTAAGGTGATCCTCAGATTTTTTTCGTACGTGTTACTAAATACCCGGTTTAATGGAAACCCGTAATTTGCAAGATTATGAACAATGATTTACCCCACGATTCCATCGTTCCTTTTAAAGACTCGGCATTGACCAAAAAGCAACAGGTGGCTCAGATGTTCGACAGCATTGCTTTCAGGTATGATTTTCTCAACCGGTTCTTAAGTGGAGGGATCGATATGTACTGGCGGAAAAGGGCTATCAGTGAATTGAGGGATTTGAAGCCGCAGCTTGTTCTTGACGTTGCCACCGGAACCGCCGATGTTGCCATCCTTTTGCATAAGTACCTTAATCCTCAAAAGATTACAGGTATTGATATATCCGACGGCATGCTTGAACTGGGAAGAAAGAAGATTGCTAAGCTGATGTTAAACGATCGCATTGAATTACTGCATGGGGATAGTGAAACAATAAATTTTCCAAACGATTCGTTTGATGCTGTTACCGTGGCGTTTGGTGTACGCAATTTTGAAAATTTGCGCAAAGGCTTATTTGACATGCTTCGCGTGTTAAAACCCGGAGGCAAGTTAGTGATACTTGAATTCTCAAGGCCTGGTTCAGGATTGAAGGGCCTGTATAATCTTTATATGAAGTTCGTCACCCCGCACATCGGTACCCTGATATCCAAAAACCGCCAAGCATACCAATACCTTAATGATTCTGTGAAAGCCTTTCCCGAAGGAAAAGAGTTCCTGAATATTTTGATTGAAACGGGTTATAACAGCACTTATTTAAAAACGCTTAGCTTAGGAATATGCACCATTTATTGTGGAAAGAAGGGATACAACAATTCAGATTCATTACCGGCTTAGGGCTTTTACTCATCTCCGGTCATATTCAGGCACAGCTAAGAGACAGGATAAACTTACCCGATAGTGATCAGAAACCTTATCACATTGGAATTGTGGTCATGGGAAGCCAGAGCCGTTTCCAGGTCAGCCAGCATCCAGTTTTTTTACAGCATGATAGTGTGCTGGTTACCAGCCCGGAAAATACGTTCGGCCTTGGACTGGGCGGATTGTTTACATTAAGGCTTAGCAACCGGTTTGAAGCACGCGCAATATTCCCACAGCTACTTTTTGTTAACAAAGCAATTACTTACGGACTTAAATATCCTAATTCTTCGTACGAAGAACAGCCCGTAATGACAAAGAACATCGAATCTATCCTTTTAGGTCTTCCCTTGCAGTTAAAGTTCAGAAGTGACCGGATTAATAATTTCAGGTTTTACGTGATGGGCGGATTTAAGATCGAGTATGATCTTTCCAGCAAGGCACGTGCAAAAAATGCAGAAGACCTGGTAAAGCTTCAACCGTTTGACTATGGAATGGAAGCAGGCATTGGATTTAATTTTTACATGCCGTATTTTATTCTTTCTCCTGAAATAAAGATCAGTAACGGGCTGGGTAATTCACACAGCCGTGATCCGAACCTGAAGTTTTCCAATGTTATCGATAAACTTCAATCACGCATGGTCATATTTTCTTTGATATTTGAAGGATAGACCTCACTAAGACTACCTGACCGTAGTAATTGCGACATGAGATCAATGACTATGTTTAATGCATGGAATGAAGAGCTACCCTGTTTCCTTCACTATCCATAATTAATGCCCGGTAGCCGAGATTTTGTTCTGGTGTGATCAGCGTTTTCTGCTTGATCACCCTTCCTCCCGCCGCTTCTACTTTGTCAAGGTTTACCTGAAGGTCGGGCTGACAATTCAGATAAATCAGGGAACCGTTTGAAGACGGCGAATAAAAATCCGGATTGTGCACGATTGCTCCGCCGACCTTTCCCCCCTGGAAATCATACAAAAAAAAATCCATCCTTGCAGGGCCCATAGTACTTTCAGGCATCTGGAAATTAAATATCTTTTCATAAAATTTTTTCGTCCTGTCGAATACAGCAACTGGTATTTCAAACCAGTTTAACGGGTTACTGAGTTCCATAATTTTTTCCAAAAAGTAAAAAATTCTACAGACACGTGACGAAGAATCCTGCCCGAATCCGTTTTAACGATGTGCTGAATGGATGTATAGATTGGAGACCGACGATTGACAGGCGTTCTAAGCTGATCTTTATTTTTTCACAAGCAAAAGCTAAAGTCACTAACCTAAAGGCTGCTACAAAACGGGTTACTGCTGCCTCAGGCTGATGGTTATCTTTTCCTCATTGTTAAATCCACGTATCACACCGGAGTCCTTCTCATCGCTAAACAAGTGATAAGGTCCCGCATTGCCAATGATTGAGATTTGTAATGTATAAAAATCGAGGAAGATTAATTCAGTGTCAGGCCTCGCGTTATTGGTGCTTTGCGCTGAAACACGCTGCAGGATAAGGCCTGCTTTCTCCTGCTTACAATAAAAGCAGCAAATGCTGTCGTGTAATCCCTCTACCGCTGGTTTACATCTTACCCTGAATAAAGAGCTGTCTTCCTCGTTTACCACCTCTTTCCAATTTTCATTTAGCTGCATAAGTTCTGCATCAAGTTCATCTTCAATAAGATTTATAGTGATGTATTCATTATGAAAGAGTTCAAGTTGCTGGAAGTAAAATTCTACGGGCGTTTCTTTAACCGGTATAAACAACGATTTTATCCAAAGGCCCCCAAGGTATAGCCCCAGGCTTAGGGTTGCAATCAGTACCACCGGCACAGCAAGAACCAGTATCAGCACATTAATCATGCTGTGCAGTAGCTTTGACTTTTTGGTGACGATATGTTTTGTGATGATGTAGATGCGGCGGTTTTTTGGATAAAAGAATTTATGCAGGCATAGCGTTGGCATTGTTCCCTCTAAAAGAACAGTTGTCTTCAACCTTGTAAAGTTCGAATAGCTTCATTTATTCCGCCGCTGATAATATCCACTATGTTGCTCTTCCTTTTAGTTCCCAGTGGTCTTTGATGATAGTTCCATTGCGATCATATTTTAAAGTGCGGGCATATCGTTCGCCCTTTATGGAGCCGTTTTCCAGCTTCCGGCCAACAAATAACAATACGGGATTGCCTTCGGCGTCAGTTTTAAAAGCAATATCATTTCCTCTATATTTCATTTCTGAAAGGGTAGAAGGTTCATACTTCATCCCGAGTTTTTTCTGCAGGTGATCATTTATTTTCATGGCAAGTCTTCTTAGCTTTTAAAACTCAGGCTTTCCGCCGTAACCTGATCCTTCTACATCTAATAATCAAATTTTCGCCTGAATTGATTCAAAGCAACTTAAGTGATATTTATTTGTTCTCTGGTTTAAATCGATGACTTAATAATACCTTACAGTAGTATAAATCGTATTGATATGGCAAATATAAATCCTGATAAAGACGAGCAAAAAAAAAATCCGAATGAAGACAGCGTTGTCACTGATAATCTTACCGGTAAAAAGGTGGATGCTGATCTTGAATTGGAAGCCGACAGGCCTGCAGAAGGTTCGAGCCTGATAACACAGCAAAGCCAGAAGGGTAAAAAAGTGGATGCTGATCCCGAACAGCAAAGTGGCCAGCCTACGGAGGAGTAGCTTCCGGCAGCCGGTGCTGATTCATTGGTGGTATTCTTTTACCAGGAGGGCCGCTGTTTCTATGGGGATAAATTTCTCAGAAATGTGAGAAGCTTATGAGCCGGCTTTGATGAACAAAGCCGGGATAGACAGAGCCCACTCACGAGGGTTTCTTACTATAACATTCAGGCAGATTCCTGGAGCTGATTGCAGCTACAGCAGCATTCGCAAAGGTTCTTCTAAAAGTGATTTTAGCGTTTGTAAAAAGGCGGAACCAGTTGCGCCGTCCACTACGCGATGATCGCAGCTTAAGGTAACCTTCATTACATTTCCGGGGACAACAGCGCCATTTTTTACGACGGGCACTTGTGCAATGCCGCCGATTGCGAGGATACAGGCATCCGGGGGATTTATGATTGCTGTAAAAGCTTCTATGCCGAACATGCCAAGGTTCGATATGGTGAACGTGTTTCCTTCCCACTCCGATGGCTGTAGTTTTTTATCCCTGGCTTTCTGGGCTAAATCTTTTACTTCAATAGCGATCTGCGAAAGTGGCTTGGTGTCGGCAAAACGAATTACAGGCACCAGCAACCCTTCTTCAACAGCTACTGCCACACCTATATTTACGTGATGGTTTATACGAATCTTATCTCCAAGCCAGCTGCTGTTCACTTTTGGATGTAGTTTCAGGGCAACGGCAACAGCCTTTAGTACGATGTCATTGAATGAAATTTTGATCTTCGCATTTTCATTTAGCCTTGTACGACTGGCAATTGCATTGTCCATGTCAATGCTCATGGTCAGGTAAAAATGCGGAGCGGTAAACTTGCTTTCAGCAAGCCGCTTTGCAATGGTTTTGCGCATTTGTGATACCGGCACCTCTTCAAAGCTCACCTCACCTGAACTGACCTGTGAAACTGCCGGAGCAGGTGTAGGGGATGACGCCACCTGTGGCCTGACATCGGGTTTTGGTTGGGCGGCTTCCGTTTTTTGGGGTACAAACCCATCTATGTCTTTTTTAACAATCCTCCCTCCATCTCCGCTGCCGGGGACTTTAGCAATATCAATTCCTTTTTCTACAGCCAATTTTTTTGCCAGGGGAGAAGCTTTGATCCTGTCATCACCATTCTTAGAACTTTCAACCGGCTGACCTGTTGGCGCCGGTACGGCTTCCAGCGAACGCTCAGGAGTAACCGAAAGTTGCTCAGCTCCCGATTCCGCAGGAGTTATAACTTCCTTGTCGGCATTGGTTGACGAAAGTTGTTCAGCACCCCCACCTTTGGATGCAGCTACGATCTTGTCGATATCAACTTTCCCTTCCTCCCCAACAATACACAAGAGAGCGTTTACGGGAACTTTGTCGCCTTTTTTCGCCCCGATGTACAATAGTTTTCCATTTTTATAACTCTCCAGTTCCATCGTGGCCTTATCGGTTTCCACTTCCGCCAGCAGGTCTCCTTTTTTTACCATGTCGCCAACGTTTTTATGCCACTCGGCAATTACGCCTTCCGTCATTGTGTCACTTAGACGCGGCATAAGGATAACCTCTTCTACTTTAGAGATATCAAATGGAGGTGTTTTGGGTGTTTCTGCCGGTGCCGGTGGCGCATCATTTTTCACACCCGTTTCGGCGAATTCGCCAGCTTCGCCAGCTTCGCCAGCTTCGCCATGATTAGCAGACTTGCCGTCATTTAACAAGCTTGAGATATCTTCACCCGGCTTTCCAATGATAGCAAGCAGGTCGTTGACCTGTATCTTGCTGCCATTGTCGCCGCCGATATGCAGTAAAGTGCCGTCCTTATAACTTTCAAGTTCCATGGTAGCTTTGTCGGTTTCCACTTCCGCCAGCAGGTCTCCTTTTGAAACGTTATCGCCGATTTTCTTATGCCACGCCGCGATTACACCTTCGGTCATGGTATCACTTAAACGGGGCATTAGAATCACTTCTGCCATAATCGATTAGTTATTTTATAGCGTCGAAATTAAGCGAAAAACAGGAAAGCATTAAAAGTGTTTTTAGGCGAGGACATGCGTATTATGGCTCTTCTTTGTTCCTAACCTATAAGGTTAGGAACCTTCAATAGTCCAGTTCCAAACGCAACCGGTCCTTAAGCTCTTTTACAAGCGGATAATGCTCAACCATTTTCTGAAACTGCTCCCGCGAATTTAACTGGGTGTCCGGCTTTTCATTATGCTCACTTTTGTCGCGTATCAGCAATTGATACGTAAGTGTTTTATTGTTAAACCATGCCTGAAGGTGCTCACAAAGCCGCAGACGCAGCTGTTCAATAAATTTCTGCTCAAGATTATTACCCGTTACTACCTCAAACAGGTTATTGTTTATAACTCTTAACGCCGCTCTTTCAAAACTCTGCGCTGCAGGATTTTTCTCTTCCTTTAAACAAGAAGTAAACGTATTCCACGCCACCTGAAGCTCTTCCGCAGTTAATGTCAGCGCCACCATAGCCATAGCAGCTCCGTACGAATCGGAATACTGCTGCCTGATCTTCCGGAGAGCACCCAGCCCGGAGGCTGGTATATCGCAGTGTATGGTCATCACGGGATCTTCGATAATCAGTTTGGCTCCCTCCATAGCAGGAGAAACGTCACTTCCTTCCCCAGGGAGAGGAGGAGCTTTTACCTCTTTCTTTTTTATTTCAATATAGCGCAGACTTCTAAACGCAAGTGGAGTTACCGTCTCATTCAGTTTTTTTTTGGCCAGGCCACCCTCTGTTGCTGAAAGCTGGAGAGCCTGCTGCAGGTAACAAAGTTTAATCAGCGCAAGCTCAATATGCAATCTTTTGTTGCGCGCTCCCTTGTAACCGATCTCAGCCTCGTTTAACACATTCAAAGCACTGATGATGTAGGCTGCCGCAACGCGTGTGGCAGTTGTTTGATATCTTTCCGTAAAGCTTTCTACCACCTCCAGAAGTTTGAACACTTTCGGGTCTTTACAAACCAGGAGATTCCGGAGAAACTCCGCAAATCCCTCCAGAACAAGGTCGCCTTCAAAACCTTTGCGGTTTATGTCATCAAATAAGAGCAGGACACCGGAAAGATCCTGCTCAAGCATACAATCAATCAGTTTGAAATAATAGTCTGCGTCGAGAATATTCAGATGCTCCAGTGTATTGTGGTAAGACAGTTCTTTGTTTGTAAAGCTCACTATTTTATCAAGTATGCTTAATGCATCGCGCAGGCAACCCTCACTTTTCTGGGCAATCACCTGTAGCGCCGGTATTTCCGCCTTTATTTCTTCTTTCCCGCAAATTTCCCGGAGGTGCTCTACGGTATCATTTACAGTGATCCGCTTAAAATCAAAAATCTGGCAACGCGACAGGATAGTCGGGAGGATTTTATGCTTTTCAGTAGTGGCTAAAATAAATATAGCGTACGAAGGTGGTTCTTCGAGGGTTTTTAAAAAGGCATTGAATGCTGAAGAACTCAGCATGTGCACCTCATCAATAATGTATACCTTATATTTTCCTGACTGGGGTGCAAAACGCACCTGTTCTACGAGTGAACGAATGTCGTCTACGGAATTATTACTCGCGGCATCCAGTTCATGTATATTCATCAAACCTCCTTCATTGAAAGATACACAACTCGGGCACTCGTTACAGGCTTCCGCACTCTTAGTCAGGTTCTCGCAATTAATAGTTTTTGCGAGTATCCTGGCGCATGTGGTTTTGCCAACTCCCCTCGGCCCGCAAAATAAAAATGCATGTGCGAGCTGGCTGTTTTTGATGGCGTTTTTCAGGGTTGTCGTAATATGCTCCTGTCCAACCACAGTAGAAAAGTTCTGCGGTCTGTATTTGCGGGCGGAAACGATAAATTTCTCCATATCTTGAATCAAAGTTAGAGAAAGATTTATAATTAGCTTGTGTTACGGTAACAATGTGCAGAGGTGGTGAATAGCTGTCAGAACCAGCATTGCTTTATTGCAGACTGATGCTTAAGAATACCCCGACAGAGCGTTTTTGTATCGCACTTCTTCCACTAACTCAGAACAGGGTGGCGCTTAAATTCTTTGTTACGGTCGAAAAGATAACGGTACGTGATCAGTTCCCTGCTTCTGTAACCTCCCAGGCTTTCAGCCACGTTGATCATTACCGGGTTGAAATCACCGATCCATTGCAATTCGAGATCTTCATAGTGCGTTTCTTTATTGAGTATCTTCTCCCCCTGAACAATCAGGTATGAGTGTACGCCCGTTTTGTGATATTCAGGAATAACGCCAAACACAAGGCCCGATATTTTTGTGCACTTCTTTGTTGCTTTTATCCATAAAAATTTAAGCTTGCCCAACCAGTTAAAATTTCCGTCAAGGTATTTAAACCACTGGTTAAGATCGGGCATGTTGGCCCACATGGCTATTGGAACATCATTATGATAGATAAACCAGATTATCCGCTCATCCATGATCGGTTTCATTTGTTTAAACATGATGTACACCTGGTCAGGATGCATTTCTTTTAACCCCCCATGTTTCCCCCAGGCCTTATTATAAATCTCGCTAAAATCAACAGCATACTTTTTAAGCTGGTTTTTTTTGATCCGGTCGACCCTGAAAGCCGGATCGCCGGATATTTTAGCATATCTCTCATGAAATTTTTCCTGCACCCCGCCTCTTATCTTTAATGCAAAGCAGATCTGGTTGAAGAAGGGTTTAAATCCGTATTGCTCAAACAGATTTTGGTAATACGGGGGATTGTAATTCATGCAATACAAAGGAGGGTCAAACCCTTTAACCAGCAGGCCCCACCACCGGTCGCGTTCTCCGAAATTTATCGGGCCATCCATAGCCTCCATACCTTTTTGGATCAGCCAGTGTTTCGCTACATCAAAAAGCATTTCTGCCGCAGCGTGGCTGTTGATACAATCAAAAAAACCGATGCCGCCTATCCGTACATCGTCTCCTTTATTCTTATATTTTTTATTCGTAAAGGCAGCTATCCGGCCAATCAACGTGTTCTCCTCATCCTTTAATATCCATCGGATCACCTCACCAAACCTGAAGGCTTTGTTTTTGGCGGCGTTAAACACACCTTCTATATCCTGATCGAGGGGCCGGATGTAAGTGTCATTGTTTTGATTAACCCTCACGTTAACCTGGATAAACTGCTTTGCGGTAGTACTGTCAGTTACTTCAACCAGTTGCATATACACTGTGTTTACAGATTTTAAATTTACTTTTGGCGCCCCCGGCGCTGAATACATCTGAATTATAAAATTCATCTAATTTTACTCTGAGGCGCAATGAAAAAGTTCTCACCCGAACAAAATGGTTTCGCCATCGGCAATTCATTTCCATCAAGATAGCAGGATTAATTATCTTCACCTTAAATTGCATGCAGTAATGATGTTGTTAGTGCTTTCGCGCATACATTTTTACAAAATATCAGGCATCAAAAATCTACATTAAAATCTATAAAATTATGAAATACAATAAGTACAATTATAGCAGCAGAGATAAAAATCGGGGATTACTGGTCGGCCTTTTACTGGGTGCCGCAGCGGGCGCCACTTTGGGATTTTTGTTGTCAAGCGAAAAGGGCAGGGAAGTTGTTGGCGACATTAAAGAAGCAGCGGGCAAAGCTGAAAAGGATATCAGAAAAGCCTACACGAGGTTTGAAGAAAAGTTATCCAAAAGTAAAGATTTCGCAAAAAATATTGGAAAGAAGTCAAGGGAGTATATTCATGAAAAAACCCGTTGATGGCGCGGGACAGGGAAAGCTTCTTCAGGGAATCTTCGGTTGTTGCAGAAGAGTATATACGTGAACGTATATTGCTGTTAAAGTTACAAACGGCGGAAAAAACGGCCAGGCTGGTGTCTGTTATTTTTGCCGCCTTTATTATTGGTGTCTTTATAAGCCTGCTATTGCTTGTTGTTACCGCTCTGGGCGTTTATTTTCTCGCTGAAATTACCGGAAGCTGGTATTATGGAATGGGCATTATAAGTGTAGTATATATCGTAATTGTTTTACTGCTTGTTTATTTCAGGCATGCAATATTCTACAGATTAATCGCTGACCTGGTAATTCGGATATTTTTTGAAAAAAATGAGAGCGACGATGCAGAAAAAATCTGAAGACGTACAAATTTCGTCTCTGGAAGACCTGCGGAAAGAAATACTACGTACACGGGCGCGCATAAATCACCGGGAAGACGAATTGCGCAAAAGATTCCAGCAAGTGCCCGGTGAACTGTTTTATTCCGGGGTAGACAGTATGATCCCAAATATACTAACCGGTAAAATAAGTTCCTTTGCGTTAAATGCAGGTAAGGGTATAATAAATAATTTTTTTGTAAGAAAAGCTGCAACAGGTGCACCCGGTTTGCTCAGGTTGCCAAAACCTTCCGGCGTAATCCGCAAATTGAGGTCGGTCGTCAAGGCCGTCATCAGGAAGAAAAAGTAATTAACCCGGCTCATCCTCTAAACATTTTCCCTGAGCGCGGCCCTGCCCGTGCATTGTTTCCCGGAAAGCGGAAGAGGATATATCAGCAAGGGAGTTTGACAGATCGTGGCTACGGACATATGACCTCCGCTTTACAAAACAGTGTGCAGGAGTTTAAAGGCTTACCCTGGCGTTTGCCCCGTGTGTAATGGCAGGGTGTTGATCTTCCGGCGATGGGTAAACGCTATAGGTGCAATAGTTACTACTGCCTTCCTAAAATTACTTTTAGCTGCAGGATTTCGGTTTTCTGCTGCTGTTCCCTTACCTTTGCGCCAATTTTTAATCCTATTAACATTTCCGAGATATGGCCAATACTGGTAAGATCAAACAGATCATCGGGGCGGTAGTTGATGTGCATTTTGAAGGTACACTGCCTGAAATCTATAATTCCCTCGAGCTTAAGCGTGATAATGGCGATACGCTCGTGCTGGAGGTGCAGCAGCATCTTGGAGAAGACAGCGTTCGTTGCATCGCTATGGATGGTACCGAAGGTCTTATTCGTGGCACCGATGTAAGAGATACCGGTAAAGCCATAGCCATGCCCATAGGGGAGGGCATCAGGGGCAGGTTGTTCAACGTTACCGGAGACCCGATCGATGGACTTCCTGCGATCGACAAATCTAACGGCCGCCCTATTCATAATAAGCCTCCATTATTTGAAAATTTAAGCACTGCATCGGAAATATTGTACACGGGTATTAAAGTAATTGATCTTATTGAGCCTTATGCAAAAGGAGGAAAGATTGGCCTTTTCGGCGGCGCGGGAGTTGGCAAGACGGTTCTAATCCAGGAACTGATTAATAATATTGCCAAAGGTTACGGCGGTTTATCAGTGTTTGCCGGCGTAGGAGAACGTACGCGTGAAGGTAATGACCTGATGCGTGAAATGATTGAAGCAGGCATTATGAAATACGGTGATGCCTTCAAGCATAGCATGGAAGAAGGTGGCTGGGATCTCGAGAAAGTGGATATGAACGAATTGAAGGATTCCAAGGCAACTTTTGTATTTGGCCAGATGAATGAGCCTCCGGGAGCCCGTGCCCGCGTGGCATTGAGCGGGTTAACCGTGGCTGAATACTATCGTGACGGCGACGGTCAGGGACAAGGGAAAGACATCCTGTTTTTCGTGGATAATATCTTCCGGTTTACACAGGCAGGTTCTGAAGTATCGGCGTTATTGGGCCGGATGCCTTCAGCGGTGGGATACCAGCCAACCCTCGCTACTGAAATGGGATTGATGCAGGAAAGGATCACTTCAACAAGAAATGGATCTATTACCTCCGTTCAGGCTGTTTACGTTCCCGCAGATGACCTTACCGACCCTGCTCCCGCAACAACGTTTGCTCACCTTGACGCAACTACCGTACTAAGCAGGAAGATTGCGGACCTGGGTATTTATCCCGCAGTTGATCCGCTTGACTCTACTTCGAGGATTTTAACTCCGCTAATCGTGGGAGATGTTCACTATGATTGCGCTAACAGGGTAAAGCTTATCTTACAACGATATAAAGAATTACAGGACATCATTGCTATCCTGGGGTTGGATGAGTTGAGTGATGAGGATAAACTTACCGTGGCCCGTGCCCGGAAAGTGCAGCGTTTCCTGTCTCAGCCGTTTTTTGTGGCTGAACAATTTACCGGGTTAAAAGGCGTATTCGTAAGTATAGAGGATACGATCCGGGGATTTAATTCGATAATGGACGGAGAAGCAGATGAATATCCGGAAGCAGCTTTTAATCTTGTAGGAACACTTGAAGATGCAATGGAAAAGGGTAAGAAGTTGTTAGCACAGGCCCAGGGATAATTCATTTCGCAGCAAATCATTGGATGAGAGAAGACGTTGTCCATCTCAGACGATTTTTCATGAAGTGATTGCAGCCGGCGAATGTTTCGTACATTATGTCAGTTTTGTCAGACACCGGTTTAAAAAAATGCTAATACCTGTTATACATGAATGTAGATATTTTAACTCCGGAAAAGAAGCTGTTTAGCGGCGAAGCTTACGGGGTTCAGTTACCTGGCACTGAAGGGATGTTTGAAGTATTGGAAAGACATGCCCCATTGGTGGCCGCTTTGACGTCAGGAAAACTTAAAATTTTAAAAGATAAAACTTTTTCGAATACTTCGAGTTATATTATACAAGGCGGGTTCGTTGAAGTGCTCAATAATAAGGTGACTGTTTTGGTTGAAGGCGCTTCTGCCATAGATTCCGCCGGGGTATAATGTATTTATCCGTGAGCAATACGGTTATAACGGTAATCTGTACAATGGGAACTAACAACAAGTAACGTTTCATTATCCTTTCTGGTCCATCATCCCACAGAAAAATTCTGGCCCATCTCCTCGGAGGTGGGCTTTTATTTAGGTGAACTTAGACCTTGTTAGCATCAAGTTAAACAATTACTTTTCCACGTACCACGGCATTCTGTTTGATTTACAGGCTGTACAACAAACGAAATTTTATGAAAAGAACACTTCTGGTATGGGCCGTGTCAATAATGACGGTACCTGTTATCTTAAGCAGTTGCAGGAAAGAGCCGATGAAAAATCTTACAAGCGAAGAATCAAGAATTTATATTACGAATTTTGATTCTACTGCAAAGTTTGCCAATTACAAAACCTATAGCATTGTTGATTCAGTTTCTCTGATCAACGACAACAAGCTTACCGCGAAATCTTTGTCGAATTATGACGCGCTCGTTCTGACTTCCCTAAAAGCGGGAATGCAAAAACGCGGATTTAACCTTGTCAACCGGAATGCGCAGCCTGATCTTGGACTGAACGTTTCAAGAATTACCAACACTTACACCGGCGTGATCAGCTATCCCGACTATTGGGGATATTACAACAGCTTTTACGATCCGTTTTATTGGGGATACCCGGGATTTGGGTATTATTCCCCTTATTCATTCGGAGTTTACCAGATTAGCGAAGGTGGTTTATCTATCGACCTGCTTGATCTGAAGAACGCTTCCGTCAACGGAAACAGGATTAAGCCCGTATGGACGGCCCTTGCCCGCGGCACAGGCGTTTTTAATGAGGCTAATGCCGCTACGCAGGCTCAGGCATTTTTTGACCAGTCTCCTTATTTGAAAAGTACCAACTAAACATTAATAAATATATTTTATGAAAAGAATTTTTGTCAATACAATGTTAACCCTGATCGTTGTTGCCGCAGGCACTACCATCCAGGCGCAGCAGAGGCTTCAAATGAAAATAGGCTACCAGGCTGCGAAGCCTTTAGGTTCTTTTAAAGATGCTATTAATACAACCTCATACAGGGGATTTAATGGTGAAATAACGTATGCGGTTACCGAACAGTTAGGTGTTGGTTTGGGTGTTTCTTACAACGACTTTTATCAAAAGTTCCCCCGGCAGGTGTATCCTGTTAAAGATGGAGCTGTCTCAGCCGTAATTACAAACTCCATTCAGACCACGCCAATTTTGGTGAAAGCCAATTACAGTCTGGTAAGGGATGGCGCAATACGTCCATACTTCGGCCTTGGCGCGGGTGTCAACCTGGTGAGTTACAGCCAGTACCTGGGTGAATTTCCTGATTCGAAAACATCATTTAAGCCCGCATTTGGCGGCGACGCCGGTGTAAATATCCCTTTAGGTATTACCAAAACTGCAGGATTAAATATTGGTGCAAATTTCAATTATCTCCCTTTTAATTACAATGGCGTAAAAAATCTGCATAACTGGGGAATTCATGCGGGATTATATTTCCCCATCCGGTAAGAGGCAGTGAGCAGTCTGAAATCAACTGACAAAGTACGAAGTTGGAGTGAGCATACGAAGTACGAAGTAGTAGTCGGAAGGATGAGAGAAAGAAACTATTTACATCGGACTTCGTATCTCTAATTTCGTACTTAGTTCAGTCTTGGATCAGTAGGAAAGTTCACCAGCATCTCGTATTCACCTCCTAAATGGCGGAGCGCGTCTTTCCAGATATCATTGATCTCTTTGTGAAAGATAAGCTTTCTTGTTGCGGAAGCGGTTAGCCATGACTTTTCTTTTAGCTCATCATTAAGTTGACCTTTACTCCAGCCGGAGTATCCTATATAAAACCTGATCTTGCTTACATCGACTTCGCCCGACCTTATCAGGGAAACCGCCGTTTCAAAATCGCCTCCCCAGAACACATCGTCTACCACCCTGAACCCCCCGGGTATTTTTGCAGGGTACTGATGAAGGAAGTGGATAGTATCCATCTGAACCGGACCTCCATAAAAAACCTGTATTTTCAAATCTTCTACACCGGTAATCAATTCATCCAGCGTATATTCGTATGTCCGGTTTAAAACGAATCCAAAGCTTCCTTCTTCCTGATGTTCGCACAAAAAAACCACCGACCTTTTAAAATGTGGATCCTTTAAGAAAGGGTCTGCGATTAATAATATTCCTGGCGCCGGAGTTAACATTTTGTCAGCTGATTATTTTACAAACTAAGCTTAAGAACACACGATTATTCAATTTTTCTGTCTTTCTAAATTACTATTTATATTGAAACGCGAAAAGGTTTCTTTACTCAAACACGAATTTTTCTCAAAAAACATTCAACACTAAAATGTAACACATTGTATGCAAAACCTTCGTTAAATCATCAGCAGATGGCTTCAATAATTGTAAAAACTGTGTCAGAAGCTTATTTTTGCTTCAGCAGTATATATTTTAGTCAACGGTTTATGTCAGCATCCTGATGATGATGCGTCTGGCATGTTTTAACAATTTAAAATTTGTCATTTGAAGAAAATTTTCCCCATCATTATTGTATTGATCACTTTGTCTCTAATCGGGATAATTGTTATTCAGGTCTCCTGGTTTAAATCGATGTTAGAGAATAAAGAGGAAGAGCTGGAAATGCATGTTATCATGTCGTTAAACCAGGTTGGTGAACAGTTGATCACAGAAACAAATACTGCACTACCCAGTCTCAAAAGCTCGCCGTTTAAACCGTCTTTCACCTGGCCCTCCGATCAGTTGCTGAATGAATACATGAAGGCGTCTACGATATCTTCGCGCTATACCGAATATGAAATTTACGAAAGGTTAAGGAAGGCGTTTAATCACCACGGCCTCAAAGACACTCACTTTGAATTTGCAATTCTGAATGATGCGAATGTGCTGGGTTATGAAATGAAGTCGAAAGGGTTGCTTAATGTTCTTGAAGATACGATTACGCATCGTCCATTCTTTTATCCCATTCAGGCTCCGGGCGGAAGCAAATTCGAGGGCCTTGTGCCGGAAGAAGTGATGCTTGTGATCGTGCCTAATCTAAAACATATTGTCATAAGCCAGTTAAGATGGATGATCGCCGGTGCTGTTACGTTTACGCTGGTGTTGCTGGCAGCTTTTTATGTCACCTTCAATGCTTTGTTAAGGCAAAAGAAGTTAAGTGAAATAAAAAACGACTTTATCAATAACATGACGCATGAATTTAAGACTCCTCTTGCCACCATTTCACTGGCGGTAGATGCTTTAAGAAATGAAAAAGTGCTTGAGAGCAGGGAGAAGCTTAACTATTTCAGCGGTATCATTAAGGAAGAGAACAAACGGATGAATAAGCAGGTGGAAACCATACTCCAGGCTGCCTTAACAGACCGCCAGGAATTACAACTGAATCTTAGGCCCATTAACGTTCACCAGGTTATCCATAAAGCATTCGAAAATTTTACGTTGCAATTGCAGCAAAAGAATGGAAAAGCTGACCTTCAGTTAAACGCAAAGTTTGATCTTATCAACGCGGATGAAGTTCATTTTACCAATCTTATCAGCAACCTTGTAGATAATGCCTTGAAATATTCAAAAGAAAACCTGTTGCTGAAGCTTTCCACTACGAACACCAATAAGTCTGTTATCATCCGGATTGAAGACAACGGGATAGGCATGAGTAAGGAAACCGTAAAACGGATTTTTGAAAAGTTCTATAGGGCTCATACCGGTAACCTTCATAACGTAAAAGGGTTTGGGTTGGGTTTAAGTTACGTGAAAACAGTGGTCGATGCTCATCATGGTAAGATAAAGGTAGAAAGTGTATTAGGCAGGGGGACGAGTTTCATCATTGATATGCCGTTGCACAAATACCAGGAACAAACCATCAGCGTTCCCGGGTTTCAGGGGCTCGAAAACGTTCAGGAAATCACCGGTAAGCAGGTTCATAACCCCGCCGGGCTTACCTAATAAGCAACACTACGGAAGATAAAGCAGGCAGCCATCACCATAGCTAAGAAAGCGGAAGTTATTTTGTAACGCATACTGGTAAACCTCCCGCCATTCTTTTCCGATTAAAGCGGCAACAAGCAACAACAATGTGGAGTTTGGCTGGTGAAAGTTTGTGATCAGTCCGCGGATGATTTTTGTTTTATAACCCGGGGCGATCAATATCCGGGTCTGGCAAACAAGTGCCGGCATCCTGTTTTTTTTCATCCAGGCGAGCAAAGCATTCAGCGCAGCCCGGGCGTCAATAGCCCTTTCTTCAAGCGTATATACTTCCCATTGGGAAATTTCCAGGCTTTTGCGTGTTATTTCAGGTGTCAGATAACATTTGAGGCCCATCCAGTACAGGCTTTCCAACGTCCGCAGGGATGTAGTGCCCACTGCAAAGACATTGTGTAAGCGGCTAATAAGCTTCTCAATAAAAGCCGCGCTTACCTCTAATGATTCTGCATGCATAACATGCCCTTCCATGAAGGGTGATTTAACCGGCATAAATGTGCCCGCGCTAACATGCAGCGTAACAAAATCCACATCAATCGAAAGCTCTCCTAAAGACTTAAATACTGGTTCCGAAAAATGAAGTCCTGCCGTTGGCGCGGCTACTGAACCCGGGTGATCAGCATATATGGTCTGGTACCGGTTGTTGTCATTCAAATCTGTGTCCCTTTTTAGGTAAGGCGGGATAGGCATTACGCCACAGTGATGTAATACTTCCTTAAAAGTCAGTGAGGCAGGTTGCCAGTTAAATTCTATCGTGAAACGATCTGCCGTCCTTTCTTTTACCTGTGCAGTAAGTTGGACGTCATAAGGTTCTGTAACCGTTTTCTTTTGAAGTACGAGCCCATGCTTCCATTTTCCGGCACCGCCGATCAGGCACTGCCATTGAACATTCCCTTTTGCATTCATGGCAGCATCCATACCGGCGCATGCGGCATGGGGCTCGAGGGCTAAAATTTCAACCACCCCGCCCGTTTCTTTTCTAAAGAGCAGTCTTGCCGGAACAACTTTAGTATCATTAAAAACCAGTAAAGCGCCCCCGGGAAGATAAGAGGCAATATTCACATAACGATCTTCTTCTATCTTCTTATCCCTGAAAATTAAAAGCCTGGAGCTGTCTCTTTCCGCCAAAGGGTGCTTTGCGATGCGCTCTTCCGGGAGAGAATACGTAAAGTCGTTTATCGCTAAATTTCCGGGATGCATGCCTGAGGGCTGCAAGTTAGCATTTATCGCAAAACGGATATTAACGCCAGCCAAATAAAAACATCCTGATCACCCCATTGGTTTGCAAGGTACAACATGCGTGAAAGCAATGTCTCCAGGCTGTTTATCCATCTTGATAAAGCCTTTGCCGACACCCATCCTGCAGAGACGCCATGCATGGCGTCTCCTACGGGGATGCTGCGGGTTTAATTGTTAGACACGTCGTTAATTCAATGAAAACCGCGGACACCGTAACCGGGTGAAGCAGCAGTTATCCACACGATGTCCACGGCGGGTCTGTGATATCCACAGGTAACGCACAGTTTATGCACAAAACTGCAGCCGGGAAGAGTCTGATCACCAGCAAGATGAGAATACCTGTGGAAAAATATAAAAATGGCTTTTCCTATATTAAAGTGGGAAAAAGTGTTAATTTGTGGTAATATATATTTATTTTAGTACAAACTCTTTAATGACAGGTTTCCTGGGCGAATATGAAGCAACAATCGATGCAAAAGGGCGCTTCCTTTTGCCGGCTGGCTTTAAGAAGCAGTTGCCCGAAGACAGCAGTGCCCGTTTCGTAATAAACAGGGGTTTCGAAAAATGCCTTAGTCTATACCCAATCAAAAGCTGGGAACCTATTTATACGAATATCAGTAAGCTCAATGATTTCGATCCGAAAGTGAGGGAGTTCAGGAGATATTTCCTAAACGGCGCCATAACAACGGAGTTGGATACGGCAGGCCGGTTACTGATACCTCAGAATTTGAAAGACTATGCCGGGCTGGAAAAGGATATTGTGCTGGTGGCAGCAGTAAATAAAATTGAAGTCTGGGATAAAAACAAGTATCAACAGTTCTTTGAAAATTTTTCGCCCGAATCCTTCAGCACACTTGCGCAGGAAGTTATGGGGCATGAGGCAATGTAGCATCTTTTTACGTGGAGCTATGAGTCAGGTACGGGTGATCGTCGGGTGTAGTAGGTCGGGCGGGCAAAACAATCAGTATTCATCAGGTAAATTAATCTTCAGTCTAACGCAAACCGCCAATCTAACTTCACAGATGCCCCCCTATCATACACCTGTATTATTAAAAGAAGTGATTGAAGGCTTAAACGTCGGGTCAAAAAGCGATGGGGTGTTTGTCGACTGCACTTACGGCGGAGGTGGCCATTCCGGTGAGATATTAAAACGGCTGAGTGAGAGAGGTAAACTGATCGCGTTCGACCAGGATGAAGATGCCAGGAGAAATATCCCTGACGACAGCAGGGTAATTTTCGAGCCGCATAATTTCCGTCACCTGCAACGCTTCCTGCGATTGCACAAGGTCAGCGAGGTAGATGGTGTGCTTGCGGACCTCGGTGTATCAAGCCGCCAGTTGGATGAGGCACGCAGAGGCTTCTCAACGAGGCTGGATGGTGACCTGGACATGCGGATGGATACCAGACAGGCGTTAAAGGCTTATGATGTTATACAGTCGTACAGCGAGGAACGGTTGCACAAACTTTTTGAGCAATATGGTGAAGTTACAAACGCCAGGACGCTGGCGCGGACGATTGTAAACATACGACGTTCGGTTTCATTGATGAGCAGTGCAAATTTTAAAGCTGCACTCGGCAATATCGTCAAAGGCAACCCGAACAGGTATTTCGCACAGGTATTCCAGGCCTTACGGATTGAAGTAAATGATGAATTAGGCGCTTTAAAAGAAATGTTGTTGCAAATTCCGATGATCCTTAAACCGGGTGGCCGGGTAGCAATCATCACATTCCATTCATTGGAAGACCGGATGGTAAAAGAATTTTTCAAAAAGGGGCATTTGGAAAAACAGGAATTTAATCCATTTCAGCAGGGTGTTGAAAGAAAACCTGTTTTGAAAATAATTTCAGGAAAGCCCATTTTACCCCGAGAAGAGGAGCTAAGGAATAATCCAAGGTCCCGAAGCGCGAAACTAAGAATAGCAGAAAGAGTAAGTGCAGATGAGTCCTGAAAGCCCTGAAAGCCCTGAAAGCCCTGATAGCAAAACATTAATTATATGTGGAAAAATACCGGATCATTATTTAAGTGGAGACGCTGGTTCAAGTACCAATGGATCGTAAAGAATATTCCCTATTTCCTTTTCCTCGCCGCACTTGCTGTTTTGTATATCTATAATGGCCACTATTCAGACAACATGATTAAAAACATCAGTAAAACAAGTAAGGAGGTGAAGGAAATGCAATATGAATATAAAACACTCAAGAGCGACGTAATGCTCAGGAGCAAGCAGAGTGAACTGGCAAAGGCGGTAGAGCCGCTGGGACTTAAGGAATTAACTGAACCACCTCATGTGCTTGTTGATTCTGTGAAATGATCGATCAAACGATAAATAAAATACGCTGAATATTGGAAGTAAAACGCGACATATTATGGAGAGTTTACCTCAGCTTTCTGGGCATTGTGGTAGTAAGCGTTTGCATATTGGGAAGAGCTTTTTATATCCAGCAATTTGAAGGCAACTACTGGAAAAGTAAAAGTGACAGCCTGCATCAGAAATTCATTGACCTGGCTGCCGAAAGAGGAACCATCTATAGTGAAGATGGCAGCATGCTAAGCACAAGTATACCGTTTTTTGATATCCATATAGATTTTGGGGCAGATGGATTAAGGGAGAAAAAGGGCAGGCGTTTTAAAAATAATGTGGATTCTCTTTCTAAGGCCCTGGCAAGGCTATTCAACGACCGGCCAGGTTCAGTGTACAAAAAAGATCTGCAGCGGGCTTACAATAAAAATGACCGCTACTATTTGCTAAAGAAAAATTTGTCTTTTGAACAATATAAGTTCTTACGTGAATTTCCGCTGTTTAATCTTGGAAGAAATAAAAGCGGCTTTATCGCGGAAGTAAAAAGCAGGCGGCTGAATCCTTTCGGCCTTCTTGCGAACAGAACTATCGGGCTTGCCCGGAAAAATGCCCAGAATGTAGGACTTGAAAGAACCTACGATTCGCTATTGAAGGGGCAAAGTGGAAGTAAGCTTGTTCGCTATATAGCCGGAGGTGTCGGTGTTCCTGTTGAAGGCTATGAAATTGATCCTGTAAACGGAAAAGATATTGTAACCACTATTGATGTAAACATCCAGGACATTGCTGAAAATGCACTTTTGAAAATGATGATTGAGAATGAATGTGATAACGGTACCTGTATTGTTATGGAGGTTGCCACAGGAAAGATAAAGGCTATAGCAAATCTTGGGAAAAGGTCTGCCGGCAATTACTGGGAAGATCTCAATTACGCGATCCGTGCCTCCGAGCCGGGATCAACGTTCAAGCTTGCAACAATGCTGGCTGTTTTGGAAGACAAACACGTAAAGCTCGGCAACATGATAAATCTTGAAGGCGGGAAATGGCATATAAACCGTAGAACAGTGTACGATAGTGAGACGCATGGATTGTACGAGGTTACTGTCGAAGAGGCATTCGAACACAGCTCAAACGTTGGCATGGCCAAATTGGTCACGCATTTCTATGGAGCCAATCCGATGAAATACGTAAATCATTTAAGAAGGCTGCATTTCGACCAGCCTTCCGGAGTCGGCCTGGTGGGGGAAACCAACCCGATTATTAAAACTCCGAAATCCAAAACATGGAGCGCTACAACATTGCCATGGATGGCATTTGGATATGAAGTGCTGGTAAGCCCGCTTCAGACGCTCATGTTATATAATGCGGTAGCTAACAATGGAAGGATGATGAAACCCTACCTCGTTAGCGCCATACAACAAAATGGCCTGAATATAGAGCGCAATGAACCAGCTGTGCTGGAAGATGCGATCTGCAGTGAAGAAACTTTAAGGCAGTTAAAGGTTTGCCTCGAAGGTGTGGTAATAAAAGGCACTGGTAAAACCCTTGCAAACCCATATTATAAAATAGCTGGCAAAACGGGAACAGCCCTTGTAGCCAACGGCAGGCATGGCTATGCAGACCACATTTACCAGTCATCATTTGCCGGATACTTTCCAGCCGATAATCCCCGGTATTCATGTATCGTAATGATAAAAAATAAACCGCATGCTAAAAAGTTTTACGGTGCTGCTGTTGCAGGGCCTGTTTTCAAAGAAATAGCAGATAAGCTTAATTCCTTAACAACAGCAAAAAGCGACATCGCTTACCGGCACAACATAAAACAAGACAGCGCAGGGTTTTATTATGCGGGGGATACTAAAGACCTTAAATACGTTCTGGAAACCACCCACGTAAAATTCATGGATTCCGCGCTACAAGACAACTGGAGCAGCATGTATTCATCATCTGACTACCGCCCCGTTGTAAATGGCAGGGCGGTAAGTAGATCATCCATCCCAGATGTAAAGGGAATGGGGCTGAAAGATGCGCTTTATTTACTTGAGAGTATGAACATAAAAGTATTGGCCAAAGGAAAGGGGAGAGTGGTCGCACAGTCGATAGACCCTGGAACATTTATACAAAGGGAACGATCCATCACGCTTGAATTAAAATAAAAAGCATTCCGGGAGCCCGGAAAGCAGACCGGTTATGGTATTGTTACACGAGATATTATATAAAGTAAGCATTCGCGCGGTACATGGCAATACTGCACTACCAATCGGCAATTTGCAGTTAGATTCACGCAAGGTAAATGCCGAATCGGCATTTATTGCCATAAAAGGAACCGTTGACGATGGTCACCATTACATTAGCCGTGCTATTGAAAATGGCGCCTCCGTTGTCGTTTGCGAAGAACTTCCCGCTAATCTGAAAGACGAGGTCACTTATATCCAGGTTGAAAACAGCAGTGCTGCCGCCGGCTATATGTCGCACAATTTTTATGGGCAGCCTTCCGGAAATCTCATAGTCGTGGGCGTTACCGGCACAAACGGCAAAACAACCATCGTAACGCTTCTTTACAAACTGTTTACTGTATTAGGGTACAATTGCGGATTGCTTAGCACAGTGGAAAATCATATCGGTAAAAGAATATTGCCTTCAACGCATACTACCCCTGACGCCATTGAGGTAAATGCCTTGCTGAAACAAATGGTTGATGAAGGTTGTACGCATGTGTTTATGGAGGTAAGTTCTCATGCCATACACCAGCACCGTGTAACAGGCCTTCAATTTTCCGGTGGAATTTTCAGCAACATAACGCACGATCACCTTGACTACCATAAAATCTTTGACGAATACATTCGTGTAAAGAAACAGTTTTTTGATGGCCTGACTGCTTCGGCATTTGCAGTTTCCAATATGGATGATAAAAGAGGAATGGTGATGTTGCAGAATACGGCTGCAAAAAAATATTATTACAGCCTGCGCAACATGGCAGAATTTAAAGGAAAGATCCTCGAAAATGTGCTCACAGGCCTGGTGATGACAGTGAACGAGCAGGAGGTGCATTTCAGAATGATCGGCGAATTCAATGCGTATAATTTGTTGGCGGTATATGGGGCCGCAATTTGTCTGGGGGAAGACAAGCAGGAAGTGCTGCGTTGCCTTAGCCTGCTTACCGGCGCTGAAGGGAGATTCGATTACATGGTATCGCCAAATCAAAAAGTTATTGGCATCATAGATTACGCGCACACGCCTGACGCCATTATGAATGTTCTGGGTACCCTGAAAAAATTACGTAAAGGGCATGAGCGCATCATTACCGTTGTTGGGTGCGGGGGCGACAGAGACAAGACCAAACGGCCGCTAATGGGCGAAGTGGCATGCGAACATAGCGACAGAGTGTTCTTTACTTCAGACAACCCCCGGAATGAAGACCCGCTGCAGATACTGCTTGACATGCAGTCGGCCTTAAAAACGGCCGCTAAAAGAAAACTGATCACCATAGCTGATAGAAAGGAAGCGATAAAAACTGCCGTCACCCTGAGTGAAACTGATGACATCGTACTGATAGCAGGCAAAGGCCATGAAAAATACCAGGAAATCAAGGGCGTCAAATATCATTTTGATGACAAGGAAATATTGGCGGAAATGTTTGAATTACTTGGCAAATGATTGCGATGATGTATGAAAACAGATACCCGATGCCAGACCCTGCTTTGGCGATTGCAGATGTAAAAGGCATCAGGTCCGTTTTAAATCGTCAGCGCGTGAATACAGCAATCCATTGTCCCGGAAGGGGTTCATATCCGGGAGTATCATTCAAATGAACTAATCAGTTAAAACCATGCTATACCATTTATTTGACTGGTTGAAAAGCACAGGAATTAAAGTTCCTGGTGGTGCTTTATTTCAGTTCATCACTTTCAGGGTGTTGCTTGCTGTATTGCTGAGCCTCTTCATTACTACAGTTTATGGAAAACGGCTGATCAGGATACTGCGGAAAAGACTGGTGGGCGAAACGGTACGCGAATTAGGACTGGCCGGTGAAACAATGAAAAAAGGGACACCCACGATGGGAGGCATCATCATCATTCTGGCCATCCTGATACCAACATTCCTGCTGGCAGACCTTAATAAAGCATATATAAGGCTAATGATCTTCTGCACTATATGGTTAGGCATGATCGGGTTTATTGATGATTACCTGAAGCTGCGTGCCAGGCGGATTGCGCAGCAGTCGGGCATTGCTTATAAAAAGGGCGATAAAGATGGTCTGGCAGGGTGGTTTAAAGTTCTCGGGCAGGTAGTTCTCGGATTCGTGGTGGGTACAACATTGTACTTTAATTCAAATACCAAAGTCTGGCGCGAGTATGTCGGGGAAGGCAGACCGACGCAAGCTGCGGATTTCAAAGTGATAAAGCTCGATGGAAAGGAAAGGTGGTTTGCAGAGGCAGAGGAGCCTATAGCAACAATTCCTTTCGTGAAAACGCATGAATTCAATTACTCTAAATTATTGCCGGCAGCTCTAAGGGGATTAACATGGGTGCTTTATATCATGATAGTCATATTTATTGTAACAGCAGTTTCCAACGGCGCAAACATTACAGACGGGTTAGACGGGTTGGCGACCGGAGTAAGCGCAATCATCGGGGGATGCCTGGGCATTTTCGCTTACGCAAGCGGAAATATCAGGTTTGCCGACTATCTCAACATCATGTACATTCCTAACCTCGGCGAACTGTCAATTTTTATCGGGGCTATGATCGGCGCCTGTGTTGGATTTCTTTGGTACAATGCGTATCCTGCTCAGGTGTTTATGGGCGACACCGGCAGCCTGATGCTTGGTGGCGTAATTGCTTCACTGGCAATCATCGTTCGAAAGGAACTGCTTATACCCATTTTTTGCGGGGTGTTCCTCGTTGAAAGCCTGAGCGTAATGATGCAGGTGAGTTACTTTAAATATACGAAAAGGAAGTATGGTGAGGGCAGGCGGATATTTTTGATGAGTCCGCTGCATCATCACTACCAGAAGCTGGGTTATCACGAAAGTAAGATAGCGGTGAGGTTCTGGATCGTAACTATCCTGTGCGTGGTTTTTTCTATCGTCACTTTGAAGATAAGATAATCCGGAAAAGATGTGCCGTTGCAATGAATGTATAAGGTAACGACAATACACAAATGATGTAGAAAATAATTTTTGAAAAACCAGCGTTCGTAATCCAGGCAGGGAGGAACATGTCGGCGTATGCCGCATCAAATCATCCGATTCTTTTGAAAAACCCGATCCGTATAACTGCCTGAAATATTGTTATGAGTAAACGATTAGTCATATTGGGTGCCGGAGAGAGCGGAGTAGGGGCGGCTATACTTGCCCGGCAAAGGTCGTATGATGTATTTGTTTCAGACGGAGGAGCTATCAAACCAGTGTACAAGGAGCAACTTGATTCCCTTGGAATAGCATATGAAGAGTCCGGCAGCTCCGAAGAAAATATCCTTAATGCGGATGAAGTGATGAAAAGCCCGGGTATTCCCGAAAAGAATGAATTGGTTAAAAGAATTCGTGCGAAAGGAATAAGTATCATCAGTGAAATAGAATTAGCGTACCGGTATAAGGGAAACAGCAGGATAATTGGTATTACAGGCAGCAACGGTAAAACCACAACTGCATCGCTGGTGCATCACATCTGTAAACATGCCGGTATCGACTGCGCCTTGGTAGGCAATATCGGGAAATCTTTTGCCAGGCAGGTGGCTGAAGAACCCAGGCACCTGTATGTAGCAGAGATAAGTAGTTTTCAATTAGATGATATTGCGGCATTCAGGCCCGATATAGCAATACTTACCAACATCACGGAGGATCATCTTGACAGGTATGATTACAAATTTGAAAATTATGTACAAAGTAAATTTCGCATCACCCTGAATCAGACAAAGGGTGATGCGTTCATTTACTGTGCGGATGATAAGGTAATCAGAAGTTATATGGCGGGGCACGTCATCAGTTCGACATTACTTCCGTTTACCATGCAGGATCAGCCAGTCAATGGCCAGGGCGCAATTATTAAAAATAACGAGATGATCATTAAACGAGACGACGAGGAAATAATTTCGATGAGCATTTATGATTTCGCTTTGAGAGGAAAACACAACCAGTATAACACAATGGCAGCTGCACTGGCAGCGGTGACTATTGGCATAAGAAAAGAGAAGATACGCGATGCATTACAATCTTTTGAAGCCCTTGAACACCGTATGGAATATGTTTCCAATGTAAGAGGGGTTGAGTTTATCAATGACAGTAAGGCCACCAATATAAATTCTACGTGGTATGCGCTTGAATCCATGCAAAAGCCGACGATACTTATTCTTGGGGGGGTAGACAAGGGAAACGATTACGCTCTCATTACGGATCTCGTGAAAGAAAAAGTAAAGGCTATCGTATGCATGGGGGTTGACAACCGGAGGATACAGGAGGCATTTACTAAACAGGTTCCACTGATTGTAAGCACCGGCAGCGCTGTGGAAGCGGTTCAGGCAGCTTTTCATCTTTCTAATAAAGGTGATGTTGTGTTGTTAAGCCCGGCATGTGCAAGCTTCGACTTGTTTAATAATTATGAAGACCGTGGAGAACAGTTTAAGAAAGCGGTGCGTGATCTGTGAAAGAAGCGTATGAAAATAACCGGTAGTCGCAACCGGCAGCGATTAAGCAGTGAAATCTTTAATTATAAAATTCAAACCCATGTCTCATTTTATTTTACTGAAACGAAAAACCGAGAATAAAGTAATGAAAGAAAATAAAGTAATGAAGGTTGGTATGAACAAGCGGCTCAGGCGAATGAAATATTTGCTCATGAAAGAAATCATCAAAGCTGCGTGCTAACCGATACCTCAAACCCCATACCGCATACCCCACTATATGGATACCCTTCTTCATAGAACCAAAGGCGATAAAGTGATCTGGGCGCTGGTAGTCGTGCTGGCCATAGCATCGTTGCTCGTGGTATACAGTTCCACCGGCACACTTGCCTATAAAATGAGCAGGAGTACCGAGTCATACCTGTTCAAACAGGTTGCCTTTATTTTGCTCGGAATTGCCGTGATCTACTTTGCCCACAGGGTTAACTACACCATTTACTCCAGGGTTTCGCTGATATTGTTTCTGATCGTAATACCCCTGCTGATATACACTTTATTTTTTGGTGTAAGACTAAATGAGGGAAGCCGTTGGATCCGTTTGCCCATCATACGGCTTACCTTTCAAACATCCGACCTTGCAAGGCTTGCCTTATTCATGTATATAAGCCGGTTATTAAGCAAAAAGCAAAACGTCATAAAAGATTTTCATAAAGGATTTCTGCCGGTAATTACTCCTGTAATAATCATATGTGCACTAATTGCTCCTGCCAATCTCTCTACCGCTTTATTGATAGGAGGAACAAGCTTGCTGTTGTTATTTATAGGCCGGGCAAGCTCAAAGCACTTGTTGCTTGTTATGTTTATTGCGCTGGTGCCCGCGTTCATGCTTGTATTCGGCGCTGTATATAAGCACAAAGCTCATGGTGAAGAGAAATTGAAGGTTGAAGAAAACTCAAGGCTTTTTGTAAGGGTGGGAACATGGATTAACCGGGTAGAGAACTTTATTTATGGAGGGAAGGATATTGACAACGAGGATAATTACCAGATAAACCAGGCTAAGATCGCCATTGCCAAAGGGGGCTGGTTGGGTGTGGGCCCGGGTAACAGCGAACAGCGGAATTTTCTGCCCCATCCTTATTCTGATTTTATTTATGCCATCATTATTGAAGAGTACGGCCTGGTCGGCGGCGGCTTTATCTTGTTTATCTACCTGATCTTCCTTCTGCGGAGCATAAGGCTCTTCAGGAAATGCCCTTACGCTTTTGGGGCTTTTCTGGCGCTGGGATTAAGTTTTACGCTCGTCATCCAGGCTTTAACCAATATGGCCGTGAATGTTAACCTGTTTCCGGTAACCGGGGTTACACTCCCGTTGATTAGCATGGGAGGCAGTTCATTTTTGTTTACCTGCCTTTCCATCGGAATTATTTTAAGTGTTGCAAGGAATGTGGAACAATTGGAAGGGAGGGTGGTGGGGGTGGACAGTCAATATGATCAGGATGGTGGTAGTCGTAGAGAAAGCCCGCAGGGATAAACTACGCTAATTAGTTAATCAGGCAAATCGTGGTTCAAAATGAATAAAAAAGTGATTTTGGCAGGTGGAGGAACAGGCGGGCATATATTCCCCGCCATCGCGATTGCCAATGCATTGAAAAAGCTTAGGCCGGACACTGAATTTTTATTTGTTGGCGCTCTTGGAAAAATGGAAATGGAAAAAGTGCCACAGGCAGGTTACCCGATCAAGGGATTGGACATTGCAGGGTTTAACAGGTCATCCATTATCAAAAACATTGGCCTGCCATTTAAGCTTCTGAAAAGCTTTTTCCAGGTAAGGAACATATTCAGCGATTTTCAGCCGGATGCGGTTGTGGGAGTAGGCGGGTATTCGAGTTTCCCCGTGCTGAAATACGCACAGCAAAAGGGCATTCCCACATTTATTCATGAATCAAATTCTTTTGCCGGAAAGGCAAATAAAATGCTGGGAAAAAAAGCAGTAAGGATTTTCGTTTCCACTGATAGCATGGCCAGGTTCTTTCCTGAAGAAAAGATCATGCTTACCGGTAATCCCATAAGGGAAACCATCGCACAATCGGTAATTACACACGAAGAAGGCCTTGCTTTTTTCGGCCTGGATAGCAGCCTTAAAACCGTGTTGTCGGTCGGCGGAAGCCTCGGCGCACAAAGCATTAATGAAGCTATCGAAAGAAATATAGACGAGTTCGAACGTCACAGGCTGCAACTTATCTGGCAGACGGGCAAAGACTACAAACAGCGTGCAGACGAAGTGGTCCTTGGAAAAACGAACGTATGGGTTAGTGACTTTATTTATGATATGGAGTATGCGTTAGCGGCCGCAGACGTAGTGATATCGCGTGCAGGAGCCATGGCCATAGCAGAGTTAAGCGTGATGAAAAAGCCGGTTGTATTCGTGCCTTTCCCGTTTGCAGCCGAGGATCACCAGGCAGTGAATGCACAAACCCTTGTTGACAAAAACGCCGGCCTGATGATCAGGGATCATGAAGCACAGCAAAAATTGATCGATACCATCATAGCCCTGGCTACCAATGACAAAAGGCTGGCTGAGCTTTCTGAGAACATCGGTAAACTGGCATTTATCGACGCAGATATCAGGGTGGCGGAGGAGATTTTAAAATGTATTGATGAACTGGTGACTAACAGGTAAACCTATTGAATGTTGCAAATTAACGACATAAAGAAAGTGTATTTTATAGGGATAGGCGGAATAGGAATGAGCGCCCTGGCCAGATACTTCCATTCAAAGAAGTGCGTTGTTAGCGGTTTCGATAAAACTGTTACCCCTTTGACAAAAGCTCTTGAGGAAAGCGGCATTCCTGTGCATTACGATGATAACCCTTCGCTGATCCCAAAAGATGTACAACTTGTCGTATACACTCCTGCAATACCTGCGGGTCACATGGGGCTCAACTTTTACAGAACGGGCGGATATCCGGTATTGAAAAGAAGCGAAGTGCTTGAATTGATCAGCAGCAGCTCGTTTAACATATGCGTTGCCGGAACACATGGCAAGACCACTATTACTACAATGATCGCTCATATTCTCAGGCACAGCGAATATGGCTGCAACGCATTCCTTGGCGGCATCTCCACCAATTATAATACAAACTTCTGGAGCAGTCCCCGGAACGTTTGTGTAATAGAAGCAGATGAATACGACAGGAGCTTCCTGCGCCTGCATCCTGACGTTGCCATCATTAGCGCAATGGATGCAGACCATCTTGACATTTATGGAACTGAGAAAGCCCTGCAGGCTGCATTCACGGAGTTCAGCACAAGAGTTAAAAAAGGTGGATTGCTGATTACCAGGTTTGGTTTGAAAACCTTCTGCAATTCAGATGAACACGGGCATCTCACATACAGTTTGCAAAATGAAAGCGCCGGCGTATATGCGGCAAACATACAGATGAACCAAGGCAGTTACAGGTTTGATGTGATGATGAAAGGCAATATGCTGGACGACATTATCCTGAATATGGGAGGCATGCACAACGTTGAAAATACGGTTGCAGCCATAGCTGTCGCTCATCATCTTGGCATTGAAAATAGAAAGATAAAGGCTGCAGTGGAAGCTTTTCAGGGTGTTAAGAGGAGGTTTGAATACATCATTAAAAATAACAGCGTGGTGTTTATCGATGACTATGCCCATCATCCAGAAGAACTGAGGGCTTTGCTCTCCGGTGCTCAAACACTTTTTCCGGGGAAGAAGTGTACACTGATATTTCAACCCCACCTTTTTACCAGAACCAGGGATTTTGCGGATGAATTTGCCGTAAGCCTTGACATGGCAGACGAAGTGATCTTACTCCCCATCTACCCGGCAAGGGAGTTGCCCCTTGAAGGCGTGACCAGTGAGATGATCCTTGACAAAATGACGAACAGGAATAAATCGGCAATGAATAAAGAAGAATGCCTCGGTTATTTGCAGAATGAGTACATCCGTGAATTAGATACAGAAGCAGGCGCCCTCTTAATAACTGCAGGTGCAGGAGATATTGATACCATGGTAGAACCAATTAAGCTCATTATTGAAAAAAAACATTCACAGCTGGGGGAGGATTAAGCTGTAATTCTTATTAATGAACATTAAAAAAAATATAGGAAATATACTATTGACGTTGTTCTGGCTTGTGCTCGGCACCGGAGTGCTGGTATTGCTGGTTGCCGCTATGAACATTAAAGCGCATAAGCGCTGTAAAAAGATGGAGATCGATATTTCCGGCGTAAGGCATTTCTTATTTCTGAACAGGAAAGACGTTGAAAACATCGTGACAGATGGCGGCATCAGTCATCCTGAAGGAAAGGCTATCAGGGATTTTGATTTACACCGTTTGGAAGGTATACTCGAAAAAAATGTGTGGGTAAAGGATGCTGAATTATTTTTTGACAATAACCAGGTGTTACATATAAAATTGCTGGAAAGAGAACCTGTAGCAAGGATATTCTCTAAAAATGGCACATCATTTTATATAGACAGCAGCGGATTCAGAATGCCTCTTAGCAATAAACTGACTGTGAAATTACCTGTGTTTACCGGTTTTCCCGTGCAACGTTTGCGATTGCGGGGAGCCGACAGCGTGTTAATGAAACACATCAAAGGGATCAGCCAATTTATCAGGGAAGATAAATTCTGGATGGCCCAAATCGCGCAGGTAGACATCACCCCGTCATATACGTTCGAGATGATACCCGTCGTAGGCAATCATATCATTGAATTTGGCAACGGTGAAAATTACGAAAGCAAGTTCAGGCGGTTGTTTGTTTTTTACAGGCAGGTGCTCAGCCAGGCAGGCCTCACTCTTTACAACCGGGTGAATGTTGAATTTGATCAGCAGGTAGTTGGAAAGAAGGGAGGTGTTGCAAAAATAGATTCCCTGAGAGCAATGAAGAACATCCGGAAAATGATTGATAACGCGAGAAAAGCTGCGGAGGATTCCATGATGATCAATGCTGGTAAAGCGGAAGATGACACGAAGCAAATACCGCCTTCGGCTGTTGGTGACCGTGGGAAGCATCAGAAAGCGCGGTTAACGAAGAGGAACCCTTAACTGGTCATCGGTCTGAGATTGATGCTTCGCAGGCAATTTCGGGCGGCACGAAAACGAACGGCGGCGAGAAAAGTGCTCAAACACCAAAAGCAGTAATGCAATTGAATGATCATTAGAAGAAAGTCAGCGCGTGACTGTGGAGGGGGAATGATTATAAACACTGTTGGATTGAAAACAATTAGAAAGGTTTGCAAAGGCTGGAAAACGGAACAACTAAAACAATATAAATTATGAACAGCGAACAACCCATAATCGTAGGACTCGACATAGGGACTACGAAAATTGCTGCCATAGCGGGTCGGAAAAATGAATATGGAAAGTTGGAAATACTCGGCTTTGGTCGTGCGAATTCAAATGGCGTAAAGCACGGACAGGTTTTGAATATCGACGAAACGATCAAGGCAATCCGTATGGCGCTTGACAATTGTTACTCCTCCAATCCGAACCTTGAGATTAGCGAAGTATATGTAGGGATAGCAGGGCACCACATCAAGAGCCTTCAAACGAGAGGCGATATCGTAAGGCACGACAATAATGAAGAGATTACCCAGCGTGAAATTGACCAGCTGATTGCTGACCAGTACAAAACCTACATCCCCGCAGGTGATCAGATCATTGATGTGATTCCCCAGGAATTTACCGTTGATAACTTTCAAAATATCCCTAATCCTATCGGTTATGGCGGCGTGAAAGTCGGCGCCAATTTTCACATCATTACTGGTGATAAGAATGCCATTCGTAACATCAACCGTGCGGTGGAAAAGAGCGGTTTAAATACGAAAGATATGGTTTTGCAGCCACTGGCGTCTGCCAGTGCAGTTATGGGCAGTGAAGACCTTGAAGCAGGAGTGGCGATTGTAGATATCGGCGGAGGAACTACGGATCTTGCTGTTTTTTACGAGGGAATATTGAAGCATACTGCCGTTATACCTTTTGGCGGAGAAAATATTACCAATGATATCAAGACAGGCTTAGGAGTATTGAAGACACAGGCCGAGCAAATGAAAGTTCAATTCGGTTCTGCCTTGTCGAATGAGGCAAGAGCCAACGCTTTTATCACCATCCCGGGCCTTCGCGGAATGCCCCCAAAAGAGATCAGTGTTAAAAGCCTTGCCAGCATTATCCAGGCACGCATGAGTGAGATCATGGACTTTGTTTCTTTCCATTTGAAGCAGGTAGGCCTTGATAACCGCATGTTGAACGGTGGTATAGTGCTAACGGGTGGCGGTTCGCAGCTAAAGCACCTCATTCAACTGACTGAATATGTTACAGGGCTGAATGCCAGAATAGGGTTTCCCAACGAGCATCTTGCAGGAGGCCATATCGAAGAACTTGCCAAACCAACCTACTCCACCTGTATCGGGTTGATTTTAAAAGGCTACAGCGATTACGAACATAACCGCAAACAGTTCGAGAACAACGTGAAAAAAGTTGAGGTGCCTGAAAATCTTAAAAAGATTGACGAACCGGAGGTGTCTCCGGTGATTGCAGAATCGATCAGCGCCGAAAAGATCAAAAACAGGAAAGGGCTTAAGGATTTTTGGGGCAAGTTCAAGGACGGGATCATTGACCTCTTTAAGGAAGAGGAAGACCTTCACTTATAGACCAATTTATTATATCGTTTTACTACTAACCAATCATTAAAATTTATCTCATGGAAATTTTAGAACCTATTAAGAGTAATGAGATACAAAACTCAGAAATTATGATACACTTCGATTTACCAAAAGAGAAATCATCTATTCTCAAAGTGATAGGTGTAGGCGGTGGAGGTAGCAATGCTGTAAACCATATGTACAGTCAGAATATTGATGGGGTAAATTTTATCATCTGTAACACGGATGCCCAGGCGATAGCACAAAGCCATGTGCCGAACAAGATCCAGCTCGGCCCGCACTTAACGCAGGGGCTTGGCGCAGGGGCAAATCCTCAAATCGGCAAGCAGGCTACGGAAGAAAGCCTCGAGGAGATTAAACGCATACTCGAAGTAAACACCAAGATGGCTTTTATCACGGCCGGTATGGGAGGCGGAACGGGAACGGGCGGCGCTCCTATCATTTCAAAGATTTGTAAAGACCTCGGTATACTTACCGTAGGAATTGTAACTACGCCTTTTGCCTATGAAGGTAAAAAACGCCAGCTTCAGGCCGAAGAAGGAATTAACCAGTTAAAACAGTACGTGGATACTTTGCTGGTGATCAGCAACGACAAACTCAGGCACCAGTTTGGTAATCTTAAAATGAAAGACGCTTTTGCAAAAGCTGATAATGTATTGGCAACGGCAGCGAAGTGTATAACGGATGTGATCAACAGCACAGGGCAGATCAACGTTGACTTTGCCGACGTATGTACCGTGATGCGTAATGGGGGAGTAGCAATTCTCGGCAGCGCCGAAGCCGAAGGTGAAGGCCGCGCACAAAAGGCAATCGAGGAAGCATTAAATTCACCGCTGCTGAATGACAATGACATTCGTGGCGCCAAATGGATACTTATCAATATAAACTCTTCGGAAGGAGATGACGAGTTTACAATGGATGAGGTGGAAGTGATCCAGAATTACCTTTTAAGCCATGCAGGCGATGAAACAGATGTAATTCTTGGTTTGGGGTACGACAGCACGCTTGGGCGTAAGATCGGCATCACCCTTATTGCAACGGGGTTTGAACACAAGAGCCCATTCTATAAAAAGGAGGAAAAAAAGCCAGAGCCAAAAAAGGAAGAGAAAATTCTGATGAGCCTTAATTCCGCGGCCGGAGATCAACTTTCATTTGATCAGCCATCGCGCCCGCTAACATCCGATAACGTATTATACGAGAACAAAGAGAAGTCCGGCGTTGTTGTCCAGGAGAGAATAAAGAAATCTGAAATTATCATTCCCGAAGAAAAATTGAGCGCCCGGGAAATTGCTTTAATGCCGACACTGGTTGAATCTGAACCTGAAAGCGTGCTTCATCCCAACGGCACTGAAAATCCGGCAGCACAAACGGAAGGGCCGGTGGAGAAATATGAACTGGTTTTTTCTCAGACTAACGTCGATGCCCAAGTGCCCAAGGAAGCAGAACCTCCAAAAGCACCAGGCAGCCATCCGGATGAAATGGGAAGACGTGTTGAACAAACCCACGTTAGTGACATTCATTACCAGGATGCAAAGGCGCCCGCCTCCGCGGTTTCTGGCGGATATCTCCTGAAACCTAATAACATCTATGCAGAAGCCAGGCGGGATAACGATCCTGTAACTAAAGAGCCGGCTCCGGCGGGCAATCCTGATCCCCAGCCGGCACTTGGGCCGATTCAGAAAGAGGATGAACCTTTATTCGAAATGGAGCTCGTCATCAGGGAGGAAGTTCCGTCTGCTACAGACCAGCATGAGGCACGCGAGGTTGAACCAGATATGCAGCCGCAGGGTGTTGGGAATTTACCTTTGGAAGACGAGGTTGAGGAGCAAAGACGCCGTGCAACGGAAAGGATTCAAAAGCTACGCAATTTATCATTCAATGTAAATGGCGGGGATTCCAACAACGAATTTGATGCCGTACCTGCTTATATCCGCCGAAATCTGGAATTGTATAACACGGTTAACAGCGTAGAAAATTTTTACAGCAATTACACGGTCAAGCCCGATGAAAATAATAAGACTAAGATCAGCACGATAAACACGTTTCTTGATGGGAAAAAACCGGATTAAGATTTTTCATCCTTATGATTACTCTTGTTTTAGTTGTTCTCCCCCCGGACTGCCGGGGGGATTTTTTTTAGAGGGCTGCGTGTATCTGACAGTGTTGATTTAGCTTTAAGCTTTTTTGGGGGCTATTGATGTAGTCATCGGAAGAGCGGAACAGATGTTTATTAGGTGCAACATTGACCCGGATTTATTGTAATATCAGGTTACATAAATTACCATTGCATGGAGACAGTATTAATAACCGGTGGCACAGGTTTGATCGGGAAAGCACTGACAGCAATGCTCGTCAAAGAAGGTTACCAGGTGATCATTTTTACCCGTGATTCTTCTGCGGGCAAACAACGCCCCGAAGCAAACGTCACTTACGTCAAATGGTTTCCGGAAAGAGACATCATTGACCCTCCCGCTATTCAACAGGCTGATTATATCGTTCACCTTGCCGGTGCCGGCGTTGCCGACAAGCGCTGGACCTCCGCACGCAAAAAAGAAATATCTGAAAGCAGAACCAAAAGCGGTGCTTTGCTTGTAAAAGCTTTGCAGGAAAATGCAAACAAGGTAAAAGCGGTAATAAGTTCATCAGCCATCGGGTGGTACGGAGCTGACCCGGTCATCCCTAATCCAAAGCCATTCAGCGAAAGCGACCCTCCGGATACCGGATTTCTTGGAGTGACGTGCAGGCTTTGGGAAGAAAGCATTCATCCCGTTGCCTTACTAAACAAGCGGCTGGTGTTTTTGCGTACAGGTATCGTGTTAAGCAACAATGGTGGCGCGTTGAACGAATTCAAAAAGCCGCTTCGATTTAAAGTTGCCACAATTTTAGGAAGCGGCAGGCAGGTGATCAGCTGGATACACATTACCGATCTATGCCGCATGTATCTTGAAGCCATCAAAAACGAATTGATCAGCGGGTGTTATAATGCCGTTACGCCGAATCCTGTCAGTAATAAAGAATTGACTCTGTGGCTGGCAAGATCAATGAAGATGGAATGGTTTTTGCCAGTGCATGTCCCTTCGTTTATATTAAAGTTTGCTATAGGCGAAATGAGTGAGGAAGTTTTGAAGAGCGCTACAGTGAGTGGTGCAAAGATCGGGAAAACAGGGTTTCACTTCCTTTATCCTACTATTGAAAGCGCCCTGAACCACATCATAAAAACGCCGTCGGTTTAACCCGGTAAGCATGTGCTTGTGCCCGATGAAAGGCATCACTATAGTCCTTCTCAGGGCGCCTGTAAGTGTAGTTTTATTTCTTTCTTGTTTTATCTAATGTCGACTCAGGGAGCTTTTCTTTTAGAGCAGTGCCAGGGGTATATAATTTAGCATCTACCTTTCCCGGGTCGCCCATGTACACCCATGTGAGGTTAGTGACGTATTTATTAAAAACTCTGTTGAGGTCAGCCGCAGTCAGTGATTTCATATCGTCGTTCAAAGTGATTGCCCGCCGCCAGTTGTCATGCAAAACCTCATTGCTTGCGAGTTCAGATGCCTGTGCACCATTTGTTTCCAGCCGGGAATAATACCTTGTTATGTAGGTATTTTTCATATTTTTTACCTCGTCCTCTTTAAATCCTTCTTTCCTCGTTTTTTCTACGAGGTTGCTGATCACACCGATATATTTATTGGGGTCTGTTGTTGATACGAAAATGTTAGCAGATGGCGAAAGCCCGCTTGCGAAATAAGAATAAGGTGCGTAAGAAAGCCCGCTGTTCGTTCTGACTTCAAGGAACTGCCGGTCAGAGAATATGCGCATGGCTAAAAGGAACGCGTTATAATCATCCGTACCGGGCGGTGGCGCGCCTGTTACCGCTTGTATGTAGTTGGTGGCAAAATCTTTTTTCTCAGATATGAACGTGGTTTGCCTGGGAGAATATGCTTCTTTTCTGGAGGTGAATTTTTTACCGGCAGGAATAACAGCCAGTAGTGCTTTTACTTTGTTTTCAATGTCTGCACGTTGAACTTCCCCTGCTACTACAATGATCATTCTCGAGCGGGTCAGCAAATTTTTATAGTAATCCTTTGCTTCCTGTGCCGTTAGCCTGCTTACGGTTTCCTCCGTGCCCTCAGGAATTTTGGCGTAATCTTTTCCTGCAAAAGCTGTTTGCCGGGCGTATTTGGAAATAGCATAATCCGGTTCCGAAGCCCGCGCCTTTAAATTGTTTATCGCATCCTGTTTGATGCGATTAAATTCTTTTTCATCAAAGCGGGGAAGTGTAATTGCATCAACATATAAAGGCCACACCGTTTCAAAATCACCTTTGATGCAGTTCATATTGAAAGAGGCATAGTCCATGCCGGTATAACCATACACCCGCGCACTTACTTTGTCGAGTTTATTTTTAAAAGAATTTTTATCATCCTTTATGGTGCCACATTCAACGAGTGCATTGATGGCGAGGCTTTCAATCCCGTCTTTTCCCGGAGCGTAATTCTGAACACCCCCTTTGAGAACAGTTTGAATTTCGACAATTTCGTTTCCGGTTGGTTGTACGATTACTTTAACCCCTTCGATGTTCATTTCGTAAGGTGCTTTTATCTGTGCGGCAACGATTAAGGTGGAAGTAACAAAGATTGAAGCTGTAAAGATGCCTTTTAAACATATCAGCGTTCGCATGTCGGTAAATTGAAATTATAAATTTGGTTTGAAGAATTCACCCGCCTTTGCGGTTTTATTCATTTCCGGGTTAATGATCATTCCGGCTACATATGGTTTACCCGTAATGTATTTGGTGACATATCTTTTTATGTCATCCCTGCTCACCCGCTGGCAGTTTTTTTCGTAATCAGTCTGGTAATCAAGGGAAGTGCTGGCCCACCAGAAAGTCAGCTGCCCCGGAAGCGAAGACGGTTTTTCTTTTTTGCGTATCTCATCTCTGAGCATGATCTGTTTGGCAGTGGCCAGCTGTTCATTGGTGAAGTAATCGTCATCGCCCCACATCTTTATCTGTTTCATTGTTTCCTCGTAACATTCCTTTATCCTGTTTGGATTAGGCATTATAAAGACACTTATGGGCCCGACAAACTTACTGGTTTGATAACCAACGGAAGCCGTGGTTGCCAATCCCTTATCAACCAGCGCCTGCTGCCACTTCGAAGAGTTCAGGCCGAGTATTGTAGAAAAAACGTCGGCTGCAACGGTTGCCGCTGAATCATTGCGGTAGTCGGGGCCCTGCCAGTAGAAACTTTCATATGGAGTCTGTGCAATAGAAGATTCTTTGACAAAATATTCTGTTGATTTAAGCGGAGGCAATTCAGGCACCGGGTATTTTACGTGAGGATCAAACCCGCTCGAAGGCCATTCGCCAAAAACGGATCTGGCGAGTTGAAAAGCTTCCGGGTGTTTAACATCTCCGCAGATCACCAGTATCGAATTGTTGGGATGATAATATTTTTCTTTGATCATCATCATTTTTTCAGGCGTGGCAGTGTTAATGATTTCATGGTCGCCAATGGGGTTTTTCCGGGTAACGAAATCGCCCCAAAGCTTTTTCTGGCATTCATACCAAATGGTGAAACCGGGATCGCTTTCTGCGCGTTGAAATTCTCCATCAACGACAGGCCTTTCCTTCTGCATATCCTCCTGCCTGTAGATAGGATACCTCATAGCCGCATTCATGAATTTCAATCCTGCCTGCAGGCTATCCTTGTTAAAAGTAAAGTAGTAATTAACTCTTTCTTCTGAAGTAGTCCCGTTCCAAATGGCGCCTAATTCCTGTGTTCTTTTGATGAACTTTTCCTGGTTCGGATAATCTTTGTTTGCTTTAAAGAACATGTGCTCAAACAAATGAGAGAGCCCGCTAAATTCAGGCCCCTCCGTATAGGCACCGTTCTTAACCGCAATCTCGATCGTTGCTAAGGGAACCTTGTTGTTTTCGATGACAACTACCTCAAGGCCATTATCCAATTTCTGCCAGTAGTAATGTTGAGGTAGCCGGGGTTGCGCATGCAATGCACCGGTGCTTAGGTACAGCAGTGCTGTAAAGGCGAGGAATTTCATAATCGTTTTTTTAAGCTGTGTAATATATTGCTATAATACTATCCGGCTTACAGAATGTAATGGGATAAAATTTGAATGGTAGCACTATTGTATAACCGGTATTAAATTAAGCTTTTTTCAATTAATGTCATAGAAAAAGGAGTCCTCCGGCAGGATAAGGTACACAATCCTACACCGGCTTGTTAGTTTTGATCGGGTACAAATTTCGGTGGTTTTGCAGGAGGGATAACCAGGTTTGGACTAAGGTCGGGCATTGCCTTCTTTACGTCCTGAACGTTATATACGGAAGTGTCGATAAAATACCAGTTTTTCCCGCCATCTTTTGAGATGCCGATCAGGGTTGTTTCAAGCGTAAGATTTCCGAATCCAGTTTTCATTTCCGTGGTCTGGGGCAAGGTTACCTGCAAATCTTTTTTATACCGGACAATATTGCCGGGATTTCCGATAAGTATCTTTTTAATTTCAGCGCCAAATTGCCTCGCTATGGAATTAACCGTATCCATTCTTTGGAGCATTTTATCTTCCCCGCCGGCCATGGCGACAACCTGTGGGTGCATAAATTTCGTGAATGCGGGAAAGTCTTTTTTTAATAATGCTCGTGCCATATCCATCGCCTGTATTTTAATGATACTGTTTTGATTTTGCCCGGAAGAAACCACGGCAAACAGGCCTAACGAAAAAAATAGCAGGTAAATCTTCCTCATAATATTTTAAATGTCGCTTTTTGTAAACCGCCAGTTTAATATGATACAATATACAATAACATAAATACCTGCAATTGTTAAATAAACGGGAATCTGGTTTTCCCAGGCTGTTATCTTATCTGCATTCCGGATCATCTTCGATAGATACGGCTGCGGGAGCAGCATGTCGTTAACCTCCTGGGGCAGATAGTCAACCGACTTTATTTTATATTTATTTCTCAGAATGCCCACTGCAAATTGTTCTATGATCATATAGATAAAAAATATTCCCATGGCCAGCCCCGCTCTTTTAACGAGCATTGCGATCAGAAAGGCTATCATGGAATACGAAAGCATTTCTGCGAAGAAAAACCCCGTAAAACGCACATTTCGAAAAACAGATACTTCAGGGGGCACTTTATTGCCAAAACGTCCAAAAGCCCACGACGTCATAAATACGACAAGCGTAATGAATATGGATAACAGCAATACCTGCAATAGTTTGACATGCAGAAACTGACTTCTGCTCCATCCGTCAATTACGTTCTGACGATGCGTTTTATAGGTAAACTCGTTTGTAGTTAAAGTGATGATGAGCACCGCGGGGATCAACAACAGCAGGCTTGAATTCCAGCTTACTGTCTGCCATACCTCAGGAAAAGCAAACGGGCTTCCCAACAGGCTTTTCCCGTTTATTTTGGGAAAGCTGTTATCCATCACATCGTACACCACATAATTAAAGGCGGGAATGCTGATGATGGTGATCACGAGTAGTATCCAGAACGTCCGGTAATTTTTTACCTTGAGCCATTCGATTTTTAAAAGATGTAACATGTTGCCAGATCAGAAGTTAAGATGTAAAAATTCAGGACCGAAGTGTCTATAAGCTTTAGCTGACAGCTGATAGCTGATAGCTGATAGCTGACAGCTGATAGCCGGTAGCTCACAGCCCACTTAAAACTTCAGTTTGCCGCTTCACTGTTATCTGTAAGCTCGAAGAACTTCGTTTCGAGACTTTTCCTTTTCAGCTGAAGATGGTTTAGCACAATGCCATTCTCAAAACAAAATCTGTTTACTTTTTCGAGGTCAGCAGAACCATTTGGAAACATCATCTGGAGACGGTTTTCATGATGTTTGATGGAGCGTAAGCCGCTTAACCCATTCATCAGCACCAGTAATTTTTCGTTGTTGTTGCTGCTTACTTCAACGATATCCTCATTTATCAGCACGTCATCAACATGCCCTGAAGTGACAAGATTGCCCTTTTGCAGTATGGCAACATGGGTGCACACTTTTTCAACTTCATCAAGAAGGTGGCTTGCAAGGATGATCGTTTTTCCGTCCCTGGCAAGATTCCGGATCAGTTCCCTTGTTTCGGCTATACCGACAGGGTCAAGGCCATTTGTCGGTTCGTCCAACACCAGCACAGGCGGATTTCCAAGCAAAGCCGAAGCAAGCGCGAGGCGCTGTTTCATGCCCAGGGAGTAAGTGCTGAACCTGGAATGGCGACGTTGGTACAATTTCACTTTTTCCAGCACATCCGGGATGTCTTGTGCGCTCCTGCCTTTGATCTCTGCTGCTATCTGAAGATTTCTTTCGCCTGACAGGTAATGGTAAAAATTTGGCGTTTCCAGCAGCGTACCGATTTGCCTGCGCTGGGCAGGGTGTGCAGGCTGGTTAAACCATAAAAAGTTCCCGCTCTTAGCTTTTAAAACGTCCATAACTATTCCAAGCAAAGTTGTTTTACCACTGCCGTTTGGGCCGAGTATGCCAAACACGGAACCTTCCGGTACTTCAAAGGAAACATTATTGAGCGCCTGGATACGCCCGTAGTGTTTTGTGATATTGTGTAAAGCGAGCACTGCCATTATTGTCTTTGATCTGTTTTTGTGATGTGTCCGGAGTATGTATTCCTCACGTTGTTCAAATATCAGACTTAAATTTATTAAGCGCTACTGTTCTACTTTGTTCCTTGTCTTTTATACAGCAATAAATCTTTCCTGCATGTACCTTTTCCCGGATCAGGGTTCTATACCTAATACCAAAAGCGGTACAGGTGGATTTCCCCGCCCGTGTCTCAAAACATTATATACTTCGCCTTCAAAGTATGCAACACCGGATGACATTAGCGTCTGCATCTTTTTTGTGGGCAATACTTCTATTTGTACCTGCTTTCATGCCAATTTTTCGATCTAAACCTCTCGATAAAAACACGATTTAAAGCTATTGGGTTAAAAAGCATTTTGCCCTTCATGGTTTTTTCTTTGCTCTCTTTTGTCATTAAAACATTTGCATCAATACCTTCAATGATGCCTATTATTTCATCGTATAGGTTCTTATGATGAACAATTAAATATTCTTCACCGTTCAAATGGGAATACTTCTGTGCAATTTTTTATTAGTATGGGGATATTTATGAACCGAACCGCATTGCTACTATTTTACATTGTTGCGTCGCACTCTTGTACTGCATACCATAATTGAGCAATATCCATCAGTCAATCTTTTTTTCAAAAACTTCTACTTCATCATAATCAGGATTTGTTTGTGAAAGAAGCAGAGATTTTCTTTTCAATGCAGATTTTTCTTCAAAGAAAATTTCAGGTTCTTGAATTAAACCACGATGAACATAAATAAGCAACCAAATTGTTTTCATTTTTTATGATTTTGAAATTCTATTAAACCAACCATATACATCTTTATACTCAAGAAAATTACAAAGTTCTGATAAGCCACTTGTTCTAAAAGTAGGTCTGTTTATTTGTCTTAGAAATAAAGCTCTTCTTAAATCATTTGAAACAATGCTGAATTTTGGTTTTAAATTCGGTTCAATTAAATGAAGGTCATTGAAACGAAGTAACCCTGAATAAATAGGGGTTGAATGTTCTACTTCAAACATAGCGGTAAGTTCTGTAGAACCTCTTTTTAACCACATTACATCAATCTCTCTAATAACATCTATTACTCTAAAATATCTTTCAGGTAAATCTAAACGACATTCAAATTTTTGAGCGATTTGCCAATCTAACCTGCTTTTGTCTATTGAAGGTACCCAAATGTCATAACCTCTATGAATGCCGATAGCACCGATTAAAGTTTGGATTTGTGAGTGTGTAAAATCTGGTATAGAAATCAACTTGCTTCTATCAATTAAACTCTCAAGATAATTCCAACCAAAAAAACTTTCAATATTAAATCTTCCTGCATTTGCGATATATAATTCCGAGCCATCAGGCTCTTGATAAATTTGTGCTTTTATCTGTCCATCTGAAGCAGGTTCTAAAACTGAAAAAACTTCTTCAAATTCGTTGTATGGAACAAATACGGGTTCAACTTGGGTATCCCACAAAAAACAAATGACTGAATTAAAACCATCAAGCTGTCTTAAATCTTCTTTTCTTATTCCATAAAAAGATTGGTTTCGACTGTGAACCTTTGAATAGCGAATATAAATTCTGCAAAGTCCATCTCCGATTTCAAATAATGATAAACTGTTTGGCAATTTAGATAACCTTCCGTATCTATTTTTTAGTTCAGTCAGGAAATTAATTTTGACTTGATTTGGCATAGCTTAAGCAGCAATTCTATAGCTGGGTTTTGCGTTAGGGATTGAAGTGGAAAGCCCGGAACGAAGCGAAGGTTTTGTGGGTTGGCGTGAGGACTTGGAACGGAAAGCCCGACCCCTTGCGTAGCTTGGGGTAACGCCCAAATCCTGTTTCGCAATTTTACAGTAAGCTTTATCTTTTTCAATGCCTATTGCATTGCGGTTATTTTTAATTGCAGCAATTACGGATGAACCTACACCTGCAAATGGGTCAAGTACCCAACTCTTTTCTTCCGTCAACGCAAGCACGCAACGTTCTACAAGTTCTATAGGAAATTGACAAGGATGTTCTGTTTTTTCAGGGTGATTTGATTTTACGTTAGGAATGTCCCACATTTCTCTTTCCCAATCTTGTTCAATAATTTTCCAAATGTCACTGGGGTTTTTACCCAAAGGATTGCCTGAAACTTGCCCTTTTTTAGGTCCTTTAAAATGTCTTTTGCCCGGATATTTTGAGGGACTACGAACGTTGTTGAGATTGGAAATGTAGTCGTCTGTTTTGCTGAACCATAAAATAGTTTCGTAGCGTCCGCTAAAACGATTTGAAGCATGTAGTCCATGTCCGAAATGCCAAATAATGCGGTTGCGAAGTTTTAGTCCGTGCTTTTTAAAAATTTGATAATAAAAAATGTCAAGTGGAAACACTTCACCTTTGTCAACATAATTGCCAACCTGCCAACATAGATTTCCCTTGTCGGTAAGTGTCCGAACCAACTCGTTAATAATCTCTTCCTGTGTCTCTAAATATTTTTCTATGCTTGTTTTTGTTTCATACGATTTCCCGACATTATACGGAGGTGAGGTAATTATCAGGTCGAATTTATCACTTTCATACTTTTGCAGTACCGATAAACAATCCCCTTTATGTATATGGTAATTGGTATCAGGGCTTATGTAATCAAATAATGGTTCTTTTACTTTCATGCCTCGCAGTTTAGCGCTTCAAATTTAGGAAAGAATAAAGTCAAGAGTTGGAAGGTAGGGCAAAACACTGTTAAATTCAGGAAAACTCTTTTAATTTTAGGGATTAAAAGCCTTTGCTGGTATATTTTATTTCTTTAAGATAGTGGATGCTTATGATAAAATAAAAATCGCCTGTCAAAACCCAGAGGCATCAGGTAAGTTAACATCCATGGGTTCTTTATACGTTTACCGATGTACATATTTTGTGGAAAAACAAGAGGATTACCACCCTTTTCAAGCCTTATTTTTGGCAAGTGATTATTTAAATTTCTGAAGTGCTATTTTATTCGCAGGTATCAAACGCGTGTAATATAAACAAGAACAATTAATAAATACTCTATGCTTCCGGTATTATGTTACAACCAATTAAATTACAAGGACGTACAAAAAAATTTCGATAAGGTTTTACAACACCTTACCAAAGGAGATTTTAGAAACGCAGATGTAAGAAAGATGTCAAATACCGGGTTTTACAGAGCAAGGCTGAATATTAAAGATCGCCTGCTGTTTAGCATTGCGTCGTATAACGAGAAGAAATATTTGCTGCTGCTGGAAGTGATACCAAATCACGAATATGCTAAATCGAGGTTTTTGCGTGGTGCGCAGCTACCGCCTGAAGAGGATATGCAGCCGGTTACAGACGTCAGCGAAATCAAAAACGGTGCAATAAGAGAACTGCACTATATAAATGAAGCAGGAAACATCATCCACATCCTCAATAAGTTCCTGTCCTTTGATGAAACTCAGAACAGCATTTTTCATCTCCATTCGCCATTGATCATTATAGGCTCAGCAGGCAGCGGTAAAACCGTGGTGGTTTTAGAAAAGCTGAAGCAGTTAGAAGGGAATGTTGCGTATATATCCCTGTCAACATACCTTGTTGAAAACGCACGTAAGATGTACTTTGCCAATGGATATGATAATGAGGATAATGAACCGGAATTTCTTTCATTTAAGCAATACATTGAATCGTGGAATATTCCGGAAGGGAAAGAAATAAATTTTCGTGGCTTTGAACAATGGTTCAGCAGGCATGCGCAGCATGTAAAGCTGAATGAGCCTTACCGTGTTTATGAAGAATTTAAAGGAGTGCTTACCGGTTCGCCGGTGCATGCACCATGGCTAAGCAGGGATGAATACCTGGCACTGGGAATCAAACAATCCATTTTTGCAGCAGATACAAGAGAGCAGGTATACAACCTTTTTACAAAGTATCTGGAGTGGATGAAAGAGAATAATTATTTCGATGTTAACATATTATCGTATGAATACTTAAGCCTGGTAAAGCCACGGTACGATTATATTATCATAGATGAGGTGCAGGATATCACAAGTATCCAGTTAAAGTGCCTTATGCAGTCGCTTAAAAAAGCCGATCAGTTTATACTCACCGGCGACAGCAATCAAATTGTACATCCCAATTTTTTTTCGTGGTCAAAAATAAAATCTTATCTATACCATCAAAATGCCGAAAGCAGGCAGATATGCATTCTGCAAACAAATTACCGCAATTCAAGGCAGGTCGTAAAATTATCGAACACATTATTGAAGATCAAAACGCTGCGGTTCGGCTCCATCGATAAGGAAAGCAACTACCTTATCAATACCATATCCCAGCGGCAGGGAGAAGTTACATTGATCGCCGATGATGACAAAGCAAGAGCGGAGTTAAACAGGAAAACACAGCATTCAACTCATTTTGCCGTAATCGTGGCAGACAGTCGTGTAAAAGAGGAAGCCCGCAGGCAGTTTAAAACGCCGCTTATTTTTTCTGTGCATGAAGCTAAGGGCCTCGAGTATGAAAATGTGGTTCTGCTCAATTTTATATCAGATCATTCAAACGAGTTTAAAGAGATCATTAGAGGTGTGGAGACATCGGCCTTGCAGGATGACTCTCTCCAATATTCCAGGCCTGCAGATAAAAGCGATAAGGATGCGGAAATCTATAAGTTCTATATCAACTCACTATACGTTGCTATAACCCGGGCAGTGAAAAATATTTATTTGTTTGAAAAGCAGGTCAGTCATCCTGCCCTGGAATTATTATCCCTAAAACAATCCGGGAAGATTTTACAGGTAGCCGAGCAGCAGTCGAATAAAGAGGAATGGCTTGAGGAAGCCGGCCGCCTGGAACTGCAGGGTAAGTATGAGCAGGCCGAACAGATAAGAGCAAAATACCTTGGTTATGAATATATAAGCCCCCAGCAGTTAGAACAGATTAAGTTGCTTGCTCTTGATCCGTCTAAAAAAGAAGGTGAAGTGAAACGGGAAAGAAAGCAATTGTTTCAATATGCACAAAGCAACTATAAAATTGAATGGATAGACCAGTTGGCCAGGTTACAGTTTCCAAGGGCAGTATTGTACATGAAAGAATTGAGGCAGGATGGAAAGGAATATGCAAAAAATTGCCGCCTGGGCCGGAGAGAAGAGGTGGGACGCGTTGTAAAAAAGTATGGGCCTGATTTCGCCCTTCCTGATAACGGTGTTACCGGCATTATGTTATCACTTCTGCACGGGCAGGATACGATTACGGATTATTTCATCAGCCAGAAAGTCAATGTAACCCGGGCGGAAAATGCCGGTTTGTTGCCGGTTGATTACCTGTTGCAGGGGTATTATAAAACAACCATTTTCCGCCACACATTTACCGCGACAAAAACCACGTTATTAAAATACTGGTTTACCGTTAAGCCGTCCTCGCTCGTCTTTCAGGTTAACCATCAGCGTTTATCGGCCGGAGGCAGTTCGATGCCTTTTTTCCTGGTGATCTGCATGCGATGCATAGAAAAAGAATTGCCGGAAAAAGTTAAGATCAGCTTCAAAGATGAGGCTAAGCCGCAGATTACGTCAGGGGTATTCAGTATGGATGAAATAATGAAATTTATAGCATGCATGCCCGATGAGATACTGCCATTGTACCGAAGGCAACGTCAATATGTGAACGCCGTTTTAGCACTGCACGAAGCAGACGGGAAAGACCCATCCTGTAAAAGGTTGTTCAGGCGTGTAGCAAGAGGTTGCTATATAGTAAACCCGGGTGTCATTTTTGATGCATAGTAGGCCGGGCACCTCCCGTGAATGATGAACCGAACACGCAAGCTTACATTAATTTCTTATCGGTTTTCCGCCTTTCAATACACTCTGGATCCTTTCGAGCGTTTTCTTTTCGCCGGCAAGGCTTAAAAAAGCTTCTCTTTCAAGGTCAAGCAAATATTGTTCACTAACGATTGTTGGCTCGCTCAGATCACCGCCACACATGACGTAAGCCAGTTTTTTAGCCACTACAACATCATGGTCAGTAGCGTAGTTTCCTCTCCACATGCCGTTGATTCCGGCATACAGTGCGCCCAATAATGAACGGCCGAATACCCTGATATCGCTTCGTTGTACGGGCATGGTATAACCTGAGTCGAACAGTTCCACTACCGCATTTTTTGCATCGGCGATCCGCCGGTCCTGGTTTAAAATAACGTCGTCTATGCCTTTACGTAATATGCCCAGGTCGTAAGCTTCAAATGCTGATGTGGCCACTTTAGCTGTTGCGATAGTTAGAAACCGGTTTTTCAGGGTTATATTTTCGGGTTCGTCTTCGTGCATTTCATCTGCGGCCCTTAAAACAAATTCTTTGGTGCCGCCACCTCCCGGGATTAGCCCGACCCCTAATTCAACAAGCCCTGCATAAGTTTCAGCCGCGGCAAATACCCGGTCTGAATGCATACACAGTTCACAGGCTCCTCCCAGTGTAAGGCCGTGGGGGGCAACCACTACCGGTATACCGGAATATCTTGCCCGCATCATCGTGTTCTGGAACATGCGGATAGCAAGGTCAAGCTCATCGTAGTCCTGCTCTATGGCAAGCATGAATATCATTCCGACATTGGCCCCCGCGCTGAATTGGGCGGCGTTATTGGCAATCACCAATCCTTTAAATTTATCTTCCGCCACAGAGATGGATTTCTGGATGGCTTCCAACACCTCGCTTCCTATACTTCCCATTTTGGTATCCCACTCCAGGCCAAGCACATCATCGCCAAGGTGGTATACATTACAGGCATTATTTTTCCATACGGTTTGGTTCTCAAAATTTTTCATCACAATAAACGCATGGGCGCCTGGCAGCGGCTTAAATGCTCCCACTTCACCGGAGCCGGAAGGCTGGTAACACATGCGTACCCCATGCTCCACCTTGTAAAATGAATCTATCCCTGATCCGATCATCGTGTCAACCCAGCCGGCCACCGGGTAACCGGCTTCTTTCATGGCCTGCACTGTTTTTTGTACGCCTAACACATCCCAGCTTTCAAAAGCTCCAATCTCCCATCCGAATCCTGCCTTAAGAGCATCATCCACCCTGTACACTTCATCGCTGATTTCCGGAATACGGTGAGATATATACGCAAATAAGCTGTAATGAAACCGGCGGTAAAACTCTCCTGCCTTGTCCTTCCCTTCACACAAAAATTTCAGCCTCGTTTTCAGATCTTCAACAGGCTTCGCAGCTTCGATGGTTGCGAACCTGGGCTTTTTCCTCGGTTCATATTCCATTGTCTGGAGGTTAAGCGTCAGGATTTCGGACCCTTCACCGCTACTGTCAGAAGCATTCTTTATTTTTTTAAAAAAGCCCTGGCCGGATTTATCCCCAAGCCATTTATTTTCAGCGATTTTCTCCAGCCATGCAGGTATGGCGAATGTCCCGCGCGCCTCATCTCCGGGGCAGTTATCGGCAACACCCCTCGCAACTTTAATTAAGGTATCTATCCCAACCACATCCGCTGTTCTGAAAGTTGCCGACTTTGGCCGTCCGATCACAGGCCCGGTAAGCGCTTCAATTTCATCGATGGTAAGCCCGAGTTTTTCGACAAGGCCAAATATCGACATGATGCCGAATACCCCTATGCGGTTAGCAATAAATGCAGGAGTGTCTTTGCATAATACCGTCTTCTTGCCTAAATTCAAATCCCCGAAGTTCATCAGGAAATCCACCACCTCAGAAGAGGTATATTGGGTAGGGATAATTTCAAGCAGCCGGAGATACCTTGGAGGATTAAAAAAATGCGTGCCACAGAAATGTTTTTTAAAGTCATCGCTCCTTCCTTCAGCCATCATATGAATGGGTATTCCCGATGTATTCGAACTGACCAGCGTTCCCGGTTTCCGGAATTTTTCCACTTCGCTGAAAACAGATTGTTTGATATCGAGCCTTTCGATCACAACTTCAATGATCCAGTCAACCCCGGAAATATCTTTCATGTGATCGGTAAGGTTGCCTGTCTTAATCCTCTTCAGAACATCCTTGTGGTATACTGGAGAGGGGTTTGATTTAACGGCAGCCTGCAAGGCGTCATTAGCCACTCTGCTTCTCACCGGGGGATGATCGAGTGAAAGACCTTTTGCTTTTTCTGCATCGGTCAGCTCACTGGGTACGACGTCAAGCAGAAGAACGGGGAAACCCGCTCCCGCAAAGTGGCAGGCTATCCTGCTGCCCATAACGCCACTTCCCAATACTGCTACCTTTTTAATAATACGTTTTGACATATTAGTTAGTTAAACAACTATTACGAAGGTAGGGTAAGATTTTAGCATTCAGATTTTGAATTTTGAATTTTGAATTTTAATGGCTGAATGGGGAGGAAGCCGAAGAGTCGAAAATGAAGAAAGAATGAAAATGAATCCCATACCGATGGTGCGCTCCAAAACCCAAAATCCAAAATTCAAAACCCAAAATCCTATGACACCTGAGACCCGTTGGGGATCATAGCATCCGGATTGATGAAATACAGCCTTCCGCCCGGATCCTCAGCCATTAAGATCATGCCATTGCTTTCGATACCCTTCATTTTACGTGGCGCCAGATTTGCAACTACTACCACCTGCTTACCTATAATCTCTTCAGGTTTGAAGTGCAACGCAATGCCGGAAACAATTGTTCGCTTTTCAAAGCCAAGATCAACCTCAAGCTTCAGCAGCTTGTCTGCCTTTTCCACTTTATCTGCTGACACGATGATACCCGTACGCAAATCCAGTTTCGTGAAATCATCATAAACGATTTGAGGCTTCAGATCTGTTGTTTCATGCTTATCTGTCGCTTGCACTTCCCCGGATTCAGGCTTCTCCGTACCGGTAAAGCCCGTTTTAAAGGCCCTGGCTTGTAGTTTCCGCATCTCTGATTCAATTTCGTGATCCTCAATTTTCCGGAACAGCAGTTGCGGTTCCCTGAGACTATATCCTACGCTCAACAGCTTACTTTTGCCTGCGTTTTCCCAGTCGAGGATCTTGTCGACTACCTTCATCATATTACACATTTTTCGTGCTGTGGCAGGTAAGAAAGGGTGAATAAAAATAGCCAGGTTTGCCGTAAGCTGCAGGCAAATATGTAGGCAGTTATCGATCTGCTTTTGTGCTTTTGCCGCTTCATCAGAACCGGTATTTGCTGTTAACATTTTGGCTACGATCCAGGGTTGTTTTTCCTGCATGAACCTGTTCCCTTTTCTTGCAAGGTCGATCACCTCGAACAGCGCATCCCTGAATTTATATGTTTCAAGCAGTGCTTCAGCCCTTTCTTTTGTCTTTTCAAATTCAGCCAGCATCGTGCTGTCTGTTTCCTGCATTTCATCTGCATGCAAAGCCGGCACTTTGCCTTTGCAAAGCTTGTGTAACAGCACAAACGTTCTGTTGATGAAATTTCCGAAGATCGATACGAGCTCACTGTTATTTGCCTCCTGGAAACCTTTCCATATAAATTCGCTGTCTTTGCTTTCCGGGGAAATGGTTGTTATATAATAGCGCAGCACGTCAGCCATGCTTTCCCCGCCATTCTCCTTTTTAATCCAGTCGTTGATATAATCATCCATCTCGATGCTCCACCCTCTGCTGGTACTCATTTTATCACCTTCGAGGTTCATGAACTCATTAGCCGGGACATTATCAGGCAGGACGTTGCCATGCAGCTTCAGCATTACCGGGAAGATGATGCAATGAAATACAATATTGTCTTTACCGATAAAATGAACAAGTTTTGTATCCTGGCCGTACCAGTAGGGTTTCCAGTCCTTACTGTTTTCGATAGCCCATTGTTTTGTAGCGCTTATGTAGCCGATAGGAGCATCGAACCAGACATACAGCACCTTACCTTGCGCTTGTGTTAACGGCACAGGGACGCCCCAGTCGAGGTCTCTGGTGACAGCCCTGGGCTGTAAGCCTGCATCCATCCAGCTCTTGCACTGCCCCAGCACATTGGCTTTCCAGTCTCCGGCGTGTTCTCGGAGTATCCAGTCACGCAGCCAGGTTTCATGTTTGTTCAGCGGCAGGTACCAGTGTGTGGTCATCCTTTTTACCGGCGGATTGCCGCTCAGTGTGCTTCTTGGATTGATCAGCTGGTCAGGGCTCAACGACGTGCCGCATTTTTCGCACTGGTCTCCATATGCATTATTATTGCCGCACACGGGGCACGTGCCGATGATGTAGCGGTCGGCGAGGAAAGTGTTCGCCTGTTCGTCAAAATATTGTTCGCTTGCCTGTTCTTCGAGGTCGCCTTTATTATTGAGCAAAGTAAAAAATTCCTGCGCCGTTTCATGATGAAGGGGAGCGCTGGTACGGTGGTAAATGTCAAATGAAATACCCAGGTCAAAGAAATTTTGTTTCATCATCCCATGGTACTTCTCCACAATTTCGGCGGGTGTGGTATTCTCTTTCATTGCCTGAATGGTTATTGCGGCGCCATGCTCGTCGCTTCCGGAAACAAAGACCACGTCACGTTTCTGTGCACGTAAATAACGCACATAGATATCCGCCGGCAGGTAAGCCCCGGAAAGGTGGCCGACATGTTTTGGGCCGTTTGCGTAAGGTAATGCAGCGGTGACCAGGTATCGTTTAGGTTGATTCATTGCTAAGACTTCTTTATAGCTATTTCCATTATAACCGATTGCAGCGCGCACGAATAAAAAGTACATTCATGCACCTTGCAAGTCTGCAAAAATAGCCAATTGAGAAAGAAGGAAAAATAATTGATTGATGTGGAGCAGCGTGTTTTTTTTGTCATCCTTCATGAGCACGGTTCATGTGGAAAAAAGGTCTGTTCAGGCGAATGAAGATGTCTGTTTGCAGACGGCGATAAATGAATGGCTTACCCGATATTTAACCCTGACGGCCTTTGCAACCAGCAGGCAGCAGTCACTAAGACATTTATATGTACCTTACCTACGCATCTGTTAACCCGTTCTTATGAACCGTAAACAATTTCTTTCTGCCTGCATCGCTGTTGGCGCACTGGATCGGGCTTCGGCAGTTCTTCCGGATGATGGCACAGCAGGCGTCACTGTTCCGGAGTACCTCGTCCGCGGTGATACCATTGGCATCACCAGCCCGGCAGGATATATCACGCACGAAGAAATTCAGCCGGCCATCCTGCAAATGGAGAGTTGGGGAATGAAAGTTCAGGTTGGCACAACCATTGGCCAAAGGCATTTTAGTTTTGGTGGCGCCGACAATGAGAGGGTTCAGGATTTCCAGCAGATGCTTGATGACAGATCGGTTAAAGCCATCATGTGTGCAAGAGGCGGTTACGGAGCCGTTCGCATTATCGACAAACTTAATTTTACAACATATGCCGCTTATCCCAAATGGATCATAGGGTTCAGTGATATTACTATCTTTCACAGCCACGTGAACAGGAATCATGGCATCGCCACCATTCATTCAAAAATGTGCAACAGTTTTCCCGCGGACTGGAGTAAGGCAGAGCCGGTACAGGCAGAAACTATCCTTTCTATCCGGGACGCATTGACCGGTAAAAAGATGAAGTATAACGCTGTGCCACATACGCACAACAAGACCGGCAGGGCAGAAGGCATACTGGCAGGAGGTAATTTAAAAACAATTGAAAGCCTTTCAGGAACACAATCGGACCTGGTAACGTCCGGGAAGATATTGTTTGTGGAAGACACCGGTGAGTACCTCTATAGCATAGACCGCATGTTCTGGAACCTGAAAAGGACGGGGAAATTATCAAAATTGAAAGCCCTGATCATAGGCGGCTTCAAAATAAAGCCCGACAATCCAGGGGAGGAATTTGGTAAAACATTGTATGAAATTGTGCTGGAAAAGGTTAAGGAATACGATTATCCCGTATGTTTTGATTTCCCGGTCGGCCACCAGGTAAATAATTACGCCCTGAAGTGCGGAGTACAGCATACATTAGCAGTGAATGCCGGATCGGCGACATTGGAGGAATATTGATTTTTATTCTCCTTGTGTAACAGCAAAACAATCGCTTTACACGTCGTTCCAAATATCATAACTTTCCGTAATGATCAAAATCCCCCCTTATCTTAAAAAAGGTGATACCATCGGCCTTGTTTGCCCGGCCGGATTTATGCCACCAGAGAAGATGCAAACGTGTGTTGCCGTTTTACAGAGCTGGGGTTATAAAGTAAAGACAGGGGCCACCATGGAAAGCCGTTCGGAGAATTGTTTTTCCGGTACAGACGAAGAGCGGCTGAAAGATCTTCAGCAGCAGCTTGATGACGATGAAGTAAAAGCAATCTTATGTGCAAGGGGCGGCTATGGCGTTGGCCGGATCATTGACAAGCTCGATTTTTCATTGTTTAAAAAGAAGCCCAAATGGATTACCGGGTTCAGCGATATAACGGTTTTGCACTTGCATATTTATGCAAACTTTAAAATTGCCTGCCTGCACGCCCCCATGGCTGCAGCTTTTAATGATGATCAGTTTAAAAACCCGTATGTGCAGTCATTGCGGAAAGCGCTTTCCGGAAAAAAAGCAAGATACCAGTGCGGGCCACACAAATTCAATTCAAAAGGAGAAGCGGTAGGCGAACTTGTGGGAGGCAACCTGTCGTTGTTCACCCATCTTACCGGCACGGCGTCAGACTGTAAAACAAAAGGAAAGATACTTTTCCTCGAAGACATTGGTGAATACCTTTATAACGTCGACCGGATGTTCCATCAGCTAAAACGCAGCGGAAAATTAAGCAGGCTTGCAGGATTGATCATCGGTGGATTTACAGATATGAAAGACACTGAACGCCCTTTTGGCAAAAGTGTTTACGGTATCATTCACGATCTGATCAAAGAGTTTGATTACCCGGTATGTTTCAATTTCCCGGTGAGCCACGGCAGGGAAAATTACGCATTGAAAGTTGGCGTAGGATATAAACTGCGGGTGGGTAAAAATAAAGTGTTCCTTGAAGAATGATTAAGGCTGCAACGGTTACCATCGGGCATGTACCGGTTCACGGAAGATTCAATAATGAATCAATCACGCGGGGCACCTCCGGGAAAGTATACAGGTTATTATGTTTTCCTCCTTTCAGCGTATATAGTTTGTCATTTGGTTTTAAGAACGGTTTTAACTTTATAGAGTTCCGGTATGCTATGGTGCGGTCATTTGTGCCATGAAAAATAATCACCGGATCGGTTACTTTCGGTAAATATTTATAGGTGGGGAACTGCAGGCGTATCATGCGGTCAACCGGGAACACAGGGGCGTAATACCCGATCACTGCAGGCATGCTGTAGTAAGGCGTTTCCAGCACCAGGAAGCGGCAATTCCTTACCGAAGCAAGCTGCGCCGCAATGCCTGTTCCCAACGATTTTCCGTAAATAACTATCCGGTCGGGAGAAAATTTTGTCCGGGCCAGCCTGTACATGATCAGTGACCATTCGTATACCAGGTTTTCTGAAAAGGTACCGGTGCTTTTGCCGTAGCCGGGGTAATCGATCATCCAAACTTCATAACCCGACCTGGTGTAATAGGGCACAAATTTCTCATACCGTGATATGTTTGTGCGGTTGCCATGAAAGTATAAAAGAACGCCCCTGGTATTTTTATTAGTCGTGGGAAACTGGACTATGTTGATATTTGTTTTCGAGTCATAAGGAATGTTCAGCTCGTTAAAAGGCAGCCCAAAACGGAAATGATAATCTCTTGAAAGTTTAACCGGTCTGAGAATGATATATTCCTGCAGAAGATATATGGCAAGCCCCGTTACACAATAGATAACGGCAAATATCTTCATGAAGCGGATCATCCTCGTTTTCATGCTTAATACTTTAAAATATCCCTGATAAGATTGTGGTATTCCGGAAACGAAGGCAGGTTATTGTGCCCTCCTCCCTCAATCCGGATGAGTGTGATTTTACGGGGGTTAATGGCCTGCAGCTTTTCACTGTGTGAGATCGGGATTAGCCAGTCTTTGGTTCCATGGATAATATAGGTGTGGCAATTCACGTGCCTGATCCATTTGTCTGTGCGCAGATGATACCGCAAAACCCAATTTACCGGTAATACAGGTAAAAAGCGTTCCACTACTTTTTGAAAGCTATAGTATGGAGCGTCAAGGATTAGGTATCGGGGACTGTTGTCGGATGCTATTTTCGCTGCAAAACCGCTGCCGATGCTCCTGCCATAAACAATGATGTGATGCTGGTGATATTGCGCCATCAGGGTATCATAAACAAATTGCATGTCATTCAGCATCTTCTTTTCACTGCGTTTGCCCGTGCTCTTCCCAAAACCACGGTAATCCACCAGCAACACATCGTAATCGTACCGGTAAAAATCTTTGGCATACCTGGCCCACCCTTTTATGCTGCGTGAGTTTCCGTGAAAATATAATATGAGTCCCTGAGGCTGGGGACGGTAAAAGTGAAGGCCGTTTATACTAACTCCCTGTTCTACCTCAAAAAACAATTCTTTAAACGGCACATCGTATTCAAATTTAAAATCTGCACGAAGTTTTTCAGGTTTAAAAATAAATTTATCCTGTAAGAGGTAGGCCACAATGATCAGCCCGGCGTACGCGGCGAGAATGTAGAGAATCGCAGAGTCCAATAAAAGTTGGAGGTTTTAGGTTCCAAGGTATCTAAATACTGGGATTTTCAACATTGAATGTTGATAAATAGGTTGTTGAGATAAATAATTAAGTAGATCAGGAAAATACCGTTTCTCCTGCAGGTATTTGTGGCAGATAATTATTCCTCGAATACATCCACGCGTTTTAATCTGATGCTTGAGACAGGAGAAACGATCAGGGGGAATTTTTCAATAGTTATATTAGATGGATCTAAGCCAAAGCCTCTTTCTTCGGATAATGACCAATCCTTGATCCAGAAATGTAATTTCATCACGATCCGTTCGAGGAACGGAAGCTCATTGTCCTGGCTCAGATATTTTTCCATGACAATAAACTGAAAGTCCCCAACAACATTATTCCGTTCAAGGCTTTCATAGCGGCTTGTGATATTCACTTCATTATTTATTACAAGGTCTTCCACCACTTTCCTGAACAGCAGGTTGATTTTTGGTTCCATCCTGAAACCAAGCCTGAATTCCACCCGTATAATATCATTTGGGATAATATGGTCTACACTGTATTCACAGGTATATGGCTCATCAAGTGTATCAACATGTACAAACCAGTAAATGTCTGCCCTTTTGGGCTTTCTGTTCAGGATCGAGTAAATGATCTTGTGTTCAATTTCCTTTGGATTGTTGGCGCTCGTTAAATACACAAGGTGAGTAGCGTATTTTGGAACTGTTCTGTCGTTGCTTAGCTCCTGGATCTGGGGAATGTAATGTTCGAGCCGCACAAATTCCACGTACCGGTTCTTGATCTTCCGGCTCCTGTACCAGATATACATCACCATGAACATCAGGCCCCCCAGCAGTAAAGTAATATAACCACCCGTGACAAATTTCTGTAATAATGCAATCAGGTAGGCTATTTCGATGATAAGATATCCTACCAGAAAACAATAGATCAGGACCGGTTTCACCCTCCTGGAAACAAGATAATTGGCGAATAACAAGGTAGTTGCAAGCATGGTAACAATAATGGCCAGTCCGTAAGCCGATTCCATCCTGGAGGTCTCACGAAAGTGCAATACCACGAATACACAACCTATAAAGAGCATTAAATTTATGCTCGGAATAAACAATTGCCCCTTTTCTTCACTTGGATAGCGCACTTTAAGCTTCGGCCATAAATTAAGTCGCATTGCTTCACCGATAAGGGTAAACGAGCCGGTGATCATCGCCTGACTGGCGATGATTGCGGCACTTGTCGCTATTACAACGCCGATTATGATAAACCAGTGCGGCATCAGGTCATAAAAGGCATTGATACCCAGCTGCGCTTTTAATTCAGGCGTGATAAGCAAATTGTTGTGGTGAGACAGCAATGAGGCTCCCTGCCCGAAGTAGTTCAATAACAGGCATGTTTTAACATAGATCCAGGAAACCCGGATATTACCCCGGCCGCAATGTCCAAGGTCGCTGTATAAAGCTTCGGCGCCGGTGGTACAAAGAAACACCATGCCAAGCAGCCAGAACCCTTCGGGATAAGTGATCAGAAATTGCAAAGCATAATAGGGGCTAATGGCTTTAAATATGGACAGGTCGTCGAATATGTGAACTATACCCAGTATGGCCAGCATTGTAAACCAGACAGACATTACCGGTCCAAACATTTTCCCGATCGCTCCGGTTCCGAATTGCTGAAAAAAGAAAAAGATGGTTAATATGGTAAGAACCATATACACGATCATGTTTTGGGAAAGATTGCGAAGTGTGGGTAAAACTTTTAATCCCTCGATGGCAGACGTGATTGAAATTGGCGGGGTGATAATACCATCGGCGAGCAAAGCAGCGCCCCCGATCATTGCAGGAATCACAAGCCACTTTTTCTGACGCCGAACGAGTGCATACAAAGCAAAAGTTCCTCCTTCGCCCTTGTTGTCTGCACGTAACACCAACATTACATATTTAATGGTTGTCTGTAAGGTCAGGGTCCAGATAATAAGGGAAAGGGTTCCGATAATCAGCTGTTCGTTCACAACCCTGCCGGCGATGATAGAATTAAATACATATAAAGGTGAAGTGCCGATATCTCCATAAATAATTCCTAAAGCAACCAACAGGCCGGCTGAAGTTACTTTGTTAAGATTCTTGCCCACAATTAAGTGATGTTTTAAATTTGCCCAAGGCATGTTCCTAAATGACAACATGCCGCTTACGCGTACAAAGGTATAAGGAAATAACGTTCGTGAGTTTTTTTTGTCTGCAGCGGTAAGAGTCTGATTTCCTGTTGAAATACTGTTAAATCTACTGTTTATGGCAGTTCATGTGATCTTAAGTATTTCTCCTTTGTTAAATGTGGAATATGCCTAATTTGGCGGCATGATGATTGGATAAAATATCAATATCTCTCTATATGAACAGGAAGTTGTTATACGTAATATATCTGTTGATTCTGTCTACTGCTGCCTTCTCCCAGGCGCCCCGCATACAATACTCAATTCCGGAACGGGAGGATTCAAGGAGAACAGAATTTGAGGTGATCGGAAAAATTTCCGGCAATTATCTTGTCTATAAAAGCAATCGCAATGATCACGATATCTGCGTTTATGACAATGAGATGAAACTAAAGGAAAGAGTTCGGCTTGGCGAATCGGAGCGCTGGATAAATGTTGACTTTATCGCCTATCCCGACCATTTTTACATGATCTACCAGTATCAGAAAAGAAACACGTTGTATTGTGTGGGAGAGAAATACGATGGCAATGGCAAAATAATAGGGCAGCCCGTTAACCTTGATACTACCCATATTGGGTTTGCTGCCAGCAATAAGGTTTACACCACCATCAACAGTGAAGACAAGAAGAAGATCATGATCTTTAAGATAAATAACAGGAATCAAAAGATGTTCTATTTTACTACTTTGCTGTTCAATGATCAACTGGAGTTGCTCGGCAGAAACCGTCTTGGCATTCCGATGGAGGAAAGAAACGATTATTTTACCGACTTTCTGCTGAGCAACGAAGGTGATCTTATCTTTGGCAAGTTCAGGCGAAGCCCGAACAGCGATCTTATTTCCAAAGTGATGATGGTGATCAAGACGCCGGAGGCAATTGAGTTTTCCGTGAAAGAGGTAGAAACCAGAAAGCTGATTCTGGATGAGCTGAAGCTTAAAGTGGACAATTCTAATAAAAGAATTTTATTGAACGCACTGTATTACAGGCAGAGGCGCGGCAATATCGAAGGATTATATTCTTTACGCTGGGATAAGGAAAAGAACGAGAAAATAAACGACAGCCTTGTTGTTTTCAATGAAGATCTCCGAGCGTTGGGAAAAAGTTCCGAAGGCAATAAAAAAGTCGCTTTTAACGACTACTACATCAAAAACATCATAACCCGCAAAGACGGAGGATACCTTGTCGTCGGAGAGTCCTTATATTCTACCTCAAGGGGCAATACTTTCAACCGTTGGAATTATCTCAACTGGGGAAATCCATGGTCTTCCCCCATTGATTATTACTACTGGTCACCTGCATATAGCAGCCCCTGGTACATGCCCTGGAACAGGTTCGGTAATACAGGGTTGACCAGGTATTATGCTGAAAACGTTATGTTGCTGTCATTCAACAAAGATGGCGGTCTTGAATGGAGCAATATTATCAACAAGAGCCAGTATGACGATGAAACTGATAACAATATATCTTTCCAGATCATGAACACCGGTTCGGAAATTCATTTCCTGTTTAATCAATATGAACGCCGCACATTACTTCTTAATGATCAGAGCCTTACTCCGGATGGCAAGGTAATGCGCAATCCGACATTAAAAAATCTGGACAAGGGTTATGAATTCATGCCGCGCTTTGGCAAGCAGGTAAGTGCCCGCCAGATCATTATTCCCTGTCTTTACAGAAATTACCTCTGCTTTGCTAAAATAGATTTTTAGTAATAGATTGCAAGGTGATCGGTATTTTCAAACAAAAAAATCCTGGAAATGCGCTGCTTTTGCTGCTGTATGGGCTCGTTCTGAAATTTCATTTGTTTATTCAACCTGTTAAGCCTTTGCGCTCTCAGGGGGATAACTACTTGTATGAATTGATTCTCAGGTTTTTAGAACCGGTTACTGAACACGCACCGGTTATTTTTTCCATTATTGCCTTTCTTTTATTTTTCACACAGGCAACCTTACTCAACCGCATAACGAATTCCCTAAAGATACTGCCAAAGCCGAATTACCTCGTCGGGATGTCTTTCATGCTGGTTACCTCATTGATGAAAGAGTGGAACGGATTTTCAGCCCCTTTGCTTGTTAATTCGCTGATGATCTGGATATGGTACCGTATGATCGGGTTATACGGGCACAATAACCCCAAAACTTCGCTGTACAATGTTGCCGTTTTAGTAGGTTTATTGTCTTTATTGTACAGCCCGGCAATATCATTTGTTTTGTTGCTGGTACTGGCATTATTGATCACAAGGCCGCTGCAGTTAACTGAATGGATGGTAGCATTGCTTGGGCTGCTTACACCTTATTACTTCCTGTTTGTTGTATTGTTTCTAACTGATCAATGGGATATCCAAAAAGTGATCCCCTACGTCTCCTTTCACCTTCCTGAATTACCTTCTTCATTGTGGGTTACCGGCGCCATCGTATTATTGGTTACCCCATTTATTTCCGGTGGCTATTTGGTGCAGAACAATCTTAACAAAATGCTGATCCAGGTGCGTAAGGCATGGAGCCTGCTGTTATCGTTTCTGCTTGTTTCATTGTTAATTATTCTTTTGAATCCTGACAGCGGTCACCTGCACTGGATGCTGATGGCGGTGCCCCTTGCCGCATTTCACGGAGCTACTTATTATTTTATCGCATCGCGTTACTTAGCTTTGGTTCTGCACTGGATTACATTTATTTTTGCCATACTGCTTAACTATTACACGTGATACACACCTGGTAACTTTAAACTTATTATAAGCATGAAATTCGGTGTCGTTGTTTTTCCCGGTTCAAACTGTGACAGAGACATGCATGATGCCTTACATCATGGGCTAAATCAGGAAGTCATTATGCTATGGCACAAAGAAAAAGATTTGAGTATGTTCTCGGTGAATGATTGCCTTGTGTTGCCCGGCGGATTTTCGTTTGGAGATTATTTAAGATGCGGCGCCATAGCCCGGTTCAGCCCTATGATGCAGAGCGTTATCGAATTTGCACAAAAAGGCGGCAGGGTTTTAGGCATCTGCAACGGCTTTCAGATCCTTTGCGAATCGCATTTATTGCCCGGAGTGTTGCTTCGAAATAGTAACCAGCAATTTATCTGCAGAAATGTTTTCCTCGCCGGCGCCGGTTCTGATGCAAAAGCCCTGAAAATACCCGTTGCTCACGGGGAGGGCCGGTACTATGCGGATGAAAAAACGCTTGACGGCCTGGAAACCGCAGGCCAGGTCATCTATCGGTATTGTGATCAATCCGGAAACGTTACCCCGGAATCCAATTACAACGGCTCCATGCGTAATATTGCCGGGATATGTAACAGGGAACGGAACGTTTTTGGGATGATGCCTCATCCGGAGAGGGCAAGTTCAAGCGCCCTGGGAAACACCGACGGCAAAACTGTCCTGAGAACCCTTCTCATGAACCAGCATGCGGTTATTTGAGGTATTTGTTTCATAGGAGAATGATGCCGTCTGAAGCCTGAGCACTTAACGTCGGCAACTTCCCGGCTTTGCAGGCCCTCATGATCGCCCGACGGCAACTTTATGTTATTCTTTGCAACCGATGTCGGACATTTGCATGGCTTCATTAAACATAATCTTCTTTTAGAATGAAATTAGTATTACTCTGTTTTTCTTTCCTTGTGTGTGGTGTTGTTTCCCAGGCTCAGTCCGACAGAATGGTCAAATGGAATTATTCGGTTAATAAAATAGCAGACAAGACGTATGAAGTGCACATGACCGCTAACATAAGCGGTAATTATCATTTATACGCCCAGCACGTTGGTGTTGAAGGGCCTCTTCCCACCACCTTTACTTTTGCTAAAAATCCACTGATTACCTTAAACGGGAATGTAAAGGAAAAAGGAAAAATGATTAAGAAGTTTGAAAGCGCCTGGAGCGGTAATGTAAGCTATTACGAAAAGACTGTTGATTTCATCCAAACGGTGACCTTAAAGGCAAATGTTAAAACCAATCTTGCCGGAAAAGTAGAATTTATGGTGTGTGATGAAGAAAAATGCCTGCCCCCTGGTGACGTTGAAATTAAAGTTAACATTGGCGGATAATCACTGAAACAAACACCTGAACGAAAAAGAGTTCCTGCCGATAGAACTTTTTTTAAAATCTTGATGATGAGAATCTACCCCGCCGTATTATCAGTCGCCCTATTCACTTTTTCGTTCTTCAATTTGTTTTCACAGGATTCAACTGATAACCAGGTTGTAGACTGGAGCTTTAGCGCCAGCAGCAATACGGGTAATATTTACGCCTTATCCCTGAAAGGAAAAATTAAGCCGGGCTGGAAGCTATTTTCAACAACGATGAAGGATGATGAACCAAATTCCAGGATAACACTGGATAGCGCCTCCTCCGCCATTGCATTGGTGAGGGAGATCAGGGAAAGCAGCAATCTTCAAAAAAAAAAGGAGCCTCTGTTTGATAACGCAGAAATTAAATTTTTCGAGGAGCAGGTTGCGCTCACTGTACTCGTATCAATAGATCAGCAGCGTAACGACATAAGAGGCGCCATCACTTATATGGCCATCAGGGGACAGGATGTGTTCGGCCCGGAAGAAGTTCCTTTCCGTTTTTCTTTTGACCCCTCCGGCAATCTTTACGCAAACGTTGCGGGCATCCAGGCCTCTCTACAGGCATCCGAAACGCTCAAAAGGCAATCCATCGACCTTAAAAATCCGGTCAGCCAATGCGGAGGCACCGGTGTTGAAGAAGGTTCTTCCGGAGGCTTGTTAAACCTTTTTGTACTTGGATTTCTTGGGGGATTGATAGCATTGTTTACCCCATGTGTCTTCCCGATGATACCTTTAACAGTATCATATTTCACAAAAAAGGCGCAAAGCCGAAAAAGAGGCATCGTCAACGCTCTACTCTATGGTTTTTTTATATTCCTGATTTATATTCTGTTAAGTGTACCCTTTCATTTCCTCGACTCTCTTAACCCGGAAATCCTGAACACTATTTCAACCAATGTGTGGCTGAATCTTATCTTCTTTGTGATATTCGTCGTGTTTGCCTTATCTTTTTTTGGCTTATTCGAGATCACCCTGCCGGGCAGTGTGGCCAATAGTGTTGATGCACGATCCGGAATCGGAGGCGTGTCAGGTATCTTCTTTATGGCGCTTACGCTTGCTCTTGTTTCCTTTTCGTGCACGGGCCCTATCCTGGGATCTTTGTTAGCGGGCTCTTTGTCGACCAATGGGGGCGCCATGCAGTTGTCCATTGGAATGGGGGGGTTCGGATTAGCCCTGGCGCTGCCGTTTGCATTGTTTGCGCTGTTTCCGGGGTGGCTGAATTCAATGCCTAAGTCGGGCGGATGGCTTACGACCGTGAAGATCGTTTTAGGATTTCTTGAGTTGGGGCTTGCGATCAAATTCCTGTCTAACGCAGACCTGGTAAAGCATTGGGGGATACTTCCGAGGGAAGTGTTCTTTTCTTTATGGATCCTTATCGGCGTATGCCTTGTGCTGTATCTTGTTGGCGTGATCCGTTTCCGTCATGAAGGACGTTTTAAGATGTCCAAAGGACGGCTTGCGCTGGCCATTTTTTTTGCGGCGGCCGTGATATACCTTATTCCGGGATTGACAAATACAAGATACGCGAACAGGGCTTTGATCAGTGGATTCCCCCCTCCGCTCTCTTACAGCATATATGGGAAAAACGCGTTTAAAGGTGTAGAGGCTACGGTAATCAACGATTACGGTAAAGCCCTGGAACTGGCAAAGCAGCAAAATAAGCCGGTGTTAATCGATTTTACCGGATGGGCTTGTGTGAACTGCCGTAAAATGGAGGAGAATGTATGGACTGTTCCTATGGTGAAGGATTTGATAGAAGAAAACTTTATTCTTGTTTCATTATACGTCGACGACCGGAAGGTATTACCCGATGATGAACAATTCTTATTTACCACTTCAGACAACTCTACAAAAGCCATTAAAACAGTGGGTGACAAGTATGCCACCTTCCAGGCCGAAAATTTCAGAAACGTATCTCAGCCTTTATACGCCCTAATCAGCCCCGAAGAAAAATTACTAACCCTTCCAGTGGGATATATGCCAAAATCCGAAGAATACGCAGATTGGTTAAAATGCGGTTTACAGGCCTTTAATAATGCTAAAATAATCTCGAAAGCTGTACATCCGGGGCGTAAACCATAGCAAGCCTGACCGTACCGGGGCGTTCCTCGCCTTTAACATAAATGCCCCGCATGAACGGGGCATTTGATTAGGCGTCATTCTGTTCCAACCTTCCGGCAGGCAAACAATCATGAGTCGGATGGAGGACCAGAATGACAAGATTTCCGGCAGCTACTCCTGCAAAAATAATCTTTCAAATCATTACGTCAAAACGCTTATTTAAACGCTGCAAACAGCAGACCTGTGCGTTATAAAGCGATTCGTTTTTCCACCATCATTTTTCTTAAATTAATCAGGCCATACCGCATTCTGCCTAAGGCAGTATTGATGCTGCAATTTTTCTGCTCTGCAATTTCTTTAAAGCTAAGTTCTGAAAAATGACGAAGAACGATTACATCCCGTTGATCTTCAGGTAAAAGGTCAAGCATTTTTCTGATTCTTTCGTGGCTCTGGCGTTTCATAAACTTAACATCAGGTGCTTCTTCAGTAAATTGCATCGCTTCAAAGATGTCGCGTTCTTCGCTGGTTTTAATAGTAGGCGTCCGCTTCACTTTCCTGAAATGGTCGACACAAAGGTTATGAGCTATGCGTGTCGCCCATGGTAAAAATTTCCCTTCATCTGTGTAACGGCCTCCACGGATGGTATCTATAATTTTAATCAAAACATCCTGGAAAAGATCTTCTGCCAGGTACTTATCTTTTACCAGGAAAAGGATCGACGTATACAACTTATCCTTGTGGCGAACTACAAGACTTTCAAGGGCGTACAGGTCGCCTTCCATGAACATATGGATAAGCTCGTGATCAGTTTTATGGAAATATGATTTCATAAACATCTACGGATATAATAAAAATGAAGGAAACGCACAAAAGGGATTCTAAGGAATAATACTAAAAAATAAGTAGATGTCTTGCGATAGGCAATAAAATTTTCCCGGTAATGTACAAGAGTAGAACGACGGTTTAAAAATAGCACTTTTTTCATAAATACCTTCCTTTCCTGAAAATATTGTTCAGCTTTAACAATGTGTTTATGCAAATAGCTAAGACTTCAATAACGGTATTGGATACACCTTCTGTTGAGCAAAGCTACTGGCATCAGCGAAGAATTCTGATGACCCCTGCAGGATGATAAATGATTGTTATCATTTTGAACAGTGACGCCTGTCAGGGGCCGGTTTTATTGACTACAGAACTGCGGACGGCAGCAGTTTAGCATAACCTTATAGGTTTGAGCTCCGGAGACTTTTTCCTAAGCCGGTTTAAACCTATAAGGTTCGCTGCGCAGCGACTTAAGCATTTGAGACATCTGAGAGCCGGTTTAACCTATAAGGTGATGCTGCCGATAGTATTAATACCGGTTTTGGGGAGGTATTGTGTTGCGGGTAAATTAATTCCGATAATTTTGCGTCTCTTAATGTAATCATGGCAGTTGCAGGTAAACGAACGAAAAAGCTAGGTGCTGAAATAAAAAGTGTTAGTGGTAATAACAATATCCTTATTGTTGGAGCCAGGGTCCACAACCTTAAAAATGTTACCGTTGAAATACCGAGAAATAAGTTAACCGTAGTTACCGGCGTCTCAGGTTCAGGGAAATCCTCGTTAACCATTGATACGCTGTATGCCGAAGGCCAGCGCCGGTATGCCGAAAGCCTTAGCTCCTATGCCAGGCAGTTCCTGATGCGTATGAATAAACCTGACGTTGATTTTATCAGGGGGCTATGTCCGGCGATAGCGATTGAGCAGAAAGTAATTTCCAGAACTCCCCGGTCTACGGTAGGAAGTATGACGGAGATATATGATTACCTCCGGCTGCTTTTCGCCCGTGTGGGTCAAACGATTTCTCCCGTCTCAGGAAGAAAAGTAAAGAAGGATGATGTGGCTGACGTTGTGCATGCCATCAGTGAACTTGACGGGGGAGACAAGGTTTTGCTGCTTGTACGTTTCCGGCAGCATATAAACCGGAATGTAAAGGAAGATCTTAATATTTTGATGCAAAAGGGCTTTTCACGGATGTACAGCAACGGGCAGGTGCTGCGAATAGAGGATCTGCTTGAAAAAGAGTCTCCTGGTTTATTTCCCGGAAACGATTCTGATAAACCAGTATACCTGTTGATCGACAGGCTCGTTGTTAAGGCATTTGACGAGGACGACAGGCACAGGATGGCTGATTCGGTGAGTACTGCATTTTATGAAGGTGAAGGGGAAGTGTTTATTGAGATCAACGGTGAACGGATCCTTCACTTTTCAAATAAATTTGAATTGGATGGAATTACTTTTGAAGAGCCGGTGCCTAATCTTTTCTCTTTCAACAATCCTTTTGGCGCGTGCCCTACCTGCGAAGGCTTTTCTCTTGTGCTGGGCATCGATGCAGACCTGGTTCTTCCGGATAAACGGTTAAGTGTATACGAAGGGGCTGTTGCGCCCTGGAAAGGAGAAAAGCTCGGACGCTGGAAGGACGACTTCGTTAAAGCAGCACGGAACTTTAACTTTCCCGTTCATAAGCCGATATTCGATCTTACTGCTGAAGAATACCGGAGCTTGTGGGAAGGAAATGAGTACGCTAATGGGATCAACGATTTTTTCAAAGAAGTCGAACAGAATTTGTATAAAGTGCAGTACCGTGTGCTGCTTAGCAGATACAGGGGACGCACAAGTTGCCCCGACTGCCAGGGCTACCGGCTCCGGAAAGAAGCCTTGTATGTAAAAGTGGCGGAGAGGCATATTGGTGAGCTATGTGAACGGCCCGTTAAAGACCTGCAAACGTGGTTTAGTGAACTTGTTTTAAGCGACCCCGAAAAACAGATCGCAAAAAGAATACTTATCGAGATACAGGCAAGGATAAAAACGCTGCTGGATGTTGGACTTGGTTACCTTACGCTGAACCGCCTTGCGAATTCATTAAGCGGAGGAGAGAGCCAGCGGATACAGTTAACACGCAGCCTCGGTAGCAACCTTACAAATTCGTTGTACATACTTGATGAGCCTTCTATTGGTCTGCATTCACGTGATACGAAAAGGCTGATCAGTGTGCTTAAAGAGCTGCGGGACCTTGGGAATACAGTTGTTGTGGTTGAGCATGATGAGATGATGATGAGGGAAGCCGATCACATTATTGATATGGGGCCTTATGCAAGCCATTTAGGAGGTGAAGTTGTTGCGGCAGGAACATATTCAGCTATCATAAGTGATAAAAAAAGTCTTACCGGTAAATACCTGAAAGGGGAGCTTTCCATAAAACCTCCGGAAAGGCTGCGGGCGTGGAGTGAGTCCATAAAAATTATGGGGGCGCGGCAGAATAACCTTAGGGACATCGATGTGGAATTTCCCCTGAACACGTTGTGTGTGATCAGTGGCGTGAGCGGGAGTGGGAAAACCACCCTTGTAAAACAGATATTGTTTCCTGCCTTACAGAAACTGAGGGGAGAATATGCGGATAAAGTCGGGCTGCACAGGGCTGTTACAGGACATACAGAGAGCGTTAGCCAGGTAGAGATGATAGATCAGAACCCTATCGGCAAATCGTCGCGAAGCAATCCGGTTACATACATCAAGGCCTATGATGAGATCAGGGATCTTTTTGCCAGGCAGCCGCTCAGCAAAATTCGTGGCTTTCAGCCTAAACATTTTTCTTTTAATGTAGATGGCGGCCGCTGCGACGCCTGCAAAGGTGAAGGCGAGCAAATTGTTGAAATGCAGTTTCTTGCTGATGTGCATTTAACCTGCGAGGTATGCGGGGGAAAACGTTTCAAAGAAGAAGTGCTTGAAGTGACTTACAAAGACAGGAGCATTTACCATGTGCTGGATATGAGCGTTGAAGATGCGATAGAATATTTTAAGGAAGAGAAAGAGGTTGTTGCTAAAATCAGGCCGCTGAGTGAAGTAGGCTTAGGCTACATTAAGCTTGGCCAGTCATCAGATACATTATCGGGGGGTGAGGCTCAGCGGGTGAAGCTTGCATCTTTTTTAGGGAAAGGAAAAGGGCAGGGTAAAATACTGTTTATTTTTGACGAACCTACAACAGGTTTGCATTTCCATGATATAAAAAAACTACTTACTTCCTTTAATGCCCTGATTGACCAGGGCCATTCTGTAATAGTTATTGAACATAATGTAGATGTGATAAAAAGTGCAGACTGGGTGATCGATCTTGGCCCGGAAGCTGGCGAAGGGGGGGGAAACATTGTATATGCGGGAACACCGGCCGGGCTAAAAAATGTTGAAAGCAGCCACACCGGAAAATTTATGTAACATCCGCATCAGTAATAATGTACACAAAGGTTTAAAAGTTACCTCAAAAAACGGGCAGGAATTCCGGAGCTCAACGACGGCTGGTACTATTCAAAAATACTTTTCTGCACTTAAGCCAAAGGTGATCAGGAGATTTTCGCGCTGGGTGCGATTAACCCTGTTGTAATCAACGGCAGTGGTAAAGTTAAGCCATTTAACGAGTTTTACAGACAGGCCAAAGCTGGACTTAAGAATATAATCTTTCTTATCATAAAAGGAAGGCTGCCATAGCTGAGTTGCATCAATCACAATCATATTGTTGATAACAAACCTCGATCTTACCCGTAATGAATTTCTAAGGGTCTGGTATTTATTTATTACGGTATCATTGATATTCAGCTTACTGGCTTCATACAAGATGCCGTTACTGATATTAAAGAAAGCAGCTTCCCGGTCTATAAAGCTATAGGCAACGCCAAGGCCTGCCTGTAATCTGTTAACGATCTTTAAGGAATAGCTTTTATCGTAATTGGCAAGTCCCCAATAATAAAAGTGCGGAAACGTTTTGAACAAATTAAAGTCAAGAGACGAGGAAAAGTCGTTGTTTGTGAGATTTTCCTGTTGCCATCCGTAAATCCAGCTGTTTGAGCTGTTTAGGCTTATACTTTTTTTGCGTGTGGCAAATCTTAAAGTATTTGAAAAAACATAGGAATGGCTATTATTGGTCTTATTGATCACCCCGGTAGAAGCGTAAGCCAAAAGATAGTGTGTACTATCAGTAAACTGTGATAATGTAACCTTTGCAAAAAACAAACATAATAACGAAAGTATCAGTTTTCCCATAACACAGTAAATTGAAATATGCCGCCATTGATGTGCAGGATCGAAATGCCTTCAACGTTGGTGTATAATGAATCTGCTTAAAACAACTTCGTGGAAACTGCTAATGCCCGAGTTTTTACGCGGGCAACCAGGTCTCATTCAACGCAGCCTGTCGTTGCTTTTTATCAGCCTCTCATCTTTATATATTCCTCTTGCGGCGAGTATAAAAAAAATGGTCATGGCTATCGGTAATAAGCCACCCCAGTAATACGTGCCCTTAATCAGCGTATTCCTCGTTTTGAAGGTTTCGATCAGCCATACTTCAAGCGCGATAACAGCAATTGAGATGATAACGCCCGTAACGGTCAGCTTAAACTGGAGCGGTCGATTTCTAAAAAGAAAAATACAGGCGACAGCCAGGCAGGCTACACAAATACTTAAAGCAAATAACAGCAAGCTTTCGGTTGCAATGATTCTTTTAATTACATTGTTGGCAAGGGTTCCAATGAACAAGGGAATTTGCGTCAGGGCAAAGCCACACAAAGCGGCTAAAAATAACCACACAGATTGTACGCGTTGTATCATAATGAGGTTTAAGGTATTCAGAAGATCGAACCGAAAAATAAATTGCAATTCTTATTCCATCTCCGGGTACAATTTAAACTGAGACATAAATTCATTTACCTGGCAATGTACACCGGCAATCATCTTTTCGTCATCTGCATGCATCAATACCTTGTCTACGGCATGCACCACAAATGGCATATGTTCTTCAGTCATACCCCTTGTTGTGATCGCTGGAACGCCAATGCGTATTCCTGAAGTTACAAATGCTGACTTGTCGTCAAATGGCACCATGTTCTTGTTTACGGTAATTTCAGCTTTGCCAAGCACCTGCTCTGCTTTTTTACCGCTGATGTTTTTGTTGCGGAGATCGATAAGCATTAAATGATTGTCAGTGCCATCCGAAATAATTTTATAACCTTTATCTACAAAAGCCTGCGACATGCGTCTGGCATTTGCTATGATCTGCCGTGCATAAAGGGTAAAATCTTCATCAAGGATCTCACCAAAGGAAATGGCTTTAGCGGCAATAACGTGCTGTAATGGCCCACCCTGTGTGCCGGGAAAAACGGCCATATCCAGAAGATTGCTCATCATACGCGCATTACCTTTTACGTCTTTTAAGCCAAAAGGGTTTTCAAAATCTTTCTTCATCAGGATGATCCCTCCGCGCGGTCCCCTGAGCGTTTTGTGGGTGGTGGATGAAACGAAATGACAATGGTCAAACGGTGAATTCAATAATCCTTTGGCGATCAAGCCGGCGGGATGAGCCATATCGCAAAACACGAAGGCGCCGATCTTGTCCGCCACTTTCCGTATTCTTTCATAGTCCCAGTCGCGGCTGTACGCGGAGGCCCCACAGATAATTAATTTGGGGTTTTCCTTTTCTGCAACTTCTTCAAGCATTTCATAATCTACCAGGCCGGTTTCTTTGTTAACTCCATAGAAGAAAGGCTCGTATAACTTTCCGCTAAAATTAACCGGTGAACCATGCGTTAAGTGACCTCCCATGCTCAAATCTAATCCAAGGATTTTATCACCGGGCTTAATAATGGCAGCCATCACTGCTGCATTGGCCTGTGCCCCGCTATGCGGTTGAACATTTGCATATTCGCAGTTAAAAATCTCTTTTAACCGGTCAATAGCCAGTTGCTCTGTCTGGTCTACAATCTCACAACCACCATAATAACGCCTTCCCGGGTAGCCTTCAGCATACTTGTTTGTCATAACATTTCCCATCGCCTGCATCACCTGCAGTGATGTAAAATTTTCAGATGCGATCAGTTCAATGCCATGACGCTGCCGTTCAAGCTCTTTATGGATAAGGTCAAAAACCAGAGTATCTCTTTGCATGAGGTATTTGTTATAAAGTAAAGGAAACATTTTATCATGGCAGTCTGCACCGCCAGGTGTTGTAAGTAATAACCTTCGGGCATAAACGTATTTTATGCCGGGAGATTTTCTTTGCGGGCAAAAGTACTTACCAAAGCACTAATTACAAGATATTGAATAAGAATGTTTGTACAAACGTAAATAAATGCCGCTGTCGGATCACGGTTGCTGTTATCCCCTAAGTTTTATTTGAAAAGGACAGGATACATATATTTAGTTAATTTCGCTATTTTCATGGTATTATGCGCCTGACCTTTTAAGAATCCAAACAGCAGAGAAAGCAAACATGCTTTGTACCAGGTGCAGGGTTCTTCCTGATAATTAAATAAATACATACACGGATGAAAGCGATAATTCCCGTAGCTGGTGCAGGCACTAAGCTGCGTCCTCATACATATACCCAGCCAAAAGCCCTGATTCCCCTGGCGGGCAAAACGATTTTAAGCATCATCATGGATCAGCTTGAAAATGCTGGTATCCGTGAATTCATTTTCATCGTTGGTTACCTTGGTGATAAAATTCAGGATTATGTAGAAGAGAGATACCCTTCATTAACCACGCATTTCGTGCAGCAGAATGAAAGGCATGGTATCGGTCACGCTATATTTCTTACGAGAGGTCTTGTAAATGATGACGAGGTTTTTGTCGTATTGGGCGATTCGATTTGCGAGTATAACGTCCAGGAAGTTCTGGATAGCCCCCATTCAGTTGTGGGCGTAAAACGTGTTGATGACCCTCGTGACTTTGGTGTAGCTGAAATAAATGAAGACGGTTTCATCAGCCGGGTAGTTGAAAAACCGCACATTCCCAAATCCAATATGGCTTTGGTTGGTATCTACCGGATCAAGGAGACTTCTATATTATTTGATTGTCTGGAAAGCAATATCCGCAACAACCTGATGAGCTATGGTGAATATAACCTTACCGACGCACTTGAATGTATGATCCTCCAGGGCGCTAAAATATATCCTTATAAAGTACAGAACTGGTTCGACTGTGGTAAGAAGGAAACCCTGCTGCAGACAAATGCCACGCTGCTGAAGAAATTTGGTCACATCATCTCCGAAGACCACCTTTTCGCAAATACCATCATTATTCAGCCGGTGAGCATTGCAGCCGGGTGCGACATAAAAAATTCAATTATCGGGCCTAATGTTGCTATAGGTGAGAAAGTGACCATTAACTATTCCATTATTAAAGATTCCATAATCGGGGCCTTTGCTAATCTTAACGATATTGTGCTTACACATTCACTTATCGGGAGTGATACAGAACTTAAGGGCGAAAGCCGCAGCCTTAATATAGGCGATAACACGGAAATAGACCTGGGGAAGAGTTGATTTTTTCAAAAGATATCAGTAGCATTACAGAGACTATGTATGCAGCACTAAATGATACTACCTGAAATCAGCAATCCAGGGTCTGACGTGCTTTTAGCCCGGTCTTGTTTCATATTTTAAATAACATTCCAGAAGTTGCCATGTTCAGTAACCGTGTGACCAGGCTTTTGAATACCCGGTATCCGATCATTCAGGCAGGAATGGTGTGGACAAGTGGATGGCGCCTGGCGGCGGCAGTAAGCAATTCAGGAGCTTTGGGATGTTTAGGCAGCGGAAGCATGTACCCTGATGTCTTACTGGAACATATTCGCAAATGTAAGGATGCTACAAACAGGCCTTTTGCGGTAAATGTGCCGCTTTTATATCCGGAAATTGAAAGGCATATTGAAATAATTATTCAGGAGAGAGTGCCGGTTGTAATTACATCGGCAGGTAATCCGAAGACGTGGACAAATGTATTAAAAAAGAACGGAATCATAGTACTGCATGTTGTAAGTAGTAGTAAATTCGCAATGAAAGCTGAAGAAGCAGGTTGTGATGCCGTAATTGCAGAAGGTTTTGAAGCAGGGGGTCACAATGGAAGGGAGGAGACTACTTCAATGGTACTTGTGCCGGCCGTAACAGGGGCGGTAAAGATCCCTGTAATTGCAGCGGGCGGTATTGCCACCGGAAGGCAGATGTTGGCGGCCATAGCCCTTGGTGCCGGGGGTGTTCAGGTGGGTACCCGTTTTGTTGCTACCAACGAGTCGTCTTCGCATCCCTCGTTTAAACGTGCGGTAATTGACAGCAGCGAAGGACAAACTTTTTTAAGCTTAAAGAAGCTTGTGCCTGTCAGGTTGCTTAAGAATAAATTTTTTGAAGAAGTGCATGCAGCAGAGTTGCGGGGTGCATCTGAAGAAGAACTAATGCTATTGCTTGGCCGGTCGAGGGCAAAAAAAGGAATGTTTGATGGTGACATAGAGCACGGGGAGCTGGAAATTGGACAAGTGAGTGCATTGGTAAACGACATTCTGCCCGCCGCTGAAGTTGTTGAATTATTATGGAAAGAATACACCAATGGTCTCCAGTCGCTCATCCAACAATCATCATAACTTATGAAAGTGCTACAACAATTCGCAGTGCTTCTTGCAGTAGTAATTTTCGGGCAGTCTGTTAAGGCAAATACAGGTGGCATTGAGCCCGATATTAACAGCACCGAAGGCGCGGTTGTGCATGGCTACGTAATAAACGCGGTTACCAGGAAGCCTGTGACAGGCGTAACCGTTTCTATTGCTTCAAACAAAGTACAGCCAGGCAAAGAAGTACAATCAGACGCTACCGGGCACTTTCGGATATCAAGGCTGCCGGCGGGCGAAGTAAGCCTTATTTTTGAAAAGAAAGGATTCAGGTTATTCAAACGTGACATGCCGCCGCTCCGCGACGGGATGACTGCAAGAATTGCTGTCGAAGTTCAGCCGGTTTCAGAAGTAAGCGGCGGAAATGAAGTATGGCATCCTTTTTTTAAATTTCTCGATTAATTCGCTGTACAAGTACAAACAGGAAAAGGGGCGCGTGCCCCTTTTGTTATGTCATAAAGCGAAGCCTGATATCTACCTATTCCTGGTCGATGGTAAAATTGCCATTTTGATTTTCTAACAGCAGGCTGTCTTTCTTCAACCAGGGTTTATATTTATCAACTACCGCCTGAGGCTGTTTTTTTCCGTTAATAGAAAGCGCTCCGTTTTTGTAGGTGATGGTGTAATCGTCTTTTGTATTCAGCAGCCCGTCTTTTTCCATTTCCCCGATCATTGACCGGTATGATTGGAGTTCTTCCTTTGTCTTGTTGATGTCGGCTTTCGCTTTTTCCAGTTCTGCTTTAATAGATTCTTTATTGATGCCCGCTTCTTTTTTTACTTTGTCGAGTTCCCTTGAAAGTTCTGCTTTTTGTTTCTCCAGGTCGTGGCGGGTTATCTCCAGATCCCTTTTTATTTTATCGAAATCAATTGTTGCAGCTTCTTTCAGGCTTTTCCTTGCATCTTTCATGGCCTGCTGCAATTCTTTTTCCAGGCTCTTCCAGTTGGTACTATCTTTTATTTCTGAAAGTGCGCTCCTGATGTCTTTCTCCATCGTGTCCAGGTCTATTTTTTTAACAGCACTCTCTGCTTCAAGCCTGATCCTGTTCATGTCAATTTTTTTCATGGCCTCGTCAAGCTTATTGTGCAGTTTCTCAACATCTATCTTACTTATGGCTTCCTGTATCTGATGTTGCATCTTATCCAGTTCCTTTTGCTGTAATTTATGGTCAAGTTGCTCTATAGCCCTGTTGAGCTGCTCAAGGTGATCGTCGATATTCGACGGCTGTTCCCTGTGGAGTCTTTTTTCAGGAAGAGTGTCTGACGTCACCGTGTTTAACTGGCCTGCGCCGGTTGCTGAATTCACCTTCCAGCCAAGGTTTATGAAACCTGCCAGGAGGATCGCCACGAAATAAAGGTTTGCCTTAGCGGATGATAAAAACATAAGATTTATTTTTATTACGAAATTGTTCGTATAAATATACGATAGATATCGTAATAAATCAGGCGGAAAACTTTTTTTTCATTTTTTAACA
>JBGSYC010000201.1:0-6194 GCA_041751095.1 Flavihumibacter sp.
AAAACCCAGACAATGCACATATTCTACCGCTGATCCGTGGGCTGATCAAGGCGTCCTGCCCGGCAAATAATCCAAAGCTCCATAGCAATTGCCAAAGACGGCTAAGGGAATTGAAACGATGAGGCATAACTGCTAACGTTAAAGTGTTTATGAAGTTGTGGCATTTGAAAAACGTCAGCTTCAATTAACCACAAAAGCAAAATAGCGATTTATAGTTGAACGCTTAAAGTCCAGCCACAATTTCATAAACACACTGTTGTGCGTTCGTGCTTTATGTTGTGGGCGTATTGCCTTATTTTAATTAGTTAAAAGATGCAATCATTTTCTTCCTGATGAATCATACTAATAAGAAGCAAACTGACAGCAGTATGAACCTTATTGCTCCTTTATCAGACTCACTATTGATAATATTCTTGTATGCTCTATTTCCTACAAAATTTATTTAGCATAATAGCCCCAAAAGGGCATCCCGTCTTCCCATTTATCATGTGTCAGTTGAATAGGTGGTTTTTCGCTGCCGATTTTTTTAACAAAAACCTCTCCATACGGCTGGGGGTTAAAGCCGCAAAGAGGAAATTCATCATACATAAAGGCTCTGTTGGAAACAAACACAATCCATTTCCCATCGGGTGAAAAACGTGGATGCATATCATATTTGTCCATAACGGCATCAAGCGCCACACCTTTATCATTAGGATTATTGATTTCCTGTACATAAATATTCATGTAACGGGTCACTGGATTTTGACGAACATAAGCGATCCATTTGCCATCAGGGGAGATGGCAGGCATGGTTTCCGTTTCAGGTGTATTAGTCATCTGTCTACTATTCTTTCCATCGCTATCCATCAAAAAGATTTCTTTATTTTCCTTCCCGTTTTCGTTCCTAACGCCACGAAAAACAATCCATTTACCATCATAAGAAACATCTGGAAAAGCATTATTACCTGGTATGCTGCCAGTTAAATTAACCGGTGCTGTGCCATCATATTTTACCTTCCAGATATCAACTTTTTGCTCAGCGCCGGCAAACCTGGCTCCGGAACCGAAAATGATCCATTTTTTATCCCTCGTGACAACAGGGGTCCAGGCAAAACCGTTTTTTGAATTGAACAAGGTGCGATAATTTTTACCATTTAGATCGCAGCTAACAATAGGGGACGACCCCAGTGACTTCTCATAAGGCGTATACTCATTGATCCATTCGGCCGAGATAATTTCTTTGCCGTCGGCTGTTATTGTTGGGGTGTATCCTCTAACACCAGCGATCAATAGTTTTTCATTATCAATTGTAATTTCCCGGATGGTTTCAAGGCGGGCAAATGTTTCGCCATTCGATTTTTTATTCATTCCCTCGGTTGGTCCATTTCCATGCAGCAGAATCTGATTTCGGGCATTTATTTTAGGGTGGAAATAATTGATGTAAGCCGTTTTTAAGATAATCGTTTTAGTCCCATTGGCATCTGTTTTTGCCAGGTAAAAATATTGGTTGATTCTTCTTTGTGACCTTGTCGTTAAGCTATCATCCCGCTGAACATAGACTACTTCATTCCCCGAATTAGTGGCGGGGCTAAAGGCATGGCTCTGTGTATCGGTCACAAAAGTGGCTTTCTGTCTGGCCAGATCCATCACCATTATGCCGCCAATTTTGCCGCTGACATCGCTCAGGTCCTTGTAGTAATAAAGATTGGTTCCGTTCTGATTCCAGCATGGCGAACCATATATGGCTTTAGTATCGGTTAACTGCCGGATATTTTTCCCGTTTTTATTGGCCACATAAATATCTGTCCAATCAGGCCATACATCGTCTACCTCTATTTTATTCTTGAATCGTTGGATGGCCGCTTTATTGGAAGAAAAAGCAATCTGCTCTCCATCCGGGGAAAAGACGGGATTAAATTCGCCATACTCTTTAGTTTCGGTAATCGGCGTAGCCTGCTGTTCCGCTTTTGTTGATGGCGATATGGCATCGAAGGGCATTATCCAAAGAGAGGCATTGCCGCTGCGGGTACTCATAAAGACAATCTGCTTGCCGGTAGGAGAAAAACTGGCCTGGTCATCGGCCCCTTTATCTGTTGTCAGGCGAATACTTTGTTCATCTGTTTTGCCATTCTGTAAGGCATACAGATCCGTGTTGCCGTTATGTTCAGATGTGTAAACAATCCATTTATTATCTGGTGAAAAGCTGGCATTGTAATCCATCCCCTTATGGTTGGTTACTCTTTTAGGAACGCTGCTATTTTCTTCCAACATAAATATATCATATTGCTCCGGTTGAAGTGTGGTGTATACAATTGCCTGTTGGCGTGTAGCCGGCTTATTCCAACTGCCGAAAAGAAAAAGAATAATGATATACGATAAATAATGTAGACGTATCATGATGGATAGTTTTGAAAATTACACACAAAGGTTTGCAGTAGTACGAATCATGGTATTATATATGCTTCAAATTAGCCCTTATTTTCTTATGGTATTACCTTCAATTTAATCAATTAAAAAGCGGATGATTGCCGAGCTATATATTTACCTAACTTATAATTTTCATTCGACTACCATGACGCACAACGTTGAAGTGTTTATGAAGTTGTGGCATTCGAAAAACGTCAGTTTCAATTGACCAAAAATGCAAAATAATGATTTATAGTTGAATGCTGGATGTCCAGCCACAATTTAATAAACACACCTGTTGTGCGCAGTCTTAAGCTATCAAAAACTATATCTAAAAGTCTTTTTGAACACCTTTTTTTACCACAAATCGTCTGAAGTATGACCTATTTTCTTTGTCTGCTATTCCTTCTTCGTACTTTATTTGCATCTTTTCTTGGGTATGTTGCGTTTTGTAGCAGAAATTGGCGTTTAGTGCTTTTTTCTCATCTTCATCAGAATAATTTATGGCGACATTAAAGTATTGCTTATCTACATGCCCCATTTCATACCCCTCTCCAGGATAGCTATGAAAGCCTAAATAATACAGCGGATATTTTTCTGCCCAACCTTCCCGTAATAAAAGTTCCGTTATCGCACTGCCAATTACTATGTGCTCTGCGTGATGATCGTCCCCGTCAGGTCCAAATGTAAGAATGGCATCAGGGATAGTCGTACGAATATGGTCACGCATTGTTTCCAAAAGCTTTTTATACCCATTCATATAATTTCGTACACCACTCCTTGTATCTAATTTATCAATCGATAAAAAGATTGGTGGCGCTAATCCCATTTTTTGAGTGGCACAAATGCTTTCTAACTTTCGCAGATTTCCCAGAGAATCGCCTGCAGGTATATTGGTAACCCCAAAGCCATCCTTTCCATCAGTAGCAATCATCACAATTACCTTATTTCCCTGACGAGCATTTTTGACCAGAACCCCACCCATGGCGGCTTCATCATCAGGATGCGCAACAATAACAAGGATTGTTTTTTGTTTCTTTATATCTTGAAATGAGGTAAGTGCCAGAATGAATAAGCTCATCAGGCTTAACGTGTATTTGGTAATAAACGGTGTTGTGCACATTTGTATATAAAATTTAAGTATATTATTTATTTCCCTCCCAATCGCCGTGTAAAAATTCCAGAACTCTTCTCGTGAAATCGTCCCTATTGGCGGGGATTGCGCTGGGTACATGTCCCCCGTTTGGCACAATCCATAAATTTGCCTTTGGAATATTTCTGTACATCTCCCAAGCGTTTGTTACGGGAGCAATAGGATCATTATCCCCGTGAATAATCAGCGTTCTCGCTTTGATGGAAGCTAATACATCCGGGGTAAAAGACGGGTCTCCATATAGTTTTCTGAAATTATACATCTGACGTAGAAGCAGAGGCCCCTTTTCTTTTCCGTGGAGCTTAATTGCATATTTCAAATCTTCTGGATCTTCGATTCCAGGCCCTTGTGCAGCAATTACGTTTCTTGTTATTGATGAATAATAAATTTGTCCGCCGATAAGAATTATCTTTTTTGTTAGTTGTGGCTTCATTGTAGCCATGTACTGAGTTATAAAACTTCCGGAGCTGATACCAATGATATAGGCGGAGTCTATTTGTAATTTATAGAGCAATCCCATCATGTACTCAGCGGCCTTCTTGTGTAAATAAACCTCGGTCGTATCCATATAATCGGAACGACCATGCCCCGGTAGATCTATAGCTATTACTCTGTAAGATTTTGCAAATGCAGGTATATAAGATTTCCAAACAGAAGAAGCTGTGCGTGTGAATCCATGTAAAAGAACCAATGGCATTCCTTTGCCTGTATCTTCGTAATAGATTTTAAGCCCTTGTATACTTTCAAATTTTCCATTTGGTCCTGGTGGTTCTTGTGCTTTTGTTTGTGCGGTAGTAAAAAGGGCTATAACGAAATAAAACCCAACGCAAGGAGCGAGATACCGTTTCATGAAAGAAATTTGAGTATTAAAAATGAATTTCTGAAGACCCCACAAAATTGCGCACAACGTGTACGCATTTAGAAAGTTGGGGCATTCCATATTCGTCAGCCCGGCTAACAAATGCTCAACGTTGATTTATTTGTTTCAAATATATTCCAAATGCTCAATATTGTTCCGTCCACCGGAACAATAGCTGAATAAAGATCTCACAGCTCAAACACGGCTTACGTCCACCCCAATTTTTTAAATGCAAGGTTGGGCGCAGGCGTTTCTTGCGCACAGGAAGTGCCTTGATTTACTCTTTAGCTGCAACTAGCGCCTGTATTTCTATATCTTGAGTCAATCTGAAATTTGTCGTTTTTACTTTTTCAATTAAAGGCTTGATTGAAGGAATAATACCATTGAGTTTTGCCTTTATTATCACGCCTATGGTGCCAGTTATCTCAAGTCCAAGTCTCTCTGCTATTCTTCTTGCCTTTATATCATCAAGTATGATCGTGCATTCAGGTGTCCCAAGAGCTAAGGCAATGGCACTTGATTCTCCTTTGTCAAGCTGCAATTCCAAAAGTTGTTGCATCTGGATGTTTACTGCTTGCTCAATGATAATCCAATCAGGAAGACTTTCGCCGTACTCTAATGCCACTTCAGGCGTTGTAAAAATTAGTCCATAAACCTTTTGCAATAAGTCAAGGCTACCAATATTTGCCAGAACGATAAAACAACTGGTGTCGCAGATAATGGTTTTATGCATTAGAGACGTCCCTTGCAAGATCTGAGGAAGGATAATTAAAGATAGAAACGTCATAACGACCCAGGAGTTCAGCAAATGTCCGTTTGGTCAATCCAGCGATCTCTGAAGCCTGTCCTAAGGACAGCTTACCCTGCTCATATAATTTGGTAGCTACAAGCATAGCAACTTCATTGCTGTCAACGTCCACATTGTCAGGGATATTAAATGTTACTGTTTGCATAAATCAAAGATAAGAAATTCTTGCAGTCGTAATAGCTGCTAGCATTACAACAACGCTTGCGCCCAACGCGTCAGGGCTTGGCGAAGGTTGGGCATTCCGTGTTACGTCACGCCTGCTTGGCCGTAAGTTTTTTTTATCACGGCCAAGGTACTAAAGCTCATTAGAATTACCAATGCTCTTAAGGCTTTATTCTTCCGCCCAACTTTCGCCAAACCCAGGTTAGCGGTTGGTGCCAAAAGCAAAAAGGGAAGAAGCTGTTCCTGATGCCGGGATATGTTCTGTCGCCACTACCCGAAACGCAGCAGTAAGTGTCACGCCACCAATGCCCGGATCAGAACAGATGCCCTTTACCCTCCAATGCTGTAGTTTATTCTGCTGCTCAAAGCTGTGACAATGCCCGTAGCTGGATTTGGCGTCGCTCAATTGAAAAACTACTGATCCATTGTTGATGGAACAACCACTGCTCAATGTCTGCCCAACAGCATTCCAAATGCCGGGGTGCATTGTTTGGGTTTTTACATGTTTATTTTAAACGCAAAACATTTACGATCCTCATATTCTGCCGCTGATCTGTGTGCTGATCAAGGCGTCCCGCCGGGCTTATGATATACTGCTTAATAGTACCCGCCAAAGACAGCAGAGGGAATTTGAAACGCTGAGGCATAACCGCTAACGCTGAAAGTATTTACGTCGTGGCGTAGCAATAAAGGTAATATACTATTACTCATAAACTCCGAAATTCAACCCTTAGCCATGACGTAAATACAGTGTTAACCGACGTTGAGGCTGCTGCTCAGGGACTAAGCAGTTGTGTAAGGAGAAATAATTTCTTCAATTTTCG
>JBGSYC010000202.1:0-6587 GCA_041751095.1 Flavihumibacter sp.
ATATATCCATCTATCAGAAGACTCAACAAAAGTTTAAGGAAAGACAAATAGAATTTTATGAAAGAAAAATTGCTGCTTTGAAAAAAGCTTCATAAAATAAATCGTTGATTACTAGTACACTCCCATAGAGTTATATAGTAGAACACGGCGAACTACGAAGGACACTGCGTTACGCTTGGTGTTCTTCGTGCCTCCTTTGTGTTCGTGTTCCCTAAGCAAGGGTACGATCAGGAAGTTCGCCCCAAAAGAGGTTTATTTTCCAAAGGAAAATTCGTAGATTATAATTTATTGCTTTTGGGCTACAATGTACACTTGCTGGTCTCCCAACTGATACGCCGCTTTGGATGTGGAACTATAGGTGGCAACTTTCTTTAATCCACAGGATGCTAAAAGCCTTTTCATTTCCCCCAATGTAAATACATAATGCTTGAAGGAATGTTCCTCGGTCTTACCTTCTTTTGTATAAAGGAGATTGCTTATCAGGTAACTGTCGTCCACACGATACGTATTGGTGACATTCATGGTTATATCTCCAACGTTGTATGAGTTGTTTTTTGAGTAATTCAGGAAGTTTGGTAAAATACTTTCTGCTATCATGCCTGAATTGATGATAAACTTTGCCCCGGAGACAAGGCTTGATGCGACTTTTTCCACAAACAACTTCATTCCTTCAGCATTGAAATAGCCAAAGCTGTTTCCCAAACACAAGGCTCCTGAAAATGTTTCGTTTAGTTCAACAGTAAGAATGTCTGCCTGAACAGCATTGATATTTAGTTTTTCTGCATTGATTTTTTCCCTCAAATTTTTGATGAAAGTTTCAGAGATGTCAATACCTGTAACATTAAACCCTCTTGTTGAAAGCTCTATGGAATGCCTGCCGAAACCGCAGGGAATGTCGAGTATCTGCTGCCCCTCCTGTAAGTTTAGTTCAGCAACCAAAAAGTCAACCTCCTGCTTAGTTATGTCGGCGGGAATAGCCTTTTCCCAAATCTCACAATTTATCCCTTTGAAAAAGTATTCATACCAGTTATCAGCAATTTCGTTTCCCATCATTTTTCTTTTTGTTTGTAAAAGCTTCGTGTGAGGTTATAGCCTGACTTCCAGCGGGTTGCAGCTTTAAGAAGTAAGGGCATTTACGTAAATTCTTTCTCAGGTAATCCGTTCTGAAATTTCAAATTTAGCTGTCTGTGAAATGTTTACACCCTTAGTGAGCCACGGAACGCCCTGGCAGCAAAGTAAGAAGGCGCACCGTTGTGATATACGAAGACGTTACCGTAGCGGAAATCAGCAAAGAGGGCACCACCGAGTTGTCTAATCTCAGGAGGTGTTTTTACCCAACTCGATGTTTTCGTATCGAAGTTTCCAAGTTTCTGCAACTCCCGATATTGTTCTTCCGTTAAGAGTTCAATGCCCATTGCAGCAGCCATATCGATAGCGTTATTTTCAGGTTTATACTCTTTCCTTGATTCCTGCCCTTCATGGTCGTAACAAACGCTTCTGCGGCCTTTGGGACTTTCCGCTGAACAATCATAAAAAACGTATTCGCCTGTCTTTTTATCATGGCCTACAACATCCGGTTCACCACCAGTTCTTTCCATTTCATGGAGCGACCACAGTTTTTCAGTATTAGCTTCCAGCTTTGCCTGTACTTTAGCCCATTCAAGACCTTTATGACGGTTCATGTTTTTCTCAAAACGGCTTTTTAATGCTTTGAGTAGTTCTTCCCGTTGTTCTGGTAACAGCTCCTTTTTATTTCTTCCACTCATAACGGGTTATTTTGATTTGCATACAATGTCTTGGCATTGGTTATATTCATGCGGGCCGGGCCGTTATTTAGCCTTGCTGCTAAAGTTCGACGGCCTGGCGTTGTAGCGGTATTCGTGTTCCGTCAGCCGGTCAACTGTTGCAGATTAAATGTACAAATGTTCATTGATTTTTTTAATGCTCAATTTAATCTCAGGCGGGAACTTCAGATGAATGGCGAACTAAAGCTGATGCAATGTTTGTTCGAAGCCTTGGCTTCAAACAAGTCCAACAACATATGAATTCAGAAAACATGAGTGCTGCGTATCCGGGCAAAGCAGTCCATCAATTTGCCAACCGGATATCCCGGCAATTGCCTGGCTATACTCGAAAACGGGATTACATTGAAATTGGCTGCAATAAAATCAATTTTTAAAAAGGGTTACTTTACGGTATGAGAATTATTTGGCGTAAATCTAACATGGCGCCCTTCTCCGTTTTTGAATGTGACTTAAATACTACTTTCTCAGCATCGGCTGATAATGTAATGGTTCCTGTCTTTTCTGTTTTGCTTGTAAACCACGAGCCGGTTTAACCAATCTTGCCTTTCAGCTGAAGAAATGATTGTGACGACTGTTCATACCTGCTTCCGGCAACAACTTCTTTTTTATGAGATGGGTTTGTCATAAAAGCGCATGCTTTCTATCGCCTCATAACCTACTTGAAATCCTTATTGGATCAATCCGCGGGATCAAAATAGAACATGGGAAGTGAGGAGCTTGCTTTCGTAAGTTCCTTCTCGTTTTAAGTTCGTCATTTTACTGACCGGGAGTTTTTAAAAAAGGTATCCCTGAAGTGCTTGTATGCTTACTATACAAATGAGAATATAAAACGACATAATTCGTAATGGAAAATATGTACCTTCAATGTTCAGGTTCGATCTGCAGTTGCGAGAATTGTCTATAGTTGGGTACTTCTCAATTTTAAATAATGGTCACCACTTCTGAAATTGCCCCTTCACCTGTTTTAGCTTCTTTTGTTCGTTGCTATTCGTACCGTGAATTTGATACAAAAGGGGAGGAACTTGTAAAACCCTGGCATGCTTCGCATGAAGTAACCATGCCTTTTTGCCTGAATGCGAAACCGCTCCAATTTTCCAATTCTCAAGCTGGCCTGACGCGAACAGCGAATAATTATGGGGGTGTTATCGGGTCGGCAACACGCTACAACGGCGAACTGACGTTTTATGGCCACTATGCTTTTTTCGAAATCAATTTCAGGCCCAGTGGTTTCAATAAGATATTCAGGCTTCCATCCGGCGAAATCACGAACCGGATTATTCATGCAGAGGATATATTCGGAGCAGGTGTGAAACGGCTTTTCGAGCAATTGTGCGGGGCCAAAGGGCTGGAAGAAATGGTCGCCCTGGCAGAAGCTTATCTTTTAGGCTATTTTAAAAAGCAAAAATCGGTTGAGCCCAATGACCCGATCACAGCCATTTCTAATAGAATACTTACTAATAGCGGAGCCATTCGTGTCGAAAATCTCGCGTATGATGCGAACATGAGCTTCCGGAACTTTGAACGTCATTTCAGCGAACGGGTTGGCCTTTCCCCTAAATTGTTTTGCTCTATCTCACGTTTCAACCATGCGCTTGCCCTCAAGTTGACGCATCCGGAAATGGACTGGACTTCCATTGCATACAATTGCGGCTATTTCGATCAAATGCACATGATTAAAGACTTTAAACGGTTCTCCGGAAACACACCCTCCCATTTTCTGAACCAAACGCCATTGGCTAAAGAAACCTACACGAGCCGGGTGGATGCATAAGGCAAAATTGTCGTGTTTTTACTATTTTATGCCTTGACTCCATTTTAGATTTACACAACAATAGCATAAAAAAGGTCTAAAATACGCGGCGTCGAATTTATCAAGCCGGTAAACTTTAGCACCTTAGGTACAACCCTCTGTTATTCAGGTTAAAGAGAGGAATTGAAGTCGCAGCGCGTGAAGACTATGTTACTAAACAGCATTACTTTAACTAAATCTATAAAATGAAAAAGACAATAGTATGGACAGCCCTGCTGGTTGTATGTGCTTTGCGAATTTCTCTTACTGTTCAGGCGCAGGAAGATCCGAAACCCAAAAAATACGATAATACACATTGGAAGCGCATCAGTTTAACCTCCTATAAAAGTGGTCAGTTGGCCAGGGCAAAGGAAATTATTCAAAACTATCATGGCAAAGCGTCAGAAAAAGCCGGCACTCCCAGACCAGCTATGATTATAGACTTAATCAGCGGAGATTGGGATGTGATGACCGTATGGGATATGCCGGAAGGTTTAGAAGAGTTCAGCTGGGAAACAAGTCCAAGGGATATCAAATGGAGAAAAGCGTTCAATGAAATTGCAGGAGGTGCAGATAAAGCAACAGCTATTTTAAATGAATACAGCTCGCTGATTGTTCGGAGTAACCGTTACATTGGCAGGATAAGGCAGTAAACTTTTTTGTTCTACCTGCTCAAGGCTGTTTGCTGTACTCAATACTTCACTTATTAGCAATACATAATTTTCATAGATAAACCTGCACAGATGAAATACCTGCTAACACTCAGTCCATTGGTATATGCGCTTCTTTTCTCTGCTTACCGTAATGCGCAAAACGCGACAGTAAAAGGTAAGGATATAGCCAGCGTAAAGGCAGCAAAAGGAAACAATTCAACGAGCCCTGATAGTAGTGATGCGGCTATGAGCACCAACCGTTCCAAAATGAACCAAACTATCTTTCTACCTCCATCCTCAAGATTTGAGATGGGATATCCTAAGTATGTTACTGTCTTGTTGAACCAGTATAAGAATATTAATAATTATCCGGAGCTAATTGATCCTGATGTATACGCCGATGATGTGATTTTTATACACACGCATTGACAAGTAATAAAAGGAAAGAATCAATATTTAAATTATATCAGGCAGAGCAGAGACAGTTTAGCCATTTTAAATGATAATTTCACAGCATACTCTTCCCTTCATAATATAGACAGAGATGAAAATTGGGTGATTCTTTATGGCTCCCGGAAACGAACTAAAAAGGATGGTACTGAACATTGCATTGACTTCTGTATATTATATGTATTCGGTAAAGACGGTAAATTAACGCTTATCAGGCCATATACTGCTGCAACTCCTATTCATTAATAAAAATGGAAAAGAAATCAGAACCCCGGTTGCAGTAAAACAAGCGGGTAAATGGCTCTTAACTTCCGGGCAATCTTCAGCAATAGGGGAAACTAACCCGGTAAAGTAATATCATGAATCTTGATGAACATCGCTAAATCACCACTCGACATAAGTAAACCTCTCTGGCATGAAAATTATAATGCTATCGGTAATAAGCATCTTATCCTGGGTATTATTTAATTTTTTTAATGTACTCAGCTTTGAAATGCTTTTTTCTGCTCCACCTGCTTTTGATTTAAATAGTCAGCTTGCTCTTCTTAAAAAAAACGCCATTGCCTGTCCGCCCTCATCCGCTTTTGCAAACGGACTGGAAGAAATTTTTGCCAATGATAACCGCAAACCGGCAGGTGACCTTCGAAACGGAATTTTATACCTGAACCTCGAAGTCCGTACAGGCAACTGGTATCCTGAATCGCATGACGGTCTGCCCATTAAAGTATATGCCTTAGCCGAAGAAGGTAAGCCATTACAAATACCCGGCCCACTTATTCGTGTACCGGAAGGTACCGAGATACGGGCTACGGTGCGTAATGCTGTTGCCGCCACTTCGCTTACGTTGCATGGATTTTATTCCCGTCCCGGCATTGCAGACAGTGCTGCCATTGCTTACGGTGAGACGTATAAGGTGCAATTCAAATCCGGCGTTGCGGGTACATACTCCTATAGGATGGCAGCGAATAGTTTTAAAAGAGTAAACGGAATGCCATACCGTGAGGACAGCCAGCTTTACGGCGCATTAATTATTGATAAAAGAGGCGACAAAGTTGACCCGGATGAACGCATCCTGATGATCGGCATCTGGAATGATACGTTGAACGGAAAATTCACGTTCCGGGGCGAAGAAAAAGTTATCAACGGATTAAGCTGGCCGTATACGGAACGATTGACATATCGTCTTGGCCAAAAGATACACTGGCGATTGATCAATGCCAGTAACCAGCACCACCCAATGCACCTGCATGGCTTTTATTACACGGTAAACAGTAAAGGTAATGGAGTCACTGACCGGATCTACCCAAAAAAGAATCGCCGGCTGGTGGTTACGGAGCCTTTACAACCCGGCGAAAACATATCCATGACGTGGGAGCCTAACAGAGAAGGCAACTGGTTGTTACATTGCCATACCCTTGTACACATTGGCCCTGAATCGTTGCTGCGTCCGGCGCATACAATGAACGGTGAACATGTTCTTGCCACCCATGCCCGTGACGGAATGGGTGGACTTACTACGGGCATTCAGGTGCTGCCTTTGAAAAGCGGCTCTATAAAAAAGAAAGGAACTGTTCCCAAAAGAGCCTTAACCCTCATTGCAAAAGAAGGAACTATCCGTACCGACACACAGAATGTAAAAGCATTCGTGTTGGAAGAAAACAACAAAACTGCCGCTAAACAATTGCATGTTCCCGGGCCGGTTATCATTCTGACCCGCAATGAACCTGTGGCCGTAAACGTAGTGAACAAATTAAAAGTCCCAACGTCCGTTCACTGGCACGGACTAGAGATTGAAAGTTATTTTGACGGCGTTGCCGGCTGGGGGAACAAAGGCAATGAACTGGCGCCGCTGCTGATGCCCACCGATTCGTTTAAGGTGTACATCACGCC
>JBGSYC010000203.1:0-11102 GCA_041751095.1 Flavihumibacter sp.
GAACATGTTCAACATCAATCGATTATGGAGCAATCATGAGTCTTTTTCAAAAAAATAATTAACTCATGATTTACTCACGATTTATTTGAGCGTTTTTGTTACTATTTGTGAGTTCGTAGAAAAAGAAAAGCCTAAAAATCATTGATTTGTAGGCTTTTAACTGTTTTTGATAATCTTCCCAGCGGAGAGTGAGGGATTCGAACCCTCGATACCCTTGCGAGCATACACACTTTCCAGGCGTGCTCCTTCAACCACTCGGACAACTCTCCTTAAAGGGCATCAAAAATACACCTTCAGCACCTACGTTCCGAATATTTTTTCTGCGTTTGCCGTCGTAACCGCTGCCACCTCTTCCTTTGACACTCCCTTGATCTCCGCAAGCTTCTCAACAATATACTGCAGATAGCTGCTCTCGTTCCGCTTTCCACGAAAAGGTACGGGAGCCAGGTACGGAGCATCGGTCTCAAGAACAATATGCTCCAGCGATACCAACGCTATCACCTTGTCAAGGCCTGCATTCTTATACGTAACCACTCCCCCAATCCCTAAATAAAAACCTGCGTCTATGATTGCCATAGCCGATTCATAATCACCGCTGAAACAATGAAAGATGCCTCCCAGCCCATATTGCTGGTACTGTCTTACAACGTCTATACATTCCTGTGTGGCATTGCGTGAATGAATCACAACCGGAAGCCGGTGCTCCAGGGCAAGAGCTATCTGCTGGTGAAAAGCGTCATATTGACCGGCTGCAAATGTTTTATCCCAGTAGAAGTCCAGCCCGATCTCGCCAATAGCGGCAAATCTTCTTTTCTTCAGCCACTCCTTCACCATTTGAATCTCGTCCGCGAAATTATTTTTCACAGAACAGGGATGTAAACCCATCATGGAAAAACACACCCCGGGAAATTGCTCTTCCAGATGAACCATGCCACCCGTTACGCTGCTGTCTATCGCGGGAAGATAAAACCTGCGTACCCCTGCAATTTGCGCACGACTGATTACCTCCGCGATAGTATCCTTAAATTCGGGAAGGTATAAATGACAATGGGTGTCAATGATCATAATTAAATTAGAATAACTAAATAAATTTTGACATATTTTTCGCCTGCCGTAAAACTCGTTTCACTGCAGTACTACTCACGAATCTCAATCGTACATCTACGTACGCGCTTCGTAAACCTACGATGGTTTATTACGCGTTTTAGTTGATTCGCTGTATAACCATTACCTAAGCCAATATTCCGGCAGGTGTTTTATGAAAAATAACTACCAAACGATAATATATTCATCGTAAAAAGCCTTACGTAAAATCGCTTCCCGTCAACAGGCGGATTGACCGCTTATCAAAGTTTTTAGAGGAATTAATTCTGCATCCCGAAAGCCGGCAATTACTCGGAAACCCAATGCCCGCGCGGCTCCCGGCCATCCCTGCAGGAAAAAAATCTTTATAAATAATGGTACAACATTATAAGATTAACAATGTAAATACTTTGTAGTACCAAATAAATTGTTTTATCTTTAAACCAGTTTTCATAGGGTACGGATTAAAAACGGGCCAGGGTTTCTACCCAGGCCCATATTTTTTTTAGCAGGAACCACTTTACATTCACAACGGGATTGTGTTCCATTAATCAGAATGTTTCTCGATATGAAACAACTTCTGCCGTTTTGTTGATCACAATTTTTCAAAAGAAAATCCTCTCTCGCTAAAAACATTCAGCAACTTAGGCAAAACATAGCTCATCTTTTTATATGCTTTTTCACTATCGTGAAAAACGATTATCGATCCTGCACCGGCATTTTTCAAAACATTGTTCCAGCACTTATCTTCAGATATCCCGGTGTCAAAATCTCCGCTTAAAACCGACCACATAATGATCCTGTAATTGAGCTGCTGCAAAATCTGTTTAGCCTGCAGCCGCGTTATCCGGCCATATGGCGGACGGAAAAGCGAAGAATGTATTGTCAGGCCGGCCTCCCTGATATTGTCAACATATGTATCCTCATTCACTTTCCATCCGTTCAGGTGACTGTACGTATGGTTGCCGGCGCTGTGCCCTTCTGAAATGATCTTCGCATATACCTCATAGTTATCTGAAACATTCTTCCCTATACAGAAAAAGGTCGCCTTAGCTCCATAGTGACTGAGCGTATCCAGTACAAAGTTGGTGATCTCCGGATGAGGTCCGTCATCAAAGGTCAGATATAACTTCTTTTCGTTCACCGGCATTTCCCAGCAATAGGATGGATACAATATTTTCTTCACCAGCCAGGGCGTCTTAACAAGGTAAAACATAAGAAAACGAAGATAATGACATTCATATGATCTGATAGTGAAAGACGATAAAGCCTGACCGGCTAAACATGATTCATTTAAATCCGTATTCTATCTTTGCTGCATGAACAAAAAACCAAGGCTACGTTTTGCACCAAGTCCTACAGGGGGATTACATCTGGGCGGCGTGCGAACGGCATTATACAATTACCTGTTTGCAAAACAAAACGGAGGAGACTTTATCCTTCGGATTGAGGATACAGATCAAGGCCGTTTTGTCGCCGGTGCTGAACAATACATCATCGACTGCCTCAACTGGTGCGGGCTTATCCCCGATGAAGGTCCTCATACAGGTGGGCCGCATCATCCGTACCGGCAAAGTGAACGCAAAGACCTGTACCGGCAATATGCGGAACAACTGGTTAACCAGGGTCATGCGTACTATGCTTTCGACTCAACACATGAACTGGAGGCCATGCGGGCTGATTATAAGACTGCTGAAAACCCTTCTCCCCAGTATAATTTTGTATTGCGTGAAAAAATGCGGAACTCGTTAACACTTGCCGCTGAAGAATTAAGCCGGCTGTTACAGGAGCAGCAACCTTACGTGATCAGGATTAAAATGCCCGCAAATGAAGAAGTGAAATTTACTGACATGATCCGCGGAGAAGTGAGTTTTCATACAAACCTCGTTGATGATAAAGTGCTGCTGAAAGCTGACGGTATGCCTACCTACCACCTCGCTGTCGTGGTAGATGATTACCTGATGAAGATTACCCATGCATTCCGCGGAGAAGAATGGTTATCAAGCGCACCTGTACATATCTTATTATGGAAATACCTCGGGTGGGAAACAGAAATGCCTCAATGGGCACATCTTCCGTTAATATTAAAACCGGATGGCCATGGTAAGCTAAGCAAGCGCGACGGAGACAGGCTTGGCTTCCCTGTGTTCGCCATGAACTGGAAAGATGCCGCCACAAATGAACTGATGACCGGATTTAAAGAGATAGGATTTCTACCCGAGGCCTTCATAAACATGCTTGCCATGCTTGGCTGGAACGATGGAAGCAGCCAGGAGATCTTTTCCCTAAATGAGCTGATTGAAAAATTTTTAATCGAAAGGGTACATAAAGGCGGAGCGAAATTCGATTATGAAAAAGCAAAATGGTTTAATCATGAATGGATAAAAAGAACCGGCGACGATATGCTAAGCAACCTGTTAATAGAATTATGGAAAGACAAAAAGATAACCTTTGACCGGGCATTCGTACAAAAGGTTACAGGCATGGTTAAAGAACGGTGTGTACTGCTAAACGATTTTTGGGATCAAAGCTCCTTCTTTTTTGAAATGCCTTCCACTTACGATTTCGCTTCGTTGAGGCCTAAATGGAATGATGCGAAGAGGAACTTTTTTAAATCTTTTAACGATGCCCTGCATGGTATTGATCCGTTTGACGTGCAGTCTATAGAATCCCTGTTCAAAGACCTTGCAGCTTCAGGAAACATCAAACCGGGCGAACTGCAGCTTCCCTTTCGGATCATGCTTGTAGGTGGTAAATTCGGCCCACCGGTATTTGAGATTGCAGCGACTATCGGGAAAGCGCAAACGCAGCAAAGAATTCAGAACGCTTTATCAATGATCTGAATGCGGTGGTTATTAGGCAAAGGCAATGATGGTTGCTCCTCCATCCAGGTTTCTTTCCGCAAATTATTGCATAAATCTTATCTTATTGCATGAAATTCATACAGCGTAATCCCTTAGTGCTTGTATTATGCTTCGTAAAATTCGTTGCGCCATTTATCTTACAGCATCCCTTGTATGAGCTCCACAGGGACGAATATCTGTACCTCGCTGAAGGCCTTCACCCTGACTGGGGATTTATGGAAGTGCCTCCCCTGCTTTCTCTATTCGCCGGCGCTACTCATATACTTGGCGGCAGCTTTTTCTGGGTAAAATTCTGGCCTTCATTGTTTGGCGCACTTACCGTGTTAGTGGTTTGCCTGATGGTTACCGAAATGGGCGGAAAAACGTTTGCACAACTTTTGGCAGGGCTGGGTCTGATTACAGGTGTTTATATGCGGGTGCATTTTCTGTTTCAGCCGAATTCACTTGAAATCCTCCTATGGACGCTGATTGCATTTTTTATTATCAGATATATCAATTCCCAAAATACGAATTACCTGCTGCTGACTGGAATAGCCATTGGATTTGGCTGGCTGAGTAAATATTCAATCCTGTTCTTTGCTGCCGGAATTGCCGCCGGACTAATACTCACCCCCCACAGAAAATTATTTCTGAATAAAAATATTTACCTCGCAGCCCTGATAGCGCTGTTGATCTGCCTTCCTAATATCGCCTGGCAATATTATCATAACTGGCCTGTGGTGCATCACATGAAAGAATTAAGGGACAGCCAGTTGGATTTTATCAGTCCCGCAGATTTTCTGAAAGACCAGGTACTGATGCATTTCTCGTCATTTTTCGTATGGATTGGAGGCCTGGTATGGCTGCTATTTAGCAAAGCCGGAAAGAAATACCGGATGCTTGCATGGATATACATCACCGTTATACTGCTTTTGATCATCTCGTCAGGTAAAAACTATTACTCACTCGGTGCCTACCCGATGTTATTCGCCGCCGGAGGTATCTGGCTTGAATCCCTGACAGCAACAAGGCTACAGTGGATCCGCTATGCCGCAGTGATGGTTGTAACAAGCCTCTTTATCCCGTTTATACCGGTAGTTTTACCTGTATGGAAACCGGCGAGATTATCGGACTATTATAAGAGAACCGGGTTTGATAAATCCGGGGCGCTGAAATGGGAAGATCTGCAAAATCACCCTTTACCACAGGACTTTGCAGACATGCTGGGCTGGAAGGAACTTGCCGGAAAAGTTTCACTTGCCTTTGCATCGTTACCGGATTCCACAAAAGAAAAAACAATGATCCATTGCCGCAATTACGGCCAGGCAGGCGCTATAACATACTACGGAAAAGGATTGCCGCAGGTTAACACCGATAATGCCAGCTTTTTATTCTGGATGCCCGATAAATATCAGGTCCGCAATATCCTGCTTGTCGCAGAAGATCAACCTGATAAAGATGATATTGTGTTTCAGCAGTTTCAACGCATAACTGTTCTTGACAGCATAACAAATCCCCTCGCAAGGGAATATGGAACAAAAATCATTTTATTCGAAAACGGGAATGAGCAGTTGAACAGGCTTATCGAAAATAGCGTAAGGGAACAAATGGATGAGTTCCGCCGCAAGTAATCATTCACTACTTTTACAGGCAAAATTGAATTCAAATGGGTGAACCACCAAAACGGCCGCTGAGGGTATTGGTAGCCAAGGTAGGACTTGACGGTCACGACAGGGGAGCAAAAATTATTGCCACTGCCCTCAGGGATGCGGGAATGGAAGTGATCTATACCGGGCTACGACAGACACCTGAGATGGTGGTAAACGCCGCCCTGCAGGAGGATGTAGACGCTATTGGGGTCAGCATCCTTAGCGGTGCACACAACACCGTTTTCCCTAAAATAATCCAGTTGATGAAGCAGAAAGGAATGAACGATGTGCTGCTCACCGGGGGCGGAATTATACCTGAAGAGGATATGAAAGCGTTAAACCAGATGGGAGTTGGCAAACTCTTTCCCCCCGGAACTCCTACTCCGGTAATCACAACGTATATAAAAGATTGGGTAAAAGAAAACAGGAGCTTCTGACGGCTATATTCAAACATATACAATGTACAATACCTTATTGACAACCATAGAAAACGGCATTTTTATCATAACCATTAACCGGCCCGATAAATTAAATGCCATTAATAACGAGGTGATGGAAGAATTAAATGATGCCGCAGGAGAGATCTATAACAATGCAGGCATCAGATCGGCAATCATTACCGGTTCAGGAACCAAAGCTTTTGTTGCGGGGGCTGATATCAGCGAGTTCCTCGGCATAAGGGATGAAGGCATGGCGCTTTCAAAGAAAGGGCAGGATATCTTTTTTAGGTTTGAAACTGCACCGAAGCCGGTTGTTGCAGCAGTGAATGGCTATGCATTAGGCGGAGGGTGTGAACTTGCCATGGCCTGCCACTTCAGGATCGCATCCACAAATGCAAAGTTTGGACAACCGGAGGTTAGTCTTGGGTTAATTCCCGGCTACGGCGGTACGCAACGTCTTATACAATTGATCGGCAAAGGCAGGGCGATGGAAATGTTGATGACTGGAAAAACCATTGATGCAGGTACTGCTCTGCAATATGGTCTGGTTAATGACGTAGTGGCTCCTGAAGAACTGCTTAACAAAACACGGTCAGTTCTTGAGGTCATCCATTCAAAGGGCCCGATCGCAATATCCATGTGCATCCAGGCAGCAAATGCGGCTTTTGATCATTCCAATAAAGGGTACGACATAGAAGCGAATTCCTTTGGCGATTGTTTCAGGACAGAAGATATGAAAGAAGGCGCTGCCGCTTTTCTGGAAAAGAGAAAACCGGAGTTTAAAGGGAGATAGTGGTTTCGATTAATGACAAACAGTCAATGAAGACAAAACGACGATCATTTCGCTACCATCGTATCCGTTGGCAACAAAGGAACTACATATCCCCCGGAATCGATCATAGCGTCTGGAAACGCTTTCTTCAAATCATTCCACGCTCCCTTATTCACGTTTGCCTGGTAAAGATAGATGGATTGAAGCGTCTTAATGTGCTGAAGAGAGAGTACCCCTTCCGCGGTGACCTTTGTGCCGACAAGATTAAGTGATTGAAGATTTGTCAAAGACCTGAGCAGGGATAGCCCTTTATCCGTGATGCCGGTATGATCAAGCTGCAAGCGGGTAAGACTGGTGCATTGCCCAATGACGTGCAGAGCGGAATCACTGATAACAGTATTTCCCATCTTAAGCCAGATCAATTGTTTCGTCAATGGCAACAGCAGTTGAATATCCTTGTCCTTAATGTTACTGGCGGTTATAAAATTTACAATAAGATAGTTACTGCTGGCAGCCACAGGCATCACTATCGCGCCTTTACTCCTGAGTTTTTCCACATCTGATTCATTAGCCTTTTCAACAGGCGTCACAGGAACATTGCTGACCTGCTTTTTTTCTTCATTACCGCTTTGCAGCCCAAGCAGTAAGGGTTTGATCTTTTCCGGCTGATCTATTTCCTTAACCTTCTTGCTGAATCCCGCTCCTGCGTCAATCCACCAATGCAATAACGAGATCTGCTGGTCGGTTAGCTGGGACTTTTCTTTTGGAGGCATATGGTGCTCATCTTCCCGCGGCAACAGCAACCTTTTTACCAGTTCGCTTTCCTTTGCGTTTCCGGGAGTTATCGCTTTGCCTTCTTTACCTCCTTTCATAATCAGCGCCGGCTGATCAAGCCGTAACCTGCCTTTTTGTTTTGAAGGGCCGTGGCATCTGTAGCATTTTGATTCAAAGATCGGTTGCACGATGTCGTTATATACCAGGGCTTCCTGTACTTCAGGTATCGGTTTTCGGGTGATCGCCGATTCCAGGCTGTCGCCGGAGGTATTTTCCCATGCCTTAGTGAGGTAATCCGGACCATGCGTCAACGAGCCACCGAGATGGCCGGTTACTGTTACCAGGGCAAGCAACAGCAACGAAAAAAGCCATTGCCACTTAACGGGCAAATATTTTCTACGGCCGAAATAGATAACAGCTGAGATTACTGCTACGCTTATTCCCATCCACTGGTGCCAGGAGCCGAGATTCCCGTCATATTCACCACTTTGAAACAGGAGATAGCCGCTGATTGAGGAAGCGAAAGCGCTGATCATTCCCCAAAAAAACATAGCGTTTATAACCGGCTGAAAATTGGCATGGGTTTGTTTCCTGAACCTGATGGAGAAAAAGCAGGCCAGCAAAAGTATTCCGATCGGAAGGTGTACGAATACCGGATGGAAGTGGCCAATGAGGTCAGTAACGGATAACAAAGCAAAATTTTATTGAAGATAACGCTTACGCGGCAACATCATGTGAAGGCTGACAGGCCATTGATCCTGCCTTGGCTTTCTGAAAACGATTCCATTGAAGACAGTTACGGGCCTCGCCGGTTGAGGCCGGCCGCTAAAATATGACCTGTCCAAAACGATCGGGTATGATAATGTCAGGCAAGAATATCATGGATAACTTTCCCCTGCACATCTGTTAAACGGAAAGGGCGGCCCTGGAACTGGAAAGTAAATTTTTCGTGATCAAAACCAAGTTGATTCAGGATTGTGGCCTGGATGTCAAACGCGGTCGTTTTCCCGCTAACCGCGCTGTAGCCGATCTCATCTGTTTCACCGTAGGTGGCGCCCTGTTTGATTCCACCCCCAGCCATCCACATGGTGAAAGCTTCTACGTGATGGTCCCTTCCTTTGAAAATATTTTGCTTGCCTTCGCGGTTCTCCTGCATGGGTGTACGTCCGAATTCTCCCCCCCAAACCACAAGGGTTTCTTCGAGGAGCCCTCTTTGTTTTAGGTCCAGGATAAGCGCCGTCATGGCTTTATCCACCTGGCGGCATTTGTTTACCAGACCAGTATCAATTGACCCGTCGGGGCTGGTGCCATGTGTATCCCAACCCCAGTCGAACAACTGCACAAAGCGCACACCCTTCTCCACCAGTTTCCTGGCAAGCAGCACATTATTGGCGAAACACGCCTTTCCGGGCTGTGTACCATACATGTCATGAATATACCCGGGCTCATTATTGATATTCATTACATCAGGAACCGATATCTGCATGCGATACGCCATTTCGTACTGGGCTATCCGTGAGAGTATCTCCGGGTCTTTGAATTCATCATATTGTTGTTTGTTCACGTCGTTAATGGCGTCGATAGATAACTTTCGCAAGTCACGATCCATTCCCCTGGGATCATTTATGAATAAAACAGGATCACCTTCCGAACGGCACTGTACACCCTGATATACGGATGGCAGAAAGCCGCTGCCCCATACACTCTTGCCTGCATCCGGGTTTTTACCTCCGGACGTAAGCACAACAAATCCCGGGAGATTCTGGTTGTCAGAGCCTAATCCGTAAGTAACCCAGGCACCCATGCTTGGCCGTCCAAGCCTGGGGCTTCCGGTATGCATCATCAACTGCGCGGGCGCGTGATTGAACTGGTCGGTTGTCACTGCTTTTAAAAAGCTTACTTCATCGGCAATGCCGGAAAAATGCGGCAGGTTATCAGATATCCAGGCTCCGCTGCTGCCCCTTTGTTCAAAATGAGCCTGCGGGCCAAGCATCTTCGGCACTCCCCTGATGAAAGCAAACCGCTTACCCTCAAGTAGCGACGGGGGACAATCCTGGCCGTCTAATTTCATCAGCTCCGGCTTATAATCAAATAACTCCAACTGGGATGGGGCCCCTGCCATATGAAGGTAGATGACTGACTTTGCCCTTGCCGGAAACGAAGACAGTTTGGGAGCAAGGGGGTTGGTTTCATCAAATCCTTCATTCCCTCTTTCCCGGGGAGCTGATGAATGGCAACCGGGAAGGAGCGAACCCAACGCCAGTGCGCCTAAACCCATCGCGCTCTCTTTTATAAAATGACGGCGGGTATGAAAGCGCATTGCTGCTTCATTTGCCTCCCTAAGTAATCTTTTGTCCTGAACCATAGTTGCCTGTTTAATTTAACCGTCCGAGTGGAACGAAGCTATTGCGAAAACGTGCGTCCGGTAATCACCTGAATGGCCCCACACTACAAACTCCACTAAAGCTTAATTTTTTGTAATGAGCTCATCCAGATTTAAAATGGCGTTCGCCACTACAACCAATGCGGCTGTAGCCGGCTTACTGTACCTGTCGTTGTCGCCCACCATTTCGCAGGTTTTAACCTGGTCAACTTTGAAACGCTTTAACGCTTCCATATATAAATGTTCGAGCACTTCAAGCTTAGTGTTACTGATCGGTTTATACATCGCCAGCTCGTAACCCGCCTGTATTTGTTTTCGATGATCATTACCTGCTATTCGCTCCATCCGGTAAGCAAAATTTCTTGCCGCCTCCAGGTAAACTTCATCGTTTAAAGTTACGAGAGCCTGTAAGGGTGTATTCGTCCTGATCCTGCGTGACGTACAAACTTCTCTGGCCGCAGCGTCAAAAGTCATCATAGAAGGATAGGGAGCGGTTCGTTTCCAATAAATGTAAAGTGCTCTCCGGTGTTCATCTTCACCTTTGCTTTTCTTCCAGAACTGGCCACTATACGGAGAAAGCCAGATCCCTCCGGGCTGATGAGGCATTACGCTCGCGCCAAACATCTTTTTACTGAGTAAGCCGCTTACTGCCAGCGCCTGGTCGCGAAGCTGCTCTGCCGAGAGCCTGACTCTTGTCCCACGGGAATACCATTTGTTATATGGATCCTGTTGCAACGATTCGGCCGACCCCTTATAATCGCGCCTATACGTGGCCGATAGCAATATCTCTTTCAGCAATTTTTTTACGCTCCAGTTATACTCGTGCATGAATTTCCAGGCAAGGAAATCGAGCAATTCCGGATGCGTCGGCGTTGCGCTTTGCGTTCCAAGGTCTTCAAGGGTTTCAACCAGGCCGTTACCGAATAACTGTTCCCACATCCGGTTTACCATTGTTCTTGCTGTTAACGGATTTTTCGTACTGGTGAGCCACATAGACAAACCCAACCTGTTGGGCGGAGCATTCTCCGGCATGGGATTCAGGGTATTTGGCACTCCGGGCTCAACAAGTTTTCCTTTCATAAGCCAGTTCCCCCTTTCAAACACATGGGAAGTCCTTTTCATGTCTTCCGGATTTTCAATCATTACCGGCGTTGTAGC
>JBGSYC010000204.1:0-5672 GCA_041751095.1 Flavihumibacter sp.
GTTGGCTGAATATGGCCGAGATAGAATTACATGTTTTGAACGGGCAATGCCTCAATAGACATATATCCTCGATGGAAAAGATTAAAGACGAAATTAAAGCATGGCAAAATAATAGAAATAATAAGAACAGCAAGATCAACTGGCAGTTTATAAACAAGGATGCAAGGGTAAAATTAAAAAAACTATACCCGTCAATTTATGATTAACTTAACACTAGGTTAAAAAAAAATCAAGAAATGAGGCCATACTTTTTCTTTTTAGCCGGTGACAGAGTTTTTGATCTTTTTAAGATGTCCAAAATGTTTTTCAGCTTATTTGGAGGTATTGGCTTTTCGTTTCTTCCTGGATCTTTTTGAAGGATTGTATTAATTCGCCTTTATCTCGTTCTCTAATATCGGAGCAATCAGCATAAGAATCGTATTTTAAAAAGGGACAATCTGATACTGATAAAGGGCATTGTAAGCCCTGTAATTCCTCAAGATCTGCAAATCTCAATCGAGAATTAATGAAAATGGTAGCAACTTCTTGAGACGTTTTACCGACCACAATGCAGTATTTAACTTTGGGTGGGCTTACATCTTCCACAAACATTCTTATAACATCTCCAACGTCCAACAACACCGTACTATTTTAAATTCAAGTTCTTGTTTTCCAGATATACATTTATATACTTAATAACATCATCATTAGCCCCCCCCGCTTTAGCAATTTCAAATATGGACATTGAGTCATCTTTTTGGGATCTCTTCCAAGCCTGATCATGAGATTTATCTCTCAAAATACCATAAGTGAGATTTTTATTTTCTTCAATGGAGTGTTGAATGCATTCTAATTCAGATTCAGAAAAAATATCCATATCTATATTGTCATTCAATAAGTGCAAATAATGTGAACCTTGCACTTCAAAATCGTTTGAAAGGTCAACATCCGCATAAAAGATTGCATCTCCTCTTAAAATCTTAAGCAGGTCATATATTGCAGATGGTACAGGGCCATCCTTCATTGCAATATACCTATCCCATGTAATTGGCCTGCCGTATTTTGACAGGTGCTCTTTTTCTGCAAAGTATAATATCTTAAAAAGCTTGTGGAACCCGCAAGTCTTATCGTCCATGTTAGATAAGATAATCTTTATGAGTCCAACAGACTTGTCAATCTCAAAGTTGTTCTTTTTTGCCATACGCATACGTAAAATTAACAAAAATTCCAACTTTATTTGTAAAATCTTCTCCACTTATTAACACTACCTACTGGTAAGCCTTACAATCTCCTCAATACTCAAAGGTGGAATCACGCAACGTTGAACTGTTGTTAAACGTGAGTAACGATTATTTTTGTTCCACCTTTTCGCTGCTGCCTTTTTAGCAAAATCCGAACGTTGTTCAGGAGTAAGACTTGCGGCTCTTGCCTTTCCTCCAACCTTGCCGCCTAACCGTCCTAATTCTACAGCACCAGGATTTTTGCCATTATTACTATTTGTATCTTCGGTGTTACCTGTATCGATGTCAACTATGTTTTTTGCTCTCTGGTTTATGTCGGTTGGACGTTTTAATTTTGCCATGTAACAAGGATATTAAACCTTTGCTTATTCGGTCAAGCATTAAATCTCAAGCTGAGACACTACCAAATTCTTTCTTAAATAAAATATGTTGAAGTGGTTGAAAACACAGTATAAAAAAGCCGGCAGTTAAACTTAACCCTGCCGGCTTCAACCGGATTAGAACAATAAAGATTATTTTAGAATTTTTCCGATCTCTGCGATCGGTATAGCATTCGCCATTTGGATAACCTGTTCCTGGGTGTACCCGGGCGCTTTCAGCGTGACAAGAGAGGAATTCATAGGTAACTGCAATTCATAATCAGTCCTGTTGTTTTTTTCCTGATGTTTTTTGAACCAGTGCTTTGTAGCCAGACACCTTTACTACTCTATTATCTCCTGTGTTGCCTATCATGGGGATAGACAGGAGCGCGTTTATACTGGTAAGCAGAGGTGAATTACTGATAATTTCCAGGTTGATGTTTTTATCTTCAGGGCCATACTCGCGATGAATAACTACACCCATAAAACCAGAGGTGCCAGTAACATTGTCCCTTGATGCATTCGAACCCTGTTCCTGTAATTTGGCAGGCAATAGTTTCAATACTTCTTTCCCCATAATGATGTCGAGATTTTGCAGCATTTGCTGCATGGCAAAACGGGAGTCGTCTAACTTGCCGGAAGTGTACGCAGTTCGGGCATCTGCCAGTTGTTTTGTAAACTCCTGGGCCTGAATTGAAAAACCTGAAACGCAAATGATCGCAAGTAAATATATTTTTTTCATGACTAGTGTTTATAGTAGTAAGATTTATTTTTCCCCTAATTGGGTTTTGATGCCATCGATATCAATCTGGTTAGCTGCATTCATAATATCCTGCTCGCTGGCAAAGTTCACGCCCTCAAAAAGCAACAATGAGGTCTGCCCTATCGGAACGCTAAGCTTGTACCCGGCGCTTTGCGAGTATTCAATAATAGCCCGGTACCCCTTTACTTTTGTTTGCTTCCAGTTTTGCTGGCCGCCGGTATTCTGGGCATAGCCTGCGTTATTAAAATATAAATTTATGGCCTGCATCCATGCTGAGTTATTGGTGACGGTAACCCTGAATTCTTTGTCTCCTTCCTGGTATTCGCGGTTAATGGTTAATCCGGCCCATCCCCAGCCAGTGCTGGTAACCTGGTCAGCCGCAGGATCCTTTTTCAAATTGGCTACAGTTTCGGGAAATGATTTTAATATTTGCTGACCGATTTCCATTTCCACTCCCAGCATAGCTTGCCGGACGGCATATCTTGCTTCGCCGTAATTGCTGTTTTTAAAAGAAGTTTCTGCTGAGCTTAAATGTTCTTTCACGTCAGGGGGTGTGCTGATCAGTCCCTGCCCTCCCTTATTGGAAGGATTGTTACTGCCGCCCGAACTGCTCCTTGAATTACCGGTAGAGCCGACCGAAGTGTTGCTGCCATTTGAAGCATCATTGGTTTGCCCGCCGCCAGACGGATCAATTTTTTTATCAAGGACTTTTCCTGCGACAGATTCTGCTTTTTCCTTCATTTTTTTTAGAAAGCCTTGTGAACGGGCAGTAGAAAAGCAAATAGTGGCAAGGCCACAACATAAGATAATCCTGATGTTACGCATGTTTTTAGATTTTACATTCAGTTAATAAAAATGAATATGCAGTACGGAGGAGCCCATTACATTGACCGGTGGTGGTTGTTTAACAGGACTGGAATAGAGAAGAACAAATGTATGCTAAGCGCTATAGTGTCTTAAGCCTTTCAACATGGAGAGCCAAACCTGGGAATTCAATTGTCGAATTATGTGTATGAATTGCAAAACTGATCGCAATACTTCCAAAATTATATGATCCTTTCGAAATAGCTCTTACAAATACGGTTGTCAGAAAAACCGGCTGTCGGATTCCGGCCTTATTTCAGACTGCCGATAAAACTGATCAGGTTATTCTCCTGCCTTCACCCGAAAGGAATTAGGCGTTTGTGCCTGCAGATGCTTTCCGGAAAGTAACACACAGAGAATTAAAGCAAGGGATTTCATCGACGTTAATTTACAAACACGATCTGGATATCATTTGGAAATCTTCAAACTTTACCATCGAATTAGCCTGAAGTATCAGTCCAGAATGACAATAGTTTTCTTAATTTACGATTAATTATTTGCCATGCAAAGTCAACAGAAGAATATTTCGCGGAAATCCTTCATAAAGGACGCATCTCTTGCCGCAACCGGGTTTTTTATAGTGCCCCGTCACGTGTTGGGGCGAGGGTTTACCCCTCCCAGCGATAAGCTTAATATAGCGGGTATCGGCGCAGGGGGCAAAGCTGAGGTTAATCTTCCATACGCATTTAACGGAGGAACAGACAATATCGTGGCAATATGCGATGTGGATGACCGGATGGCCGTTAATGCGAGAAAAAAATGGCCAAACGCACCATATTACAAGGACTACAGGGTTTTGCTTGATAAAGAGGCGAAAAATATAGATGCGGTAATCATAACAACACCAGACCATATGCACGCGCCTGTTGCGCTGGCTGCAATGCAAATGGGCAAACACGTTTATTGCGAGAAGCCGCTGACTCATGATATCTTTGAAGCAAGAACATTAACCCAGGCAGCTAAAAGGTACAAAGTGGTAACCCAGATGGGGAACCAGGGAAGCAGCGGCAACGATACACGGCTGGTGGAAACCTGGATACAGGATGGCGTAATAGGAGATGTGAGGAGCGTACATGTATGGACAAACCGCCCCGTATGGCCCCAGGGCATTCCTACACCTGCCGGCAAGTATGATATTCCCAAAGAGGTTGACTGGCCTCTTTGGCTTGGCACTGCTCCCTTCCGCGAGTTTAATCCCATATATATACCGGCTAACTGGAGAGGCTGGGTTGATTTCGGAACGGGCTCGCTCGGGGACATGGGCTGCCATTTTATTGATGTGCCCTACCGTGCACTGAAACTTGGGTATCCTATTTCCGTTGAGTGCAGTGTTGGCTCTATTTATACCGGATTTTTTAAAGAAGCTGTTTATACGGATAGTTACCCTCCATCCTCGAAAACACATATCCTGTTTCCGGCAAGAGGCAGTATGCCGCCGGTGGAAATGATCTGGTATGACGGCGGCATTAAACCCTCCAGGCCGGAAGAACTGCTGCCGGACGAACCAATGGCAGAGGTAGACGGCGGGATTATCTTCGAGGGAACCAAAGGCAAATTAATGGCTGGTTTGTTTGGCCGTAATCCCACGCTGCTGCCAACACGAAAAATGAAGGAAACAAACCTGCCGAAATCAAAATTTCCGTTTGTCGATGGTGGTTCGGAAGGTCACCAGCAGCAATGGGTTAAAGCCTGCAAAAAAGGGTATGGAACGTACACAAGCTCACCTTTTGAAATTGCCGGTCCTCTTACTGAAACGGTGCTCATGGGTAACCTGGCTGTACGGAGCTATAATCACCAGGAAAAGACTGCTGCGGGAAAAATTATTTACCGCGGCCGAAAGAAGCTGCTATGGAACGGCGAAAATATGAAGGTTACCAATTTCGATTCGGCTAACCAGTTTGTACAAAGGCAATACAATGGAAATTACAAGTTGGTAATTTAAGACGCATACCGATTGTATCATTAAGATGATAGCTTCAGGGCAAATCTTTGCGCCATCGTCCTCCAAAAAATTGTTTTACATTCCGTAATACCGGTCGATAGCTTTTCCTATGGCCTGGGCAAATTCCGGGTCATGGTGTATTTCGGGTTTCTTCTTCACTTCCCAGCAATGAACGTCATCTTCATTCCTGCAATGATTGATGGTATATTGATGCTTGCCCCTGATATAAATATCGTAGTCTGAACCAAATGGTTCCGGCCCTATGGGCAAATCGGCCTTTACCGTTACGTTATATTCTTTATCCTTATAGTTAAACTGAACATTAAACACTTCATCTCGCATATAAAAATTATTTTACGTGGGTCACACCCATAAAAATAGAAAAATGTATATTGAATCGAGGAGTATTTTTATCAGAAATCAGCCTTCTTTTTGCCCGGTGGTCGACTTTGACCCCAGTAAAGACCGGTTGACAGCAATGGATTTTACAGCGGAGAATAAAGAGCTTACGAACGACGTCATTG
>JBGSYC010000205.1:0-7297 GCA_041751095.1 Flavihumibacter sp.
GCTTTTGAAGCTTTCTCCGGCGATCAATACTTTATTGATCATGCTACTACCAGAACACTTATTTTAAGTGACCTTCATTTGCAGGTGTGCGCAGCTTATTTCAATTCGGTACCGGATGGCAAAGTTTATATTGAAAACGTATCAGACACAAAACATAATGGCAATTGTTTCACTTTCACTGGTCAAAAGGTTTGGGCAAGGCAACTTAATCCTGAACGTGCAAATCCTAATGTTATAAATGATGGCTCTTCTCTTTGGATACTTGGCTTTAAAACAGAATCAAATGGTGTTAGTTTCGAAACCAGAAACGGCGGTAGTACTGAAATCTTAGGTGGAATTATAAATAATTTCAGTCCGCTTATTCCTGAGGGGCGACCTATTCTTATTAATAATCAGTCAAACGTAAGCTTTACTGCTTCCACTAACGGCAATTCTGCTGAAGGCCATTATTATAAAGTAATGGTTCGGGAAACCCGAAATGGAATAACCAAAGAACTTGAATGGCAAGACGTTCCCCGCAGGTATGAGAATGAAAGTATTATTCCGCTTTATGTCGGTTATAAATAAACTTCCGTGAAAATATTTTTAAAATGAAACATTTTTTAAAATACCTTTTATCTTTTTCAATACTGATATGCCTGACATGTTTATTCGTAAACTGGAAGCATGGAGAAAATCCATTTGCTTCAACTAAAAAGGATGAAAATCAAAAGCCTTTAAATATAATATTGATTACTGCAGATGATCTGGGATTGCAACTCGGGTGTTATGGAGATAAGATAGCTAAAACTCCAAATATAGATATGCTTGCAGCAAAAGGTATGCGTTTTGAAAATGCATACGTCACACAATCTTCGTGTAGCCCTTCGCGTAGTAGTTTGCTTACCGGTTTATATCCACATCAAAACGGCCAAATAGGGTTAGCAAACCGGGGATATAGTATGCATGATGGAATAGTTACTATGCCTGCTTTACTTAAAAACGCCGGCTATCGTACAGGAATTATTGGTAAACTACACGTAAATCCGGAAAATGCTTTTCCATTTGATTATGAGAGAAAAAATACAGACCAGACCAGAGATGTAAGAAGTGTTGCGGAAATGTCGAATGATTTCATCAGGGAAGATTTCCAAAAACCTTTCTTTTTGTACATCAACTATTTTGACCCCCATCATCAATTTATCAAACAGGTAAAGAATATACCTGAAAGTCCATATACAAGAAGTACAGTTCGTCCCTTCGATTTTCAAGGCATTAACTCACCCCGTCAACTCGATAGTATTGCGGGCTATTATAATGGCGTAACAAGGGTAGATGCAGGGATTGGGTTTTTGTTAGAAAAATTAAATCAGTTGCAATTGCTTGAAAACACCGTGTTAATCTTTGTTGGAGATAACGGCCCTCCGTTTGCCAGGGCAAAAACATCATGTTATGAGGCGGGGCTACGGGTTCCACTTCTACTATATTGGCCTGGAGTAACACAAAAAAAGAGTATTTCGAAATCTCTGATAAGTGTTGTGGATATTATGCCAACCATTTTGGAGGTCGCTAATTTGGATGTACCCAAAAATCTTCCGGGCCAATCACTTACCTCCTTACTGACGAACAAAAATTCAAAGTGGCGCCAAACATTGTATACAGAGTTTACTGCCCATACACATCTAAATTATTTTCCCCGCCGATCTATACGCAATAAGAGATATAAATTGATTGTTAATCTGCTTACTGATCGATCTAATCCTGCTATTGGGGTAGACGGTGATATTGCTTATCAGGCATCCAGAGATCCAGTTTACCTTAATACAATCGTAAGTAAAGCCTTTGATGTTTTTAAAAATCCACCTGCTGAGGAATTGTATGATCTTCAAAATGATCCTAACGAATTTATGAATCTGTCGGATAATCCTTCATATACAGCTATTAAAAACAAATTAAAGGCAGAGTTAATGGAATGGCGTGTATCCACGCAGGATCCTTTGTTGGACAAGGAGAAGTTTGCAGCATTAACATTAGAGCATGATAAGAAATTTAAAAATGAAAAAAATAACAGCAGGGGGGATAGTAATTAGCTAAGGCGAAACCTTGATTCATGATTAAGAAGGAATGGCTAAAGCGGCGGCAATACCAGGTTTATTAGTTTATTAACGATGGCAGTTAGCATATGAAAAGAAGATATTTTATAGAAGCAGGAATTTTTGGCTTAGGCACATTGTCGCTTAATTGTTCCCGGCCCTTCTCTTTAGTTAATCCTTCAGAAGGTCATTTAAATGACGCTGGCGTTACTTATTTGCTATCTCATAAAGTTAATGCAGCCATAAAGCCAATACCTGCAGATATGCGTGTGCCTTTTAACTGGAGCGCTATCAGCGTGCATGAAGACATTGTGAAGCTCTATTTTAGAAACCCTAAAGGGCAAAGGCCTGTGCCAGCATTGTTTAGGGTTAGTGCGGCTATAGATGTTAGAGAACAGAAATTAGTGGAAGTTTTCCTGCCCGTCACAAATCGAAAATTAGGCGTATTAGATATAAGGTATTCACCGGTTTTTCAGCCGTTCGAGCTGGCTCTCACTGTGGAGGACGTGGAAGGCGTTTTTGAGGAAGGTATTGCTTTAAGACAAATCAAAGGCGAGAACCCACTTTGGTTATTCCAGGCAGGAAATGAGAAAGGAATTTCCAATGAAGGGTTAATGCCACACTTGCTTTTCGATACAGGAAAGAAAAGGCCGCTTGATTCGTTTTATACCAATTTTTCATCGCTGAATGTTGTTCAATCTTTTGGCTGGATGGAAGGTTGTGTGTTAGATGGCTTACTGGATTTAAACAAACGTTTTCCGGCAAAAAAGTATAAAGATCATATTGACAGGCATCTTCAACTATTTTTCGACGTGCAAAAAAACCTGATTTATGAAGGGCCATACAGCAGACCGCATGTAAATAAATTTTACGGCATAGAAGCCCTGCTGCCGTTTGGTGCCATTGCTCAATTGCATCGGGAAAACCCTTTACTTACTGAAGTTGCAAGATATTGTACCTCCAAAGTAGAAACAAACGGTTTAATACATGATAAGCATGTAACCACAGAAGGATGTTATACCATTGCGTATCCACTTGCCGCAATAGCTGTTGCCTTGAAGCAGAAGGGTCTTGTACGTTTGGCCATTGACCAGTTGTTGCTTCGCAAAGGCCTGCTTGTAAAGGACAATAATATTTATCAGAAAATGGATGAGAATAAGCAGTTGAGCTATGCGAATTGGGCCCGTGGTGTTTCCTGGTACTTACTCGGCATGGTTCGTACACTTTCTATAGCTGAAGAGAATAAAGCCTTCTTTGCGGATTTTGAAGAAGATATCGAATTGGTAAAGACTGAATTTATCAGAGCGGCCAATTGGGCCCTTGGTTTTCAGGATTCATCCGGACTATGGTTTTGCTTTTTGGATAAACCGGCAACGGGAATTGATACCTCTGGTTCAGCCGGTATTGCTGCGGCATTGGCTATTGGTTCAACCAGGGGATATCTGCCCTCTTCAGTTAGGGTAACATCACAACGATGCCTAAGTGCATTATTGGAACATCTTACCCCCGATGGATTTCTTTCTGGCGCTGCCCAGGCAAATAAAGGTGGCATTGAGCTGCAGGAAAATGGTTACCGGGTTATTTCACAGTATGCCTCCGGATTAATGGCACAATTAGCGGCGGCAACTGTATAAACCTGCAAAAAGTTAAATAGATGTACCGCTGATTTATGCTGATTATTATTATCTGGAAGCTTTGCTGCGATATGAGCACCTTAACAAAATGAAAATTATTACACATGCTGAAGTTCAAAACCATCACAATAATATTTTTCCTTCTTCAATACCAGTCACTCCTTGCCCAGAAGCTGCTATTTGATGGCAACTGGAAATATTCACTTAAAGACGATCCTGCGTTTTCATTGCCAGCTTTTAATGATACGAAATGGAAAGAAAAAGCGGGAAATAATTTAGTATTTACAAAACAAGAATTGGCGCCTGGAAATGGAAGTAGATATACATTGCTAAGAAAGACGATAGTCATTCCTACCGGTTTTAAAAAACACTTATCGCAAACAGGGGCACTGGCTATTTTCCTGGGAAAGATTCACCAGTCTGGTAATTTGTATTTTAATGGAAAACCGGTAAGTAAAACAAGTCCATCCGAATCGGAAACGGATTATCTCATTGGGGCTGAAAGCATACGCTGGGATAAACCAAATTCAATTGCCCTGCGTATTCGTCATGGTTATGATAAAGGTGGTGTAGAGGCTGCTCCGCCTTACCTGGCTCCGGCCAGGGCAGCAAGTATTTTTGAATTAAGTGCATCTGCAGGTGTAGATAATACGCAGCAGGTAGATAAGAACGTTATATACCATTGCACCGTGATTAATCATTCTGTTAAAGAAGTAAAAGGAGAGATAAGTGCAGTTTTTTACGATTTTTCAAGGAGAAAGCTTGACAACCAGCGCAAAACGGTTACACTGGCTCCCGGGAAGAACACCATCAACTTCCCTTATAAATCACCCTCTTCATTTTTAAAAATAAATTATGCGCTAACCATCCCGGAATATGCGCACACAGACAGCCGGAATGATGAATACGGGTATCAGGATGTTGTTTACAAACCGGCGCAGCCACTTATCGCTGATAAAGTTAAAAATCACTTTGCTCCGGCTGATTTTAACCAGCAGGTTGTTAAAGGGTGGTTAGGTGGGAGAATGGCTGCAAATGAACAACAACGTTTGTATAAGGTGGACGAAAAGGGCTTGTTGGGGGGTTATATTAACCGGCCGGGTAATCATGAATGGATTGGAGAACACGTTGGGAAATTTTTAGATGCCGCCAGCAATACTTATAAAAATACGCAAAGTTCAAAACTTAAACTACAGCTGGACAGGACTGCGCAACAACTTATAGCTACTCAGTTGGATAATGGATATTTGGGTACTTATGCACCCGAAAATCACTGGAAAAGCTGGGATGTATGGTCGCATAAATACAGTATCATTGGCTTATTAAGTTATTATTCGTTGTCGGGTTTTGAACCTGCATTAGATGCTGCAAAGAAAGCCGGCAATTTGCTTTGCCAAACGTTTGGTTCTAACCAGGGACAGAAAGATATTGTGGCAGCGGGTTACCATGTAGGTATGGCGGCCACCAGTATCCTGGAGTCTATGGTAAACCTTTACCGGTACACCGGTGATAAGAAATATCTTGACTTCTGCTACTATGTTATTAAAAGTCTGGATCAGGAGAATGGCCCCAAAATAATTTCTACGCTTAATGCCACCGGTGGCCGGGTAGATAAAACAGCAAATGCTAAAGCGTATGAAATGCTGTCTAACCTGGTTGGTATAACCGAATTGTATAAAGTAACAGGGGATGAGCAGTTTCTACGACCGGTGTTACTCGCATGGAAAGATATTGTAACCAGCCGGTTGTATATAACAGGTGCTGCAAGTTCCTTTGAAAAATTTAAAGATGACGGAGATTTACCCGCAGGAGTAGATGCCCACATGGGAGAAGGTTGCGTAACCACCACCTGGATGCAGTTGAATTACCACTTATTATGCATTTCAGGTGAAATGAAATACGTAAATGAACTGGAGCGTTCCGTTTACAATCACCTTACCGGGGCGGAAAATCCCGAGAGTGGTTGCGTGAGTTATTATACACCATTGGTAGGCGTTAAGCCCTACAGTTGTAAAATTAATAGCTGCTGTATGTCCAGTGTGCCCAGGGGAATATCAATGATCCCGCTTTTTGCCAATGGTAAAATTAACGATAAGCCATCTTTTCTTTTTTACCAGCCCGGCACTTATACCACTACTGTTTACAATAACAGTAAGGTTTCGTTTACTACGGTTACCAATTTTCCCAGTGATGGTAATATCGTTATAAGTGTAAGTACAGACAGCCGGGTACAATTTCCAATCGAATTCAGGAAGCCTTATTGGGCGGAGGGCTTTTCCCTTGTGGTAAATGGCGAAAAACAAAAGGAAAGCAATAATGAAACGGTTACCATTAACCGAACTTGGAGAACGGGAGACAACATTGCTATAAATTTTGACATGCCTGTTAAGGTATTGGACGGAGGCCGCAGCTATCCCGGATACATCGCTTTGCAAAAAGGCCCGCAAGTATTGGCATTCGACAAAAGCGTCAATGGATTTAGTGCTGATATCGTTTCAATTAATCCGGACAATATAATACTTAAGCCTGCTATATCAAGTCTTCCAAAAAAATGGATTGGTGGAGTGGCTTACCTGGTAAAAGCAAATAGCAATAAGGCAGATAAAAATATCATCCTCGTGCCTTATGCGGATGCCAGCCAGACAGGTGGATCAATCACTACATGGATCAAAAGCGGATCAATCGCTGCCTCTGTAAAAAAGGCAGTGATAGCAGAAGCAAACTTCGAAAAAGGAGACCTTAGTGAAGTAAGCAAAGAAGGTTCATCAGCGACGGTAGTCAACAATCCTGCAGGCCGGGGCAAGGTGGTAAAATGTACCATAAATCAATCTCAGGAGCGCTCTGAGATATTACTATCACGAGACGCCGTAGGAACTGAAAGATGGTATGGCTGGAGTATATACCTTGATCCCGAATGGAAAAAAACTTCCAAAGGAAATATCATAACTCAATGGCATAGATGGCAACCCTGCATGGCTGATGGAAGTTGTAAGTGGGCAAAAGCTAATCCTATGGCATTAAAGATCGATCAGAATAACAACTACAATATAGATCTGTCTTATGGAGGATCCAACACACGGGTAAACATCAAAAAGGATCTTGGTATTAATTATCTGGCGGACAGGGGCAAATGGGTACATTGGGCTGCTCATGCCAAATGGTCAACAGGAAAAGATGGCTTTTTTATTTTGTATAAAAATGGAAAGGAGGTATATAAAAGGGAAGGAGCAGTGTGGCTCGAATTACCTGAAGGCCCCTATTTTAAAGCAGGGATATATACCGGAGATTCAAACTGGGAGGGGCCATCAACATGTGCAGTGTATATCGATGATATAAGGATTGCAAATGCCAACTCCAGCCTTTGCGAAGTAAGTCCAAAATATTGTTCTGTCAATCAATAATGTGAAGCTCTTGATATAAAAAGAATGGAAAATAATAGTTCGTTATAGGCAATTGATGAGACACAATCTATATGCCTTTGCTGCCCAACCAGTAATGGAGTAGAAGCACGCTGAAGAAAATTTATGAATCTGAATTCTTTTATTACTTAATTATCACTAACTATTACATCTCTGATGAAAAAGGTACTAT
>JBGSYC010000206.1:0-102373 GCA_041751095.1 Flavihumibacter sp.
TATGGACGACCGCTTATAGGAGACTGACCCAATCTGTGACAAAAAAAGAATTTAGTAAAATGGACTAAGTAAACAAATTACATATTGAAGCCTTTAAAAAAAATGTAACTGCCCGTGCAACGAAAACCTTTACATAGGAGACGCCATGCCTGGCGTCTCTACGAACGCAGGTTTTACAACAATTTCATTACCCCAATCTTATTTTTCCGGTTTAAGGGTTTTACGTTGGTGCCTTATTTGTTTCGGCACCCTGTAGAAACGCCATGCATGGCGTCTCTACAAAACGGGTAACGACCAGGGTGCCCACACCCGCGAATCGCCTGGCATTTGTTTTGCTTATAATAATAGTACTACGTTTCTTACTTGACTCACTAAGCAGTCAATTTCTCATAAGCAGTTAGTTTTGGTTACGGCCCCTGTTTCCACAGGGGCTTACTTTATTTATGCGTCAGAACCTGTTCATGTTGCAGTGTGGATTCTGTGGAATTATTTCTACTTTCATTTAACAACATCACATTACAAATCCCATAACTTATCCCTGAACTTAATACATCGGCTAAAATATCGCCGGTATCAAAACTCCGGTTAGAAACAAAGAATTTTTGAATGTATTCGACGATAATACCATTGAAGCACGCAAAGAGGAACACCAGGAAAAAAGCTAATTTTAGCTGAGTGAAGGGCAACAAGCGGCTTTTAAAGTAAAAGCACCAGCTTCCAACGAAGATCGCAAAAACAACGATATGCGCAATCTTGTCAAGATTAGGGATATCCATGTCCTCACTCATCGGTAAACTCTGTCCCGGGAGGCAGAACAGAATTTCAATAAAAATTGTCCACGCTAAGGGAGTATAGATGTTACTAAAGTACTTTTTCACAAGGGGGCAGTTTAAGCCCGCAAAACTACAGCATTTACTTTTGAGCGAAAACTACGTTTTAACAGCCCCGAAAACGTATAGTTGTTCCATGGTCGGAGCAGCACTACCGCCTCTTTTTTCAAGAGTAATGGCAAACTGCTGGGCCCGGGGAATATTTTTCATTTTCACCAGGGCGCCTGAAGTATTCATGTCAAAAACACCCGCGTCAACTGGCTTGCCGTCAACCAATGCCCATAACTGGAACTGTTTGTCTGCTGCCGGCTGAGGCATGTTATTGACCAGAAGATAAACGTCTTTTGTTTGTTGATTCCAGTAAACGGTTGCCAGACTTCCGGGAGCCGGACTTGTTGGAACGTCAGGCATCTTCACAATCTCCATATCAGGGTTCTTGATGATGGCCATATCAGATTCGTAAGAATGCAGACGGGACTGTAAAACCTGGTTGTTGTCCGCCAATTGCCGTTGGCTTTCTAATAAGCTGGCATAACGTTCACTGTAATTCCGGTATTGCCGGAAAAAATAGATGTTAAGGCCGGTGCTTGCAAGCAATAAAATTACAGAAGCAGCTACCAGCAAACGCATTAGGTTCATGGATGCTCTGCCCTTCTGTACGCCATCGCCTTTCAAACCACCATCGCCTTTGTCGATCGGTATCACCGGTGATGCGGCTTTTGGAAATTCGGAGGCGATCTGTGCAGCAATCCTGTTCTTTAAAAATGCAGGAGGCTCTGCAACATCTGAGCTGGCCTGTTGCTCTATCATCATCTCGAACTGATCTCTTGCAGCCCTGACTTCAGCATGTTCAAGACACATCCTTTCGAATTCAGCCCTTTCCTCTTTTTCGGCAAGGCCCAATACATAGCTTTCAACTATGCCGCTCGATATGTACTCCTTTATATTCACTTTACGTGTTCTCTTAACTGAATCAAAGCTGAACGAATTCTTGTTTTTACTGTTCCTAATGGTATTTCTTCAATTTCTGCGATCTCTTCGTGAGTGTATCCCTTAAAGTATGCAAGGTCAATTAACACCCGTAATTCACTCTTCAACTTTTGTAAAACTTTTCTTAAACCGATATGATCCACATTTAATTGCGTCATCTGGCCAGGCATACCGGGATTTGAAGCGTCCGTAAGCTCCTGGTTTTTCCTGCTGTTCTGATATGCTTTTGACCTGATTGAATCAATTGCCGCATTTCTTGCGATATTCAGCATCCAGGTAAATAATCGCCCTTTAGATTGATCATAACTATCAATCTTCCGCCAGATATTGATAAAAACTTCCTGCAACACATCGTTGGCCAATTCCTGGTCGGGAACAATTTGCAAAATAATGGTGTATAGCGCTCCTGAGTAATTATTATACAGGTAGCTAAAGGACAGGTCATCCCTGCTTTTTAACATTCTTACCAATTCTGGTTCGGTATATGTTGGAGTGGTTCCCAAATAACAGAAAAATTGTGGTGCAATATACCAAGAAAAACGAGTGATATAAAAACCACCCATTGATATACGCAATTAATTATATGTTGGTTTTTTATGAAATAAAATCGCTCGTCATATCAATGCAGGAGGCTCTGATATGTTGTTGCATCGTGAAGTTTTGCAACATCTGCGGGATCATCCACTTTTAGCTTTATCATCCATCCCTGTCCGTAAGGATCTGTATTTACCAGCTCCGGTGACGTGCTTAAAACCGGGTTTACCTCAGTGACCATTCCGGAAACAGGAAGATAAAGATCACTTACCGTTTTTACCGCTTCAACCGTTCCGAAAATCGATTCAGCAGCCAATGCTTTTCCCACCGTTTCAATCTCTACATATACAATGTCGCCTAATTCTCCCTGAGCGAAATCAGTGATCCCGATAGTCGCAATGTTACCTTCTAAATTGACCCATTCGTGATCTTTTGTGTACCGTAAATTTTCTGGAAACTTCATGAGGTAATTTTAATGGTGCAAAGATTAGAAATTAATAATGAAAAATCATAATTTCCATTTTACGAAATGATACTCATGTTTCGTGCTTACACGCCTTAAGAAATATTTAGTGTTCAGAATTGGCGCTGTTCAAAATACAGCAGGATATGATCTTTCAAAAAATTCTCCTGTTCAACAACACTCATATCCGGCATCTGCTTAAGCTGCTTAAAGTGTGGCCAGCCTTCTTTATCTGCTCCTTCCAGTTCATAATAACCACTTTGAGACAGTAATGAGCAGATCGCCACGTGCATAAGATCCTGTTTCTGTTCTTTTGTAAACTTGCCGCGTATTTCTCCGAACTCCTGGATGCCAATCAGAAAAAGGATTGTTTCCATGTCCGGCTTCTTGCCAAACCGGTCCACCAGTTTCGCTTCAAGGTTCCACCATCGTGTTTGCAGGTCATCTTGTAAATGCATAACGCAAAGGTAAGATTAGAACAGGCTTCATTTTAAAACACTTGATGCCAACATTCACTGCAATACCGTAAACAGGCATTTCTGTTACCGGGGTCCTCACTTCATTGGCGTCTTACGTCATTATGATCTTATGACCTTCGTTAGTTATGCTTAAATCAACCGGAAGCAGCCCTGAAAAGGCATCAGCAACATTAAGAAATGCACCGGACAATAAGGATAGGTTGGCGCCCTCATGTACAACAGCTAATTTCGCTGCAAAATTCAAACAATGTTGCAGGTACCTTTTATTCGACAGCATACGCAATTGGTTAAAGAAAGACTTGCCATAAAAAATTTTAAGCATATCGGTCTTATCGACGAGCTGATTGAGCTGGATGACCAGAGAAAGAAAGTGCAGTTTGAAAAAGATGAATTGCTCTCGAAGGTAAACAGCATTTCAAAAGAGATCGGCCAGCTGATGAAAGCAGGCAATAAGGAAGAAGCAGAACGGAAGAAAGAAGAAGTAGCTGTGATCCGCGTCAGGCTTGCTGAAACCGATCATCTAAACAAAATCGAAAGCGCTGTTCATGAGATCCTGGTACAAATCCCGAATCTTCCTTCCGTTGAAGTACCCGCGGGGAAAACTCCGGATGACAATGTTATCGTGAAAGAAAGTGGTGAAATTCCACAGCTTCCCGCTGACGCGCTGCCCCATTGGGAGCTTGCAAAGAAATACCAGCTGTTGGATTTCGAATTGGGGAATAAAATTACCGGCAGCGGTTTTCCTGTATATAAGAACAAGGGCGCAAAATTCCAGCGGGCGCTGATCCATTATTTTCTTGAGTATAATACCGGTGCAGGATATACGGAGTATTTACCACCGTTTCTGGTTAATGAGGCATCGGCTTACGGTACGGGCCAATTGCCTGACAAAGAAGGGCAAATGTATCATGCCACAGTGGACAACCTGTTTCTTATCCCCACTGCAGAGGTTCCGCTGACCAATATTTACCGGGATGAAATTCTTAAAGAAAGCGAATTGCCGGTAAAAATGACGGCATACACGCCGTGCTTCCGAAGGGAAGCAGGGAGCTATGGAAAAGACGTAAGAGGGCTCAACCGCGTTCACCAGTTCGACAAGGTTGAAATAGTTCAACTGGTTAACCCAGACAATAGCTATCAAGTGCTCGGGGAAATGGTCATTCATGTAGAAAGGCTGCTCCAATCCCTCCGGTTACCCTATCGTATTTTGAAACTGTGCGGTGGTGATATGGGATTTACTTCTGCACTGACCTATGATTTTGAAGTTTACAGCGGAGCTCAAAAAAAGTGGCTGGAGGTAAGCTCCGTTTCAAATTTTGAATCTTACCAGAGCAACAGGATGAAGATCCGGTTTAAAGATGCTAAAGGGGAATCCCGGTTGCTGCACTCTTTAAATGGAAGCTCCCTTGCATTACCCAGAATAGTCGCAAGCCTCCTGGAAAACAATCAGTCGCAATCCGGAATCAACATTCCTCCTGTCCTGCATTCTTATTTCGGCGGCGAAATCATCAGCTAACCACCTGCAAGCGGTGTGCCTTGCGATACAACGAAATAAAAAATAAAAAAGCCTTCTCTGAGAAGGGAAGGCTTTTAGCATATTGATATCCGGTTATTCTTTGAAGCCTTTCTTTGCAGTACCTTCTTTAATGGCAGCAAGAGCTTTAGCCTCACTTAACATAGTTGTCAGTTTGTTTCCTTTACCGTCGTTGCCCTGAGCCATATATCCGCCGCGGGAGGTCTTGGTAATGACCGCATCCTTCATGGGTACATTTTTTTCTTTTGTCTTAACGTTGTATGCTGTAATGGTTGCTTCGTTAGCCATATTTTAAAATTTAATGATTAGCAATTGCATCGCAAATGTTACTTGTTTGATATGCGGTGCGGATAAAATTAAACATTTTCTCCTTTAATAGCCTAAAATTGGCAAAATATCCTGAAATGGCGGGAATCGCATTGAGGAACGTTTAAATTATGTGTGGAAAAATGTACGGTGTTTCTGCTGGTGTTTAGATATCCAGCCTTGCATACTTGGCGTGGCTTTCTATAAATCCTCTCCTTGGCGCTACTTCATCACCCATAAGCATACTGAAAACAAGATCCGCCTCGGCGGCACTTTCAATCGTCACCTGCTTTAGGGTACGGGTTTGCGGATTCATGGTAGTATCCCACAATTGTTGTGCATTCATTTCGCCTAAGCCTTTATAGCGTTGAACAGTAACGCTGTCTTCTTTCCCCCCCGCATATTTTTCAATCCAGGTTTTACGCTGCTCTTCGTTCCAGGCATAAGACTGGTCTTTACCTTTTTTAACCAGGTATAGCGGCGGTTGTGCAATGAAAACATAACCCTGTTGCACCAGCTCTTTCATGTAACGGTAGATAAAAGTAAGGATAAGGGTAGCGATATGACTGCCGTCTACATCGGCGTCAGTCATAATAATAAGTTTATGATATCGTAGTTTGGCGATGTTTAATGCTTTTGGATCCTCAGTAGTGCCAACGGTTACACCTAACGCTGTAAACATATTGCGGATCTCCTCGTTCTCATAGATCTTATGCTCAAGGGCTTTTTCGACGTTTAGGATTTTACCTCTTAACGGCAGGATAGCCTGAAAGCTTCTGTCTCGCCCCTGCTTGGCAGTTCCACCGGCAGAATCTCCCTCCACCAGGTAAAGTTCGCACCGTTCGGGGTCTCGCTCTGAGCAGTCGGCAAGTTTACCAGGGAGGCCGCCTCCGCTCAATACCGTTTTGCGTTGTACCAGCTCCCTGGCCTTCTTGGCAGCAACACGTGCCTGGGCGGCAAGTATAACCTTTGAAATAATGTTTTTAGATTCACGCGGATTTTCTTCGAGGTAAGCTTCAAGCGCCCGGGCTACAGTGATTTCCACAACCCCACTCACTTCATTGTTACCCAATTTGGTTTTCGTCTGGCCCTCAAATTGAGGCTCGGGCACCTTCACTGATATAATAGCGCTTAATCCTTCACGGAAATCATCACCCTCAATTTCCACTTTAGCTTTTTCAAACAAGCCCTGCTTATCACCGTAGTTTTTAAACACCCTTGTCAGGGCCCTGCGAAACCCCGTTACGTGTGTGCCTCCTTCTATGGTATTGATGTTGTTAACATAGGAAAATATATGTTCCTTGAAGTCGTCATTATAGGTAAGTGCAACTTCCACTGCTACATTACTTGCTGCATCGTGGCCTTCAACAAAAAGCGTGTTTGGTAACAGCGAATTTCTTTTACCGTTCTTATCCAGCATTTCCACGAACTCCACGATACCCCCTTCGCTATAAAAAAGCTTTGAATATATCTGGCCCTGCTCGTCTTTTTCCCTCTCATCGATCAGCGTGATATTAATCTTCCTGTTCAGATATGCAAGTTCCCTGATGCGGCCTTCGAGAATATCACGGTTGTACTCGCTTACAATGAATATTGAATAATCGGGCCAGAAATGAACCAGCGTACCCGTTTTATCGCTCACGCCGATTTCACGTACCGGGTATTGGGGCACCCCAATACGATATTCCTGCTCAAAAATCTTTCCTTCTCTTTGCACGGTTACGTGAAGGGTAGAACTCAGGGCATTCACACAACTGACACCTACACCATGCAATCCTCCGGAAACTTTATACGTATTCTTATCAAATTTACCCCCGGCATGCAAAACGGTCATCACCACCTCAAGAGCAGAACGTTTTTCTTTTTGATGCATACCAGTTGGAATGCCTCTTCCATCGTCCTGAACACTGATCGAATTGTCTTCATGGATCGTAACAATAATGTTTTTGCAGTAACCCGCGAGGGCTTCATCGATCGAGTTGTCAATAACCTCATATACAAGATGGTGAAGACCTTTTACTCCTACATCACCAATATACATTGCCGGCCGCTTTCTAACGGCTTCCAGACCTTCCAAAACCTGTATACTGTCCGCGCCATATCCGTTCGTGACAAGTGTTGGAACTTCCTGTGTTGCTGTACTCATTTTTAGTATAGTATAGGGGGTTTATATTCAATTATCAAATGTTGCAAAGATACCATTTTTACAGCCCTTATCCAACTCATTTATACAGAAGTGCATAGTTGTATAGACCAAAATACCGCGCAGTAAAATTCAATGAACACATGCTTTTTTACCAGTATATATTCATGGCGAAAGTGTTATGAAACCGATATGCAGTTTACAGTGAAAACCTGATAGCGCGCTAAAGCAAAACATTTTGTTAATAGAACAGTTCCGATAAGTTCAAACATTATCATAAATTTGCATCTCATGCATCAGCCTTCAGACATTTTATCCGTTGCTTACAAGCAGCCAGTGATGTTTAATGAATTTTCATTAATTCATGAAAAGGATCAGCAGATACCGGGTTCTGTGAAGTATTCAATCCAGCGGTACCGCAAACATATGCAATGGAACCTCGACGAAGCGGGAATGATGGTCTACCATTTCGAAAAGAATGACCCTGACAAAAATTATCTTGAGTTGCGTTTTTGCATTGCGGGTAATGTTTACTGCGGTCATAAAGAAGCCGAATGCGACAAGTGCAGAATCAATCCAATGCGCCATTGCAAGGAAAAGGTTGAGAGCGTGGATGTACTCAGCTTTACCTTTTCAACCGTTCACCTGTCCCAGTTTATTAACCCGGCGAAGGCTGGTAAAAATCTCACAGACAATATCTTTCACTTTAAGCACAAGTCGTCTTTTTCAAAAATCCTCCCGCTTTGTGGCAGAACCCGCATCGTGCTTGAAAGCCTCATGAATCATAGTTATACCGGCAGCCTGGAGAATATTTTTGTTAATGCCCAGACACAAATGCTGCTGTTGTATAGCATGGAATGTATGGTAGGTGAAAAAGAGGTAGATAGTTTTTCCTGTAAATTCCTTGCTAATGAAGCCGACAGGGAAAAGATCACAAAAGCGCGGGAAATTTTGCTTCAGCAGATAGGAGAGCCCATTACCATTAAAGAATTAAGCCGTAAGGTTGCCATAAATGAATGTTATTTGAAAAAGGGATTTAAAGAATTATTTGGTACTACTATATTCGACTTCTATCAGGGCCAGCGGATGGAGCATGCAAGATATTTGCTGTATGAAAAAGGATTGAGTGTTACTGAGGTGTCGCTGCTGCTTGGATATTCATCAATTTCTCATTTCTCCACTGCCTTTAAGAAGCACACTGGTTTAAAGCCCTGTGAATTGCTGTTTCATTAAGCAATGGTCGCTGCTATCCTTTGTCACTAAACGATCTGAGGCAAAAGTTCATCAATGGCCATCAGATATTTAACGTCTCTCGTTTTAATTCCTCAACACTTTCTCCTGCAGCATCAATAGTCACGTCTAAGTCCTGGTACGTCAAAGCATTGCTTAGAAACCAGCTCTCATAGGCTGATGGCGGCAGGTAGATTCCTTTGTCAAGCATCGAATGGAAAAATCTGTTGAAGAAAGAAATGTCGGCAGATGAGGCAGAAGAAAAATCAGTGATATTATGATTGCAGAAATGGAGACTGATCATGCTGCCTAATCTGTTGATCCGATGAGGGATCCCCTGGTCGTTCAGGATGTTGGAAAGACCCTTATGCAGATATGAGCATTTTTCTTCGAGTTCCGAATAGATGTCATGTTTCATATGTAAGGTCTTTAAGGTGGTATAGCCTGCTATCATGGCGATAGGGTTACCGCTGAGTGTTCCTGCCTGGTAAACGTTTCCTAAAGGTGCGATCTTTTCCATGATCTCCTTTTTGCCGCCAAATGCACCTACCGGCATCCCTCCCCCGATCACTTTTCCGTAACTAATAATATCAGCATCTATTTGCAACCTTTCCTGCGCCCCTCCGGGTGCCAGGCGAAAGCCTGTCATCACTTCGTCGAAGATGAGCAGTATACCCTGTTGGTCGCAAATGGTTCTCAGGCCTTTCAGATAATCCGGCAGTGGAGGAATGCAGCCCATATTGCCGGCTACAGGTTCGATAATGATAGCAGCGATATGTCCTTTATGCTCATTTATAAGTTTTAACACGGCTTCGAGGTCATTGAAAGGCGCTGTGAGCGTATCGTTGGAAACGCCTGTAGTTACGCCGGGCACAGCCTGGATATTTAACGTTGCCAGGCCACTGCCTCCTTTCACGAGAAAAGGGTCTGCGTGTCCATGGTAGCATCCTTCGAATTTTATGAACTTGTTGCGTCCGGTAAAACCGCGTGCCAAACGGATGGCACTCATGCAGGCTTCGGTACCACTGTTAACCATGCGGATAAGGTCAATATTGGGAGCCATCAGTTTTATAAGCTCGGCCATTTCGATTTCAAGTGCTGTAGGAGCTCCAAACGAAACGGAGTCATGAGCTTTTTCAGTGATGGCATGGATGACAGGTTCGTAGGCATGCCCGAGGATCATTGGCCCCCAGGAATTGATATAGTCCAGATAGCGGTTGCCGTCTTCGTCGTAGAGATAAGCGCCTTTGGCGCGTTTTATAAACAGCGGCGTTCCTCCCACGCTTTTAAAGGCGCGTACGGGGGAGTTTACACCGCCCGGAATAGAAAGGAGGGCACGTTCAAAAAGTTCCTTGCTGCGTTTGATCATAGATGTTGTTTAAATTAAAGCTGCCCAACCTATAAGGTTGTGAACCTATAAGGTTATTCAAAAATTTGTTATAGTCTTCATTTCTACCGGCTGTTGATGAAATTCGATAAAAGCCTCCTTTGAGCCAAACCAATCAATCACCTCATTCCTTAAAAGGTCAGTTGGCAAATTACTTAACAAAGTTTGATAAGATGAATACTCCCAGCTTTCCAGATGGTCACAATAGCCGTGATGTACCGGGTTAGCGTGGATGTAATGTATGACTTTACTAAAAGAATTGTCGTTACTCACGAGGCTTCTTTTCGTGTAGTCGGGGAATAACGCGCCTTTACGCTGAAACATACCATTGTAAGATTTGGTATAGCTGTTCAGCCAGTTGCTGAACCGTTCCATGATAAAGTCTGATAAGGTCGCGTTATCATAAAGAGGTATAGTTCTGTGCTTTACGGATTGATAATGCTTTCTTATTAAATGCTCATCTTTTACCCTTATCAAAAAATGGAAGTGGTTTGGCAGGAGGCAATACGTAAAGGTATCGCAAATACTAAAGGTATGTTTGTCAAACCTGTCTAAAAAAAGCAGGTAGTTCTCACTTGTCCGGAATAATTTCTCATTACCGACAGCCCGGTTAAAGAGGTGATATGTTTCACCCGGCATTAATGGAATATGGTGTTTGCTCATGATTGACAATTTTTTTGCTGAACCTATAAGGTTGGCAACCTTATAGGTTCAGCAAAGTAGCCGATCCCTGTTGTGTACCAAAGGGTTATTCAGCCTGCCTGGCCCGGAAAAAGAACGGTAAGGTTGAAAACCTCACAGGTTTCTGACAATCCTGTAACTTCCCTTTATAAACTCTTTAATCATGCCTGATACAGAAAGTTTTCTTCAGACCGTTCAGCAGGGATACGCTTTTAAAGGGGAGTCTGCCAAAATAGGGGTGGCCATGCTCGATGGAGACGTGGTAAAAGGTGCTGACGTCATGCTGCCGTTGAAAACGATGAACCGTCATGGGCTGATCGCCGGCGCCACCGGAACAGGTAAAACGAAAACCCTACAGATGATATGCGAATGCCTGAGCGATGCAAGCGTTCCGGTTTTAGTGATGGACATCAAAGGAGACTTTAGCGGAATTGCCGCTCCTGGTTCACCCACCGAATTCATCAACGAGCGCTACCGGAAAATCGGTATGCAATATGTCCCCGCTGCTTACCCGGTGGAATTAATGACCCTCAGCAATGAAAAAGGAGTGCGTTTGCGCGCCACCGTTACTGAATTCGGACCGGTGTTGCTTGCAAAGATCCTCGGCCTTAACGACACGCAGGGAGGCCTTGTAGCCATGTTATTCAAATATTGCGATGACAACAGGTTGCCGCTTCTCGATTTAAAAGACTTTATCAAAGTGCTTCAATATGTGGCGGCAGAAGGTAAAGCCGAAATGGAAAAGAATTACGGAAAAATCTCTACCACGTCAACAGGTACCATACTGCGTAAGGTAGTAGAACTTCAGCAACAGGGCGCAGACATGTTCTTTGGCGAGAAAAGCTTTGAAGTGGACGATTTGATGCGCATCAGCGCCGACGGGCTGGGGATGGTAAATATTCTCCGCGTAACAGACCTCCAGAGCAGGCCTAAATTATTTTCCACTTTTATGTTGCAGCTGTTAGCTGAGCTTTATGCAATCTGCCCCGAAGAAGGAGATCTTGACAAACCAAAACTGGTTTTGTTCATCGACGAAGCGCACCTGATATTCCAGGAAGCCAGCTCCGCCCTGCTGCAACAGATCGAAACGATTATTAAGCTAATCCGTTCAAAAGGCATCGGGATTTTTTTCATCACCCAGAATCCAATGGATGTCCCCGCGGGAGTCCTGGGCCAGTTAGGCTTAAAAATTCAGCATGCGTTGCGGGCATTTACTGCAGCTGATAGAAAAGTGATCAAACAAACTGCTGAAAATTACCCCGAGTCAACTTTTTATAAAACCAATGATCTGATCACACAACTTGGCATCGGAGAAGCCTTAATCACCCTGCTGAATGAAAAGGGCATCCCAACTCCTCTGGTACATACCATGTTATGTACTCCTAAAAGCCGCATGGATGTGCTTAGTGAGGATGAAATTGAGGCAATCTGTAATCACTCCGCGCTCGTCGATAAATACAATCGACAGGTTGATAATCAAAGCGCGTATGAAATGCTGGCTGATAAATTAACCGAAGCCGCGGAAAAGTCGGAAGGGGAAAAGGTGGTAAAATCAAAGGCTGGTAAAGTTGAAAAGTCGACGCTTGAGCAGGTGTTGGACAACACCGTCGTCCGGCAGGTGGGGCGAACCGCCGCGGGTATTATCACCCGCAGCTTACTGGGTGCATTGGGTTTGGGAGGGAGAAGCAGGAAAAAAAGCATTTTTTGATATGCAGACTGGCGTTGGTTATTGAGATTTAGACTGGCTGTTTTAGATGTAGCCTTTTACTCACTGAGATGATGTTCGGGCAAATATAGCCAGTGGGTTATATAAAAGATCAGAAAGCTTTAGCGCTTCAATCGCACTTGCATGTTGAACAGCCCGTATTTACAGCCGTCATTATCTGCAATCGCCAGTCTAAAATCTACCCCCCCGTGATTTTGTAATCATTCCCATTTCATCTACGTCAATTCTTTTTTCAGACTGAAGAAATCCGATCACTTTCCAGGCGCTTTCTTTTTTTATGCCGTTCAGATGTTGCATCACGTCTTTGGAATGCACCGGCTGCTCGAGAGCGGAAAGGATACGCTGTTCAATGGCATAAAATTCCTGTGCCGTAATAGGTTTGGATTTGAGGTGCAGGCAATTGTCGCATACACCGCATGGTTTTATAGCAGCATCGCCAAAGTAATTGCCGGTTAGCTGGCTCCTGCAGGAGGAGCTTTTTACATAATTTATCAACGTTTCAACACGTTTCCGGTAAATTCGTTTTCTTTCGCTGTAATGCGCAACATTGATCACCAGGTCTTCCGTTCTTACCCTGTCCTGGATCAAAAACAATTGCGGTGTATCTTTTTGTTGCTGGTAATTTATGATATGATACGCATGAAGTTGCTGCAAAATGGGGATCACTTCATCAACTTCCATTTTCAATAAGTAGGCTAAAGACTTTTCGCTGATATTTACATCCTGGTCAAAGATACCTTCGTACGACCGGAGCAATGCTTTTACAACAGGCTCGGCGGCGGGATGTGCAACTTCAAATGCATAAAGTGTTTCTTTATTGCACGTAAAAACTATTCTCGACGGAAGAAACACCTGCTGATTGAACGAAATCAGGTTTTCATGTTCCAAAACCTTTAGTGTATTGATAACAAGCTGTGGGGGAAATTTAAACTTACTAAGAAAGTCATTAAGGTTAAAATCAAAATAATTCCCTTCGCCGCTTCCCGTAGGTATTTGCAGGAAGTTGGCAACGCCCTGGTAAACCTTTTTGATTTCCGGTAACGGCGGGAAACGCTGATCTGCCTGTTCGTCGAGAATAGTAAGATCCCTGGTTTGATACAGTAAAACGGCGTACGCTTTCCTGCCGTCTCTTCCTGCGCGGCCCGATTCCTGGTAATAATTTTCCAGGCTGTCGGGTGCGTCTATATGAACCACAGCCCTCACATCGGGTTTGTCTATACCCATCCCGAATGCGTTTGTACATACAATAGTCCTGACATCATTTTTGAGCCAGCTTTCCTGTTTGCGATTTCTTTCATCAGCAGGAAGGCCGGCGTGATAATAATCCGCACTGATATGATATGAGCGCAACTGCTCTGCAGTTTCCCTCGTTTTTCTCCTGCTGCGACAGTAAACGATGCTGCTTCCGGGAACCTTGGTCAATATTTCGACCAGCTTTGTAATCTTTGAATCCACATTGAAAACACTGTAAGATAAATTGGGCCGCTCGAAAGACTGCCGGAAAATATTTTGATTTTTGAACCGTAGTTTTTCGCAGATATCCGCCTGTACCGGCGGGGTTGCCGATGCCGTTAATGCAAGAACAGGAACGCCTTGAAGTGTATCCCGCAATGCGGCAATGCGCAGGTAAGGCGGCCTGAAATCGTAACCCCATTGAGAAATGCAATGCGCTTCATCCACCGCCACCATGCTGATCTTTAATGCGGGGAGATATTCGAGGAACAGCTTCGTTTCAAGCCTTTCCGGTGAAACATACAGAAATTTGCAATTACTCCCGCAAGCTACTTTGAGGATGCTGATCACCTCTTTCCTGCTCATGCCGGCGTAAATGGCAAAGGCAGTAATTCCTTTCTTACGCAGGTTGCCCACCTGGTCTTTCATCAGGGCTATCAGGGGTGTAACCACCAGGCACAAGCCGTCCATTAGCATGGCAGGAACCTGGAAGCAAACCGATTTTCCTCCACCTGTTGGCAATAATGCAAGGGTATCTTTACCTTCTAAAACGGATGTAATGATATCCTCCTGGAGCGGGCGGAAGGATTCGTATCCCCAGTATTGTTTTAGTATGTCCTGAATGGAAGGCATGTGTTAATCGTAAATTAATCGAACCTCATCGAATCCGGTAAAGCATTTTCATGCTATGCCTGCAAGTTATCCTGCTCAGGTATCATAATCTATAGACGGCGAAAGCTGTCTCCGATAAATTTCAACTCATCCGTAATCCGGTGCGCCAATAGGTCCAGATATGTGATCGACTCATCGAATAAGTGAAGGCACACAAAAAATGCCGCTATTCAGCCCCGAACCGTTAAACGCCTGCTACACTACCTTCTTCACAAATAACCTAACGGAATTAATGGCAAGCACTACATCACTTAAACCCATAACAAGGGCAGCAACGCCCGGGGTGAGTAAACCGAAGGCCGCCACCGGAATAGCAACGATATTATACGCAAATGCCCAGAACAGATTTTGTTTGATGGTAATAAAAGTATGTCTTCCCAGCCCCAGGGCAGAAGGCAGGTTCTTTAATCCATGGTTCATCAACACCACGTCAGCGGTCTGCATGGCTATTTGTGAAGCTTCGCTCATGGAAATGCCGATAGTAGCTTTTGCCAATGCCGGGGCATCGTTAATTCCGTCACCTACCATAGCAGTGGGAGCGATAGCCGTAAGTTTTTCGATATGCATCAATTTTTGCTCAGGCGTTTGCTCAGCCAGAACTTCGTCGATACCTATAGCGTCTGCAAGCATTTTACATTTGCGAAGCCGGTCGCCGCTCAGCAGGATTGTTTTAACACCTTTGCCCTTTAAATAATCAACTACGTTTTGTGCTTCCGGCCTTATCTGATCCCGGATATCTATCCACCCGGCAATTTGCCTGTTTTTTACCAGATAAATATCGTGATGATCATCTTCCGTAAACTCCCTTGCTACCTGATAAGAGCCTGCCCAATAAACATCGCCTTCTTTTGTTTCACCCCTCATTCCAATTCCCTTCACTTCCTCTATCTTGCTCCATTTTATTTCATACTTTGTCTTCCATTCCTTTGATATAAATTTTGCTATGGGGTGATTCGAAAATTTTTCGAGTGAAAACACCATTCTTTTAAATTCCTCTTCAGGCGTTGAGATGGCCGCGTAATCAGAAAAGGTGAAGTCGCCGGTTGTAAGGGTGCCGGTTTTATCAAATACCACCTGCCTGATCTCCTGGAAAGCTTCAAGGCTCTTTGCATTCCGGAATAAAATCCCATTCTTCGCGGCGCGGCCCAAACCTACGGCAATAGCGGCCGGTGTGGCAAGCCCCATCGCACAGGGACAGGCAATCACAAGTACCGCAATGCTCCGCATTAAAGCCGGTGTAAACTGGTGAAGCACCAAAAAGTTAACGCCAAATGTTATAAGGGCAAGGGCAATGACTACCGGCACGAAAACAGCGCTTATCTTGTCTGCCATCAGCTGAACGGGTGGCTTATCACCCTGGGCCTTTTTAACCAGGTTTATGATGTTTGACAATACAGATTCACCGGCAGAAGAAGTGACCTGTGCTTTCACTAACCCATCAGCTAAAAGACTCCCCCCGATCAACACGTCTTTCGCGTGTTTATGTACGGGCAATGATTCGCCGGTTATGATCGCTTCCGAAACGCTGGCGTCACCCCAGAGGATTTTACAGTCGGCTGGAACCTGTTCCCCTGATTTTATCAGGATAAGATCGCCGGATCTCAGCTGCGCACTCTCTAATGGAAATATTATTTCCTGGTGCTGATCGTCAAAGGCAATCATATTGGCCATTACTTTCTGTGACCGGGCCAGGCTGTTCAGGGCTTTTTGGGTAGAATGCACAGACGCGTCCTCCATGTAATTGCCTAAAAAGACCAGGGTAATGATGGTTGCCGATGTTTCATAAAAAAGGTACCCTTCTCCGAGGTTCAATAGTGTTCCGGCTAAACTGTATACAAACGCCGACGTGGCTCCGAGAGCAACGAGTACATTCATGTTCGGTATGCCATTAGAAAGGCTTTTCCATGCACTTCGTCCGAAAAAGTTCATTCCCGTAATATATACGGGGAGACATAAGAAGAACTGTACCCAGGGATTCATCAGCCAGTGGATATGGATAAAGCTGTCGAACATGTGCAGCATCAATATAGCTGTAAAAGGAAGGCAGATCAGAAAATACCGGAGAAACCTGTTGATGGGTTTTTTTTCAGCGCCGGAGGAAGCATTGGTGCCCGACAAAACTTTATACCCCAGACCTTCGATACCTTTTGTTATGTTTTGGGTTTTATTGTCTTCAGCCACTTTTTCAAAGCTTACCTCTCCATCGAAAGGATTAACTTTTACATTCTCCATTCCTTCCTGCTGAAGGTATTTTGAAATGGTCAGCGCACAATTAGAACAGGTCATTCCCTCCACTTTCAGGTTCACCGTTTCTCTGTTATGATTTGCTTGTACGTAATTCATATTGTACCATATATAAACAACTACCCGTTTTCAATGTTCGTCAGCAGCGACTGGCGTTTTTATTTACCAACCTGCAAGCGCAAAGTTACGCTACCATTTTCCTGTAACCGAATGATGCAGGGGAGAATATATATACCTCGTTGCAAATAATGATATAACAGAAGGTTTCGACCGCTTAATACTTTTTGAAATTCATTTACACCTGATCTTTGCGAAATCGATTCCCCCATACAACATAAATATATCTTTGAGGCATGGAACTGGTTTACAGCCTTGACGACATCCGGTCTGCCGCAGGGCTGATACATACGGTAATCACCGGTAACAAAAAAATCATTGCATTTCATGGTTTAATGGGGGCAGGAAAAACCACCATTATCCATATCTTGTGCCAGTTGATGAACGTTCAGGATGTTGTAGGCAGCCCTACTTATGCTATCATAAACGAATACAACAGCAGTGAAGGCATTATCTTTCATATTGACCTTTTTCGCCTTGCAGATGCGGAGGAAGCTTTACAGGCCGGAGTAGAAGATTGCCTGTATTCAAATGAAATATGCCTGGTGGAGTGGCCTGAAAGAGCTCCCTCCATCTTTCCCGGCGACACCGTGCACGTATACTTGGAAGTTGTTGATGAAAAAACACGCCACCTGAGGATAATTGATTATTGATTATATTTGATTTGGTCACGACTTTTGCCCTTCGGCAACTTTGCCGGGGACATGATGACTTTAAATATTAATGATATAAATCTTAAGCAGTTATAAATGATCCTGCAAACAAAGATGTAATGTGCATCTGTTCGTGATAATTAATTAAAGGATAACCTAAACCATGCAGCAAAATAAACCTCTGATAAGCACCTCTTTTAGCTATGAAACCCTTGAAGAGACATTGGATGTAAAACCTCAGGGCGCTAAATTGCACATTGGCATTCCAAAAGAAACAGCATTTCAGGAAAACCGCATCGCTTTAACGCCCGACGGGGTGGGAGTATTGATCAGCAACGGCCACAATGTTGTTATTGAACACAATGCGGGCGATGCTGCGCATTACCGCGACAAGGATTATAGCGAAGCGGGTGCGCGTATCGTTTATGACAAGAGCGAAGTGTTTAAAGCGCCTTTACTCGTAAAAAGCGCTCCTGTAGTTGAAGAAGATCTGCCTTTTTTGCAACCGAATCAATTGCTTGTTTCTCCCATCCATTTATCGGCCATGAAAGCTGAGTTTCTTGAAAAAATGATGGAGAAAAAAATCACTGCTTTTTCATTTGAAAACCTGAAAGACGACAGTGGGACATACCCTATCGTCCGGAGTATGAGCGAGATTGCCGGTAGTGCGGTGATGCTTATTGCGGCTCAATACCTGAGTTCCTCTAACCATGGCAAAGGTGTATTGCTTGGGGGGATATCCGGAATTCCTCCAACAAAGGTGATTATCCTCGGCGCCGGTACTGTGGGCGAATATGCTGCACGGGCAGCTCTTGCTCTCGGCGCCTCGGTGAAAGTTTTTGACAACAGTGTGTACCGCCTGAAAAGGCTTCAGAATAATATTGGCCAGCGAATGTGGACGTCGGTGGTGGAACCTAAAATTCTTGCCAAGCAATTAAAAACCTGTGAAGTTGCCGTAGGAGCCCTGGCTTCTGAAACCGGCCGTACACCTATCGTTGTTACGGAAGAAATGGTAAGCAATATGCGTCCGGGTAGTGTGATCATTGACGTTAGCATCGACCGGGGCGGCTGTTTTGAAACGTCCGAGATTACCACCCATGAACACCCCATTTTTCTGAAATATGGGGTGATACATTATGGAGTGCCCAATATTCCGTCGGGCTTCGCGCGAACGGCCTCCCAGGCCATCAGCAGCGTGCTTATGCCGCTGCTGCTTGAAGCTTCTGAAGAAGGTGGCTTTGAAAACCTGATCTGGCACCAGTTACACCTGCGCAGCAGCATTTACCTGTTTAAGGGAGCCCTGACCGATTTTCACCTAAGCCAGCGTTTCGACCTGAAGTTTACAGACCTGAATTTGTTGATCGCAAGCCAGAGATAGGGTATGGGGTATGAGGGAGGAGGTAAGTCGAATTAGAACGGTTCGTGCTTTTGAAATTTATATTACCGGCAATTGAAGGCCATCGCATGAAGCGTTTTTGTGGAACACCGTTAAGGGCTGTTTTGTTTCTGCTAATAGTTGACCACCTCGTGGGTAGAACAACGTACAAAGTGAAGTCCGTTCCATAGGAACGGTTCGTGCTTTTGAAGTTCATATCGTCTGGCAATTAATGGACATAGCGCGAAGTGTTCCGGCTGGAACACGGTTCAGGCGTGTTGTGGTCTACCCACGTATTGTTCCTCCCTTTAGATTTGTTTTGGAGTTTTTTGTGTTCCAGCTACTTATAATCCATGATGTTCACTACGTTTCTGCAAAACGAATATTCCTGCAGGTCGTTTGAACTTACGATCACTAACCGAGTCTGGCAATAATCTGTAATGAGCTGATGATACAACCCGATCCCTGCTTCATCTAAATTGGTGCAGGGTTCGTCGAGCAAAAGGCATGGGGTATCTGAAAATATAGCTTGTAGCAGCTTCACTCTTTGTTTCATGCCGCTCGAGAAATAGCGGATTTGTTTATGCGCGGCTTTTTGCAATCCCATTATTGAAATAATGTTGTTCAGTTCGACCTCCGGAAGCAAAGGTTTGAAAAGCACGTGAAACCGAAGGAATTCGGTTAGCGTCATTTCTTCCACAACATCAAGGTAGGGAGCGGCTATTGAAAGGCAACGGTAAGCTTCGTCCCCTTCTACATTTCGGGTGGTATGATATTCAACCTTTCCCACAGAAGAAACTACAGCTCCGGCAATTACCTGGAGTAGCGTCGACTTTCCCGAGCCGTTTGGGCCGGTGATGGCATAATGCCCGGGGAATTCAAAATGATAGGTAAAATTACGAAAGATCCAATCCCGGTTATAGCGTTTACCGGTATCGATACAGCTAATCTTCATCATTGCTTCCTTTAGTGAAGCGTTTGATGATACCACGACCGCTTTCGCGGATGAAGGTGACGATTTCATCCCGTTCATCACTGGCGGGTAGTTCTTCTTCGATATACTCAAGCGCCTGGGAGGTATTCATATCTTTATTGTAGATACAACGGTAGATATCAAGGATGTGATTGATGCGTTCAAGGCTGAAGCCTCTTCTTTTGAGGCCCACGGAATTCACTCCGGCGTAGCTTAGCGGATTGCGTCCCGCTTTGATATAGGGAGGCACGTCTTTTCCGATCAGGGAACCTCCGCTGATGAACGTATGCTGGCCAATCTGAACAAATTGATGTATCGCGCCCATGCCGCCGATGATCGCCCAATCGCCCATCACTACGTGGCCCGCCATCTGGGTATTATTGCTGAGTATGCAGTTATTCCCCACAACACAATCATGCGCAATGTGACTGTAAGCCATAATCAGGCAATTGTTGCCTACCCTGGTCGTCCATCTGTCGCGGCTGCCCCTGTTAATGGTTACGAATTCACGGATGGTTGTATTATCACCTATCTCTACAGTCGTTTGTTCTCCGTCAAATTTAAGATCCTGGGGAATAGCGGCAATTACAGCTCCGGGAAATATCCTGCAATTTTTTCCTATGCGGGCGCCCTCCATAATTGTCACATTACTTCCTACCCAGGTACCTTCGCCGATCTCAACATTATGATGGACTACCGTAAAAGGGTCAACCTTAACGTTAGTGGCCAGCCTGGCATTGGGATGTATATATGTGTGAGGATGAATCATTTTTTCATTTTGTGTTACCCCTCCTTTTACGTCTTCAACAATTCGCCGGCATTTATTTGCTATAAAACATACCTTATCAATTGCTTTCCGGAAGCAACCGACTTTCCTCTCAAGGTGCAGACCATAAGTGCCGGGAAAACGCTAACACACAAAAATATCAAAAGAAAGATAGTAAAATTCAATCTAAGCTTTAAACCCCCGGGTTCGTGATATTTTAACGCCTGCTTTTCACGATTAACCCTGCCTGTTACCAATTCCCGTAAACGTTAAATATATTCAAATTGATGAAATTTGTCAGGCAGGTCAGGGCCGTTTAACCAATTGAGCTGTTAAGATAGCTTCAGTACATATCTTTGAGCCTACATAAACTGTTCCCCTCATTTCACAGATACCGCGTCTGATGGGTGCTGCCAGTTCCATTCTTAACAACATCGTGTCTCCCGGGAAAACCATTTTCTTGAACTTGCAATTATCGATCTTTAAAAAATAGGTATCGTATTGCCCTTTCTCCATCAACGCGTTTATTGCCAGGATGCCTCCTGTTTGTGCCAGTGCTTCTATCTGCAATACGCCGGGCATAATCGGATTTCCGGGAAAATGTCCTACGAAGAAAGGCTCATTAAAGGTTACGTTCTTAATTCCGACGATATATTCCTTTGTTAAATCAATGATCTTGTCTACCAACAGAAAGGGATACCGGTGGGGTAAAGTTTTTTCGATTTGCTGGATATTATAGACAGGCTCCTTATTGGGATCATAAACCGGAATATTTTTGGAAAGCCTGGATTTTTTAATGTGCTGCTTGATCATTTTTGCAAACTCCACATTTGCGCTGTGACCTGGCCTGTTTGCAATGATACGCGCTTTAAGGGGAAATCCGATTAGGGCCAGGTCACCGACCACATCCAGTAATTTATGCCTGGCGGGTTCGTTGGGAAAGCGTAATTCAAGATTATTGAGATATCCTCCGCTTTTCACTTCAATCCTGTCTTTTTTAAAGATTTTTGCCAGCCGTCCCATTTCTTCGGTGGTGACCGGCTTGTCAACTATCACAATGGCGTTATTGATATCACCTCCTTTGATCAGGTTATTATCAATAAGCATTTCCAGCTCATGTAAGAAGCAGAACGTACGGCAGGGGGCGATCTCGGTCTTAAATTCAGCCATGCTTTTTAACTCCGCATGCTGGGTACCCAGTACAGGTGAATTGAAGTCTATAAGTGTGGTGATCTTGTATTCATTGGAAGGCATTGCCACCATTTCAACTCTTTTCTCTTCATCATGGAACTGAATAATCTCATCGAGGAAGTACCAGGTTTTGGCAGCATCCTGTTCCTCCACCCCTGCCTCTTCGATAAGGTCTATAAAAGGCTGGGAACTGCCGTCCATTATGGGAATTTCCGGGCCATTTATTTCTATTAAAACATTATCAACCCTCATTCCTACCAGCGCGGCCAGCAAATGTTCAATCGTATTTACCTTAACCTCCATTTGCTGCAAGGTTGTTCCCCGGGCAGTATCGCTTACAAGGTCGCAATCGGCTTTAATAACGGGCTGACCGGGAAGATCGAGCCGCTGAAACTGGAAACCAAACCCTGGTAAAGCCGGCTTGAGTGTCATATCTACCATAGCTCCTGTATGCAGACCCGTTCCGGAAACGTTGATTTGCGAGGCTAAAGTATGTTGTTTATCAGCGTTAAAGTTTAGTTCCATGCTTTTTAATCATTCGGTCAAAGATAATTATTCAGGTGAGAAAAAGCCGGCTGACCCTGCTTTATGCTCAATTCAGATGATCCGGTAGTTTCTGTAGTCGAATAAACGTTTGCCCGTTTTTTTTTCAATGATATGAAGAATGCTGTCTTTTAAAGACAGTTGTTTCCGGCGCAGATCAAAATTAAATTCCCAGCTTTGTCTCCTGATCCTTTGAATCATCACCTGCGGATGTGTGTCCTGGAAAAGCGCCAATGAATCTGCATCAGTGCTGTAATCAAACAGTTCCTGATTTGAATGCTTTGGCTCCACGTAGCTGTCGCCACCCCAGAACTTTCCCGAGCTGTAACATTTTTGCATTTGCACGGCAGGCGCCTTTACCCAGCCATAATGATAAATATATGCATCTATTTCCTTCACATTGAGCTTACGGCCGGCCTTTCGAAAGCCCTGCGCGTCCCTGTAGGATGATATTGACCTGTCATTACGGATAATCCTGATTTCATGGTTGTACCAGCGGCGCGAATCGGCTACATAATCATAAGTACCATAAAAATGTAAATATTTGAATAGAAGGCCTTCAACCGACGGATTGTTCAGGTATTGCTCTGCGGCTGTCCGGATTATCTCCAGGTATTTCTCATGCACTACTTCGTCTGCCTGAAGGTAGAAGGCCCAGTCTGAATCACCTGCTATTTGCGCAAAAGCCTTATCGGTTTCCACGGCCAGAACTTTACCACCCGTTTTTAGAGATTCATCCCAAACAGAATGAACAATCTTTACCTTTGGAGAGTTGATGGATTGTATAAGGTCCAATGTATTGTCTGTAGAATTACCCACACTCACGATGAATTCATCAACGGCGGGAAGAATCGAAGTGATAGATTCTACAACCGGGTAATCATATTTTACAGCATTCCGGACAAAGGTAAAGCCACTGATCTTCATACATTTCCTAAATGATTCAAAGATAACCGTATTTCAATTTAGTAGCTTTGAAAAGTAATTTGAAATGCTTTCGCTCCGACACCAGATTTTTATAGAGGTTGCCAATAACCTGAGCTTTTCGAAAGCCAGCAAGGTTTTGTTTATCAGCCAGCCCGCTATCAGTAAACACATGAAGGCATTGGAAGAATTTTACAAAATCACCCTTTTCGAACGCAAGGGCGGCAGCATTACACTTAGCCCGGCGGGAGAAATTCTATTAAATCGCCTTAGAGAAGCCGGAAATATTCAGAAACAACTGGAATTCGAAATCAGTACATTGAAAGACCAGTTCCAGGCAAAAGGCCAGCTGAAGCTTGGCGCAAGCACAACGATTGCTTTGTATATCCTCCCAAAATTATTGTCAGGCTTTCATCAGAAATATCCGGACGTAAAGATCAGCCTCCTTAACCGGAATACCGACACCATCGTAAAGGCACTGCTCGATCAGGAAATTGATGTCGGAATAGTTGAAGGAAAAAACAAGATTTCCACAATATTATATCAACCCTTCATAACCGATGAAGTTGTGGCTGTTTGTTCAGCAAAGAGCCCCATAGCCAAAAAGGGCAGCATTACCGTGCATGACCTTCGCAATTATCCGATAGCTTTAAGAGAGCAGGGCTCCGGTACGCTCGAGGCAATAAAGTACACGTTGAAAAAATATGAAATTAAAATATCTGAACTAAAGGTTGGAATTCGTCTGGCCGGAACGGAAGCGTTAAAAAATTTCATCAAAGAAGACTACTGCCTCGGCTTTCTGCCGCGAAGATCGGTACTGAAAGAACTAAGCGAAGGCGAGCTCGTTGCCATAAAGATAGAGAAGCTGCAAATCGTTCGCGATTTTTTTTTCATTCAGCGCCAGGGCTCGGATAATGACGGACTAAATAAGGCTTTTATAAAATTTGCGAAGATGTTTCATAACCAATAGTTATGGCCTATAATGTTTTACTATGCCTTTGGTTATAGTATCCGCAGTAAATTTAACTGATGATCGCCTTATCCCAGCCAGTATCGTATGCTACTTACCTTGAGTGTGCTGAATGCAAAACGGAATATTCGTTAACTGCATTGAACAGCTACGCTACTTGTTGTAATCAGCCCCTTCTTGTCAGGTATGAATACATGCACGGCTTCTTTAAGGAAGACCTGTTCTTCCGCGATAAAACGATGTGGCGGTATTTTGAAATGCTGCCGGTGCTGGAATACAAAAACATCGTTTCTCTCGGTGAAGGCATGACGCCTCTTGTTCCCCTGCATAACCTTTCCGCCGCTTTTGGATTTACCGACCTGCTGATGAAAGATGAGTCCTGCAATCCCACCGGCTCTTTCAAAGCCCGCGGATTAAGCATGGCCATATCAAGAGCGCGGGAATTGGATGTGTATCGTTGTATCGTTCCCACCGCAGGCAATGCCGGCGGAGCACTTGCTGCTTATTGTGCTAAAGCCGGTATGGAATGTACCGTGGTAATGCCCGAACATACGCCCAACGTTTTTAAACAGGAATGCGAGATGTATGGAGCTGAATTGATCCTGGTAAAAGGGCTGATCAATGATTGCGCAAGGAAGGTTGCATTGCTGAAAGAGAAAAAGGCCTATTATGATCTTTCCACAATGAAGGAGCCTTACCGCCTCGAAGGTAAAAAGACAATGGGGTATGAAATCGCGGAGCAGTTGAACTGGCAATTGCCTGACGTGATTATTTACCCGGCTGGTGGGGGAACCGGATTGATCGGTATCTGGAAAGCTTTCAGGGAAATGCTGATGATGGGCTGGATCAGGGGACCCCTGCCAAGGATGGTCGCTGTTCAGTCACAAAATTGTGCACCGGTAGTAAAGGCCTTTTATGATCCGGAAAACTGGCGGGAGAATTTTACACCATCTGCTTCTGTCGCAAATGGCTTAGTTGTGCCTTTTCCGTTTGGCATGGATATGATGCAACAGGTGTTAACTGATTCTGAAGGCACGGCTGTTACCGTGAGTGATGAGGAAATTAAGTCGGGAATAAAAGAAATTGCCAGCAGGGAAGGAATACTGGTGTCTCCTGAAGGTGCTGCTACCTGGAAAGCGCTGTTGCACCTGCGAAACAAAAAAATAATCGATCCGTCGGATAAAGTAGTACTGCTAAATACCGGAAGCGGTTACAAATACCTGGAAAACCTGATTTGAAACCTGTAGGGCCTGGCCCTATAGGTTTTGAATTGTAAACGTAGCTATTCGTTTTGGCTATCGGGTTACCGGTTTCACCCTGGCGAGTGGATAAGCTGCCTACCCTTTTCTTAATCATATCGCTTCCATGTAATTCCTGTTTCTCCTATCGGGGAATACGCTACAGAAACACCGGCTTGCCTTCCCGTAAAGTTTAACGGTATTACTATTTATTTATATTGTTGTCCAAGTAAAAGAGATAAAATCATATGAAAGCTTTACCGGGAGCCACTTCGCGAATATCCCTCCCTTTGGAAAATAAACCTCTTTAGGGGTGAACTTCCTGATCGTACACTTTTTTAGGAACCGAAGAACACAAAGGAGGCGCAAAGAACACAAAGCGTAACGTAGTGTCCTCCGTGGTTCTTCTTGTTCTTAGTGATCCTTCTTTTCTAAGGCAATCATCAATCAATTTAGTCGGGCAGTATTGATTTATTTGTAATAACAGAGATAATTTTTCCTGATGGGGCTCGCCAGCTCATGATGAATAAGCGCGTTATCCACTACCGATATGTCTTTGACCGATCCATCCTTGAATAAAACATTTATGCGCTCATCGAGGGGGTCGTACGTTGTATTTGCAGCCTGCCCTTCCAGCACAAAATACTTTGCTTCTTCCCTTGTAATAAGAAGGAGCTGGCAAACGTTATTCGTAATTTCTTCCACCCACGCCGGATCAAAGGGGTCGGCTTGTAGTTTTACTTTAAACAGGCGGCGTTCAATAAGGCCCCTGCAAAGTGTTGAAAGGATCTTGTCCTTTTCAAATACCCAGTTCTTTATTGTACTGAGAACGTCGTAATCATCAAGGAGGCAAAAGTATTGGAGGTGCCTGCCTGCCGGATCACCCGTTTGAGGATTTCGCAGGAAGAAATCCAGGCTTACAGAGGCGGCCTGCAGCCCTGCTCCTTCGGCGATCAGTTCTTTAGCTCTTTCTATGATCCTGATCAGCATTTTTTCGGCGCTTAGTACTGTTTTATGCAGGTACACCTGCCAATACATCAGGCGCCGGGACACCAGGAATTTTTCCGTGGTGTATATACCTTTTTCTTCAATCACCAATTGGCCCTCATGCACGTTCAGCATTTTCAGGATGCGGTCGTATCCAATTACTCCCTCAGACACACCGGTAAAAAAACTGTCGCGCGTAAGATAATCCATCCGGTCTACGTCAAGCTGACCTGATACAAGCTGGTGTAAAAATTTTTTATGGTAATCGCCTGTAAAAATGCTGATGGCCATCTCGAGCTGGCCGCCAGTTTCCCTGTTCAGTTCCTGCATGATCAGCAGCGACATGGTTTCATGACCCGTTCCTTTTACCAGGATATTCTCCAGTGCATGGGAGAAGGGGCCGTGGCCTATGTCGTGCAGCAATATGGCAATCCGGGCGGCTTCTTCTTCTTCAGGCGTGATCTCCACTCCTTTGTTCTTTAATTCAGGAAGGGCGTTGTTCATCAGGTGGTATGCACCTAATGAATGGTGTAAGCGCGTGTGAACGGCGCCCGGGTATACCAGATGTGCGAAAGCCATCTGGTGAATTCGTCGCAGGCGCTGATACCAGGGATGGGATATGATCTGGAAGATCAATCGGCTCTCTATGGTAATAAAACCATATACAGGGTCGTTAATGATCTTACGTATGGAAGAATTCATTTGTGTTCGGTTTGTTAAAAGAACGCGGTAGTGAACGAACAAATCTACAAATGCCGATGGTATAAATTAAATTTGTTAGCTTTCCCCTTAACAAAAGGCTTCAGTTTCAATCTCTGAATTTCTTGTAAACCGAAGCAGCAATCGCTCCAGGCAACCGGTGTCATCGGGATCATTAATTAAAATCTGGAATCATTATGTCGTTAGCTAAAATATTATGGGTAGATGATGAGATAGAAGGTTTACAATCACAAAAAATTTTTCTGCAGAGTAAAGGATATGATGTGTATACCCTGACGAATGGTTTCGATGCAATTGATTATGTAAGGGAAAACCAGGTTGATGTCATTTTACTCGATGAAACCATGCCTGGTATTACCGGGCTCGAAACGCTCGCAAAGATCAAGGAGGAGCATTCACAGATACCGATCGTGCTGATTACAAAGAATGAAACGGAAAACCTGATGGATGATGCCATCGGCAGCCAGATCAGTGATTACCTGATCAAGCCGGTCAATCCAAACCAGGTGTTACTCTCCCTGAAGAAGATACTGGATAATAAAAGGCTGGTTGCAGAAAAAACCACATCAGCATACCAGCAGCAATTCCGTAATTTATTTATGGCGCTAAACAGCAATCCGGATTATAATGAATGGATGGAGATTTACAGAAAGCTGGTTTATTGGGAACTCGAAATGAGTAAAAGCGACAGCCCGGAAATGATGGAAGTCTTCCAGTCGCAGAAGCAGGAGGCCAACCATGAATTTTTTAAATTTGTTTCCAGGAACTACGCGTCCTGGGTCAAACCCGGATTTGCGGGTTCTCCGGTGATGTCAAACACGCTGATGCAACATAAAGTGTTTACGCACATGGAGAAAGGCGTGCCTACGTTCTTCATACTCATCGATAACCTGCGTTTCGATCAGTGGAAAGCGATTCAACCCATCTTTTCTGAGAGCTTCCGTATACTTGAAGAAGACACTTTTTACAGTATTCTGCCAACGGCAACGCAGTATTGCAGGAACTCCATCTTTGCCGGATTGATGCCATTGGAAATAGAAAAGCAGTTCTCCGCGCAATGGAAGAATGATGATGAGGAAGGCGGTAAGAATTTGTTTGAAGAAGATTTTTTTAAGGCGCAGCTCAGGCGACTGAAGAAAGAGAATATGAGGTATTCTTATACAAAAGTGTTGAACCATAGTGACGGGCAGAGCATGCTTAACAATATACACAACCTGTTGGGCAATGACCTCAATATCATAGTGTATAATTTTGTTGATATGCTTAGTCATGCCCGCACCGAAATGGAAGTGCTGAAGGAGTTGGCGAGTGATGAGACAAGCTACCGGAGCATTACTACAAGCTGGTTTGAACACTCACCCCTTAACCAGGCTTTAAAAAAGATAGCTGATAAAAAGGTGAATATTGTTTTGGCAACCGATCATGGCAGCGTGCGGGTGAAAAATGCATTTAAGGTAGTCGGTGATAAGCAGACCACGACCAATCTCCGGTATAAGCACGGCCGCAACCTCAATTACGAAGCCAAAGACGTGTTGGCTTTCAGAGATCCTAAAGAGGCAGGTCTGCCGGTGCCCACTTTAAATTCATCTTACATCTTTGCAAAAGAGGATGGCTTTTTGTGCTACCCCAACAATTATAACTATTACGTTAATTATTATCGCAATACTTTTCAGCATGGGGGAGTAAGCCTTGAAGAAATGATCGTACCCGTTGTTAAAATGACCAGCAAATAGAGGCAACGCCTTTATCGCGCCCTGGATTGATGCTATCTGATCTCCTTTGCCTCAGGTAACAGATTTATGGAAATTCCCACAAACCCCGAAGCATTATCCATTAGTTTTACATTGATCTATACCGTTTAACATGAAATACACACAGGCTACGCTGAATAAGTTGGAAAAGTTACTGGAGGAATCGGGATATGTAATTCGCTACGAACGTGGCACTTTTCAAAGTGGCTATTGCCTGCTTGAAGAGAGAAAAGTTGTCGTGCTGAATAAATTCTTACAAATTGAAGGGCGTATCAATACCCTTATAGACCTTGTGCATAAAATGAACATCAATCCGGAACTGCTCACACCTGACATCCGCAAGGCCTATCACGAGGCAATCAGGCAAGTCCAGTCAGCAGGCCCCATACGCGAATAACTTTTATCCAACCCACGAAAACCTTAAAATTTTTATCTTCGAATGGTGGCATATCCATCTCTCAAAATAACATTCCTGGGAACAGGTACCAGTAGTGGAGTGCCCATGATCGGTTGCGACTGCGATGTATGCAAATCCTCCGACAAGAAAGACAACCGCCTGCGGTCAAGTATTCTTGTACAGTCATCAACTACCAACCTTGTTGTAGATGCAGGTCCGGATTTCCGTTACCAGATGCTCCGTGCAAAGGTAAAACGACTGGATGCTATCGTTTTTACCCATCCGCATAAAGACCATATGGCAGGGCTTGACGATGTTCGTGCTTTTAACTTCTTCAGCCACAAAGCGATGGAAATCTATGCGAACGTTCTTACCCAGGAAGCGCTTCGGAGAGAATTTGCCTATGCGTTTGCCGACAAAAAATACCCCGGATTGCCTCAGATCAATCTTAACACCATCACCCTTGATCCGTTTCTTGTAGGTGACATACTGATCAGGCCGGTAGGAATCTGGCATTTGAAAATGCCGGTACTCGGTTTCCGCTTCGGGGATTTCACTTATGTAACCGATGGCAACAGGATCGATGCTGAGGAAAAAGATAAGATCAGGGGTTCCCGTGTTTTTGTGGTAAATGCGCTTAGGAAACAAAAGCACATTTCTCACTTTACCCTTCAGGAAGCTGTAGACCTCGCCAGTGATTTACAGGTGCAACAAGCCTATTTTACTCACATCAGCCACCAGCTTGGAAAGCACGAAGACGTGAATAAAGAACTTGCTCCCGGCGTTGCACTCGCATATGACGGGTTAGAACTGCATCTATAATGATCCTGGTAAATGCGATGAGGTTTGGTGATTAAACGCCACCGGGATGAGGAAAGAACGTCCTCCTGATCTTTCTTTGTTCATTAATTTCAGCAAAAGACGTTATGCTGAAAAAAATTGTAGAGGATTACTTTACATTTTCCAGGAAAGAAAGAGTTGCGGTGTGCGTACTGATATTTCTCACCGGTGTGATATTCATCCTTCCAAACTTCATTCCTGCACGACAGGATGATATAAATAAAGAATTGCCTGATCAATTCCGGGATCGGGCAAAGCAATTACAGTTTTTGAATAAGGATTCGGCAGATGTTTATCCAGAGGGCGATGATAAACGGTTTCATCCTGCCCTCAGCCCAGGCACCTCAAAACGGCCTCCCGTCGACGATGCTAACCTGTTCTACTTCGATCCAAACGCTCTTTCACCCGAAGGCTGGAAAAAGCTGGGTGTGCGCGATAAAACCATCGTTACCATCCAGAAATATCTTTCTAAGGGAGGTAAGTTCCGGCAGGCAGATGATTTAAAAAAGATTTATGGATTACATAAAGACGAAGCTGCACGGCTGCTGCCTTTTGTGAGGCTGCGGGGTAATACAGAAGAAAGAAAGGCAGAAAATTACGCTTCAGGCTACCCCCGCAGAACCGATCTGCACACACCTGTAAAAAAGTATGCTCCGGCACAGGTAGATGTAAACCTTGCCGACACAAGCGCGTTTATAGATCTGCCGGGGATAGGTTCAACACTTGCGTCAAGGATCGTTCGTTTCAGAGAGAAACTTGGCGGCTTTTATGCTGTTGACCAATTGTCGGAAGTATACGGCCTTTCGGATTCCACATATCAAATGATAAAACCGCGGCTTGAACTTTCAAAAGGTGGCGTAAAGCTGATCAATATCAACCGTGCGGAGATTGGCGAGCTAAAACAACATCCGTATTTTAACTGGAATACTGCAAACGCCGTGATTGAGTACCGGCGGCAACATGGCAATTTCGAGCGTGTCGAAGACCTCGAAAACGTGGATGCCTTTACACCGGAGCTACTAAAAAAAATAGCGCCTTATTTAAGTGTGCAATAGGAATCAACAGTATCTACAGTGCAGGGTATTTTACCATAGCGTAGGTGTTTAACGGTAATTGTGTTTATCTTGCATATCCTTTGTAATGATAAATTGAGCACCGGATAAAATGAATTTTGAAACGTCAGAGCTTACACAGCAGGTAGGACAAACCGTGAGGGATTTCGTGATCATGAACATAAAACCTCATGTAATGGAGTGGGACGAAAGCCAGGAGTTTCCACTGCATATTTTTAAAGAGATGGGCAAGCTGGGAATCATGGGTGTTTTGGTTCCCGAAGAATATGGCGGTGCCGGTTTCGGTTATTTTGAGTACGTTACGATATTACAGGAGATTTCCAAGGTTTGCGGATCGATCGGTCTGAGCGTCGCGGCTCATAATTCGTTGTGCACAGGCCATATTCTCTTATTTGGCAATGCCGAACAAAAGAGTAAGTACCTTCCCAAACTTGCAACCGCTGAGTGGCTTGGAGCCTGGGGATTAACGGAACCAAATACGGGAAGTGATGCAGGAAATATGAGTTGTGTGGCTCAAAAAGAGGATGATGAATGGATCATCAACGGCACTAAATGCTGGATTACGCACGGCAACAGCAGTGATGTTGCTGTAGTGATCTGCCGTACCGGCGAGCCGCGGGCGAAAGACAATGCTACTGCTTTTATCGTTGAAAGAGGAACACCTGGCCTGAGTGCAGGGAAGAAAGAAAATAAATTAGGGATGAGGGCCAGTGAAACTTCCGAAATGATATTTGACAATTGTCGCATACCCGATGCAAACCGTATAGGCGGGGTAGGGGGCGGATTTAAACAATCCATGAAAGTTTTAGATGGTGGAAGAATATCTATAGCTGCTTTAAGTATTGGTATGGCAAAGGGAGCCTACGAAGCTTCATTGCAGTATTCGAAGGAGAGACACCAGTTCGATCAGCCCATTGCTAACTTCCAGGGAATATCGTTTAAGCTGGCCGATATGGCAACTGAAATCATGGCTGCTGAACTGTTGACAATGAAGGCAGCCGACCTAAAAAATAAGGGTGCCGAGATGACCCAGCAGGCAGCTATGGCTAAATATTACGCCAGCGAAATAGCGGTTAAGGCTTCAACTGAAGCGGTGCAAATATTTGGAGGATATGGATATACGAAAGATTTTCCTGTGGAAAAATTTTACCGTGACAGTAAGTTGTGTACGATAGGTGAGGGGACTTCTGAAATTCAGAAATTGGTGATTGCACGCGAAGCGTTAAAAAGGTAGAACCCACGATTGCTTGTTATACCAGCCCGGGTGGAAGCCCGGGCATTTTTTCAGTAGGTAAGGCATGTAACAGAGAACCGCAAACGAAGATACCTTCACGTTGGTATCCTGCCTTCCTCTCCGAGCCGAATACCGCACGGCAATTCCGTTGTTTCCCGGACAAACCAAACAGTTTTAATCCAGGTAGTCTTCCTTATCGCCCTGGCTGTATTTATCGAAAAGCTTATCAATTGCACCGGCAAACATGGGAAACTTTTCCTTGGTAAATTGTTTGATCACATGAATTGCTTTTTCCGCCTGTTCGTCGGTTAATCCGGCTTGTAGCTTTAACCTGTCAATCAGTTCTTTCATTTCGGAGAGTTATGTGTTGGATCAAAATTACTCAGCATAAATGGTATAAAAAAAGGCATAAGGAAGATGCTTATGCCTTTTTTATATTATAAAACCCGGAATGGTACTATGCTACTTTTAGTAAACTCATTTTGCTCTTATCGAATTTCTTCCTCGCATATTCAAGAGTCAGGTGAATGAATTTTTCTTTACCTGAAGGCATCTCGAACATGGCATCTGTTAAGATGCCCTCACAGATGGAACGCAGGCCTCTTGCTCCCAATTTGTATTCCATTGCTTTTTCCACCATAAAGTTCAATACCTCCTCATCCATCGTCAGCTTTATATTTTCCAGATCAAACAATTTTTCATATTGCTTTATCAGTGAATTCTTTGGTTCTGTTAATATGGAACGAAGGGTAGGGGCGTCAAGAGGATTCAGGTAAGTTACAACCGGTAAACGCCCAAGTAACTCAGGTATCAAACCGAAATTTTTCAAATCCTGTGCATTGACGTACTGAAGCAGGTTTTTCTTAGCTGCTTCCTGCTGCTCTTTATTTACATTAAAGCCGATAGCGTTGGTATTGATTCTGCGTGCGATAACTTTGTCGACACCGTCAAAAGCGCCGCCGCAAATAAAGAGGATATTTTGTGTATTGATCTTGATAAGCTTTTGTTCAGGATGTTTTCGCCCGCCTTGTGGAGGCACGAGTACATCAGTACCTTCCAATAATTTCAGCAGGCCCTGCTGAACCCCTTCTCCGCTTACATCGCGGGTAATCGATGGATTATCACCTTTTCTGGCTATTTTATCCAGCTCATCTATATATACGATTCCTCTTTCAGCGGCAGTAACGTCATAATTACAAACCTGTAGTAACCGGGTTAATATGCTTTCCACGTCTTCCCCAACATAACCGGCTTCTGTAAATACCGTTGCATCAACGATTGCAAAAGGAACATTGAGCAACTTGGCGATGGTTTTGGCCAGCAGCGTTTTTCCTGTACCGGTTTCGCCAACCATGATGATATTGCTCTTTTCTATTTCAACTTCATTATCGCCCACTTTTTGCTGTAGTCGCTTATAATGATTGTATACGGCTACGGACAAAACCTTTTTCGCGTCGTCCTGGCCGATAACATATTCATCAAGAAACCGCTTCATTTCCATAGGCTTCTTAACCGTAAGTTTAAACTGCGATGAAGAAACCCCGTTTTCATTACGGGTCATCAACTCCTGTTCGATTATTTCACGGGCATGCTCTACGCAATTTTCACAAATATGGCCTTCCTGACCAGCTATTAGTATTTTAACCTCATCCCTGCTACGGCCACAAAAAGAGCAGTGCAATGTATTTTTAGCCATTTGTTTTGCGTGTTATTATAACACAAAGTTATCCAACTTATTGGATAACCTTGCATAAAAGCCGCTGCATTTGCAAGGGCTTTGAAAATTATTATATCATTTGCATTTCAGGCTTATAGCTTTTCTACCACTTTATCAACAATTCCATACTCGACTGCCTTTTTTGCTTCCATCCAGTAATCACGGTCAAAATCCCTGTAGATCTGTTCGATCTTTTTGCCGCAGTTATCAGCGAGTATCTTAGCGCCGAGGTCTTTCGCCCGTTTTGTCTGCTCTGCCTGGATTTCGAGATCCGCGCTAACTCCCTGCATATAGCCGCCAAGACTTGGCTGATGAATCATCACTTCGCCATGGGGATAAATAAAGCGTTTGCCTTTTGCGCCACCACTCAGTAATATTGAACCCATCGATGCGGCCAGCCCCATACATATTGTGCTTACCGGGCTCTTGATCATTCTCATGGTATCATAGATCACCATTCCGCTGGTGACCACTCCACCCGGGCTGTTGATATATAATTTTATCTCTTCCCCGGGTTTGTCGGAATCCAGTAACAATAGTTTTCCAACGATATCGCTCGCTGATTTGTCATGAACAACGCCCCACAGGTAAACAGATCTTGTTTCGAAGAAGTACTTCTCCATCTTCTTCATCATAAGCTTTCCCATTTCCTGAATCTTCTCTTCTTTAGGTTCCATATCGGGCTCATCATCTTCCATTCTGAAAGGCTGAATTAAATGTTTTGATGTATACATAAATTATGGTTTCTATACTTTTAATATTTTTTGCGAATCAGGTTAATCAGTCTTCTTGGATTTTCTCGGATTAATCAACAAAACGTCATCTACCAATCCATACTCCTTAGCTTCTTCACCGGTAAGCCAGTAGTCTCTGTCGCAATCTTTTTCTACCTGCTTTACCGGTTTGCCTGTATGAAAAGCTATGACATCATACAATTCTCTTTTAAGCTTTCGGATTTCACCAACCGTAATTTCAATATCGGTTGCCTGGCCCCCTATGGCTCCGCTGGGCTGATGCATCATTACCCGGCTATGTTTTAAAGCCGTACGCTTGCCTTTTGCTCCCGCGCACATAAGCACCGCACCCATTGAGGCGGCCATCCCGATACAGATGGTAGATACATCCGGTGTAATATATTGCATGGTGTCATATACACCAAGTCCGGAATACACACTGCCACCCGGGCTGTTTATGTACATCTGAATGTCGCGGGTACGGTCTGTACTTTCAAGAAATAATAACTGCGCCGTAACAATGTTGGCCACTTCGTCATTGATGGGATAACCTAAAAAGATAATACGGTCCATCATCAACCGGCTGTAAACATCCATAACGGCAATATTCATAGGCCGTTCTTCAATAATATTGGGAGTAAGATTATTGACCTGGTATTTTTGATAACTGTTTAAGGTGTTACCGGATATCCCTCTATGTTTAATGGCATATTTTTCAAATTCCTGCTGACTATTCATAATATTGTTTTTCAATTTAAAACTATCGTGACCTGATCTTTTAATTGGCTGATCAAATGTAAAGTTTATTGCAACCGGTTATGGAGATCGGATTTACCTTTCAAATCTGCGTCCAAAGTTTAAAAGTGTCAAAAACCTGACAGACTAACATATTTACAATTAGGATTTTACTTAAAAGAGAAGAAAAGCGAAAATATACGTGACAACCTATCCAACTACAAAGCCGGCATTGTGCCGGCCTTTTAAAATTTCGGGTAGGGATGATGTTTAATATCAATGATGATGGTTCTCCAGCAAATGTGTAAAATCTTCTGCGCTGATTTCTGTATCCACCGGGTGCACCTGGCTTTCGGCCCATAAAAATACCTTATCCGTCTGAATGCGATGATAGCTGTCTTCAACGTACTTTTTGTCTTTCATCATTTTATTAATGTATTCGTTAACCCATGGCTGGTCCAGGTCAATATTGCCGGCCATGTATTGAACCAGTTGTTGCTTTGCAAATTCGATGATATCCCCGGGCTTCACCTCTATATCATTCTCACGTACCACCTTGTCGAGGATCAATGTCCATTTCAACTGGTTTACAAAAGTTGGGAATTCCTGTTCTACCTGTTCAGGTGTTTTTGGCTTTTCCGCGCTGGTTACCATCCAGCGTTTCAGAAAATCTTCAGGAAACTCAATTATTGAATGATCCAATAATTCATGGTATATCTGGTCCAAAAGCTGCCCCCGGCTTCTGCTTTCCCACTGTTTCTTGAGGTCCTGCCTGATTTCATTCCTGAAATCCTCTTCCGAATGAATCGACTTTGTTGGATATACCTGCGAAAAAAAATCTTCATCTATTCCAGGCTTTTCAAGTATTTTAACGTTGCCGATGTGAATTTCATAATTCTTTTCAGCATGCTGCGGTTCGTTTTCAAGATTCAGCATCTTCATGATGCGTGGCAGGTCTTTTTCTTCAAAAGCTTCCGTCAGCCTGGCAACAATCAGGTCGTCAATCTTCTTTCCAATTAAATTTTCGCGGTAAGAAGGCGAAAAATCCCTGAGACCTATAGTAATCCCAATAGCAATTGAACCTTCAGCCACATGACCTTCAGGATCCAATTCATAGAAATCCAGGGTTACAATATCGTCTTCTGAACTTATCTCTTCCATGTCAGCGTCCGTTGCAAAACGTTCCTGCAGGCTGTTTATTTCATTATTGATCATTTCATCAGTAACCTGAACGATATATCTTTTAAGCTGAGCCTGGCCAAGGTCGGGCAGCGTGAAATCAGGTTTTAGCCCTACTTCAAATGCAAAAGCATACTCCGAGGGTTGATTCATGTCTAACTTCGAAGGATCATTTTCCGGCAAAGGCAACGGCTGGGCAAAGATTTCAAGCTTTTCATTAGCCATGTAATCACTTAGCCCCTTTTCAACACTCTTGATCACTTCATCAGCAAATACAGAGGACCCGTACATTTTTTTAACCATTCCCACCGGAACCATGCCCTTGCGGAAGCCGGGGATATTGGCCTGCTTGCTGTATGTTTTCATTGCCTTTTCAAAAGAAGGGAGATAATCAGCCGTCTCAACTTTAACAATGATCTTTTCATTCAGCAATCCGATGTTTTCCCTCGTAATGGTCGCCATGTGAGCTTTTTTTGTTGTGATACAATGACCCGTATATATTATATGTAAATACAAACCTGTTTGGGGGTGCAAAGCTAAGGTTTTACAATGAAACGTAGAACTGCAAGTAGGAGCCCCGCGTAGACGATGAGGTGGGTGAAAAGAAACTGCCGCTCAACCTATAAGGTTGCCAACCTTATAGGTTGTGAACCTATTCTTTATCCTGAAGGATTAAGACGGGAATGGTTGTTTGATATATAATTGTTCGCGTATGGTGAGTGCCAAATACGCGCTCGAGAAAGTTGTGTTTGTGAGAAACCATGGCAAGCATGTCGGGAGAATGTTCTTCAAGGAAGCCAAAAAGGCCATGTTCAACGTCATTATCTGCAACAATATGCCAGATTGGCCTGATATCTTCAAATAATTGTTCTAACTCTGCCTTTGCGGCTAACTGGCGGGATGTCAGCGTGGTTGCGGTTTTTTGAACGTATACCAACATCAGGTCGGCGTCAAACTTCTTGATGAGCTGCTTTAGCGGATCGAAGAAGGAAGTATTTGTCTGGTAGGAAAAATCCGTGGCATAGGATACCATTTTATAAGGCGAAAACTTAGCATTGTGGGGGATCACCAGTACGGCCTTATGGCATTTGCGGATAACGGCGAGGGTAGTGCTGCCGATTAATTTATCGAATTCCCCTGCCCCCTTCATCCCCATTACTATGAGGTCGATATCTCTTTCTTTTTCGAGGTCGCGGATCTCATCTGAAGGAAGTCCTAACCTTACCACGCATTCCGGTTTGAATCCGTGTTCCTTTAGCACCCTGCCGGCTTCCTTATCAAGTGCGTTTTCGCTGGCCTTGTGAACTTCCTCTGCAGAAACCATGGCGTAAGGCAGTTCGGATACCGCTACCGGCAACATGTAAACATGTAGCAGAATCATTGTACCTCCCAATTCCCTGCACAGGTTGCCCGCGTAATTTGTTGCATTCTGTGAAGCAGGGGACAGGTCAGTTGGAACCAGGATTGCTTTCATAGAAAAATTTCTTTAAAGCTACAGATTTAGCATGCATCAACAACGCAGAATAACCGGAAAAAGGCAACTCTCAGAGCCATTCGTTCAAATGAAAGTATCCTTAATGAAAACGGGACTGTATGTTACAGTCCCGTTTTGTGCGGGTGGAGGGACTCGAACCCCCATGCCTCGCGGCGTCAGATCCTAAGTCTGATACGTCTACCAATTTCGCCACACCCGCTGACAATTTCAGATAATCAAATCTCAGGTATCCTGAACAAATTTCGGATTGCAAAAATAGGCTTTCTGCACAAATTGAAAACACTTTCTTTTCTGTAAATTCGTGACGTATGGAAACCATTGCAGCGATACCGAAATATAATCTGACCGAAGAACAGGAAAAAAAGTTGATTTTACGTGAATACCGGGGTTTATTGCGCTCCCTCAAAGCCAAACTTAAAAAAGGAGATAAGGAACTCGTCCGCCAGGCATTCGAACTTTCAGCGGAAGCGCATAAAACAATGCGACGCAAAAGCGGAGAGCCTTATATTCTTCATCCCCTTGCAGTAGCGAAGATATGTACAGAGGAAATTGGCCTGGGGGTGAGGTCTGCAATATGTTCCTTACTACATGACACCGTTGAAGACACTGATATTACCCTCGAAGACATTGAAAAGTGTTTTGGAAGTGAAATTGCCAGGATCGTGGACGGGCTGACAAAGATCTCTAATGTAATTGATGTCAATGCTTCCCGCCAGGCTGAAAATTTCAAGAAGATATTGTTGACATTAACCGATGATCCGCGGGTTATCCTGATCAAGCTTGCTGACCGTTTACATAACATGCGTACGATGGAAAGCATGAAGCGGGAAAAGCAGCTAAAAATTTCTTCAGAAACCGTATATGTCTACGCCCCCCTTGCTCACCGGATGGGCTTATACAATATCAAAACCGAAATGGAAGACCTCTCCATGAAGTACATGGAACAGGATACTTACAAAGAAATAGCCAGGAAATTATCAGAAACCAAGCGGGAGCGGGGCCGTTACATTAACGAATTTATACGCCCGATAAAAGACAAGCTCGAGAAAGGCGAATTTGATTTTGAAATTTACGGCAGGCCCAAAAGCATTCACTCTATCTGGAATAAAATGAAAAAAAAGGGAGTGGCCTTTGAAGAAGTATACGACCTTTTTGCCATCCGTGTCATTCTAAATTCACCCCCGGAGAAAGAAAAAGAAGATTGCTGGAAAGTGTATTCAATGATAACCGATGAATACACGCCTTCTCCCGAAAGATTACGTGACTGGCTAAGCAATCCCAAATCTAATGGCTATGAAGCATTGCATACCACGGTAATGGGCCCCCAGGGTAAATGGGTGGAAGTACAAATCCGGACGAAAAGAATGAATGAAATAGCTGAAAAGGGGCTCGCGGCGCATTATAAATATAAAGAAGGTGCTGGCGATGAAAGCAGATTCGATCAATGGTTTCAGCAGATCCGCGAAGTGCTGAGCACACAGGAAACAGACGGCGTTGATTTTCTGCAGGATTTCAAAACCAGCTTTCTTGCTGAAGAGATTTACGTGTATACCCCTAAAGGAGATGTGAAAATGCTGCCCATCGGCTCTACCGCACTCGATTTTGCATTCTCCATTCACAGTGCTATTGGCGTACGTTGCATAGGGGCAAAGCTCAATCATAAACTGGTGCCTCTGAGTCATAAGCTGAGAAGCGGCGACCAGGTGGAGATCATCACCTCCAACAAACAAAAGCCAGGTGAAGACTGGCTGCAGATTGTAGTAACAGCCAAAGCTAAAAGCAAGATCAAAGATTCTTTAAAAGAAGAAAAACGAAAGATCGCTGAAGAAGGAAAGTATATGTTGCAGAAAAAACTTGAAGGAATGGGTGCTGGATTTAATCAGCATAATATTGATGAGCTGACTGCTTATTATAAGCTGACCTCTTCTCTCGATCTTTTTTACCGCATTGCAACAAAAACGCTCGACCTCAAAGAGCTAAAGGAATTCAATACACTGGGAGACAGGCTCGAAGCACCACGGCCCGTAAAGGTAATAGAGCATAAAACAGAAAGTGCCGGTACTTCCGTGAACAAAAAAGAAACTGAACTGATCATCTTCGGCGAAAGCAGTGATAAGATCATGTACACGCTTGCGAATTGTTGCAAACCGATACCCGGTGACGACGTATTTGGGTTTGTAACCACAGGAGAGGGGCTGAAGATCCACAGGACGACCTGCCCCAATGCAGCTCGCCTGATGGCTAATTACGGGCACAGGGTTGTGAAAACCAAATGGGCGAAAAACAAAGAAATATCTTTTTTGACGGGCATTAAAATCATCGGGCTGGACGACGTGGGTGTTATCAATAAGATTACCAACCTTATTTCAGGAGAGCTAAAAATAAATATCAATGCCCTTACCGTTGAAGCAAAGGAGGGACTCTTTCAGGGTAATATTAAAGTGTACGTACATGACAAAGAGGAACTGGAAGAACTGGTGACCCGGTTAAAGCAGCTTAGTGGCATACATGCGGTGGATAGGTTTGAGACGGAAGATATTGGGTGACGGGACATGGGGTGTGGGGTATGGGGTATTGGGTATGAGGAAGGTAGATATAGATTTATGTAGTTTCCTCTTTGCCTCTCGTAGGTTTTATTCTCTGCGGCTCTCGGTGGTTTTCTTCTCCGTGGTTCCCTTCTTTCTTCTCTGCACTGGCTGCAATGCCACATGTAAGCAGCTTTCTTAATAAGTCTGGAGCAGGAAACCACAGCGCAACACAATGCAAAAGCACAGAGAAGCACAATGGGCAACCATAAAGAACTGCAACCATTGCTTCTCCGTGTCTCTCTCTGTGTGTGTTCTTCTTTGTGCCTCTAGGTGGTAATAATTGGTGATGGAGGGAACCACAAAGCAAAAGCACACGGGGCCTATCCAATCTGCCACGCCATACCCCATACCTAATACCCCACCCCCTCCATCCGATTTATTTTCCGCTTTGCGCCGCTTCTTATACTTTTGCGCAGTTGCTTAAACTGACTTCTTAATCTGAAATTTAATTAACCGGATGGTAGATGTATTATTGGGTCTTCAATGGGGGGATGAAGGGAAAGGAAAGATCGTTGATTACTTTGCCCCGGGTTACGATGTGGTGGCCAGGTTCCAGGGTGGGCCTAATGCCGGTCATACTTTGTATGTAGACGAAAAAAAAATTGTCCTTCATCAGATACCCTCCGGTGTTTTTCATCCCAATACGGTCAACCTCATTGGCAATGGCGTAGTGCTGGATCCGGTTACGCTAAAAAAAGAGTGCGATACTGTCGGTTCATTTGGCGTAAACGTAAAGAAAAGCCTGTTTATTTCCAGAAGAGCCCATATCATTCTTCCCACACACAGGGCATTGGATAAGGCTTCCGAATTGTCTAAAGGAACCGACAAGATCGGTTCAACGTTAAAAGGGATCAGTCCTGCATATATGGATAAAACAGGGCGTAACGGCCTTCGCGTTGGTGATTTGCTCGATAAGAGTTTTACCACTTCTTACATAAGGCTTCGCCTGAAACATCAACGGTTATTAGACAATTTTAATTTCCAGGAAGACATTTCCGACTGGGAAGAAGAATTCTTTGACGGGATAGAATTTATCAGGCAACTGAATATTGTAGACGGAGAGTATTTTATCAACGGGAAAATATCTGCCGGCGAAACCGTTCTTGCCGAAGGAGCACAGGGCAGTATGCTCGACATTGACTTTGGCACCTTCCCTTATGTAACTTCTTCCAATACAACCAGTGCCGGTGTATGCTCAGGCCTGGGTATAGCACCACAAAAGATCCGGGATGTAATGGGCGTCACAAAAGCCTATTGTACAAGAGTGGGATCAGGGCCATTTCCTACAGAACTTAATAATGAAACCGGCGAAGAATTACGTAGATTGGGTAACGAATTCGGAGCAACAACAGGCCGTCCGCGGCGTTGCGGATGGATAGACCTGGTGGCATTGAAATTTGCCTGTATGATTAACGGGGTCACGAAGGTTATTATGACAAAGGCAGATGTTTTAGATGCTTTTAATGAATTGAATGTTTGCACAGGGTATAAAATAGATGATGTTATCACAAAAATTGTCCCTTTTCAAATGACAAGGCACAGGATCGAACCCGTATTACAGCCACTTAAAGGGTGGAATTGCGGCACAGGAGCCATTAGATCGTCTGAAAAAATGCCTGTGCTGATGAAGGAATACGTAAATTATATCAATCAATATGTAGGAGTAAGCGTTTCTCATCTCTCCATAGGCCCTGAAAGGGACCAGTTGGTGGTAATCTGACCAGTCAGAAAAATAACCAATAATAAATTTGGAGGATTAAAAACTTCGCTGAAATTTTACATCAAATCCTATTGGAATATGGCACCTAAATCTAATAAGGAAAAAAAGCCCTCAAAGAAAGCTTCTCCTAAAAGTGAAGATAGTTCTGGTAGCTCTCCTGAAAAGTCGAAGGGTAAATCTGATGACGACACTGCCAGCAATGGAGTGGAACAACCTCTACATAAAAATACTGTTGCGAAGAAAGCAGGTAAAGGATCATCAAAGAAGGCCGGGGACGACGATGATGACGACGAGATCGATGATGCAAAACCTTCCAAAATAGCTGCAAAGGGCTCTTCGAAAAAAGATGATGACGACGATGATGATGATGACGTGGACGAAGTAGAAGACGACTGGAATAAAGTTGAAGAAGAAGATGACTGGGATCCCGATTTCAATGAATTTGATCTGCCAAAGTCAAAGACAAAGAAAGCTGGCACCGGCACTGGTGCGGCAAAAAAAAGAGGAAAGGGGGAAGAGGACGACCTTGGCCTTGATGAAGATTTCAAAGAAATGGATTTGTTTAACGACACTTCCTTTGACGATGAAGAGGACGATTTTTGATCCATTCTCAAGATAGATCAAACCGGACATTTGTTTCCTTTCCGGTTTCACGTCCTGCCCTGTTCAAGAAACAATTGTTGCAATGGGCGAGCCGGTTCGAGGTATGTTGTTTCCTGGATAATCATCAGTATTCTCTCCATTATCATTCATACGAATGCATTGCAGGGATCGGCGCTCGTAATTTTGTGCGGTCTGATGCGGGGTCAGCATTTGCTCAATTAAAACAATTCTGCAATGGTGTAAATGATTATGTTTTTGGTCATTTTGGATATGACCTTAAAAATGAATTGGAGTATCTTGATTCCAGCCACCCTGATGACATTCATTTTCCCGATCTTTTCTTTTTTATCCCTGAGATTGTTATCTTCCTCAACGAATCGGAAATTTCCATCGGAAGTACAACAGGCAATGAGGCTGCCATATTTCAAGAGATCCTTCAAGCCACACTTGTTGCCGGCACCAGCGTTGCGGTAGCCAACATACAAAGCCGTTTTTCACAGGAAGAGTACACCGGTACGGTTGATTTGCTAAAACAACATATTCAGAAGGGCGATTGCTATGAAATAAATTTCTGCCAGGAGTTCTTTGCAGAAAACACGGTTATTGACCCTGTGCAGTGTTATCTGTCACTTAGCAGTCATTCACCGAATCCCTTTGGAGCGTACTACAAATGTCATGAAAAACACCTGTGTTGTGCAAGTCCGGAGCGTTATATCCGCAAAGAAGGAAGCGCCATCATTTCACAGCCTGTAAAAGGCACTTCCACCCGCAATGCCCAAAGTGCAGCAGCGGACGCCCTTAGCAAACGCGATCTGTTACTCAGCAGCAAAGAAAGGTCGGAGAATGTAATGATTGTCGATCTCGTAAGAAATGACCTTTCAAAAATTTGCCGCGAGGGATCGGTTAAAGTTGACGAACTCTACGGAATATATTCATTTCCGCAGGTTCACCAGATGATATCCACCGTTTCCGGACTGGTAATTCCGGGCCTTCACTGGGCTGAGATCATCAGGGCTACTTTCCCAATGGGTTCAATGACGGGTGCTCCGAAAAAAAGAGTCATGGAACTTATAGAAACCTACGAGAAAACCAGGCGCGGTATTTTTTCAGGCGCCCTTGGGTATGTTACTCCTTCGGGCGATTTCGACTTTAATGTGGTCATAAGAAGTATATTATATAACCAGCACAAAAGATATCTTTCCTACCTGGTGGGCTCAGGGATAACATTCTACAGTGATCCGGAAAAGGAATATGAAGAGTGTATGCTTAAAGCCGCTGCAATAAAAAAGGTGCTTTCCTAAGCACCTTTATAAAATATATAAATAAGTAAGTTACCCACCCGCCAGCTTTTTATAAGAAGATTTCTCCAACTTTGAAAACTCACTTGCCGAAGCGGCATTGTTCAGCAATAAATGGATAGATTCACTTAATATCTGATATTTATGAGCATTGAACAACTCCATTTTTTCGGATGGCAACTTTAATTCATAAGAATTGTCAGCGCTAGCCATAACCTTATCAAAATTCGGGTTGTAGCGGTTGAATTCGCTGATATCCATGATAATTTGTTTTGCGATAACGAGGGAGTGGTACTTACCAGTAACGGTCTGGGTTTTTGCATTGGCTAATTCCGCCGCATCAAGCTTCCTGTTCAATACATAAATTCCTTTAGCTCCATAATGGTCGTTAGCTTCAGCCCTGGTTAATGTAGTTAAACCTCCCTGCCCTTCGAAAATGTAATGCGTTCCTATAAACTTTTTAACGTGATTGCGTGATTCGGCCGGCAGATAATATTGTATGTCCCAAAAGTTCCTGCTGCCGCTGTTCCGGATCGCTTTTAAAACATTTCCCGGGCCGCCATTATAGGCAGCGATCACCAGCAGCCAGTCTCCGAATTGTTTGTAAAGTTCGGTCAGATACCTTGCTGCAGCCTGAGTGCTTTTGATATAATTTGTTCTTTCATCAACATTCCGGTTCACCTTAAGGCCCATTCTGGCAGCAGTCGCGGGCATGAATTGCCACGGGCCCACAGCGCCTGCCCAGGAAACGGACGCAGGATTCAACCTCGATTCTATCACAGCAAGGTATTTTAGTTGCCTTGGCAGGCTGCTCTGAATGAATACACCATCCATCATATTAAAAAAAGGCCTAGCCCAATCTTTCATTTTGGAAAGATCTTTTCCATATTTTTCAATGTAATCCTGAACGAAACTTACTGCTCTGGGGTTCAACCGCGGACCTAGGTTTGACGAATTTCCGGGGCCATCACATTCAAAAAGATCCTGGAAGTAATGAGCGTTATTGTCAATGATTTTTTTCGATTCCGGTAAAGTGATCTGAGCTGGCAAAGAACTTTTTAAGCTACTGTCCGGTAAGGGAAGAATTTTACTTGCTGGTTTATCAGACTGGGCTGAGAGCTCGGCAGCAAATCCAAAGACCATGGTAGTCAACAATAAAAATTTTTTCATTACCTAAATTTGAATGAGAAATAAAGTCCTGTCCGGGCCTGATCAATTTTATTGTTCCATCAATTCTTGTGAAAGCTTCAGCAAAGATAGCTCCAAAAACCGGTTTGTCATAATCTGGAGGCCAAACGGCATTCCGTTGGAGTGTGTAAAGAGGGGAATTGAAATGGCGGGGATGCCCACGAGGTTGGCATAAACGGTATAGATATCCGCCAGGTACATCTCTATAGGATCAGTAGTTTTTTCGCCGATTTTGAACGCCGGGGAAGGTACCGTCGGCAAAATTATCGCGTCAAAGCTGTTGAAAATCAGGTTTGTTTTGTCAACAAGCTGGCGGCGGACCTTTTGTGCCTGGGTGAAGTATGCATCATAATATCCGGTGCTTAATACAAACGTGCCGAGCAGGATGCGGCGTTTTACCTCCTTTCCGAAACCTTCTGAACGGCTGCGCTTGTAAAATTCTGTTAAATCGACACCTGTCGCCTGGTGTCTGTGTCCAAAACGCACGCCATCGTAACGCGACAAATTCGAAGAAGCCTCCGCAGTGGTAAGAATATAATATGCCGGAACGATATAGTCGAGGTATTCAAAGTCAATCCCTTTAACCTCATAACCTTTTTCTCCGAGTTCAGACAGATACGAGGTAATCGTTTCGGCCATTTCCTCGTCAAGGCCGGGATGGGTAAGGGCGTCTTTGAAATAGGCGATCTTTAACTTCTTACCGCTTTGGGGGAAAGCGGAAAAGTTTTCCGGCGGGGTAACGGAAGCCGTACTATCAAAAGTGTCTCTTCCCGCTATAGTTTCCAGGATAATTCCCACATCCGGAATATTATTCCCGAAAATACCAATCTGGTCGAAAGATGATGCATAAGCAATCAATCCATACCTGGAAATCCGGCCGTAAGTAGGCTTCAGGCCAATAATCCCGCAAAAATCAGCTGGTTGCCTTACTGATCCACCCGTATCACTGCCCAGGGAAGCCATACACAATCCGGCCTGTACAGCTACCGCAGAGCCTCCGGAAGATCCGCCAGGCACCCGGGTCTGATCCAGGGCATTTAAAACCGCTCCGTACGCGGAGTTTTCATTGGAAGAACCCATAGCGAATTCATCACAATTAAGACTGCCGATTATTATAGCATCCTCATTAAGTAATTTATCTACAACAGTAGCATTGTAAGTTGAGGTGAAATTTTTTAGAATGAGAGAAGCTGCAGATGTTTTATGCCCCGAGAAGCAGATTACATCCTTGATTCCGATTACAACCCCGTGTAGCTTTCCCGTTTTCCGGCCCGAAAGACGGGCCTCATCCAGATCCCGGGCCCTTTGCAACGCCTCATCGGCATACACTTCAATAAATGCATTCAGTGTACCGGAACTATCGATCTTATTCAGATAATACTGAATGGCGCTTACACATGATGTAGCGCCATTGGACAGATCTTTTTGGTAATCCTGTATTGACTGGTAAGAAAACAATCTGGTTGTTCAGTACTCTTTTACGCGCTATGAATGATTTGCATGCGTATTGGTAGTAGTAGAAGTAGTAGGAGATGTTGTTTTAGTAGTAACGTTTTCTTTTTCTTTCATGCCTTCTTCCAGTTCTTTGGTCACGTTGGACTTGGCGTCGTTGAAATCCCGGATACCTTTTCCAAGGCCACGCATGAGTTCAGGTATTTTCTTACCTCCAAACAGTAATAATACAACTGCAAGAATAAGCAACCATTCTGTTCCACCAGGCATGGATATATACAAATACGGGTTTAAATATAGTAGTACCATAATTGAAAGTTTAAAGATCTAAAAAAACAAAGTTAATCCATTTCTAACAAACGTCATTCATTAGATAAATTATATACGTTTTAACTGTCTTAATAGTTCTTCGCCCGCAGAAACAAAAAAGCGCCCCTGATCCGGACGCTTTTTGCTATAAAAATGATTAGTTTGTAGCTCTTTTTTTCTCTTTGATCCGGGCGCTCTTACCACTTCTTTTCCGTAAAAAATACAATTTAGCGCGGCGGACACGGCCTGATTTGTTCAGGTCAATCGATTCAATATTAGGCGAGCACAGCGGAAACGTTCTTTCAACGCCAACACCATCGGAAATTTTCCTTACCGTAAACGTAGCAGTAAAGCCTGTACCCTGACGTTTGATAACGTCTCCTTTAAAGGATTGAATTCTTTCCTTATTGCCTTCAATGATCTTATAATTTACAGAAACGTTATCTCCGGCTTTAAAATTGGGAAACTGCTTCTTTTGCGTCATTTGCTCATGAACAAAATCTATGGCGTTCATATTTTTTTATTTAAGGAGTGCGAAGTTAATCATAAAAGTTAATAACGGAAGTATTAATCTAACGTGCTACGTTCACGGCTCTTTTTTCACGTATCACGGTTACCTTTATCTGGCCCGGGTACGTCATTTCAGTCTGTATTTTCTGCGCAATTTCAAAACTTAACTTGTCGCTGTCATTATCGGTTACTCTTTCTGCTTCAACAATTACCCGTAATTCGCGGCCGGCCTGGATAGCGTAAGCTTTTTCCACACCCGGATAAGTGAGGGCCAGGTTTTCAAGGTCTTTAATGCGTTGGAGGTATTGCTGCATAATTTCGCGGCGGGCTCCCGGCCGCGCACCTGAAATAGAATCACAAGCCTGAACAACGGGAGAGATAACATACTGCATTTCCACTTCATCGTGGTGAGCCCCTATGGCATTTACAACAGCGGGGTTTTCTCCGAATTTTTCTGCCAGCCGCATTCCCAAAAGCGCATGGCTAAGTTCTGTTTCTTCGTCCGGCACCTTTCCGATATCATGAAGCAGGCCTGCACGTTTGGCCAGTTTGGGGTTCATGCCTAATTCTGCGGCCATAATCCCGCAAAGGTTGGCTACTTCCCGGCTATGCATTAAAAGGTTCTGGCCATAAGACGAGCGAAACCGCATCTTTCCTACTATTCTTACCAGCTCTTTATGCAATCCATGAACACCGAGCTCAATAACAGTTCTTTCACCAATCTCCATGATCTGTTCTTCAATCTGGCGGCGGGTCTTTTCCACTACTTCTTCAATCCGGGCCGGGTGAATACGACCATCGGAAACAAGCCGCTGTAAAGACAGGCGCGCAATTTCTCTCCTTAGCGGGTCGAAGGAAGACAGAATAATCGCCTCTGGTGTATCGTCCACAATAAGATCAACTCCGGTAGCTGCTTCAATTGCGCGGATATTACGGCCCTCACGTCCGATGATCTGCCCTTTGATTTCATCACTTTCAAGATTAAAAACCGTGATGGAGTTTTCAATAGCCTGTTCGGCAGCCGTACGCTGGATTGTCTGGATAACTATTTTACGGGCTTCCTTATTGGCTTTCTGCCGGGCATCGTCAACGATTTCCTGCTGAATGGCCAGCGCCTGTGCGTGGGCATCCTGTTTTAAGCTTTCCACCAGTTGTGCTTTAGCCTCTTCAGCTGAGAGGCCCGCTACTTTTTCAAGCCTTCTGATGTGTTCTTCCTGGTGCTTTTCAAGTTCGGTTCGCTTGATGCTAACCACTTCTATCTGGCGGTTCAGATTTTCTTTGATGTTTTCATTATCCTTGATCTGTTTATCCAAGGCAATCTCCTTTTGATTGATCGTCGCTTCCTTTTGCCTGATCCTGTTTTCCGTGTCACCTACTTTCCGGGTTTTTTCAATCAATTCCCTGTCGTGCTCAGCCTTTAATTGCACAAAGCGTTCTTTGGCTTCCAACAGTTTTTCTTTTTTTAGTGTCTCAGCGGCTGTTTGGGCATCTGAGACGATCTTTTGAGCCTGCAGCTCAGCTTCTTCGATTCTTTGCCGGGTGTCTTTGGCAAAGATTAATTTTCCTGCAATAACTCCGGCAATCAACGCCACGATGGCGGTGATAATTATATAAATGATATAGGCCTCCATTAATGTTTTTTTTTGTACGGTTTACAATCAGCAATACGTCCTCTCTACACTCATAAATACTTTTGAGTAAAGAAGCACGAAAATACGAAATGCAGGTCATATGTGTTGGAAATGAAAACGTTTACCGTAACAGATGCCAGGTAGAGGAAGGTTTTTCGGGTGTGAATTAAAGGCCGGCAGCGTATTTCAGCCTGATGTAAGGCGCCGGTTTCCATTTTTTTTACTTACCCTTCGCAGCGAATCACGGCAGGATGGCCCCATTTATAAGCCCAAAGCCTTGTCGAGGGCGCTTTCAATGTTTACCAATTGGGATTGAACATCATCCGATTCACCGGGTACAGACTGGCTTACCTGCCTCGTGGAAAACCATACAAGCACCATTGCTATATAATCCTGCATATCCTTTCCACCGAACTGAGTCTTAAAATCGATAAGTTTTTCGTTAATCACCTTTACCACCTTTCTTACGGCTTCCTCATCTTTCGGGGTTATCTTTATCCGGTAAGTTCTGTCTCCGATCACGATATTTATGGCTACGAGTTCCTGCATAGAAACAATTTAAATGGCTGGTTTGCGCAGGCTACAATAACATCAGGTAAAATCATTGATGGATTGAATTGAGTCTCTTTTTAGTCATTTAACAGAGAGATACAATTATCGATCTCCCTGAGGTAAGTGCTGATCACCTTTTCGAATGATTTCTTTTCCTCTTCGGTCATTGTGCCTTTTGACGCCTTTAATACTTCAATCCGCAGATTTAGTAATTTCAGGGCTTCTTCCTTTTGATGATCCCGGTTCTTTGATTCCGCCAGCTCGTTTTTGAGCTTTTCGTTTTCTTTCTGTAAAGAAGCATACCGCTTTAACAGCTGTTGGAGCTTGTCATAAATCCGTGTTGTATGGTTAGTCGTTTCAGACATGTATAAGATTCATTGCTGTTCCTCTTTGAAAGTAAACGTCAGCGCATGATGCCCGTAAGCCATCTGCCTGAATAAACAATTATTTTCGAATTTCCGCCTTCAGATCTTTTTCCATTGTATGTACGATCTGCTCCATCAGGGCGTCTATCTCCATATCATTTAATGTTTTGTCCTTATCAAGAAAGGTGAAGGCTATGGCCAGCGATTTTTTTCCGCTTCCTAACTTGTCGCTTTCAAAAACATCAAACAGCCGGATACTTTGCAACCTTGCCAGATGTAACTTATGAATGGCATTTTCTACGGCGCCAAAAGATACCGTTTTTGGCAATAGTAGTGACAGGTCCCTGTGAACCGGTAATTGCTTTGGTAATTCATCGAATATTATTTTCTGTTCCGAAGCGTTAGCTGCAATGAGTTCCCAGTTGAAATCCGCAAAGAACACCTCTTGCCTGATATCAAAGCGCTCCAGTGTACCAGGTGAAACAATGCCGGTTGTAAGTACAGGTTTATCGCCCAGGATAGCTTCAAAACCAACATTCATAAATGCAGCTTCAGAAGGCTTTAGTTCTAAAGCAGGCAGTCCAAGCAATTGAAAAACTCCGGATATAATGCCTTTCATAAAGTAAAAGTCGGCATTGGTTTTTTTGATCCGCCAGGAGTCATCGCTCCGGTTGCCGGAGATATACAGGCATAGATGCTCCTGTTCGTGGTATTTGCCGGGACCTGAAGTGCTGTAGGTTTTCCCGAATTCATAAAACTGGAGATTATAATTTCGCCTGTTCACATTATACGCGATCGCCTGCAAGCCGGTCTCCAGCATAGAAGGCCTCATAACATTTAAACCGGCACTGAGGCTGTTCACCATTTTTACGGTGCCCGGATGGGTTTCTTCCGGAAAGAACGCGCTGTTGGTTATTGAATTCGTCATGATCTCATTAAACCCTGAGTAGGTGAGATAATTTGCTGCTTTCTCTTTATACCTGAAATTTTCTTTTCTGGTAACGGAAGGAGTTATTGTAATTGCTGAAGGGATTTCTACATTATCCAGACCGTCGATCCGCAATATCTCTTCCACTATATCTGCAGGGATGAAAATATCGGGCTTGCTGTGAGGAACATCAACGCGTATCTGATCACTGTTCTGTTCAACCGTACGAAAATCCAACGCTTCAAGGATCCTTTGTACCACAGGCGGATCATATGATTTGCCGCTTAACTTTCTGAGGTATGCAAAGGTGAGGGTTACCCGGGCCCTCGGTTTTGGCCCGGGGTAGATATCAATGATCTCCGAAGCGATTTTTCCTCCTGCAATTTCGCGGATCAAAAGCGCCGCACGCTTCAAAACGTTCACGGTGTTCGATATGTCGACGCCTTTTTCAAACCGGATGGCCGCATCGGTTCGTAAATTATGCCTGAAAGATGTTTTCCGGATATCAGTCGGGTTAAACCAGGCGCTCTCTAAAAATATATTTGTTGTTGTGTCATTTACCCCTGTATGCAGCCCTCCATAAACGCCACCAATGCACATAGGTTCATCGGTATTACAGATCATAAGATCCAGCGCCGACAATCTCCGCTCTTTGTCATCTAACGTAGTAAATAGGGTCCCTTCCGGCAGGTTTTTGATGATTACCCTGCCTCCTGTTATTGCGTCTGCATCAAATGCGTGCAGCGGCTGGCCGGTTTCATGTAAAATAAAATTTGTGATGTCAACAATATTGTTGATCGGTCTTACCCCTATGGCGCGTAACTTTTCCTGCAGCCATTTGGGAGAAGATGCAACGGTGACTCCCTGGATGCTTACCCCGGAATATCTCTGGCAGGCGTTATTATTCTCAAGGACCACGCTGATGGGCAAATCATTGCTGTCGGCCTCAAACACATTTGTGAAAGGCGTTTGAGGGGAGATGATATTGTTTTCGTGATGAGAAAGGTAGGCGCACACATCCCGTGCAACGCCAAGATGGCTCATGGCATCCATCCGGTTAGGTGTAAGCCCAATCTCATATATATAGTCGCAGTATGGCTGAAAGTAAGCGGAAGCTGGCATGCCCGGTTCAAGTTCAGCGGGCAAAACGATAATTCCCCGGTGATCGTCACTTAGTCCGATCTCATCTTCAGCGCAGATCATTCCATAACTTTCAATATTCCTGATCTTTGCCACCTTAATGACAACTGGTGAAGCGTTCAGGGGATAGATCGTAGTTCCCGGCGTAGCCACTACCACCTTCTGAGCTGCCGCAACGTTTGCTGCCCCGCAAATGATCTGTAGTAATTCCCCGCCGCGGGTGTTAACTTTTGTAAGCTTTAGCTTATCTGCGCCGGGATGTTTTTCACATGACACCACTTCTCCGATTACCAGGCCTTTTAGGCTTCCACGCACGGATTCATATTTTTCCATGCTTTCTACCTCAAGCCCGATAGAAGTAAGTATGGAAGAAAGATGTTCCGGCCCCGGCTTTACCGGGAGATATTCTGAAAGCCATTTATAACTGATCGTCATTGATTGATCCGGTTTTTTAAGGGCTCAAAAGTACACAACCTTACATACAATCATGAATACCTTTTATATTTCATTACAAGCGTCAACGCTTACAGGCAGGCACTTTGGGAGGGCTGTTGAAATAAATCCAAAATCAGCCACGATGGTTTATCTAAGCAGCATATCATAGCCAAAGCTGTTGACCATCGCCCGGCGATGCTGCATAGCTGTTAAAAGGTGCGTTTTGAAATATAGGGTTTTATGAGATTTCTGTGCCGGCAACGAATAGCCCTTCGGATGGAATACAACTAAGCTCCTGGCGTTACAGTATTGTATAATTTGCACCATGGATATAGCCGCTGACTATCCCCTGCCAGAAAATAATAAACCCGATAAAACGGGAATTAGCCACTCTGTACTTTCGCAAACCCCACCAAATAATTTCACCTAATTCTTTTTGCACCGCATGTGTGCATTTAAACTCTTTGAAGGCGCAAAACTTTTTTAAATTGTGAAGTAATACAATGGAGTTGTGGATATGCTCCTGAATACGGGCATAAAGTTGTGAATTGCGTGTGGACAAATATCGAATCTAGAAGTTGTTTTTTGGGGTTGATACGGCTTTATATTCGCCCTCCTTATGCCGGGGTTCACGATCTGTTCATATTGTGATAACAATTATTTAATATGAAAGTGGTGTTCACCTGGGTGAGGCCGGTTCATTAGATTACCAAAAACTATACTCATTTTAATGGATATAACTAACCTGAATAAAGACCGGAAAAGCCGTCGCAAGAGCCCATTTGATGTCAGCTCGATGGTTTATGGTAAAGTGCCGCCACAGGCAAAAGATCTTGAGGATGCTGTTTTAGGCGCTATCATGCTGGAGAAAGGTGCTTTTGATGCGGTTGTTGAGATATTGAAGCCAGAATGCTTTTATGTAGACAGTCACCAGCGTATCTATAAAGCTATGCAGGGCCTGGCTCATAAGAGTCAGCCTATTGATATCCTCACTGTTGTAGAGGAACTAAAGACCAGGGAAGAACTTGACATGATAGGCGGGCCGTATTATGTCACCAAACTTACCAATGCCGTAGTATCATCTGCAAATATCGAAACACACTCGCGCATTATTCTACAGAAGTTTATCCAGCGTGAACTGATCCGGATTAGCGGTGAAATTATCGGCGATGCTTACGAAGACAGCACAGACGTATTTGACCTGCTGGACGATGCAGAAAGTAAATTATTTGAAATAACCAATAACCACTTAAGAAAGAATTTTGACAGTATCGATACGGTACTGGTAAAAACCATTCAGCGCATTGAAGACCTTCGACATAAGAACGAAGATATCAGCGGGGTACCTTCAGGTTTTAAATCGCTTGACAGGATCACTTACGGATGGCAGCCTACCGACCTGATTATACTCGCGGCAAGGCCCTCGGTTGGTAAAACTGCGTTTGCCCTAAACCTCGCCAGGAGTGCCGCCCTGCACCCGACCAAGTCCACGCCGGTTGCGTTCTTCAGCCTTGAAATGAGTGCAGGTCAGCTTGTTCAAAGAATATTGAGCGCTGAAAGCGAGATATGGCTTGAAAAAATCTCCAGGGGAAAGCTTGAAGAGCATGAAATGAAGCAGTTATATGCAAAAGGTATTCAGCGCCTGGCAACCGCACCCATTTTTATCGATGATACGGCGGCTCTCAACATCTTTGAACTAAGGGCAAAATGCCGGAGGCTGAAGAGCAAGCATAATGTTGGCCTGATCATCATTGATTACTTACAGTTGATGAGCGGTACCGGTGAAAACCGCAATGGCAACAGGGAACAGGAGATCAGCCGGATTTCACGTGATCTAAAGGGGCTTGCAAAGGAATTGCAGGTTCCGATAATCGCCTTAAGCCAGTTAAGCCGCGCACTTGAAACGAGGAAGGAAGGAAATAAAATGCCACAGTTAAGCGATCTTCGGGAATCCGGCGCTATTGAGCAGGATGCGGATCTGGTAATGTTCCTGTACAGGCCTGAATATTACGACATTACCTCAAATGAAATGGGGGAAAATAACAAGGGCGAAACGCATGTCCGCATCGCCAAGCACAGGAATGGATCACTTGAAACCATTAAACTCCGGGCATTGCTGCACATCCAGAAATTTATTGATGAAGACGATGGGAATTTCGGAGGCGGCAACATGCCGTCCGGGGGGAACTGGAGGCCCGTGGAAGATGGTGACGGTCCCAAATTATATATCCAGGCGGGTAGTAAGATGAATGAAAAAACCTACGACGACGATGAAACGCCGTTTTAACGGGCTTTTGCACTGGCGGCTTTATTTGCATTTGTTTGGCTACAGTTGCCGTTGAAATCTGACCAACACCATGGCTGTTTCTCCAAATTCAACCCTGCCTTTCTTTTATGCCGAAAGCATCACCATTTCCGGTGAAGTAGTTGTTTTGGATGAAGATACTTCGAGGCATTGCACGCTTGTGTTGCGTATGAAGGCCGGCGAACAATTGCACCTGACAGATGGCAACGGAATCCTACACACCACTGAAATTATCGATGCCCATAAAAAGGCAACCAGGATTAAGGTGCTCTCTACCGTTAGTTTTCAACAGCCAGCCCGCAGGATTTCGATTGCTGTTTCCCTGGTTAAAAATACCAGCAGGTTTGAGTGGCTCCTGGAAAAGGCCACGGAGATCGGGGTGTGCGGGTTTGTTCCCCTGATCTGTGAAAGAACCGAAAAACAGCATTTCCGGCACAACCGCATGAAAGGCATTCTCATCAGCGCCATGCTGCAAAGCCGGCAGGTATGGCTGCCTGATCTGGAGGAGCCTTGTAATTATGGGGATTGCATTACTACATTCCGGGAGCAGCAAAAGTTTATTGCACATTGTATAAACAATGAAAGGCTTTCCTTATCTGAAGCCATGAAGAAAGACCAGAGCGCCATTATGCTGATTGGCCCTGAAGGAGATTTTACGCAAAAGGAAATCGACCTGGCAACCGCAAACAATTATACACCCGTGTCCTTGGGACAGACCCGATTAAGGACAGAAACAGCAGCATTGGTTGCGGCCACTCTTTTAATCTTATAGAGAGAACTTACTTGCCGGATTTGTTATTTAGCCATGTCTGAATATTCATCCACGGGTTCTTTTTCTAAACGCGGTGCGCGAAGTTCAACAGGCTTAGGGCTTTTCGCCTCCCTTTTGCGCATCCACATATTAAGCATTTCCACGCTGAAAGAGAAAGCCATGGCAAAGTAGACGTAATTTTTCAGGTGCAGGTCATGCGCTCCTTCCGCGTCCCAGCCTTCAACAATCAACACAACACCGATCATTACCAGAAAAGAAAGGGCAAGCATTTTTAGTGTAGGGTGTTTGTGAATGAAGTCGCTGATGCGTTTTGAGAATAAGAACATAATAATCATGGCAATAACAACAGCAATGATCATTACCTCTATCCTGCGAGCCATGCCGACTGCAGTAATAATGCTGTCAAACGAAAATACCATATCTACGAGGATGATCTGGCCGATCACTGATGAAAATTTCGCTGGAATCTTCTGCTCCATACCTGAAACGTGGTGGTCATCGCCCTCCAGTTTCTCATGAATCTCCTTTACCGTTTTATACAGCAGGAAAAAGCCGCCTGCAAGCATGATAAGGCTGCGGAGGTTAAACCCTTTTCCAAATACCTGGAACAATTCGGTGCTTCCGTTTTTAACGAGCCATCCTAAACCGATCAGCAATCCAATTCTCACCGCCATCCCCGTGATCATCCATATTCTTCTTGCTCTTACCTTTGCTGCCGGATCCAGCCGTCCCATAACGATAGAAACAAATATCACGTTGTCTATGCCGAGTACCACTTCGAGCAGGGTGAGTGTTAGTAAGCTTATTAAATTTTCTCCGGTTAAAAGTGATTCCATGGCGAATTTTTAGTGAGGCAAAAGTAACATGCATTCTCTAATCATACTGAAATAATTTACGCCATCCCATGCTTACCCGTATGCAATCGCATATTGGTTCCCAAATACTTATAAGGTCATAAGCTCTTTATTTTTACGCAGCGCCGAAAATATCTTTTTTACGATCAGCGGGCCGGAATAAACGAAGCCGGTCCATACCTGTACCAATGAAGCACCGGAATCCAATCTGTCTGTAACATCTTCAGCTGTAAATACGCCACCGCTGGCAATATATGGAACTACACCATTTGATTTCGTTTTGATATACCGTGAGATTTCTAAAGATTTTTCTTTTAGCGGTTTTCCGCTGAGGCCTCCCGGGCCGATTTTATTAATTATGGAAACAGGTGTTTGGAGGTTTTCCCTGCTGATGGTTGTATTTGTAACTACAAGCCCGTCGAGCTTTATTTCAAGCGCCAGGTCAATAATGTCGTCAAGCTGATCTAAAGACAGATCGGGCGCAATTTTGAGCAGCACCGGCTTTGTTTGCGGTTGCTGAAGGCTAAGGTTTTGCAGATGTACTAAAATCTTCCGCAGCGATTCTTTTTCCTGCAGCTGGCGTAAACCAGGCGTATTGGGGGAACTTACATTCACAACAAAATAGTCAACATCGTCATATAATTCGCGGAAGCATAATTCATAATCTTTCCAGGCATCTTCATTGGGGGTCGACTTGTTTTTCCCAATATTTCCCCCTATAATCAGTCGTGTTCCGTCAGTGGCAGGCCGCGATCCGTTCTTTTCTTTCCAGTCTTTTAATCTCAGGCTTACGATTTTTACCCCATCGTTATTAAACCCCATGCGGTTGATCAGGGCTTTATCTTTCGGTAACCGGAACAGGCGCGGCTTTTCGTTTCCGTCTTGTGGCAAGGGTGTAACCGTCCCAATTTCCACAAAGCCAAAACCCAGTGCCTCTAATTCCGTGAGATATCTGGCATTTTTATCGAATCCGGCACCGAGCCCGATAATATTCCTGAATTGCAGGCCGAACAATACCTTCGGTGAATGCGTGCGTTCAGATATATCTCTGCAGATGCTCCTTCTGGCAAAGGGCAGGCGGAACAATAATTTCAACGCGTTCATCGAAAAATAGTGAACCTCTTCCGGAGGAAACAAAAAAAGGAACCGCCTTAATAATCCATACATGTCCTTAGCTTCTGGTTTGAAAGCCGAATGTAAGGATTTAATGATCGTGGATTTCCGGCTGGGGATTTTAGATTTATGGGGAGAAAAGGGTTACATCAGCTTCCGGTAATCGCCGCCAGCGCGTCAAACCTATAAGGTTCTGGAGCTAAGGCTTTGAAGTTCAAAAAATTCGAACCTTGTACGTTGGCTGCGCTCTCCTTGACATCCCCACTCATCATGCAGTTAGACGTTTAAACCTTCTGATTTTTTGTAATTTAGCGTCATGACTAAACCAGTCCAAGATAACGAAGCGCTTTTAAACCTGCTTATCGAGCACGGCGACCAAATTCAGTCCCTTGGCGTGCAGTCTCTTGGTCTTTTTGGATCTTTTGCTCGCGATGAAGCTATTCATCTGAGAGCGATGTTGATTTTATCGTTGACTTTGAAACCGGGAAGAAAACTTTTAGAAATCTGATGGATCTCGGTTATTTACCCGAAGACATAACAGGAAGAAAAGTTGAACTGGTAACCAGAGCTTCGTTAAGTACATTTACAGGCCCGCACATTTTAAAAGAACTGCAGAATGTCGCGCTTATACGAGCTGGGATATCTCAGACACATCGAAGAAGCGCTTAAAAAACGTATTTCATTTTTCTGCCGGTAAAAGCATTGAAGATATGCTTAACAATGAAATGCTTTCTTATGCTATAATTCGTGGGTTCGAAGTTATATACTAATGGAGAATACCGGCGAGCGTTTATCCAATTGTGCAGCAAATTGCTGCACAATTGAGATTTACCCACCTCGTGTATTTCTTCGTCCGGGTTCCACACTGGTGGATAGTAACCAATATATACTCTTGCCGCTTTTGATGAGTGGTGAAAACAGATTTTGTGCAACCCGGTCGGGTAAAAAGTATAATTTTGTGTAAGGTTGCATAAACAACTATTAATTATACACATGCAGGAAGCTTATATAGTCGCAGGTTACCGAACAGCAGTAGGAAAAGCGAAAAAAGGGGGATTGAGATTTTACAGGCCGGATGATTTAGCCGTGGACGTGATAAAGGGGTTACTGGCCACAATACCGCAACTTGATCCCGGAAAAGTTGATGACCTTATTGTCGGTAATGCTGTTCCTGAAGCGGAGCAGGGATTACAGATCGGCAGGATGATCTCTGTTCGTGCGCTTGGGGTAGATGTTCCGGGCATGACGGTAAACCGGTATTGCGCCAGCGGATTGGAAACGATAGCGATTGCCACCGCCAAGATCCGCAGCGGGCAGGCTGATTGTATCGTTGCGGGCGGAACGGAAAGCATGAGTATGGTTCCTACCGCCGGCTGGAAAACTGTGCCTGCTTACAGCGTAGCGTCGGAAACACCGGATTATTATCTGGGTATGGGCCTTACGGCTGAAGCAGTGGCAAAAGAATACCATATTTCGAGAGAGGCGCAGGATGAATTCTCCTTTCATTCTCACCGGAAAGCGATCGATGCCATCGAAAAAGGCCATTTCAAAAATGGCATTTTACCTGTAACGGTGGAAGAGATATATCTTGATGCCAAAGGGAAAAAACAGCGAAAAAGTTATGTGGTAGATACCGACGAGGGGCCGAGGCCGGATACGAGTGTGGATGTATTGGGTAAGCTCAAACCGGTGTTTTCAGCAGGTGGAACCGTTACTGCCGGTAATTCCTCGCAGACGAGTGATGGAGCTGCTTTTGTAATCGTTATGGGTGATCGGATGATCAGGGAGCTTGAACTAACGCCCATCGCCCGGCTGGTAAGTTGCGCCAGCGCTGGTGTTCATCCGCGGATTATGGGCATTGGGCCTGTTGCCGCTATTCCGAAAGCTTTAAAACAAGCTGGAATGAATCTGTCACAGATCGACCTTGTTGAATTGAATGAAGCCTTTGCATCGCAATCGCTCGCGGTGATCCGCGAAGCCGGTTTAAATTCCGAAACGGTCAATATTAATGGAGGGGCTATAGCGTTAGGGCACCCTTTAGGTTGTACCGGTTGTAAGTTAACGGTTCAAATCACCAATGATCTGAAAAGACTGCGTAAAAAATATGGCCTTGTTACAGCATGCGTTGGAGGAGGACAGGGCATTGCAGGAGTAATTGAAAGTATTGAATAAGGATGGTCGCATGCCAAATCACAACGCGGGGTTAGGTACCCGCCCGAATGGAGGCGTAAGACGCACACGCTACGACCTTAATTTTCATTGTAAAGGGTTAAAAAACCCTTTTAGTTATCCACTTTTGTTATAAGGCTGCCTATTTTGTTAAAATACTATTAAACCTTTATTATCTTGTACATTCTTATCTATACTAACCAAGATAAATTATGGACAGATCAGCGTCGCTCATGGAAAAGGCAGCCGTTAAATTACAGTCAGGAACAACTTCATTCAATGCACAAACCGCTTCTGGTTTGGCACCGTATACAGGTCCGTGGGAAACACCCCAGGTTGTGCACTTGTTAAAACGAACAATGTTCGGTGCGAGCCAGGCTGATATCCGGCACTTTAAGTCTCAATCTCTCTCAGCGTGCGTAGATGAACTGCTTAATCCTGCCGTACCTTTGCCATCTCCCCCGGTAAAAGAGTATGACATTGCAGGTGCTGCTGTTCCGGATACCGCCATCCAGCCGGGAACCACCTGGGTAAATGACCCAAATGGTGATGGTACCATTACCAGCCGGCGGAGAGCCTCGTTCAAAAAATGGTGGACGGGTGTTATGATCAACCAGGACAGGAGTATCCGGGAGAAACTAACCTTGTTCTGGCACAATCATTTTGCAACAGAATCCACCGATGTTGGAGACTCCCAATATGTATATAAGCACCATAACCTGCTCCGCACCAATTGCCTGGGTAATTTTAAGTCAATGGTGAAAGCGGTAACCATTGATCCGTGCATGCTTAGGTATCTTAATGGATACTTAAATACCGGCGCTGCTCCGGATGAAAACTATGCGCGTGAATTACAGGAGCTATTCACCCTCGGAAAGGAAAATAATCCGAATTATACTGAAGATGATGTAAAAGCAGCCGCCAGGGTGTTAACAGGGTGGCGGATATCTTCGGCGACAATATCTTCTTCGTTCGACAATAACCGTCACGACAAGAATAACAAGCAGTTTTCTTCTTTTTACAACAATGCCGTTGTTACAGGCCGAAACAGCGCTACTGCCGGAGAACTTGAACTGAACGACTTGCTGAACATGATCTTCAGCAAACAGGCGGAGGTGTCAACTTTCATCGCAAAAAAGATTTACCGTTGGTTTTGTTACTATGATGTAGACACCCAAACCCAGGCCGATGTTATCGAGCCCATGGCAAAGATATTCCGCGAAAGTAATTGGGAGATCCGGCCGATGCTGTCTGCCTTATTGAACAGCGAACATTTCTATGATGTTTTAAACACGGGTTGCATGATCAAAAGTCCGGTAGATACGGTCATTGGCATGTGCCGGGAATTTAAGATGGTCTTTCCTGATCCGGTGAATCAATATGGAGATGCTTACGCGATGTGGGATCATATCCGGAATCACATGGCTATTATGGGTCAAAATTATGGCGACCCGCCCGATGTAGCAGGTTGGTCAGCATATTATCAGGCTCCGCAGTTTTATGGCCTATGGATAAATTCAGATACACTTCCTAAAAGAAACCGGTTTACTGACCAGTTTATGGCAGCCGGCTATTCGAGAAATGGAAAGACAATAAAAATAGATCCAGTGGCATTCGCAAAGTCTCTTTCAAACACCGGTGATCCCAATGTGCTCATTAACGATTCACTGGACATTCTTTACCAGGTACCTATATCAGACGCCTCTAAACAAACAGTAAAAAATCAGATCTTATTGAGCGGAACAGACTCCGATTATTACTGGTCAAATGCCTGGAATGCGTACATAGCCAACCCTGGAGATAACGTCGCTTACAATGCCGTATTCCTCAGGCTTCGCGACCTGTACAAGTATTTGATGAACCTTGCAGAATATCAACTGATGTAATCAACACCTGCGTGACCGAAGATATCATTTTAATGCTCCATCAGATTTTTTAAAGTTTACAAATGAAAAGACGAGACCTTTTTAAAGCCGCCCTGCCGGGTGCAACTATTTTACCTTCTATATTGGGAGGCTTTTCCATGAAGGCTTTTGCTGGCAGCTCCCCTTTGTTTCAATCTCTACTCGGAACGGAAACCGATCATGTGTTGGTGATTGTTCAGTTGAACGGAGGCAATGATGGATTAAATACGGTTATCCCGGTTGAAACATACGGTTCCTACTATAATGCCAGGGCTAATATCGCTATACCTCAAAACAGGATACTGGCGTTAACTGATAAAACCGGCCTTCATCCTGGATTGACCGGCCTTAAAGCGCTTTACGATGATGGTAAGCTTGCCGTAGTTCAGTCAGTTGGGTATCCGACGCCTAACTTCTCCCATTTCCGGGCTACCGACATATGGATGAGTGCTTCAGATCATAACCAGCAGGTGAACAGCGGTTGGGCAGGAAGATATTTAAACAATGAATACCCCAATTTCCCGAATGGTTATCCTAATAGTACCATGCAGGATCCTTTAGCTGTACAGATCGGATCGATTACCTCGCTGGCACTACAGGGCCCTTCTGTAGGCATGGGCATGAGTATAAGCGACCCTTCTTCGTTTTACAATTTCATAAATGGCGTTCAGGATTCAGCGCCTGATACACCATGGGGCAAAGAATTAAGTTATGTTCGCCTCGTGGCACGTCAAACCCAGCAATACGCTGACGTAATAAAAAATGCTGCCGCAAGGGTACCTGTGCAGGGAAGCTATCCTATTAACAATGACCTTGCCGCCCAGCTAAAAATCGTTGCCAGACTTATAAAGGGAGGTCTGAAGACGCGCGTGTATATGGTTAGTACAGGAGGGTTTGATACACATGCCAGCCAGGTAACCACAACAGATACAACTACAGGCACGCATGCCAATCTAATGCTCAGGGTTTCAGGCGCGATAAAAGCGTTTATGGATGATGTAAAGGGACTGGGAGTTGAAGAAAGGGTTGTGGGAATGACCTTTTCAGAATTCGGCCGCCGCATAAAATCAAACGCAGGCTATGGTACCGACCATGGTGCAGCGGCACCTTTATTTATGTTCGGTAAAAATGTAAAGTCCGGAGTATTGGGTAACAATCCCACCATTCCGTCAAATGCTACCACAAACGACAATGTGCCGTTTCAATATGATTTCAGAAGCATCTATGCTTCTGTTTTAAGTGATTGGCTCTGTGTTAAAAGCGCTGATCTTCAAACCGTACTCTTTAAAAATTTCCAGCCTTTACCTTTAATTAGCGCTGCCGGCTGCAATGCGGTGCTTTCTATTACCGGTATTGATGAACTTAACCGGGCGGCAGGAGATCAACTCATTTTGAATTATCCCAACCCTTTCGTAGATAAAACAAAGCTAACTTTTAAAACAAAGGGTGGTCACACGCTTGTTCAGGTGATGGATCCTTTAGGAAGGGTGATACGGGTTATAACCGATAAGGATTATCCTCCGGGAATATTCACCATCGATTACGATAGCGGTACTTTGCCCGTTGGCGCATATTATGCACGTTTTCAGAACGGGCCATTGCAACAGGTCAGGCCAATGCTAAAAGTGCGGCAGTAGCGCGTGAAATGACCGTATAGAACCGCAGTAAATTCCTTTGAATATATTCAACGAAAACATGTTTTAAAATCCAGTTAAACAAAACGCCCATCTCGATGACGGGCGTTCTTGTAAAGTTTAATATCTGCTACTTTCTCAATATTCCTTCAACATAAAGCTTGTGGGTCTGATTCATCATTTCGGTTGAAAGGAAAGATAAACGCTGCTATTTTTTTATCAGCTTAATCATTTTTGCCGGGATGCCATTTGTATTTAACCGGGCAAAATAGATTCCGGGTGCAAGTGCCGGATGACTGCTCAGATCAATCTTTAGCCTGTTATTGTTTGCAGGTAGATTTTTAAAAATGTAATTAAACAGTAGCTTGCCTGACTGATTGCATATGCCTACGGTTACATCGCCGGCGATTTTCTGATTAAATGCAAGGGTGAAATTTTCCTGGAAAGGGTTCGGGAATGCATTTACAGCAGCCGGATCTTCCGCGGTTAGGCTACGGTCTGTAAGACCGGGCTTGTTCGCACTCAGGTCGGGTAATTTACTTAGAGCGGATGCTGCATAACCCTGTGTATTTTCGGTTTGTGTGAAAACAGCGTTTGGAACAGGTTGCCTTGAAAATCCCGGCCCTGACCAGTAAAGCTGCATGGTTTCCCCTCCGCCATTCTCAAAGAAGCTGATCGCAATCGGGTAAACGCCTGCGGCAATGTAGACAGATCCTGATGCTGATCGCGGGGCGTGAAGGCCATCATTATTCACCAGGGCATTTGCTCCTGCTGCATACATCGAATTAAAATAAAGCTTACTTCCATCATCGGATATGGTTTCGAAAGTATAGTTGCCGGAAGTTGTAATGTTGATGTAACCTTCCCAGAGAAAAGCATAGTAATCATTGCTGGTTTTGGGGCTCATGTCTACATTTGCCACTGTACCTGATTTAAGCAGGGACAGCGAATTAAAATCAGGAAGCGCATTCCAGTTACCCTGGTAATAACGGTACTTTAACCCGGGTGCGGGAGGGGTGTTTACCAGTTGAGTTTCCCCACCGCTGAATGCGCTATTGGGGATAAGCTGCCGGGAAAATCCGGGTCCGGACCAGTACACCTGCATCGTTTCTCCTCCACCTTTCTCAAAGAAGCTGATGGCTACAGGATAAACACCTGCGGCAACATTTACCGTTCCAGTCGCTGACCGGGGAGCATGCAGGCCGTCGTTATTTACCAAAGGCGTAGCTCCGGCAGCATACGTTGAATTGAAATAGAACCTGCTCCCATCGTCGGATACAGTTTCGAAGGTATAACTGCCTGCTGTTGGTATGTTGATGAACCCTTCCCATAAGAAGCCATAATAATCAGACCGGTTCCTGGTGCTCATGTCAACGTTGGAAGTTGAACCGGATTTTAGCGGGGCAAGTGCGTTAAAGTCAGGAAGGACATTCCAGTCTCCCTCGTAATACCGGTATTTTAAGCCACCCGCCTGTTGTTGAGCATTGGAGGTAAAGGCCGAATTCGGGATCGGCTGCCGGGCAAAGTTTGGCCCCGTCCAGTAAGCCTGCATGGTTTCACCTCCGCCTTTTTCAAAAAAGGTTATCGTAACGGGGTACAGTCCGGCGGAAGGAATATTTACCGTTCCCGCAGCAGCCCTGGCAGCATGCATGCCGTCGTTATTTACCAAAGCCGTAGCTGTAGGCGAATACAGGGAGTTAAAATAAAGTTTGCTGCCGTCATCGGAGACGGTTTCAAAAGTATACGTTCCTGGTGTGGTAATGTTTATGTACCCCTCCCATACGAACGCGTAATAATCATCCCGGTTTTTAGGGCTCAAATCTATATTTGACAAAGAGCCTGATTTAACCGGCGTAAGCGAGTTGAAGTTTGGAAGCGCATTCCAGTCACCTTCGTAATACCGGTAATTCAGCCCGCTTCCCGCGGTTACAGGAGCAGCATTAACGGTAACTGTTACATCGTCATACGCGGTAGCGCCGCTATTATCTGCTACGGTTAACCGAAATACGTAAGTTCCATTTATAAGGCTGGAAACGGAGGTAGAACCCCATGACGCGTTGTTGATATTGGCCGCGGGGCCTGAGACCTTACTCCACGAAAATGAAGCAATTGTGCCATCAGGGTCGCTTGAAGCAGTGCCATTCAGTGTTACTGTGGAAGTGGGCAAAGTGATAGTGATATCACTTCCTGCATTTGCGACGGGGGGCTTGTTGGCAGGCGGTTGAACATAGCCGGACCGCTGATTCTTCAGAAACCATTCAAACAGGTTTTTTGGACTACCGTCATTATCGCTGGTATTCGAGGGGCCATAAGCCCAATCCCAAACACCATGCTCACCCTGCGAATAAATTGTTTTCCTTATCTCCTTTTGGGGATACCCTGCACGCAGGGCGTCTATAGGTGTATGGGTGCAATTTGCACTTACCACCGGGTCGTTCTGGGCATGATAAGCCCATACAGCCGTCTGGCCTGCGTTTATAGAACTGGCGAGTGATGAATAGTTGTAATCACAGGTTCCGCATATGGGAGCAATAGCTGCAAATTGCTCAGCATTGGTTTTTGAAGCGCTCGCGTATTTCCATACCCCGCCTCCTCCAAGACTTAACCCCGTTAAATATATCCGGGAGTTATCGACGCGCAGGTTTTGCCTGGCGTATGCGAGCATCTCGTCTACATAAAAATTTTGCCAGGATCCGTATTTCCGGTCAAGCTGGGGTGATAATACCAAAAAGCTTTCTTCCACTCCGTTGACATTAAAAGTCATCGTAGCTCCTTCAGAAATATACTTCGGAAGACCCGCAGCGAGCTCTAAATAAAGTTCGTTTGTTCCGTTACCCTGGCCGCCTACCCCCTGAAGAAAAATAATAAGCGGATATTTTTTGGTTGGATTGGAATTATAGTTGTAAGGCCTGAATTCATAAAACCCAATGTAACTACCATTCGCGGCAATGAGGGATTTCTGTGTTTGCTGGGAAAAGCCATTTAAGCCAAGGCATAGTAAGCCAAGGCCAAATAAAATTGTTCTCATAGTGTTGATTAAATTTGGACTCAACGACGAACGGGTGGTCAGTCGTTATTTACGTAAAATGTTTTTTTACTCTTTTAGCAGAGCTTTCTAAATGCAATGCTGGTTAATAAAATAAATTGCAATAAGCGATCAGTAATCTATTGTATCGTAGATCTTCTGTTGTTGAATTTTATCTTAACGGTAATAGCATGGCCCTATCCTGAATTCAGGATTAAAATTTCATCGTCCTTTAAATTGCGTGAAAAGCGAGTTCACAAACAAGCCGGATCTTTAGGAAGGAAAGGTTTATAAGATTCCCTACTGCACCAATTACTATACCAAGTATACATAACATTGACCTTAGTCAATTATTATGCCTGATTTTTTTACCTGCTTCCTGCTCATTTGTATTGTCGTGTCTGTTCTGCCTGATAATGTTTCAAAGCGAAATGAACCTGTTTTCGTCCCATCTGAAAACGCTTACAAATGCAAAATAGTATTGATGAAAGAAGTTGGGCGCAAACAATATTGGCAGTGGGCATGTTCTACTGCAATGAAAAAGTTTATTCCGGTAATCGCATTCTTTTCCACGTATGTGTTTATGGACAAAAGAATGTAAATGTAAGTATCGGTTTTAAGAATGACTACGAAGACGTTTATCATTTGTCATTAATCATCTGTACACCAGATGGTAAAGCCAGCGTTACCGACGTAAAAGCAATCAGGTAAAGAATTATTCTTTACCTGCAGGGACAGGCTTTCCGTGTTTATAGGTTGGCTGAGCTCCCTCTACGCTTCCCCTGCGCGTCGAACCTATAAGGTTCCGGCAGCTGAGGCTTTGAAGTTCAAAAGATTCGAACCTTATAGGTTGGCTGAGCTCCCTCTACGCGTCGAAACCTTTAAGGTTTTGGGAGCTAAAAGCTTTTCCGTTTTATAATTTCTCACATTACCTTTCGTTTCGTACGGAGGAATGATATACAGTTATCAGGCTGCCATAATACCAGGGGGAGTGCGTTAAATGAGATCAGTTTTTTACTTTCAAAAGCGTAAATACCTGTACAGGTATGCCATTTAGTTTAAGTACGGCAAAGTAAGTTCCGGGAATTAATGCCTGCTTATTCGCCAGGTTTACTTTTATATTGTGGTAACCACCGGAAAGTTTGCCGAAATAAGCATGATGCAAAATTTTTCCTGAAAGGTCGTATACCTCAATATTGGCGTATCTGCCGGTGGAACTTTTGAATTCAACATTAAAGCTCTCCTTGAACGGGTTAGGATATGCATTAAAAAAGAGTTCTGCTCCTTTTTCTGTTACTTTGGAAACGGTGAGATCTGCATATTCCTTTTTTAAATTTAGAGGTAATGAGGAAGTAAGCTCGTGATCCTCCATCACTACAATAGAAGTAACGACGGAATTGGGAACAGGTTGCCTGCTGAAACCGGGTCCGCTCCAGTACACCTGCATGTTTTCTCCTCCGTTTTTCTCGAAAAAGGTTATGGCTACGGGATAGCGGCCCGCGGAAGGAACATAAACAGTTCCCGATCTGGATTGCAGCGGGTGAAGGCCATCATTATTGACAAGCGCCTGTGCTCCGGCTGAATAAAATGAATTGAAGTATAGCTTACTGCCGTCGTCAGACACAGTTTCAAAAGTATAGTTGCCGGCATTAGCGATATTGATATAACCTTCCCATACAAAACCATAGTGGTCTGATACATTGCGAGCACTCATGTCAATGTTCGGAGAAGATCCTGTTTTAGCTGGTGCAAGTGCATTAAAGTCAGGAAGTGCGTCCCAGTTTCCCTCGTAATACCTGTATTTAAACCCGCCTGCCTGTGCGGCCTGGTTTGAAGAAAAGGCGGAGTTAGGAACAAATTGCCTGCCAAAGCCCGGACCGCTCCAAAGCACCTGCATGGCTTCTCCAAAGCCTTTCTCAAAAAACGTAATAGCTACCGGGTACAGGCCCGGAGCAGGAATGTAAACGCTGGCTGACACGGATCGCTCACCATGAAGGCCATCATTATTTACGAGGGCCTGTGCTCCGGCCGAATAAAATGAATTGAAGTAGAGCTTGCTTCCGTCGTCTGAAATGGTTTCGAAAGTATACATACCGGCAGCAGCGATAGTAATATATCCCTCCCATACAAAACCGTAGTGGTCTGAAACATTGCGCGCTCTCATGTCTACGTTTGAAGAGTATCCTGTTTTAACCGGTGCAAGTGCGTTAAAGTCAGGGAGGGCGTTCCAGTCTCCCTCGTAATACCTGAATTGCAAACCACTTGCCTCGGCTTCCGGGTTTGAAGAAAAGGCGGAATTCGGAACGGGCTGCCTGCCAAACCCCGGGCCGCTCCAGAAAACCTGCATGGACTCTCCGTAACCCTTTTCAAAAAATGTAATGGCAATAGGGTAAAGACCGGGGGCAGAAACGTAAACATTTCCTGTCACCGACCTTGTACCATGCAGTCCATCATTATTAACAAGAGCCTGCGCTCCGGCAGAATAAAATGAATTAAAATAAAGCTTGCTTCCGTCGTCTGAAAGGGTTTCAAAAGTATAATTACCGGCAGTAGCGATATTGATATAACCTTCCCAAACAAAACCGTAATAATCAGAAACATTCCGGCTGCTCATATCAACATTTAAGGTTGATCCTGTTTTTACCGGAGAAAGAGCGTTAAAGTCGGGAAGCGCGTTCCAGTCTCCCTCATAATACCGGTATTTTAACCCACGACCTCCTGCTGCTGAAGGCGGATCAAAGATGTTTTTTTGAATTACCCTTTGCGCCAATGCTGCATGCCCGGCGTTATTAAAATGTACGCCATCGCCTGCGCTATACTCCGGGTATGCGGAACCATCGGCGGGGTTAGCGATTCCATCCCAAAAATTTATGGCGTATGATCCGAATTCATTCAAAACGCCATCTCTTATTTCAATCATTTTCCTTCTTGTTTCATTTGTAGTAAATGAAAAGGGAGAAGACCGGGGCTGGGGAGTGGTAATATAACAAGGCTTACCGGCGTCATTGGCCGCCTGCCTGATTGTGCGCAGGCAGAACAAAACTTCAGAAACGCTGAAAACATCATATCCGTTAGAGGGATAATTGACCAGGATTACATCCGGGTTTGTTGCCAGCGCAGCAGTAATATTATGAAATTGATCAGGAGTTTCATTGCTTCTTTCCGGGGGAGGCGAATATGAAGATGGCATTCCCCGGTAAACTGATGCGCCCCCTACTGCGAGATTCGTTATGCTTAACTGAGTGCCAATAGCCTGGTAATGTTTTTGTACACGGGTCACATAACAACTATCAATCGTGGAAGGGCCTGTACATGCCGACGTCGATGAGCCCAGGATGGCCAGCTTTTTCTGGGCGACCATATTGAATACCAAAAGGAAAATGAATGACAGAAATAGGGAGGACTTCATGTAAAAATGTACCATAAAGGAAGTTAATGCTTAAGATAACGATACGGGTTGGAAGGAGAAAACTAAAGATAACGATTACTGATATTTGAATGGCTGCATGTTGAAAAAAACCTTTTCATTTGTAAAGCGTTCAATGAATTCAAAGCAGCATCGCAGTGACAATCTTCGCTTTATACCTCTCCCTGGCTTATCAACCGGGCAAAAGCGACTTTTCAAACGAATGAACTACGATAAGGAATACCTATATATCCCCCGAATTAGATAATGCGTTTGCCCGGAATGGTCTTTTTACCGCATTTACAACGGCAATCCCTATTCGCTGAAATTTGCTATTGAACCTGGGTTAGCAAAAGATATTTTATACGAATTGCCCGTTTGAGCCCGATATTTATCCAAAACGCTGGTTTAGTGTTGATAACTTTGATGATGATAGGAATGCTTACTCTATCTTGATACGAATACGATAATTATAAAAAATCTAACGAGATGACTTCAATTTCAATACAGGAACAAATTGAAACTATAAAAAAAGCTACAGAGAAAGCTGTACGATCTAAACAATCTGCAATTAAGTTTCTTAGGGATGCCGGTATAATTGACGATCGTAAACTTAGCTCAAAGACAGCCAAAAAACAAAAATAAAAGACTTGCCCCTCCATCAACCTTTCCAAATCACCGGATTCCATAGCTGCGACAAGGAGATAGGCCGTAAAGTTTTAAACGGGGAAGCTGATTTAAAAGCAAGCTATAATAAATGGGATTGGTTAGCCTATGGAATTTACTTTTGAGAACAAATTCCTGCCCATTGCAAATCGGACTGGCTGCCTTACACACCGGTCATAACATTTTTGCAACAGCCACGTTTTTCCGTTCCCCGATCTGCTGTCGCCACATCGCATAATACAAACCCTTTTCTGCCAGGAGGCTCTCGTGCGACCCTGTTTCAACAATGCTTCCTTTCTCCAGTACGTAGATACGATCTGCATGCATAATGGTAGACAGCCGGTGAGCTATCAGAATAGTGATCTGTTCACGATGTGATGAGATTGAGCGGATCGTACCGGAAACTTCTTCTTCGGTTATTGAATCAAGTGCTGAAGTAGCTTCATCAAATATCAATAATTTGGGATGCCGCAATAATGCCCGGGCTATAGATAAACGTTGCTTTTCGCCACCGGATACTTTTATCCCTCCTTCCCCGATCAGAGTTTCAAGGCCATGATCCGCCCTCGCCAGCAAACTGTGACACGCGGCTTTGTGCAAAACGTCCTGTATGTCGGCATCCGACGCGTGGGGGTTTACAAACAGGAGGTTCTCTTTTATGGTGCCTGCAAATAACTGGGTATCCTGTGTTACAAAACCGATCTGCGTGCGCAAGGTGTCAAAATCAATATCATTTCCATGAACGCCGTTATACAATATTTCTCCTTCAAGCGGGCGGTATAAACCTACCAGCAGTTTAACCAGGGTGGTCTTGCCTGACCCCGAGGGCCCTACAAAAGCGATCGTTTGCCCGGTTTCAACGTCAAAGCTGATGTTATCGAGGGCGTGCAGATGAGCAGTCTGGTGCTTAAAGCTTACGTTTACAAATTCAAGTTCATGTATATCACCAATAGGTACAGGGTTTACCGGTTTTTGTTCCGGCGCTTTGATCATCAGTTTATGAAAGTTATACAGCGATGCCTGCGCCTCCCGGTAAGAAAGGATGATATTCCCGATCTCCTGAAGAGGCCCGAAAATAAAAAAAGAGTAAAATGTCAGCGTCATCAATTTACCGGTAGTAAGAACGTCCTGGAAAATGAGCCACAGAAGTGTAAACATAATCACCTGCCTGAGGAAATTCACAAAGGTGCCCTGTACAAAGCTTAGGGCCCTTATACTTTTTACTTTTTTGAGTTCCAGCCCCAGTATTTTATAGGTATTATTATTTAGGCGCTTTACTTCCTGACCGGTAAGCCCAAGGCTTTTTACCAGTTCGATATTTCTTAACGATTCAGTTGTAGAGCCGGCCAGCGAGGTAGTTTCCGAAACAATGGTTTTTTGAATAACTTTTATTTTCCTGCTTAAGATGCTTGTCAGCAATGCAAGCAGGATGATGCCGGATAAATAAATAGGCATGATCGACCAGTGCAGGCTGAAAGAATAAATGGTCACGAACACAATACCTACAAGAATACCGAACAGCACGTTTATGAAAGAGATGATAAACTTTTCTGTATCTGTTCTTACTTTCTGAAGGATGCTAAGGGTTTCGCCGCTTCTCTGGTCTTCAAATTCCTGGTAGGGCAATTTCATAGAATGCATTAGGCCGTCTGTAAACAGGCTTGCGCCAAATTTCTGAACCACTACATTCACGAAGTAATCCTGGAATGCCTTTGCAATTCTTGACACCATGGCGACACCAACCAGTATGCCCAGATATTTCGTTATGCCCAGCATGAATTCCTGGCGGGTTCTTGTGCCTTCTATAACAAATTCGTGTTTGTCATTATAATAGCCGGTATGGTGCGGATGTGTAGCAAATTTGTCTATGATGATTCCTAAAAAATGTGGATCCAACATGGAGAATACCTGATTAATCGCAGCCAGTAACATAGACAAGCCAATGAGCCATTTGTACGGTCTGAGGTAGGTTAGTAGTAATTTCATTATAGTTATGTTTCAGATAGGAATTGCTCACCTGCATGCCGCTGTTCAGACCCTGATCTGTTTTAATCCAACCAGTGAATCATAAAGAACGAACTAACAAGTCATTAAGACAAATGTTGCAACATTTACGATTCCATACAAGTTAGGCAAATGCATGAAAAACCCCTTTGAAAAGTGCCTGTGCAAAAGGTTATGTGTTTATGAACAGGTTGTATGCTGCGGAAACCTGCAGTGCAATTACAGGTAAATATAATTATTTATCCTGCCCATCCTTCCCTGTCAAGGCTCCTGTATTGGATCGCTTCGGCCAGGTGTTCGACCTTAATATCTGTGCTTGCAGCCAGGTCAGCAATGGTGCGACTTACTTTTAAAATCCTGTCGTACGCCCTTGCTGAAAGATTTAACCGTTCCATAGCTGTTTTGAGCAGATTTTGGCCTGCCTGGTTGATCATGCAGATTTCTTTGAGCAATTTGCTGCTCATCTGTGCATTGCAGTACGTGCCCTGGTGGTCTGTAAACCGGGTACCCTGGATATCTCTTGCCTTTATTACCCTGTTGCGAATGGATGCGGATCCTTCCTGTTTTTGGATGGACGACAACTGGCTGAATGCTACCGGGGTTACCTCTACATGCAGGTCAATCCGGTCTAACAAAGGCCCCGAGATCTTATTCAGGTATTTTTGAACCGTGCCCGGCGGGCAACTGCACTCCCTTTCAGGATGGTTGTAAAACCCGCATGGACAGGGGTTCATGGAAGCGATCAGCATAAAGCTTGCGGGAAAATCAAGGGCCACCCTTGCCCTGCTGATCGTGACCCTTCGTTCTTCCATTGGTTGCCGCATCACTTCAAGAACGGTGCGTTTAAATTCAGGCAGCTCATCAAGAAATAAAACACCGTTATGAGCCAGTGAGATTTCACCGGGTTGTGGGATTCCTCCACCACCAACCAGGGCCACGTCGGAAATGGTATGGTGTGGAGAACGGAAGGGGCGTTTTGATATCAGTGTTGCGTTTTCGGGAAGCTTGCCCGCCACGCTATGGATTTTAGTTGTTTCAAGCGCTTCCTGTAAGCTAAGAGGAGGAAGGATGGTTGGTAAACGCTTGGCGAGCATCGTTTTTCCGGCGCCCGGCGGGCCAATTAAAATGGCATTATGCCCGCCCGCTGCAGCTATCTCCAGGGCCCTTTTGATATTTTCCTGCCCTTTAACGTCATTAAAGTCAAATTCGAATTCATATTGGCCGTTAAAGAATTCTTCACGTGTATTTACAAGTACGGGCGTTAGCGAATTTGGGTCTCTCAGGAATTCGATCACTTCGGTTATATGTCCTACGCCAAAAACATTTAGCTGGTTCACCATAGCGGCTTCACGTGCATTTTGTTTTGGAACGATCAATCCTTTGAAGCCCTCCTTCCTTGCCTGTATGGCGATGGGAAGCGCTCCTTTGATCGGATGTACGGTTCCGTCAAGATTCAACTCACCCATGATGATATAATCCGTTAATTTTTCCGGGTTGTCTAACTGTTCGCTGGCGCCAAGGGTTCCCATGGCAATCGCAAGGTCGAATGCAGAGCCGCTTTTCCTGATGTCTGCCGGAGACAGGCTTACAACAAGCTTGGTGCGCGGCATGTGGTAACCATTGGTTTTAATGGTACTTTCCACCCGCTGAATACTTTCCTTTACGGCGTTATCAGGTAATCCTACTATGTAATACTTATTGCCACCCATAACATTCACCTCTATTGTTATGGTAATGGCCTCAACCCCATATACGGCACTGCCAAATGTTTTCACTAACATGAACTCAAATTATATCAATAATCATCATCAGGAAAGGGTGATTACAACAGGAGACTTTTTTGTCTTTTGATCACCGGTGTGAATCTTTGATTGAAAATAAGGAGTGAGCTACATAAGAGATGGGTGGTTGCAGATTATTTTACTGTACCGGACAATCTTTATACTTTGAGGTTAATGAGTGAGAATGCGCAGACCTCAAGATTCCTGTCAAACTTACTCCCTTAAACGTTTACAATCACACACATAATAATCATTCTTTTTCCTGATTAAAGTCATGTTTTCCTGTGCAGAATGATTCTACATTTGATCTGTCAAACAAAAAGAATAACATCTAACTCTCAATATCCATTATCCATGAAACCGAAAAAATCTATCCTTTAAAAAACCGGCAGAATGTTTATCTGACCTATTGAAAAATCTACCGTTCACTATGAAAAACCCCGGGCAAAACCTCGGGGCTTTTTTATTTACAGGCGATCATCTTCGTTAACATTTCCCTCAATTACCTTTCCGCTTGCCTGATCTTCTCTGTTTGCGAGGAGAACAATACATGCACTTCCGGATCAGGCACAATCCGATCTGGTTCAAGCGGAAAAGAAATTTCCATCACTGTCTTTTGATCAATAACCCGGATAGTCTCGCTCGCCCGGTGACTGCCGGCGGTAAGTTGAATTTTGAGGGGAAAGCTGAATAGCGTTTGTTGTTGCTGAAAAACAGTGATGACCGCTACTTTCCGTGGATGATCAAATTCCCACGTCACTTTCAGGTCCGGCTGGCCGGGAGTATACAGCCATTGCCTGAAAAACGGATTGAGATTTTGTCCGCTCACCTGCTCCATTGTCTTTTGAAAATCGTCAGAGGAAGCATTTTTCCCCTTAAACGAGTTATAGAATTTGCGGATACCTTCCCAGAAAAGCAAATCACCCAACTCGATTCGTAACATATGAAGTACCCACCCCCCTTTCTGGTAGGAATTGATATTCAGCAAACGCATTAAACTATCGGTGACCGTGGTATCTATAACAGGGAGGTTTCGTTTTTTAGCGTATGCGATTACACTGTCCCTGTCGGTTTTCATTTGTTTTAGCAGTGTATCGGGGCCGTATTTGCTTTCAAGGTATAACCGCGTCAGGTAAGTGGCAAATCCCTCGCTCAACCATATATCACTCCAGTTTTTTTCTGTAAGGGAGTTCCCAAACCATTGATGCGCGATCTCATGTGCAAGCAGCGGTTCAACAGTACGGTCTCCTTTGATGGAATATTCTGAATAAAAAATGGCGCTGGCATTTTCCATCCCACCAAACCTTGTAGTCGATTGTACGTTTACCAGCTTGCGGTAAGGGTAAGGCCCGATGTTTTTTATAAACCATGGGAGAATGTCAACGGCAAGGGAGTAATCATAAAAACCATTTTTCCGGTCTTCGGGGTACACCCAGCTATAAACCGGTATGCCGCCCACATCTCCGGCATGGTTTACCGCAAATTCAGCAACCCCTATCACCATCACTTTCGTAGGCAACGGTATCACTTCCTTCCAATGCGTTCGCCTTGTATTATCCTGTAATATATTTTCGCTGATCTTCACCCCATTTGAGATCACCTGGTAATGTTTAGGGGCTGTCACGACAAATTCTACGGCGGACTTATCGGCGGGGTCGTCCAGGCATGGTATCCAGTTGTGCGCCCGATCCGGCCAGTTGTCTGCGAAAACTGTCCGGCGGCCGTACCTGTTCTTTGCCATTATCAGCCCGTCTGCCGGAATTCCGGCGTATTGTATCGTAAAGCTCTTGGTTTCCCCAGCCGTAGCAGAGACGCTAATATGCAATTTATTGCCAATATGTTTGAAATTCAACATCTTTCCTTTCGACTTTACCGTAGATACCACCATCCCTTTGCCTGAAGAATCCCTGCCTGCAAGGTCAATCTGTAAAGAGGAACATGATTTTAAAAAACGCACCTTGATTGTGGCTTCACCTCTTATAATGTTATTATCATCAGTTATGTGCACATTGAACAGGTAATGCATAACGTCTGCAAGTTGCCGGCGCGCTGTGGCTGGCTGGGCGAAAGTAGAAAACCAGAAGGGCATAAGGAGGATAGACACAGTCAGTTGCTTCATGAAGCTTATCATAAAAGAAAGATATAATTTAATTCGTAGTTGCTTTCATTTCGGGTAGACGATCATGCCCGGTATTAAATCCATAAGGCAATTTATCAAACGACATCCTAATGTATAGTGTTAAAGAGATCAGATCAGAGCTTGAATTATGGAATCAATATTTTGGCGATGTATTATGCAGGATAAACGAGATCCAGGAAAAAGCAGGGCTGTTCTCTACGCTGCACTCTTCAAGACGATACGCTTTAAAAGCTCAGGGCTTTCTCGAACAATTCAATGACCAGCAACAACTGGTAAAAGGTATCATGGAAAAACTTACCTCTCTCGATGATGCCTTACATCGCGGTGATCCTGATGCTGTTACTGGTAAAGAGCATTGCAAAGAATTCTCCGCGACAGTTGAAGAAATGGAAGATTGGCAGCACGTTTTTCTAAAGCTTAAAGACGATTATGAAAAGCAAACTACAACCTGGAAAGGCAGAACTTCAATGCGCGATCGCAGAAACTGAACTTTTCTGTATTCAATGTTGAGCCGGTCAGCGCGGCTGTATCAAGTGCAATGATAAAGGCATCTTCTCTTACAGGTTTTCCAGTAATTCCACCACTTTCTCTTTCTTAAGGATAAGGTATCCCAACCGGTCATTACTCACGCCTTCCTTTAGCTGGTAACTGAAATCCAACTGGTCGTCCTTTACCCTGGTTTCAAAAAAGCGAAACGATATATTCGGATATTCCTTCAGTTCCTCGCCGATCTCATACAGGTGGGTCGACAAAATGAACAGGGAGTTCCGAATCTTAATCAACCCTTTGATAACCGTTGAAGAACATTTCATCGCATCCTGTACATTTGTTCCTTTGAAAAGCTCATCAATAAGCACAAGCCATTTTTTTCCGTCATTGATTTTAAGGATTGTATTTTTTATGCGTTGAACTTCATTAAAAAAATAACTCTCTCCTCTGGCAATATTGTCAACAACATTGATGTTGCTTAAAATGCCGTTAAAAACAGTAAGGTTCATCGCTTCTGCAGGAACGCCCATGCCGATATGAGCAAGATAAACCGCAGCTCCTACTGCCTTGATGAAAGTGCTTTTGCCGGCCATGTTAGCGCCCGTAAGGAAAAGAAAATTGTTATCAGGAGCCATTTGAACGTTATAGGATACAGGTACGGGAAGCAATATATGGTAGAGTGCTTTTACATGTACGTGCGATTGCGGCTCACTTGAAAATGTTGGAAAGCTGAGATTGAAACTTTTGACCGCCATAGCCATAGAATACCATGCGTCTAACCGGCCGTATATATTGATCAGTTCAATGGCCGTGGCTTTGAAGCGGTAAAGAAGAAAATGGCCGAAGTAGATGGTTTGAACCGATGAATAACGGGTGCCTTTTTCTGTGTTGCTCAGTTTTTCAATAACAGGATCCTTCAACAGATCCTTGGCCCGTTGCAGGATTATTTTAAGAGAAGAAGGGGTATCGTCTTTATCGAACAGATGAATGATCTCCCTGAATCCCCGAGTAAAGTCGGCAAAATGCCCTATCGAATACTTAGCCAGAGAATAATCGGGAGCATGAATTAACCGGTAGCTAAGGGCGTTCATAATATCAGCCGTTTGCGGAATAGCATCTACCGGGCTTTCGTAGAATTTTTCCATCACCATTATTGTTCCGTTGCTAATGGTTTCAGGCCAGCCGGATTCTTTTTCAAGGATGCTTTTCAGAATTTGCTGGGTGTCCGTAATGCGTTTGATGTCATTAAAGGGCTCTGAAAAAAATTTCACCAGCCAGTCTTTGCCGCCCCGGGTACGTGTAAAATTAAGTTTATTAAAAATGGAGAATTCTTCCTCCTGATGAAAAATCGAAAGATCGCTAAAGGTGGTTTTATCTATGTCCATGGTTCGTCGGTCTTTTGCTTCTGTCGTTTGAGGTATGGGCTTGACGTTCGAGGTTTGAAATATTGGAATGTAGGAAAAAAGTCAGCGCATTTACCTAAAGCCTACTCATACGCACACCTCATACCCCATACCTCATATCCCACACCCCCTCCCTACCAAATTAAACTATTTCCCCGTAATCTAATGAACATGAATAATAAAACATTTCTATATGACCTTAGCCTGGTTAAAGGTCAGCCGCATCCCTTTATGTGTTTCATCCCAGGTATCATTATCGTAAACCAGGTTGCCGTTAACAAAACAATGCGTTACTGAGGGCAGCGCTTTTCCTTCAAGGGGGCTCCATCCGCATTTATACCTGATGTTTTCCGGTGCTACGGTTGTTGTCTTATTCATATCAACAATTACCAGGTCTGCATGATATCCTTCCCTGATAAATCCCCTTTCTGCAATTTGAAAGCACCGGGCTACTGAATGGCTCATTTTTTCCACCAGCTTTTCAATGTTTATTTTTCCCTGCTTTACGTAATCAAGCATCAATACCAGTGTGTGTTGAATCAGCGGGAGGCCCGCGTGAGCCCTTTCGTATGGCAAATTCTTTTCGGCCAGGGTATGTGGAGCGTGGTCAGTTGCAATCACATCCAAACGGTCGTCCATCAAGCCATCCCACAAAGCCTTTTTATTAGCGGGCGCCTTGATGGCAGGATTGCACTTGATCAGGTTGCCTAACCTTTCATAATCATCAGCCGTAAAATGCAAATGGTGCACGCATACTTCGGCGGTAATGCGTTTGTTTCCGCCGGCTACTGTATTCCCAGAAAAAAGCTGGAGCTCTTTTGCGGTTGAAATATGCAAGACGTGCAGGCGGGTTTCATACTTTTTTGCGAGTTCAACAGCAAGAGATGAGCTTTTAAAACAGGCTTCTTCATCCCTGATGAGGGGGTGATAAGAAGCCGTTAATTCCCCGGCATCTGTTTTATACCGTTCCAGATTTTTAAGGATGATATGTTCATCTTCGCAATGGGTTGCGATAAGCACATTGCTTTCCCTGAACAATTTTTCCAGTGTTGAAAAATTATCCACCAGTAAACCTCCTGTAGAAGAACCCAGGAATATCTTGATGCCACAGACTTCGGTCCGTTTGTCATTTGTTCTTAATGCTTCTTCAGCATTAACATTCGAGGTACCCATGTAAAAGGAATAATTGGCAAGGGATGCCCCGGATGCTATGCGGTATTTTTCTTCAAGCAGCTCGTGTGTAAAAACGGGCGGAAGCGTATTTGGCATTTCCATGAATGACGTTACGCCACCGGCAACCGCAGCTTTAGATTCGGTGTAAATGGAAGCCTTATGCGTCAGGCCAGGTTCTCTGAAATGCACCTGGTCGTCTATTACCCCGGGCAGCAGGTAGCTGCCTTCCCCATCGATCTCTTTTGCCTGGTGCCCGATATTAATCAACGGCGCCATTTTCACGATGCGGCCATCCTTTACTAAAACGTCAGACTGGCGGGTACTCCCTTCATTAACAACGGCTATATTCCTGATCAGGTAATTTTGCATAATTCGTATTTGCTTTCACATAATAAGGGATTTTATCAGGAATGGTATTACTTTGCCTTTCGCTCCCGGCTGCATCGGGCAATTCTTTCTTCACCATAACCGGAAAAAACAGCACATGCAATTTATAAAAAGCCTTTTAAGACTTTTCTTTTTGTTTGGGCCCTTTTACTCAATTGCACAATCAACAAATTTGCCGCAGGGTTCGAAACATTTTCATTTTCTCGACAGGCTCGAGATACTGATGCAGGATAATCCTGCTCTTAATTTTTCCGGTCAGAAACCATTCAGCAGGAAAGACGCTGTAATGGCAGCAGAAACAGCCGATTCCACTGATGAACAAAAACCCGCCGGTCACTTTCAGCGGCTTTCAAAAGTGGATAAGTATAACCTGCAAAGCTTATTGATGAATAACTCAGAGTGGGTAAGCGGAGACAAATCAGGGTTCCTGAGCAGAAGACCTGTCTGGAACACATTTTATACAACAAAAGCAGACCTGCTGTCGGTAAACGAAAAAGATTTTTTTCTTGCGGTGAATCCTGTCATTCAGCAACAGCTGTCTTTTGAATCCGGCAATAATCAACGGGTGTTTCTGAATTCAAAAGGGGTTACGGCGAGAGGATTGATCGCTGACAGGGTAGGCTTTGATTTTTACCTGACTGATAACCAGGAAAGGCCACCCTCATTTGCCCAACGCTACATTAATCAGTTACGTGCGGTACCGGGGGCCGGTTTTTACAAACCTTACAAGCTAACCGCGCACGATTATTTCGATGCAAGGGGTTCTGTTTATTTTAAAGCTGCAAAGTATTTTAATTTTCAATTCGGGTACGACAGGAATTTTATTGGTGACGGGTACCGCAGCCTGCTGTTGAGCAATTTTTCCAACAATTACCTTTTTCTGAAAATCAATACGCGTATATGGAAGTTGAATTACACAAACCTTTTTATGGAACTGCATCCCCAGTTCAATCGTAATTCCGGTGATATATTGCTGCCAAAGAAATATGCCGCAACGCACAGGCTAAGCATCAATGTAAACCGCTGGCTAAATGTAGGTTTATCAGAATACGTGGTCTTCGGTCGTACGAACCGTTTTGAGTTTTCTTACCTGAATCCGGTTATTTTTTTACGGTCGGCCGAGCATCAGCTTGGGAGCCCCGACAATGCATTGGTGGGGTTTGATCTGAAAGCCAATGTCGGCCATTTCGGGCAGGTTTACGCGCAGTTTCTTCTGGACGAATTTGTGCTTAAGGAATTACGTGCGGCAAAAGGATGGTGGGGAAATAAATACGCTTTCCAGCTGGGGGCAAAATATATCAACGCCTTCACGATAAAAAACCTTGACCTTCAGGGCGAGATGAATTTCACCCGTCCGTTTACGTATTCACATTACAGCATCACCAGTAACTACACTCATTATAACCAGCCTTTAGCGCATCCATTGGGCGCCGGTTTCATAGAAGCCGTCGGCATCGCCAGGTACCAGCCCGTGCCAAAGCTTAATCTGCAGACAAAAATGATCCTTTTTGTACAGGGTATTGATTCGGGCGGAAGAAACCTGGGAAATAGTATCTTTCTTTCAAGCAATATCCGGCCTTTCGATTATGGCTTTTATGTACCTGTTGGTATAAGATCCATCGGTCTAAATGCCTCGGCATTGGCATCGTTTGAGATCAGGGAGAACTTGTTTCTCGATGGGGCTCTTTTGTTGAGAAAGCTGAAAGCTTCCGGCAGGTCAGGCCTTTCATCCACAACACGCATGTTTACGTTAGGCATACGAATGAATATGTTTAGAAGGGAATATGATTATTGATTCAGATCGAAGATCCGATTGCGATTGCAGTTGAATATTAAAAGGAAATCTCCGATCTTAATACGTAAATATGCCGCCATTTGTGGTTGATGCGATAATATTAACGCTGAAGGCCCAAAGCTGAAGTCTAAAATATATAATCTACAATCTATATCTCGTGCTTACCGCCTCTACCCTCCAACTGCTGCGTTTTCCTTTTTCGTTTTTCCTGATGCCTGTTTACCTTTTTGCCCTGAGCCAGGTTCAGCAGCCCGACTGGTGGCGTGCGCTGCTTATCTTCTTTATCTTACACGTGCTGGTATATCCTGCAAGCAACGGATATAACTCATATATGGACAGGGATGAAGGAAGTATAGGCGGAATAAAAGTTCCCATGCAACCCACACGGCAACTTTTTAATGTTTCCGTTGTAATGGATATTTTGAGCGTGTTCCTGGGTTTTTTGATCAGTGTTTACTTTGCGATAGCTGTAATGCTGTATATTCTGGCATCAAGGGCTTACAGTTACCGCGGGATACGTTTAAAAAAATACCCTTTGGCGGGGTATATCACCGTTGTTTTTTTTCAGGGCGCTGTAACGTTCTGGATGGTGTATCATGGATGCCACCCGTTGAAAACATTAAAAATCTCTGAAACCGGCATGTTGGCAAGTAGTTTATTAATTGGTGGCTTCTATCCCTTAACGCAGATATACCAGCATGAGTCAGACAGAAAAGATGGTGTAGTTACCATCAGTGCGCTGATAGGCTACCGGGGTACATTTGTATTTTGCGGCATGGTTTACTCATGTGCCTTTATGGTTTTGGCATATCATTATATTTCATCGCTTGAGTTTAAACAATTCCTGGTGCTTCAAATCTTTATGCTTCCTGTGCTCGTATTTTTTTTTGCATGGGGAGCCAAAGTTTTTAAGAACGCCCAGGCCGCTGATTTCGGAAATACCATGAAAATGAATGTCCTGGCATCCTGGTGTACAAACACCGCATTTATAACGCTGATAATATGGAGAATATTTGAGTAAAATAATATCAATAGGAACATCATTGCCACTATACCGCCACCGCCAAAGCGATATACTTGAATTTATGCAGAATGTATATGCAATGAATGAAACTGAAAGGCGTAAGCTAAGATTCCTATATCATCAAAGTACAATTGAACACCGTTTTTCGGTTATACCCGACTACAGCAGGCCTGCTGCAGAGTGGAAATTTTATCCCCATTCGGAAAATCTCGAACCCTTTCCATCATTGGAAATGCGGATGGCATTGTATAATAAATACGCGGCTCCCCTGTCGGTTGATGCAATCCGGAATTGCCTTGAAGGGCATACCGGTTCCGATCATATCACGCACCTGATCACCGTAAGCTGCACGGGTATGAGCGCACCCGGGCTCGACCTCCAGGTAATTGAACTGATGGATCTTCCTAAAACCGTTTTCCGGACATCGGTTAATTTTATGGGATGTTATGCAGCCATTCATGCGCTGAAAATGGCGGATGCCATTTGTATGTCAAATCAACTGGCCAGGGTTATTATCGTATGTACTGAATTGTGCACGCTCCATTTTCAGAAGGAAGGGACAGCTGATAATATTGCATCAAGTTTATTGTTCGGCGATGGATCTGCTGCAATGCTCGTAACCCATGATGGTTATAGCCAAAAAGGGCTGCGCATGGAAAGTTTTTACTCGGAAGTTGTAGCCAAAGGAAAAAAAGATATGTCATGGGAACTTTCGTCATCCGGTTTTCTGATGACTTTGAGCGGGTATATTCCCGACCTTATCGAAGAAGACTTTGACGCCCTTGTAAGCAGGGCTTTGAAACACGGCAGTATATCCAAAGAAGATATTACCGGCTGGTGTATTCACCCTGGGGGCAAACGTATACTGGATTCCATCCGAAAATGCCTTTCATTAGATGATGATGCACTCCGAAAGGGTTACCAGGTATTGAATCACTTTGGCAATATGTCGTCACCAACCATCGTTTTCGTTTTAAAAGAAATGATGCGGGAAATGAATTACCAGCGTTCCAACAAAGTATTCGGTGCTGCTTTTGGACCGGGTTTAACCATGGAGACTTTTGTAATGAATAGTGTATGCTGAGCATCGATGGCCAATACTTACCGGAATCACCCACGATTAATAAATATATTTGCGTTTGCCTGTATCCCGATTATTCAAATCACACGTGAATTTTAAAACAAGATCATACGAAAAAGAACTTCTTGACCGCAATGATATTCCATTCGATGATATCCGGCAAAACCTGAACGAGCTTGATTTTATCAACACACATCTTGGGGGGCACAAAATTACCATCGATGGCTTAAAGACGGTGCTTGGCCCGGCAAGGGATCATGGTAACCATATCATTCACATCTGTGAAATTGGCTGCGGCGGAGGCGATAATTTATCAGCCATTCACCGGTGGTGCACAAAACAAAACATAAAGGTGCGGTTTACGGGAATTGATATCAATCCGGATTGCCTTTCTGTCGCCAGGAAGAGGCTGACAAATGCTGATGCAAGATTCATTCACTCGGATTATATCTTAACCGACTTTGCCGGACAATATCCCGATATTGTGTTTTCATCACTTTTCTGCCATCATTTTACCAATGAAGAGGTGATTAAGATGTTGCAATGGATGAGGAAGAATTCAGCAATTGGATTTTTTATAAACGATCTTAATCGGCATCCCCTGGCTTATTATGCCATTCAGATCCTGACAGGACTGTTTTCAGGATCGCGGCTGGTTAAAAATGATGCTCCATTGTCAGTTTTGCGCGGTTTCAGGGAGAAAGAATGGGAAAGCCTGCTCAATTCAGCGGGTATTGACAAATATGCGATAAATTGGAAATGGGCTTTCCGGCATTTGATAACGGTCATCAATAACAGCAGCGGAACGGGCGATTCTATCAGCATAAACCAGCAAGGTATAATTGAATTTCGTTAGTCAATACGATACTAAAAATGCACCTGACACAGCTTCTTCAATGCAGGAAACCGGGGGCCTTTACGACGTTGCTGTCATTGGTGGTGGTCTTGCAGGGTTATCACTTTCTATCCAGCTCGTTAAGGCGGGGCACAGTGTTGTGTTGTTTGAAAAAGAAGAATATCCTTTCCACCGCGTGTGCGGTGAATATATAAGTCTTGAAAGTTGGAATTTCCTGGAGAACCTTGGGTATCCCCTTAGTGACATGAATCTTCCCCTGATCAAAAACCTAATTGTTTCTGCTCCAAACGGAAAATACATCCGGCAAAGTCTTCCGCTTGGAGGTTTTGGCATCAGCCGGTTTAAGATAGACCATGATCTGGCATGCCTGGCAAAAGCAAACGGCGTTCATCTGCTATCCGGGCACAAGGTCACTGATGTTTCCTTCAGGCAATCGATCTTTGATATCCGGTGCTCTTTGCTACACTACCAGGCAAATGTGGTATGCGGAGCGTTTGGCAAAAGAAGTAACCTTGATGTTAAATGGAAAAGGCCGTTTGCCGGACAGAAACCCAATAAGCTGAATAATTATGTCGCTGTCAAATATCATATTAAAGCAGACATTCCCTCAGATACCATTGCACTGCATAATTTTGAAAATGGGTATTGCGGGATATCACAGATAGAAGACGGAAAATATTGTTTGTGCTATCTTACTACTGCTGTTAACCTGCAATCGAGTGATAATTCGATTGCGAGGCTGGAAGGAAATATCCTGCGGCGAAATCCGTTTCTGAAAAAGATATTTGACGAATCCAAAGTATTGTACGAAGCGCCACTCACCATCTCCCAGGTTTCATTCGATTCCAAATTGCAGGTTGAAAATCACGTGCTGATGGTGGGAGACGCCGGCGGTATGATTACACCCCTTTGCGGCAATGGCATGAGCATGGCTTTACATGCAGGCAAAATAGCAGCGGAGCTTATCGCGACCTTTCTATCAGGCCAAATTTCAAGGCAGGAGCTTGAAGCTGAGTATGCGCGGCGATGGAACAGCGCGTTTCAAAAACGCCTGTACACCGGCCGGCTGATTCAAAAAATGTTTGGTAAGGAATGGCTTACGAATATCTTTGTCAGTTCTCTGAAGCCATTTCCAAAACTTGTTTCTTATTTAATCCGTCAGACACATGGCGAACCATTTTGATGCATTATGAAGATTTTAATTTCTACGCTGTGTGTTTTTTTTAAGGCCGCAGAGCTCTTCTCGCAGAATTATCACGCCGTCAACGGCTCTCCTTATGCAGGAAGCCTTGGCGCCGGCAACAATCCCGGTTCCATTGTGAATTATAAGGAGGCGTGGGATATCACCCTTTTATCCGCACAGGTAAAGATGTCGACCAATGCAGTTGCTGTGGTAAATTATTCATTGTTGTCGCGGCCTTCCGGCTCACAATATATGATCAGTAATGGTAACTTCAGCCGGTATGCAAAAAGCAATTTCAATCTTCACCTGATAAATGGCCGTGTTGCTCTGGGCCGAAACCAGGCTGTTGCATTTGGACTGAATGTACGGGGCTACCAAAGCGTACAAAGTAGCCCATATCATTTCAGGGATTCAGCAAAGAGCCTGAGAAGCTTTCTAAAGATTAACGAGGGAAACCCCGTTTTGAATGGTAACATCACAACAAGCACGTGGATCGAGCTTTTTGGAACATATGGGAGAACCATTATGGACAATGAAACAGGCCGGTTTAACGCGGGGATAACGGTTAAGCTCATGCGCGGAGTTTCCGGGGCCTATGCTGCCATACAAAATGTCGGCGTTGCAAGAAACATGCAGGGTAATTCAGCTGTTTACCTGTTAAAAACGGTTAACGGAAGTTATGGGTATTCTTCTAATCTTGACCGAGGGGAAAGTAGCAAGAGTACTTTTCAAAACGCCAAAGATATCTTTATCGGATCACAGGGAGGTGTGTCTGCTGACATAGGATTGGAATACCTCGTTAAAACACAGGCTGTTACCGGCTACAATGATGACGAAAGCTACTATGATTACGAATGGAAGATTTCTGCAGCATTCCTGGATATCGGGAAGAATAATTTCAGGTATGGCCGACACAGCAGGTCGGCCAATGGTGTAAGACCAGGCATGACTCATATAGTGTTGGAAAAGAAATTTACACCGCTAAAAAGTTTTGGTGCACTTAACGACAGCCTGGCAACGGTAGTTCAAAATTTTAAAGCTTTATCTGGTAAGTTTAGTATCCTTACTCCCATGCGGTTTGTAGTGAACATAGACAAGCCTCTGTACAATGATTTTTATCTGAATGCAGAGGTTTCAGCCAATTTGTCTTCAGTTGTTGGACCTGCCAAATTGAGGGCAGACGAGATGAACTTGTTAACGCTTACGCCAAGATGGGAGACCCGGAAACTTGGTGTTTTTCTTCCTGTACAATATAATACCAAGGGGCAGTTTTGGATAGGTGGTGCATTTAAAGCAGGGCCGCTTCTTTTAGGCGTGCATAATCTCGGGCATATATTTGCAAAAAATACCTTGCAGGATGGGGGAGGATATGTTGCATTGGTAATAAGATCTGGCAGCCTGACCTCAACACCCCGCGACAGGCGTCACGATTGCCCGCAATAAGTTTCCCACCGGCCGTTTACGAAGGAGCCACGTGAAGTTTACGTGGCTCCTATGGAGCCGATGAATTAATGAATAGATTGCTATAAACACGAGGCTCCTATCGGAGCCGATTTAAGTCAATACCTTCTTGGACACGAACACAACAAACCACAAGTCATTTGAAATGCACCCCTGGCAAAACGCCGGCGGTATATAACAAAGCATTTTACTAAATTTGCGAATGCCAGCTAATCTAAAGAAAACGCTTGTTCTTGGAGCATCCTCAAATCCTGAGCGGTATAGTTACCTTGCCATTAACCGTTTAAGAAATTTAAATCATCCCGTTTTCGGGATAGGCAAAAGACCCGGGAAAGTAAGTGATGTACAAATTGATACCCGGCAGCAACCGCTTGAAGATGTGGATACCATTACATTGTATCTAAGCGCCGCTAATCAGAAACCATATTACCATTATATCTTATCGCTTCATCCGAAACGTATCATTTTTAACCCGGGAGCTGAGAATGATGAATTATATGATCTTGCGGAAGAAAATGGCATTCAACCTATAGAAGCCTGCACGCTTGTTTTACTCAGTACGGGGCAGTACTGACAATATCCACTAATTTTCACCGTTTACCTATTGCTTCCGCGTAACAACATTATGGCCTTGTAATAAGGCGGGAAGACACCCTAATCCTAAATCGTACCATGAAAAACCTATGCCTAACAGGGATTATTCTGTTGTGCTGCCTTGCCTATAACCACACTGCCGCGCAAAAAAGTGTTCCCATTAACCAGGTTTTGCCCGCTAAACCTGAGCTATTCGCCCGTGTGCCGGGAAAATTCCGGACGAGTATTTTTCTGCTGGAAAAGTTATTCAACAGTCCTGCTTCAGGAACAGTAGAGTTCCCGATGGCAGATGACCTTTCCTTTAAAGGCTCTCTTGTTGAAAGCGTCCGGAATAATAAAAATGCTGTCACGATCAACGTTCGGTCGTCGAATTATGACGGTGCAGTACTTACGCTATCTAAAATCACGCAGCCAGATCTTTCTGAAATTTATAACGGTCGTATCGTTAGTATTCGTTACGCGGATGTATTTGTGTTGACTAAAGAGAATGCCCAATATTATTTTACCAGGGAGAAACAATCCCTCCTTTTAGTTGAATGATCTTGCTGGTTCTCCTAATCCAATCTGCAGGTGAATGCAGCCCTAATATCTGATCCTATGAAAACCCTCTCGGGGAGAATCCTGTTTTTATTCATTTCTCTCCTTATTTTCGTTGATCGTACAAAGGCCCAGGTGCCAGTGCTGAACAGCGATTTATCTGCAGCTGCAACCATATTCCTCGATTTTGACGGGCAGTATGTAACCGGAACTTCATGGAACTGGAGTGGTGCCATCAACGCTCAGCCTTCAGGATTATCGCGGGAAGCGGTAGTAGAAATTTTCAACCGTGTTGCTGAAGATTATCGCCCGTTCAATCTAAATATAACAACAGATTCCCTTATATATGCTGCTGCCCCTACCAACAAAAGAACCCGCCTGATCGTAACTCCCAGCTCAGAATGGTATGGCAGAGCGGGCGGAGTAGCTTTTGTAGGTTCTTTTAATTGGGGCAATGATACACCTGCATGGGTATTCAGCGCATTGTTAAACAACAATGTCAAAAATGTAGCTGAAGCCTGTTCGCACGAAGCAGGGCATACGCTCGGATTACAGCATCAGAGCTCATTTGATGTCAATTGCAATAAAGTGGCAGAGTACAGTGCCGGAAGGGGAGAGGGGGAAATTGGCTGGGCGCCGATCATGGGTGTCGGTTATCATAAAAATCTGACTACCTGGAGTTCGGGGCCAAGCACAGCAGGGTGCAATAATATTCAGGACGACCTTAGTGTTATCGCAGGGCCGGCAAATAATTTTGGTTTTAGGGCTGATGATCATGGTGACAATCCAACGACTTCAACACCGGTCGATTTGCAGAGCCAAAGTTTCCTGGTAAACGGACTGATAAACAGGGCAGCAGACATTGATGCATTTAAAATCGACCTGCCTTTCCCGACGGTGTTGAAATTAAATGCTATTCCCCAGAATGTGGGCAATGGCAACCAGGGAGCCAATATTGATATCAGAGTATCCATCTTAAATGCGGCTAAAGATACCATTGGCGTATATAATCCATCAACACTATTGAATGCAGGTATTGATACCAATCTGAATACCGGTTCTTATTACATCATCGTAAAAGGAATAGGCAACATTAACCAGTCAGAATATGGAAGCCTCGGATCTTACTCAATTAATGGCAGCGTCGAAAGCATATTACCCGTTCATGGTGTCGTACTAAAAGGCAAAAGCACCCTTAATGATCATATTCTTAGCTGGACGTACACCGGCCATGAAAAATCGAAGAGTTTCGTTGTCGAGTCATCATCAGATGGAAAAACCTTCCAGGCTTTGGTAAACTTATCCGGAGAGGTAACGAATTTTACCTACCGCCCCTTTCACGCTACGAGCTATTACCGGGTAAAGATCACGACTACCGGAACTGCAGGCGCATACTACTCAAACGTAATCAGCCTGAAATTACACCGGGAAAGGGGCCTGGAATTATTATCCTCCATCGTTCACGACAGGATAACCATCAGGAGTAATGGAGCACATGCATACCAGGTATTTGATAACAACGGTACAATACTCCACCATGGAAAATTTGTTAGTGGCCTAAACCATATTGATGTGCGGAATGCCGCTAACGGCATCCTTTTTCTTCGCATGAACAACGGAGTTGATCTATGGACGGAGAAGTTAATCAAACAATAACACTGTGCTTATGCTGCAATCCGTTTTTTCCGTAAATTGCACAAACCCATTGTTATGTTTTGGAGAAAATTTAATGGCGACCCAATTGATGCTCCTATTCTTGATGCCGTTGAAACGGCGATTAAACGTGAAACCGGCAATGGTTTCAAATTGAAAGTCTGCATCGGAACCGACTCCCAGGTAAAAGGCTTAGAAACAGAATTTGCAACAGTTATCGTGTTTTTACGGGAAGGCCATGGGGGCTTCATGTTCATTCACAACGAAAAGACCCGACAGCAATTCAGCATTAAAGAACGGATGTTGTTAGAAGTGGCAAAGAGCATTGAGATTGCTTACGAGCTTTGCGATCTCTTTACGGTATATGATGTTGATATGGAAGTGCATGCAGACATCAATACCAATCCAACCTTTAAAAGTAACGCAGCTTTAAAAGAAGCCATGGGTTATATTTTGGGGATGGGTTTTGCTTTTAAAGCCAAACCTGAAGCATTCGCAAGCAGCAGTTGTGCAAATAAGGTGGTGAATTAACATCGCCGGCTTTTGTGTAATTTCAGCCAGCGTGCATCATTGTGCGCAATGGCTTTTGGAGGCTCCCTGCCCCAGCTTTTTTGAAGTTCATTCTCCACCCTGTTCAACCCCAAAGTTTCAAACGAGGTTCACGACCGCTTCACGGTTTAATATCCCCTGTTCGCAATAGACAGGCTCCTGCATGCTGCGCTGCATAATTTCTACCCGGTTCAGAACATACCTTTTATTATGATGGTTTTAGCAACGGAATACCCGTTTTCAACGTATATAAGAAATGGTAACTGTAAAAAGGATATCCGGGATAGTAGCCGATCAGCGCATTTCATTAAGATAAGAAGCGCATATACATATAATTTATGTAGCTTATACAGGTGTTTACTATTCGTTAGGAAGGGAACAGAGTTAAGTAATTTATAAAACGATTCGTTATGAATGAAGGCATTATACAACAGGAGATCCTGCTGATCGCGACAACCACTTTTTTAAACAGGCAGTACTTAAAAAGAGGTCAATTCAAACACTCGCAAGCGGAGCAGGTAGGGAAGATTTGCCTGGATAACTCACTTGATGAACTGCTGCCTGAGGTTGTACAGAGATCACCTACAGGTGAAAAGCTCCTGTGCTGCCGGATGCACCAGAATGAGGCATACATACACATTGAACTTTGCAATCTTCCGATGCTGGTTGAGAAAGAGCTATCCATTGATTCTTCATCTTTCCTGGCGTCGGTGTGTTATAATTAGATATTCAAATGGAAAAGGGTAACGAATTGGTGCGGAGAAATGGATGTTGCGTGCATTAGGTATTAATACGCTTGCGATGATTGCTTTCTTACACTACATTAGTATAGCATTTGTCCGTTTCTTCATTACAAGCTTTTCTGAATACAAGAGTCGTTTTTCCGGTACCTGATTGATCTCATGACATTATGCCTAAAGGTTATAAACTGCAGGCAACGCAGCAGTAAGGTAAATTCTAATAAACACCAGCTAACAAAAACCCTTCTTATGAGCACATCTAACCTGCAGCAGGAAATCCTGTTGATGGCTACCACCACGTTTTTTAAAAAGCTATGTCAGGATAAAAAAACACCTCATCATCATTATCAGCCGCACAAAGAAGATCTTGAGGAGATATGCCGGAATGGTTTGCTCAGGAAAATTCTTCCTGAAATAATGGAGCGGTCATCCACCGGTAAGGGACTTTACCTCTGGCAAACCAGGCAGGCGGAATACTGTATTCAAATAGAACTATGTAGCTTCCCCTTCTTTATTGAAAAGCAGTCATCAATAGACCCATACGTTTTTTTGTCTACGCGGTCGTGTAATTAAATAATGTGACATAGTTTTACTCTTCAATGAAAATCAATTTAGATCGATGATCAACCTTGTATATTGTAAGCCCCTGTTGATTGCCATCGCGGTTGCCATTACCTCGCTCCTCCAGGCCCAGACAGATTCTGTCCCATCCGGAGTCATTCACTGGAAAAACATAAAGGTCAGGAAAACGGGCACTGGTGAAAGCAGGCAGATCGCTAACGGCAGTACTCTCGAACTTGCAAATCTGAGCATCCATGCTTCAACACTTAATCCTGGCCTTAAGAACCATCCGTCCAGGACTGATAACGACTTTGAAGAACTAATCATTGTGAAAGAAGGTAACCTGAAAGTGAACATCAACGATAGCAGTAAAGTACTTGGTCCCGGGGGAATTGCGTTGATAGTGGCGGGAGACAGGCAAAGTTTTGAAAACATTTCCGGCAAACCGTCGATTTATTACGTACTTAAATTTAAGTCGAAGAAACCTGTCGACTTGCGGCGTTCTGCAGAGGCAGGCGGCTCTTTTGTGAAGGACTGGAAAGAATTTACAGTAAGGCAAACGGATAAAGGAGAATCAAGGCCCATCTTCGTCAGGCCTTCCTCTATGTTTCAAAGGTTTGACGTGCATGCGACGGCGCTGAATCCTCAATTCGTTAGTCATTTGCCACACACTCACCGGGCGGAAGAGATCATCCTCGTAATAAAGGGAAATGTGCAGATGCAGATCGGCCAGCATTTTTACGATACCCGCGAAGGGGATTTGATTTTCCTGGCTTCCGGCAGTTTGCATGCTGCAAAGAACATTGGAAGAGAGCAATGCGGATACTTCGCCATACAATGGAACAATTAACCTGTTCCTTATTTAAGTAAAAACGCGATCAGGCGTCGGAAGGCTTGAGCCGTCTTACGCCTGATCACGGAGAGTTCCATCAGATAAAACCTGTGTTTGTCATAAAAGCTTAAAGGCCTGCCGGGCCAGCAATCTCCATTTTCCGCTTTGCTTTTGCCATACCAGAAGGATACCTAGCTTCACGGTATTAGGTACGCCACTATCTTTTACATTTCCGGTAAGTTTATGTCTTACCAAAGCCGTCTTCCCTACAATTTTTATCACCTGATCAGTAATATCCATGGTAATGAAATCTGATTTTTCGGTTACCAGTGCATTTATAAATGCGGCCTTGTCCTCCATTAAGCCACTTGAATGGCCGTAGCTTAAATCAGGTGATGCAATGTTATCCAGTAGCTGCTTATCTGCATCGATCATTGCTTTTTTAAGGGTTTCTACTGCTGCGGCTACTTGTTGTTCATCTCTGCTCTGCGCATGGTTCGCGAAATTGAAAACAAAAGAAAAAACGAAAAGAAAGACAAAAATTTTCATGGTAAATGTTTAATTGCTATTGCAGGTGTTCAGCCTGAAGTTTTAAGGTCCCTTATTTCATATGTTTAAGATCGATTTATAATGAGGGCCTCCGATGATTTGATGTTCACAAGATAAATACATTTTGAACAAACAGCGGCATGTTCCATTAACTGTATATCCTGTCGTGCGAACGTTTTTCATCCCACTCTGGTGTTGGTAAGAAATAGCCTTTTGCATTGGGGTGCAGGTGTTTCTTTACTTCATCGTCATTTAATTCAATTCCGAGGCCGGGTGCAGAAAGTGGAACAGGGGCAAATCCTTTCTCTATCAGTTTTCTGCCGTCTGTTGTTTTTACAAGGCCTTCCCACCACGGCACATCTACGGAATGATGCTCCAGCGCCAGGAAGTTTTGCGTAGCAGCCGCGCAATGCACGTTAGCCATGAAAGACACAGGTGTGCCAGCGAAGTGCATAGCCATGGCAATTCCTTTTTCTTCCGCATAGTCTCCTATTCTTTTGGTCTCTAATAATCCGCCGGAAGAAGCCAGGTCAGGATGAATGATGTCTACCGCATGGGCGTCGATAAGCGGTTTGAAATTTTCGAGGAGGTAAATGTCTTCACCAGTTAACGTTGGTGTTTCCAGGGCATTGGTGATGGTTATTAATTGTTCGGTATACTGCCAGGGAACCATATCTTCCAGCCAGGCAAGGCGGTATTTTTCTATGGATTTGCCAAAACGAATAATGTTGTTGAGGTCAAAGTGGCCGTAGTGGTCGGTAGAAAGCGGGATGTCAGTTCCAATTACCGAACGTACCTCGCTCACCCTTTGAGCCAGAATTTCGAGTCCTTTATCAGTGATCTGGATTCCGGTAAACGGGTGCTTCGCGTTGGCGTATGACATATAATCGCCACTCCACTGGCCTAATCCCGAGCCCCAGAATTTATTGTTAACTAAAGCTCCGGGTGTATTTCTGAGTGCACCTATAGAAACGTCCATTTTCAGCCATGTATATCCCTGATCTACGGTGCGGTATTTTACCCTTTCCTTAAATTTTTCAAAGTCGTCAGATTCAGGTGTGTCAGCATATAAGCGTATGCTATCGCGGTACCTCCCGCCTAACAATTGCCAGGCTGGTACATTATAAGCTTTTCCGCATAAATCCCAGAGCGCCATTTCCACTGCGCATACCCCACCTGCCTGACGCGCCTGTCCGCCAAACTGCTTGATGGTTTTGAATAACATTTCCACGTTACAGGGGTTCTGTCCAAGAATACGGCTTTTGAGGAAAAGAGCATAACGTTCATCTGCACCATCTCTAACTTCACCCAATCCGTAAATACCCTGGTTTGTATCAATCCTTATGATAGGAGTACGCCCAACATTCTGGACTACACAGTATCGCATGTCTGTAATTTTCAGGTCGGAAGGACGTGAAGTTCTTTTAACATTAGCCGTCGTCTGTGCAATAGTGTCTTCGATAGAAAGATTCATTAATCCTGTGAGCGTTATGCCACCGAGCGCAGCCTTCCTGAGAAAGTCGCGGCGGTTGTCTTTCGTTGCAGGATTTGCCAATTCCGCCTGCATAGCCGCGGAGGTAGCCTTTTCCTGTGCTTTGTGCTTCTCAACGATCTGTTGTAAGATGGTTTTCATGATGTTAATGGTTATAAGTGAAATAGGTTAACTGATTCGAAAGGCATTTTTGTAAAGCATGGGTTCTTTTCAACCCTTCTAATAAAAAATACAATCAAGGAAATATATAGTCACTGCTGATCAACCCGTCGGTTTTACTTGTTTAAACAGGGAAAACCGGCGGTAACAGAATTTACGCCAATAATCGGGTAATCTCAATTGTTACGGCTTATCCCACCATACTCTTGTATCCAGGTTATCAGGTCCCATCCTTGCAATAGCCGCATTTACATTTGTAGTGTTCACGGAAATTTCGGAATTCGGATAGGTAAGCCTCCTGATAAAATCACCACTGATACTTTTTCCGGGGAACGGATTAGGAGTTAACTGGGGAAAACCACTTCGCCTGAAATTCGCGAAAGCTTCCGGCCCGTTCAGGAACGAAGCGATCCAGTATTGTGTATTGATCTGTTGCAGTGCCGTTGCTGCCGAAAAGGGATTTGCCATCAGGTAAGTTTGTATAGCACCGGCGGGCACAGCAGATGCAGGATCAAAAACAGCCATTTGTTCCATATGTGCGGTAACACCTGCCTCATAATACCCCTGCACGGAGCCCGTTGTTATCCATCCTCTGTGCCTTGCTTCAGCGAGTAAAAGTTGACTTTGCGCAGCCGTAACGAGGAACATAGGGGCAGTTAGTTTAGCCAGCCGGTTGCGGTCGACCTGGCTAAAATCATAAAAACTGGCGAGTCCACGGCTTGTGGCTACCGGTACAATGGTGGCATTGTTATGACCCAGAGGCATTCCGATCTGGTCTGCCGGTCTGAAAGAAGCACGGGCTGCCGTTTGTTCAGGTCCGGATTTTGCTCCGACATACCTTACCGCTATGGACATCAGGCGTGGATCATTGGTGCTTTTAAGGTAATTAACGAATGGCTCCGCCAGGTAATAATTACTTGCTTCTGTTGAGTTCAGCGTATTGCCGATGCCATTTCTGTAGTTGTTGTCGTGCCTCACGGCTGCGTTGTTGGCGTTTGATGTGATTACCCCTCCCTGAAAGGCGACCTTTGCAACCGCGGAAGCCTGGGTAGGGTCTACCTTGCTCAATCGCATACCGGCCCGTAAAAGAAGCGAATACCCAAACATTTTCCACTGACTTATGTTTCCGCCGTACATGATATCGGCAGGTTCAAGCCTCCCCGTTGCGCTGAGGGCGGCTGATGCTTCCGTCAGCTCTTTTATGATATCGGCGTAAATGTCTTTCTGGGCATCATAAACCGGAAAAAAGTTCTGGTCGGTATATCCGGTACCCCCCTGGAAGTACGGGATATCCCCATATGTATCGGTCAGAACCATAAATGCATACGCCTGCGTGATCCGGGCCATGTTCAGCAGGTTACTTCTGTCGGGTTGGGCTCTGGCCGCTTTAATGACATCTCTGGTGTTTCGAATAACATTACGGTAGTAAGCCTGCCACAGCAATTGCGTAGCATCGCGGTTATCCTGATTATAATTAGCTCCTGTTAAAACCCCGGAATTAGGTGTAATCACCTGCTGAACAATCCCCAATTCATATACAAGTGGTGAACCAAAAGATAAATTGAGGGTCGCGGTATTCAGCTGGAATGCAGGATCAATTGTGATGGCGCCCGTTTTACTTGTATTCAGTTCATCATAATTTTTATCACATGACGAAAACATTACCAGAAAAACAGCAATGAGATGTAAACCCGATATTTTTTTCATGGCCACTTTGCTTAAAATTTAATATTTAGGTTAAAGCCTATTCCTCTTGTGGATGGAAGGCCTGTAGACTCCAGTCCTACAAGATTATCCGAACTGTACCCGAAGGATTCCGGATCGATATTTGGAACCCATTTCTTCAACATCAATACATTGTTTGCGACAAGGTTAAATCTTACGCCTTTTACGGGAAACTTCTCAGGCAGGAACTTTGTAAAATCATATCCCATAGTCACCTGGCGAAGCTTCCAGTATCCGGCATCATAAACAACGGGTTCAACCAGAGCCAAAGACCGGACGGTTTCCCAAAAAGCCTGAACAGGCGCTACGTTTTTATTCGCGCCCCCTGCTTCATTTACGCCATCGCCTACCACTCCTCCTTCTCTGCCCTGCAGGGTCATTTTGTGCAGGCCGTGACGGGTAGCATTAAAATTTGTACCTGAGATCATTTTACCACCTAATTTAAAATCAATCAGGAAAGACAAACTGACTCCCTTGTAATTGAATGCATTATTGAATCCGCCCACCCATTTAGGCAAGGCACTTCCGAAATTTATCAGGTCAGTAGTTCTTAATGGAAGTCCGTTGGTGCCGAATATCCGGTTGCCATTTGCATCCCTTCTAAATCCAAATCCCGCCAGCTGGCCCATTTCCTGCCCTACTATTTGCCTGAGCTCACCGTTGAAGATATGGGTGCCGACGGTAATTCTTTCCCCCGGTTTACTTGTCAGCAGACTCAATACTTTGGTAATATTATATGCACCATTTGCGGTAAACTCCCATTGAAAATCGTTTGATTTTACCGGTACGATGTTCACCAGCATTTCTAACCCCAGGTTCCTGCTTTGACCGCTATTGATTCGGGTATCCACAAAACCTGAAGCGTCTGAGATTTGCGCCTGCACGATTTGATCGGTAGTAATTTTCCGGTATGCTGCCAGATCGATCCCCAGCCGGTTGTCGAACAGTTTCAGTTCAAGGCCTACTTCGAATTCAGAAACACTCATAGGCCTTAAGTTCGGGTTTGGCAGTGTGTTTCCACCAGCCGATCCAAGCGGTTGCAAAGATCCGGACGGCGTAGGAGCCAGGTTACTGTTGACATTATAAAACAAAACGTTTGAATATTCCGGAACGTCACTATCACTCCCTACCTGTGCATAAGCAGCCCTCAGTTTTCCAAAAGTCAACCAGCCGGGCAGGGTGTTAAAAGATTCTGAGAATATATAACTTGCAGAAATTGATGGATACAATATACTTCTGTTTGCCTGAGATAATGTGGAAAACCAGTCATTCCGCAGGGTTCCGGTTAAATACAGAAAACGTTTAAACGAGATTTCTGCAGAACCATACAGCGAGTTCACGCCTCTTTCCCTCAGATCGTACAGCGGGTCTTTTGCCCTTCCATTCTGTACGGTATAAAGGCCTCTCACCACAAAGTCTGTCACCTGTACGCTATTTAGGTCGGAACGCCTTTTCATATGGTTCCCGCCAAAACTCATGTCCACGCCGAAGTCTCCGAATTCTTTACTGCCAGACAATAAGAAGTCTGCGTTAAGTTCCCTGAAACGCCGTGCTTCCTGGGTATAAATGCCGTCCACAAAGCCGGCCGGGGCAGGCGCGCGCGATGCCTGCCCGGTTGGGAAGTTATTATAGTCCTGGTCGCGTGACCAGAAATCCTGGCCGATCCGGCCCTGAAGGAAAAGCCATGGCAGGATGTTATACTTTGCAGAAACATTTCCGAAAATCCTGTCTCTCCTGATGTTCTGAAACTGTTCGGCTAATACCCAATATGGGTTTGTTCGATTCCTGAACCGTGAATAAACAAATTCGCTGCCCTGCGCATTATATTTTTTCTCATTCAACAAGTCCAGTGGCATAGAATTGGCCAGGTTATACAACGACACGGGAATGGTATTGTCCTGGTTGCCCACGTTCGGCGCGTTCTTGTTGAACTCCCTCGAATAGTTCATATTGCCTCTGAAGCTCAGCTTATCAGATAATTCATAGCTGAAACCAAGATTTACCGTGTTTCTCCTGAATGTATTGTTGGGGACAATCCCAAGGCTGCTCAGGTTTGAGAGGGAAAGATTAATGCCACCCTTTGGGCCACCGGACGACAACGACACGGTATTTGACAGGTTCTGCCCGTTCCTGAAAAACCTGCTGATAATGTTGCGCTGCGGCACGTAAGGAACAGTAACGCCGTCAAACAAAACCTGAGTCATGCCGGGTTGAAATTTTTCACCAAAGGACCACTGTCCTGAAGTTGGGTTAGGTGTGGTTGGCCGCACACCATTTTCTCCCTGACCGTATTCATATTGGTAATCGGTAAAATCCAGCGGTTCCTCATTGGTATAATTTACATTATATGTTACACCGATCCCTTTGCCTTCTCCCTTTGTTTTTGTGGTGATCATAACTACACCATCTTTGGCTCGTGAACCATACAATGCTGAGGCTGCAGCGCCTTTCAGAATGGTCATACTTTCCACATCATCCGGGTTGATGCTGGAAAGGCCGTCACCTCCATCGGAGGTATTTCCAATTACTCCTCCTCTGGTACCTATTGACCCGTCAGAACCTACATTATTCGGGTTGCTCCCGAAATTGGTATTGTCCACTGGCACGCCATTAATAACAATAAGTGGATTGTTTTGACCGCTAATTGACGATTGACCCCGGATACGGATCTTGGAAGTGCCACCCGGCCCTGTTCCCAACCCTGATATGTTCACCCCCGCAATTTTGCCCTGTAAGGCATTCATCACATTAGGCGTACGGTTAACGGTCAGTTGATCGGTACTTACAGTAGACGTAGAATAACCCAATCTCCGGGCTTCTTTCCTGATACCCAAAGCCGTAACTACCACTTCTCCCAGGCTATTCGCATTTTCCTCAAGTGAAATACTGATCCGGCTTTGATTGCCTACAGCGATTTCCCTGGTGTTGAAACCAACGTAACTGACTACCAAAACTGCATTTGCGGGTGCGCTGATGCTGAAATTACCATTGGCGTCTGAATTAGTACCGAGTTGTGTATTTTTAATCAGAATAGTAGCTCCGCTTACAGGAGCCTGATCTTTTGCAGAAACAACGGTTCCGGTGATCTGTTTGTTTTGTGCCCTAACAGACTTGTTCGGGATGATGACGGTGATCCACATGCATAGCAAACAACAGATGAGTCGTAGATTGCTCATAAGCATACATTTTGGTTTTGATGAGTTATCGCTCTTTTTTACAAGTATTATCACAACTTAAGAAATGGCTTCTTATATATTCCATTCACAAGGGAAAGAAATATTTTAAGAATACATTAAAAGGGAGCATTTCCTTCGGATATGGCAATAGCTGTAGAAAAGTAAATGAGATACCTAAGTTATTATTTATTTGTTATAAGTCTTTAATTTTTCTTGTAAACCCGCACCGGCACTTTGAACCGGCTGTCTGCCTGCTTTATCCGGATTTCATTTTTTATACATGAAAGACAGACACATAAAAATAGCCCTTAACCGGAATGTAAAAGCTCTTTGACCTTATTGCTTCGAAAGCCGGTAGATAAAAATTGCCGCTCTTTGGATCAGCAGGGGAAACTCTTTCAGGTTAATAATTTCTCCTGGTGCATGCGCTCCACGGCCACTCGCTCCCAACCCATCAAGACAATCGAGATACTCCGCTAAATAGGAGATATCCCCTGCACCGCGACTGCCGGGGTCGCCGGCCTGCGTTGGCCCCAGGCCCATGTCGCTGCTGACCCTGCTCAGGATGTTAACGAGATTATTGTTGCCTTTGGTAGGTTCCATGGAAGGGATACCGTCTTCAAATTTAATTTGTGCACCAGTACCTGGTAAGTTGTTAGTTGACGTGATCGTTTTCATCCTTGCACGGGCATTTTCTTTTTGTTTCTCTGAAAGAAACCGAAGGTCTCCCTTTACAATCGCGGAAGGTGAAATAATATTCTGCTTACCTGAAACAACCGCCCGGTTTGTGGCGGAGTCGAAGCTGATTTCTGAGCCGCCGATAAATAATCCGGGGTTGAAGGTCAGGTATTTTTCACCGGAAAGCTGGTCCCGAAAGCTGTTTACGATCCGTGCCGCTTCGTAAATAGCTCCGTAGTTGTTATTAAAAATCCCGGAAGAATGTGCCTGTCTGCCTTGTACATTCAGCTGCCAACTGCTTGAGCCCCGGCGGGCTGTGGCCACGGTGTTTAGTCCGTTTGCAGTTTCAAACGCCAGTGCGATATCAGCATCTTTGCCTCTTTGGATGAAATCTGCCCTGCTCACAGAAACGGGGGAGCCCGATTTTTCTTCATCACCGGTGAAGTATGACGTTACAGAGATATTCTTTAGCAGGTCTAAATCGTGTAAAGCTTTCAGTGCGGCGAAGATTACCACATCGCCACCTTTCATGTCGTTTACGCCCTGCCCGGTTGCCGTAGAGTCATTAAGGACTTTATATGGGTTTGCCGGCATATCCGGTTCGAAAACGGTATCAAGATGGCCAATAAGAAACAGCTTTTTTCCTTTTCCCTTTCTCCAGGCCACCAGGTGGCCTGCACGTTTAAGTGAATCAGGTAATTTTATCCATCCGGTTTGAAAACCTATGGTTTCAAACTTTTTTTTCAGCACGTCTCCAACTTGTTTAACTCCTGCAGTATTTAGCGTGCCGCTGTTGATGTTTACGATCTCTTCAAGCAATTGCAGCGTTTCAGGCATTTGCTTGTTGATGAGGCTGACGATCTTTTGTTCTTCAGTTGCAAGCTTTTGTGCATCACATATCCATGTAACTGTTAGCAGTGCGATTATCAGATTAATCTTTGGGTAATTCAACCTCATGTCAGAAAAAGTTTATTGCCGTTGTGGCGTTTACTCCGGAATTTAAAACAACAATTTAGTCATAAACCTTATACGGTTGCCGTCTTTGTTCCGGAGGAGCAATACGGCGATAGAACCGCCGCCACGCTTAGCCGCGTTCCATCCTTCGTGCTATGTTCTGCAATTGCGGTATGTTGGAATTCAAAAGCATGAACCGTTCCTATCTTTAGATTTGTATTAGAGATTTTTAATATAAAAGACTATTACTATTACCCTTTCTTTTTTGGTACTTTTTTCTTTAGAAATCAACGTGGAAATGTGGATAAACTAATTTTGTAAAACAACCTGCCGGCATAAGCGCATTAGGTTCCTCCAAGGTATTCAGACCTATGTTCCGTTTTAATCTTATGCCGGTTTTTTTGAACAGGAATCAAATAGAAAATTAGGTTTTCAGGCCTATTATTAAGGTATTGATATGTTCAAAAATCAGGTTGATTTATTCACCTCTTAAACGTAAGATAGTATGAGCAAGTTATTAAAAAATTTCGTAGGCATTGACATTTCA